>CADBAY010000001.1 GCA_902792815.1 uncultured Bacteroidia bacterium
TTCCCTTCGCTGCACCAGTTTCGCACAGTGCGTTCAGAAAGGTTATGCAATTCTGCATATTGACTGACGGTAATGAATTCCATAATCTATCGGCAATTATTGCTTCTATGCCGATACAAATATAATAATTCTTGCCGATATCGGCAAGAATAGAATGGCTATTTTTATAAAAAGCACCTGCAATGCAAGTGCTTTCTAAGTAGACTACACAGGTAAACCCTCGAACTTTTTTGATGATCTCGCCGCTCTTGACGCAAACTCGCAAAGCGTTGAGAATGATATAGATACACATCCCTACTGGTTTCAACATAACTATTTCAACATTATTGCATTGATATTCCGCCCACACTCGATTCCCTCTCGTCTGGCTGAAAAGAAGGAGGGATCATGGTAGGTGTCGATGCCGCAGATCTGGATATTCTCCTCCGTCATGCCAGACTCCAGAAGAATCCAACGGCAAGCTTCCGGCAGATTGATATGATGACCACCCGACATAGGCTTCTTTCCTTTAGGGCCCATGAACTGCCAGACGTGGTCCATAGGAAAACCGGCATCCTTGAACATCGTTGCAACATCCTCTCCGACCTGAAAACTCTCCGGACCGATGCAGGGACCTATAGCCGCCTGAAGATCTGAAGCCTTGGTTTCGTATCTGTCTTCCATAATTCCGATAACCTTTCTGGAAATCATCTGCACCGTCCCTTTCCACCCAGAATGTATGGCCGCTATAACACGTTTCCCAGGGTCGTATAGGAGAATCGGAACACAGTCGGCCGTTCTTACCCCTATAGATACGCCTGGAAGATTCGTAACCAGGGCATCATAACCTTCGAGATCTTCCCTCGTCATATCCGGCCGACCTATTATGGCGACCCTTGACCCGTGTACCTGATGCCCTTGAATGACAGGATAAGGCAGGACGGAATCTCTTCGGGTAGTAAAAGCTTCTACACCCGGGCCGAGAGAATAATATAGAAGGTCTTGATACATTACTTGTCTTTTTTCTCCGGAACATTGGAGCCCAGGACAAATAGAAATCCGACCAGGCCAAAAACCACAGCTGCTATACCTGCAAACAGGAAGAACTCTCCCCAATTCCATGGTTTACCAGCCACACTCGTCATCAGTGGATAGACAACGATGAAGATGCCTGTATACAGTGCCTGGAGTTTGATTAAGCGTTTCTGATCTTTACTTAGTTTCATGCCGACTGAGAATAGCGTATCAATTTGCCACTACTTCTAATGGACCTTCCATGTACAGGAATAAAAGCCTTTACCATCATAAGATACATCAGAAACAGTCATAGTATAGCCTTCCGCAGCAGATATATTACTCTTTAAATTAGTAAAGTCCGAATTGGCCATTGAGATAGTAAGACTGCCGCCAAAACCAGAAAGCTTTACTTCTTCTATGTATATTATTGCATTATTAAACGTCGTAATAAAAGAGTTTCCCTTCAGCGTCAGATTGCAAGAAGAACGGATTATAAAATGTTGTTCGCGGCCGTCGAGAATACAATTAAAATGATATAAAGTAAGTGCACCAGCATAGATATAGAAGGAAAATCCAACTGACTTTTCAGAGATAGTCGTACCATCAGACGTGATTTCATATTCATTGTCGGAAAGACCAGGGCTAGGTATGATTCGCGGTTCTACCTCTTCTACCTCTTCTCCCACCATAGGTTCATCTTCTGGGCCGGATTTCTCACAGGATACAGTAATTCCAACAGTAGCGACCAGACAGAGAGAGAAGGCCAGGGTTAATGAGGAGACTTTAGTTTTCATGGCGGTCTGATATCAGTAGTTGCAAAGATAACAAATAAGCCCAAATCCTTACCAGAAAAGACAAAGACAATGGAAAATATTGAATTTTCTGATTGGCTGAAGGAACATTATGACCAAAAGCCACACAAACAGACGAGGGAAGAAAAGAGGGCCCAGCATGACAGAGAGATTATGGATGCGTTCTGTAATTTCATAAGAGCAGATACACCCGAACACCAGAGCTATATCAGAGACGGCGGTTGTGATGTCGGCTATCTGGGAAGTCATGTTAAGAAGGCCTGTATACCGAAGGATCTGGCATGGGAGTGTTCAAAGCCGTTTATCATGAGCCGCTATACCCGGAGTGATCCCGATGAAGTGAAGCCGACCTTTGATTGTTGCTATGACTTGGAGAAGGAGGATATACGATGGAGAAGGAAGCATTTTAAACAGAACAAGAAGAAATAAGGGATGTTCTGTCGCCTTAAAATCCTAACCCATGGAAGAAAAACCTGACACAACTATTGACATGGAGTATCGGGATCTGCTGAGTGGATGTCATGTTTTTTCACCGAGTTTTTCAAATTCCATAAAGAAAATGGAAAAACATGACATCTTGAAAACCTGTCAGAGCGGAGCGATGGCAGGATAGGAGCGAGCATAGCGAGGTCCTATCAGTGTCTCTCTTCTCTCATCTCCTCCTGACACACTCACTACGTTCGGTGTCAGCAGTGCTCTGGAAGAGCAGTATTCAACACCGATTGTAGTTCTTCTCTTCACCATAGTTTTTAAAAACCTAGACAAAGATATTGACGCTTTGAGCATCGAAATTCATGAACTAGATAAAAATTCCTCGAACCAGGAAATGGACATGAATCGCATCATCATAACTGCTTGCAAATTAAAGGGTTGGTGGAAATACTCTTCTTATCAAGAACGCCAAAATCTGCAAAAAATGGGGTTTCCAGATGGACTAATCTGGGACAAAGAAAACGATAAACCTCGGACCATTCGCGAAAACACCGCTTTAATGTATATGCGGCTGATTACCAAACACTTACAGGAAAGCCCAGGGCAAGAAAAAGCCGGAAAATCTTTCGACTTTCCGGCTGTAGTGGGCCAAACAGGTAAATCCTCGAACCTTCTGGAGGACTTTTTGCCGATGGAAAAGTGATTGAGCATTCTACGTTTATTGGGAGATAATCGCTATATTTAGGTCGATAAATCTAAGAACACTTTGGTGAAGGATTATATTTGGCACTACGATTCACCCCTCGGTGGAATCACGCTCGGCAGTAACGGCGAAGCCATAACGGGACTTTGGTTCAACGGACAGAAGTACTTTGCCGACACGATGAAAGGGGTCGGCGAAGAAAAGATTCTTCCGGTTTTTGCCGAAGCCAGTCACTGGTTGGACGTTTACTTCAGCGGCAAGGAGCCTGGGTTTACCCCTCCTTTGACTATGAGGGCTACGCCATTCCGGAAAGCAGTCTGGGAAATCCTGCTCACCATTCCATATGGGAAGACTATGACCTATGGAGAAATCGCGAAACAGCTTGCCCTGCAGAAAGGTATCCAGCAGATGTCCGCTCAGGCAGTAGGGAGCGCTGTAGGACACAATTCTATTTCGCTCATCATTCCCTGCCACAGAGTAGTAGGTTCCGACGGAAGCCTGACCGGCTATGCAGGCGGCATCGAAAAGAAAGCTAAGTTGCTCAAGTTGGAAGGCATACGATAATTGAAGTGCCTGCTAGTTTTCCCAACCGTTATTCCGACATCAAAAAGTAGTAAGAAAACACGCAAATAGTAGTAAGAAAACTTGAATAAGTAGGGAGAAAAACATATCTTTGCAGCGTAAAAGGCTATAGCTATGACCATGAAGGATCAACTGACAGCCCTGATTGAACAATATAAACAATTGGGTATTGACTCCCAGATAGACTACGAGAAGTTCTATCTGTACTCTATTATTACCCATTCCACCGCTATCGAAGGGTCGACAGTTACGGAAATAGAAAATCAACTGCTCTTCGACGAGGGGATTACCGCAAAGGGAAAACCGCTCATGGAACAAATGATGAACCTGGATTTGAAGCGGGCCTATGAAGAAAGTATTCGCCTCGCCAGGAATCATACTGACATCACGATTGACATCCTGAAGGCCCTGTCCCATCTGGTCATGCAGAATACGGGTTCAACTTACAAGACTTCACTCGGCGATTTCTCCTCTGCAAATGGTGACCTCAGGTTAGTCAATGTCACAGCCGGCGTCGGGGGAAGGTCTTATATGAGTTACCAGAAAGTTCCCGCCAAATTGCAACAGTTCTGTGACTGGCTTAATGCCCAGCGTAAGCTTCAAATGTCCCCGTCGGAACGATATAACCTGAGTTTCGAGGCCCATTATCGCCTGGTGACCATCCACCCCTGGGCCGATGGGAACGGACGGATGGCCCGTCTCGTCATGAACCACATCCAGTTCGAATTCGGCCTGATTCCGGCGAAGGTACTCAAAGAAGACAAGGGGGATTATATCAATGCTCTCATTGCTACCAGAGAGGCGGATGATATTACAGTTTTTCTGAATTTCATGGCAGGCGAAATGATCAAGACACTGTCCGCAGACATCGAAGCATTCCTTAAGTCGATGGATGAAGGTGGGGAAAAAAGCCAGCCGATAGTGGAATTAAAACAAAAAAGTAGGGAGAAAATCCTCCAAATGCTCAAAGATCACCCCAACTATTCAGCCCGTAAACTTGCCGAGATTATCGGAATAACACCAAAAGCCATCGAAAAGCACCTCGCCAAACTCAAGACCGAAGGCCTCATTAAAAGAGAAGGACCGGACAAAGGCGGCTTTTGGACCGTTTTATAATCCCTTTAAAGAAAAAAACGCTAACCGATTAAAATAAAATCAGTTAGCGTTTAAAGTAGTAGACCAAACACCTAAATTCTCGAACCTTTTGGAGGATCTCTGGAAGGTTGAAAGATTTGCGCAATATATTGAAAATCAGGCAAGTGAGAATATGGCAGAAATGGAGGGCTCAGAGATAAAGCAATAGGAATAGTTGAATTTCTATATGTTCTGTAATCCTTCCACTCCGAAAGGAATAAGCCTATTCAGATAGAAATCCTTTGCAGACGCTTCGGTGAATACTGCATACCAACCCTCCTTTGTTTCAACGACGTTTGCAAAAGGACTATACCATCGAAAATCTTTCTCCAAAGGTTTGTTCTTTCCGAGGAAATGACGGTTCTCTTTCAACAGTGGATACAGGGTGATAAGATAAACGCCACTCCCTTTGATGCATTCAACGATAGAATCCCTTTTCTTGTTGTGTTTCCTTAGCCAGATATGGGTTACAATATCCGAATTGGGCAAGTTGGAGAGCGCCGTTTTGATTTCATCCGGAGAAACTGGAAAGTAGTAATCCCGTGAAGTGTTGTCGATCATCAGGATAGGAACCTCATCAAGTTCAGTGGGGGCGTGAAAGGAGTGCTCACGAGCAAAGATGTTATCATCCAGTTTGAGTCTCCCTCTGCCGCCCATTTTATCTCCGAATTCTCGGTTTTTCTTCCAGGCTGTTTGTTTATGTGCTTTGTTCTGAGTACCCATGTAATTGGCGAATGTTTATTCTTTCCCGTCTAACACAAAGATAGTGATTAAAAATGAAAGAACCGTTATTTGATTCCAATGTACAAGGTGTGATTTTGATTGACATACCTTGACCAGGGAAACTCGACAGGATAGCCTTCTAATGGCGATACCGCGTACAAGGTCTGCGGCTTAAAAACACACCTTGTACAATCAGCTACGATAATATAATTTTTGGGTAAAAAGAAAAACACTAACCGATTGATAATAAATCAGTTAGCGTTTTTAAGTAGTAGAACAGGTGTTAGAAATTTCGAACGAATTCATCAACGGATTCAAGGCGGTGTTAGAGTTCAAATATTAGAGTCAGTATTTCCACTCATATTCGACAGTGTCCACATCGAGTTGCAGCACAATGCTCATGCTCGTATCTGACCAAAGCTCAATTATCATGTTCCTGTACGCAACATAGTGGCAGAGATACGCTAAATTGTGCTTGGTGAGTTTTAGTAATGCCCCGTGTTTTCCTTTCTCATAATCGGTTAAACATTTATAACCGCCGTGACGATGCCATAAAGAAGGCTTCATGAACCGATAAAGTTCATACTCCTCCACTGTGTTATAAAAATGGTATTTGATGACCAAGGATTTTGCTGTTGGTCTTTCACTAACTATAGAATCATAACCCGAAATATCATCCTCGAAAACAAAAGAAATGAACTGCTTGTCTTTGTCAACAAGAATAGTCTTAATGACACAGTCATGTGGAGTTGGCATACACGGCAACGCGTCAGTGTCTAAACGGTACAGTTCGTTCATAAAGAGTTATTAGCAATCAATGTCGTTTCGTAAAGCAAAGATACAAAATTTCTCAAATTCGAACTTGAAACAAGAACTCTACGAAGGTCAAGGCACGAAAAAAGGACACTTCCGAAGAAATGTCCTGTTTAGTAGACTACACAGGTAAATCCTTGAACTTTTTTGAAGATGTCCTAAAGCTGGATAGGTTTGCAGAAAATAATGAGCCAGAATTGAATATGCTCTATAGATGAAAATGGCGGAGGTAATCCATCTTCTCGTGGAGGATACGGACGATCAGAGCGCGGCCATTATCTTGGATTGTATAAAAAACCATATGTCTCCTTACGTGATATGCCCGTAAGCCAGGCATTATTTCATCGCAGGGTTTGCCTGTTTTGCCCGGAGCCTTGGCGATTTCGGCAAAAGCGGAATCAAGAATAGCGTAATACTTATCTGCCTGATCTTAAGACCACGTATCTACGGTGTATTCCCAGATATTGTAGAGGTCTTCAGCCGCCTCTCTTGAAATATCATACTTTGCCATGCTTTCGCTCCTTCATCTGCTGCAGGAAATCCTGCGAATCAAAATCCTCGACAATGCCACTTTTCAACCCTTCTTCAATAGCAGATCGGAGCGCAGCCATCCTCTGTTCCTGATCTTCCAGAAGGCGAAGACCGGAACGAACCACCTCACTGGCGTTATTGTAACGTCCGCTCAGTATACTGGCCTGAATGAATTCTTCGAAATGCGCACCAAGCGCAACTGATGTTGTTTTCATAAGCAACGGTGTTTTTCATCGCAAAGTTACCAATATTTCATAATAATCCAAACAAATACCATTGTCCCAGATAGAACCAGGCAAAGAAATGCTCCGGAATGCCTGGTATATACTTGAGGCCGATGAAAAAGTGGGGCGACAAGATTGTGAAAACTGAAAAATGATTACATTTGTATCCCGTTATAAATAAATCGGTTGAACGATGAACACAAAATATGTATTTGTAACGGGCGGCGTTGCTTCATCCCTCGGGAAGGGCATTGTGGCGGCATCCTTGGCCAAACTCCTGCAGGCCCGCGGGCTTCGCGTCACCATCCAGAAATTCGATCCATATATCAACATCGACCCCGGGACACTGAATCCCTATGAGCACGGCGAATGCTATGTAACCGAAGACGGCGCGGAGACAGACCTTGACCTCGGCCACTACGAGCGTTTCCTCGGTGTGCATACATCCAAGGCCAATAATGTGACCACCGGCAAGATTTACAATACTGTCATCACCAAAGAACGTGAAGGCGCCTACCTCGGAAAGACCGTCCAGATAGTTCCGCACATCACAGACGAAATCAAGCGCCGCATGCTGCTGCTCGGAAAGACGGGAAAGTTCGATGTCGTCATCACGGAAGTCGGAGGTACAGTAGGCGATATGGAGTCCCAGCCGTTCGTGGAAGCAATGCGCCAACTGCAGTGGGAAATGCCGGAGGAGGACTTCCTGAGCATACACCTCACGCTGATTCCCTATCTCAAAGCAGCCAAAGAGCTTAAGACAAAGCCCACGCAGCATTCCGTACAGGAACTGCAGTCTGCCGGCGTCCACCCCGACATCATAGTATGCCGCACGGAGATGCCGCTTACCGCCGAGCTGAAGAAAAAGATTGCGCTTTTCTGCAATGTCCGTCCTGGGCACGTCATCCAGTCCCTGGATGCCTGGAGCATCTACCAGGTCCCCTTGAATATGGAGGAAGAAGTCCTGGACACGCTGGTTGTCAATAAGTTGGAGATCGAGGGCTGTGCTCCGGAGCCGAACCTTTCAGCCCTGAAAGCGTTCCTTGAGCGTTTGAAGAACCCGAAGCGGGAAGTAAACATCGCCCTGGTCGGTAAATACGTCGAATTGCAGGACGCCTACAAGTCCATCCAGGAATCATTAGTCCATGCCGGTGCTGCAAATGAATGCAGGGTGAATGTCAAGACAGTTCATTCGGAACAGGTCTGCGAAGACAACGTGGCAGAAATGCTGGCAGGCATGGACGGTATCCTTGTCGCTCCCGGCTTCGGCGAGAGGGGCATACCCGGAAAGATTGCCGCGGTGCGGCATGCCCGTGAGAATGGAATACCCTTCTTCGGGATTTGCCTGGGCATGCAGATGGCGGTGGTGGAGTTTGCCCGCAACGTACTGGGCCTGTCAGATGCTGCCTCCACGGAAATGAATCCCGAAAGCGGCAATCCGGTCATCGACCTTATGGAAGAGCAGAAAAGCACCACGATCAAGGGCGGCACCATGCGGCTGGGTGCCTATGCATGCAAGCTTCAGCCCGGCACGCTGGCGCACCGGATATACGGTGGGCAGGATGTCATTTTCGAGCGCCACCGCCACCGTTATGAGTTCAATGATGCATATCGGCAGGCCATAGAGAATGCCGGAATGAAGGTGTCCGGAACAAACCCGGACACCGGACTCGTGGAAATAGTGGAACTGCCGTCACATCCGTTCTTCATCGGTACCCAGTTCCACCCGGAATTCAAGAGCACGCCGGAACGGCCGCAGCCCATTTTCGCTGCATTTGTCAAAGCGGCCGCCACAGCCCGCAGGCTATGATGGATTCGATGAGGAATACACAACTGCGGATCAGGAGGTGCGATATGGATAGATTTGTCTCCATCGAACACGCCGACACCGCCGATCCTGAACATACCGGGGTATCGTCACCGGCGAAAAAACCAAACCCTCCGAATCTTGAACTTGATGAAATATTTCAACCGTCTTTATTGATTCGCCATCGAGGTACTTTAGGGAATAATGATTATATTTGTAAGAGCCCGTCTCATCGGGAATAAATAGTTATGGAAGACACTGGGAATATCGTTATTTACGAGTCCGAAGGAGGAGATGTCCGTCTTGATGTAAGACTGGAGAATGGAAACGTGTGGCTTACTCAACAACAAATGGCTTTGTTGTATGGTAAGGCCCCTTCCACCATTAACGAGCATATCGGAGACATTTTTGACGATAAAGAACTGCTTCCAGAGGCCTGTAGATCAGCAGAAAGCGCCCTACTACTATAACCTCGACATGATTATCGCCGTCGGATTCCGAGTCCGTTCCAGAAATGGCGTCATCTTCAGGCAGTGGGCTGCCGAACGCATTCAAGAGTACATCGTCAAAGGCTTTACGATGGATGACGAGCGACTGAAGCAACTCGGCGGAGGAGGTTATTGGAAAGAACTTCTAAATCGTATCCGGGACATCCGTGCTTCTGAGAAGGTTTTTTATCGGCAAATTTTGGATATCTATGCAACCAGCGTGGACTATGATCCCAAAGCCGATATGTCTATCGAGTTCTTCAAGAAAGTCCAGAACAAGATTCACTATGCCATTCATGGCCAGACAGCGGCAGAAATTATCTACTCCAGAGCAGATGCCGAAAAGGAATTCATGGGATTAACAACATTCAAAGGCAGTCGCCCTCATCTCTCGGATGCCGTAATAGCGAAGAACTACCTGAACGAGAAAGAATTACGCTCTCTTGGCCAATTAGTCTCTGGTTATCTGGATTTTGCTGAACGTAAAGCCGAACGCCACGAATTCATGACCATGGCCGACTGGGCTAAGCATCTTGATAACGTCCTTATTATGAACGGTGAACAACTCCTTGTGGGCCCTGGTTCAGTCAGTCATCAACAGGCTATAGAAAAGGCCACGGATGAATACAAGAAATACCAGCAACGCACTTTGAGCGATGTAGAAAAGGCCTATCTTGATACCATCAGAATACTGGAAGACAAAACAAAGAAAAAGAGTTGAGATTGCTCAACTCTTTTTTTTGTAGTAGACCAAACACTCCGAATCTCGAACCTCCGGTTCCTGTAAGGGTTACAGGAAATCCAGGCTTTTTTGGTCAATCTGATGAGCTAAACTAAAAATACAGAGCATCTTTCGATGAGTGAGGGAAACTCTCTATATCAGACCCATGCTTCATTGCCCACGCCTCCTTGGCAATATATAAAACACTTTCACTTTCATTGGCCCAAAAATCTTTTTCCTTTCCCTCGAGAACTCGTTTGAAAAACTCTATCCCGTGAATCATTGCCGTGCAACGAGCATACAAGAATGCATCATCTTCGCCTGGGTTCTTCTTAATGAATGAGTGAATATAATAGGGCTTGTTTAACAACGCCAGTAAATCTGCCAGCGTATCTTCAAATCTGAAAAACACCTCGTCCTCTTCTTGAGACAAGCGGCTAACAGCAGCGTTAGTATCAACTTCACACTCGTCAACTGGTCTACAAAGAGACATGATTTCCCAATATAATGGATCTTGCTGGGTTTCCGTCAATCTGACTCGATCCGGCCTGCCTCTTCGCTGATAAACAAAAAGAGCCACCCCGGCTAAAATCAGGAGGATAATCAAAACGGTGTTGGAAGGCATAATTTTCACGGTTGGGTTTCTCTGGAATCTTGGCAAAAATAATAAAAAAATACTATTACCATATCCACCCCTGGCTCATACGTTTTAGCTTTTCTAGTGAACAATCCTTTCTCCTAATCCCTATATCAATAAATGTCCCAGAGCCACTGACTTTAAACCAATCCGAGTCATCAGTCACTGTAATGTGATAATGAAATGGGTGCATACTCTTTTCTAATAAGTATCCGGCAAACTCTCTGACAGTCTTTTCGTCAATGGCAGACACAGCATTTGGATATAAGGATACACTGACACTGAAAGGGCCCATAAGACTTCCAACGCCAATATAATTTACATCTGAATCCGACACCACCTCCAAACTGGCGAATTGTTTATAATCATTTATCAGATGCTCGATGCTGTCTTTCAACGCATTAAGCGCAGCTGGATTTGCACTCTCGACAGCATTACATACTTTTCTGGATAGTTCTATTAACGAATACGAGCCATTGCAGTTCCAATCAGCAATCATATTCTTGAAGACAAAAGAGCACGGTTCTCCATCCATAACGAAAGGCGGATTCTGTGGAGATGACGTAGAAACTGCAAGGTTATACAGCCAAGACAATCTAGTGCAAACGGAACGATTAATAACAACCGAATAGCTCTTTGAATTCCTCAAGCGCCAGTTATCATCTTCATAACCAAGAGAGTACTTAGTAAGTGTGATTATAGATTTATTCAGATCAATCCTAAAACCACGGCAATTGCTTTCATCGATAAATGCGCCATCACACAAAGACTCGTTATCCCCCAACACGGTCTTTAATTCCAACTGACGTTCTTGCGATATAGCATATTCTAAAGCATCTGCTGTATGCAGCCGATCCTGAGCACTGACAGTAAAAGTGTTAAGAATTACAATACAAAGGACAATTACAAAACTGTATCTCATATTATATCTATTCTATCGATCCATCAATCACCTCTTTCTCTTGGAACGCATACGAGGAATAAAAACAGTTTCGCCAGAAACCACGTATCCGTCATCAAAGAAGTCGAATACACCAAAAATAATGCCGATGGCATTATAGCCGCATGCATTAACACAAAGAGAAAAAGGAGGGCCGAAGCTCTCCCCGTGCTGCAGGGACGGAAGAAGGCTACTTTACTTGGTCCTAATCCGGACAGATACTACTTTCGCATCCTGAGAGCGTCTATAGTAATACCGGACTTTCAATGGCTTAACGTTTTGAATCCGAATGTACGAATTCACGTGGGCAAGACCGGACTTTCTAACTTCAACTTGAAGTTTCGTGCCAGCGGGAATAAAGCCGTTTCTTAATAGATTTCGCGGTGGCGGCTAACTAACTAGCCCACAGCGCCTTGCTGCTTTTGCCCGCATCATTTTTCGTGCAGGCAGATCTCGGAAGTGCTTGACACTCAGCAAGATGCCCGCCACCGCTCCCAAATGTATCATTTTAACATTGAAAACGCCCCCCGGGGTAGGAGAAGCGTTCCATCTTATCATTTTGTAATAAACTAACGCTATTCAAGTGCCTATTGTTTCTGTGGCTTCTCGATAAGAGCACAAAGAATACAAAGAAGTGAAAGAGCAACACCAACCCAAGGAAAGACCTTCGCAAACAATGACGTAGATGTATGAGCAGAAGCGGCACCTATCATAGAAATAGGAATCATCCCCAGCGAAATGAGAATCAGATAGATATTTGTGGCTATCTTAATATTTTTTCTCTTATTCCATTGTAGAATGGCAGACCCCACCAAGGTTAAGCCAATCAAGAAAAACAATGCGGTCATATCCATCAAGTCGGGATAAGTCCAAACATTGACAAAGAAGTCAATCAGTTCATAGATAGCGACATAAAAGCCCAATGCCCCCCAGACAATAGAGGATACAAGTGCTGGTATAGAACCCAATGTCAATTTTGGTACTTTCATAGAAATAACGAGGTTGGGGCTGCTATGCTATTCTTTGCGATGTAAATGCACTTGGTATTCCGAAAAGGGTTTTCTTCACTGATTCCGTAGTTCCGGAGATAGGCGTACCCGACCCCAAGGGCATCTTTGTCCAAGTGGTCACAGAGGGCTTTAAGGTTCCCGTAGTAGTAATGCTGACCGCCGATTTCCAAATGTACGACCATTCGTTCCTGTTTTCCATTTACACTCGCCATCGTTCCGCTATGTTGTTGTAGGTACAAAGATAAAGAATGATGAGCACAATGGAACAGATTACGAAACAGATAAAATAAAAAAACAGGACAAATCCGAAGACTTGTCCTGTTTAGTAGCGGAGGCAGGACTCGAACCTGCGACCTCCGGGTTATGAGCCCGACGAGCTACCGACTGCTCTACCCCGCGATGTGGACTGCAAAGGTAGGAACTTTTTTTAAAACTGCAAATTTTTTCCGACGTTTTGTCGGTTAAGCCAGGCCGGACAGGAAGGCGAGCATGCCGGGGATATCCTGTTTGTCAAAGCCGCGCTGTTCGCCTGTACTGAGTTTCTTAAGCTGTACGGTACCTGCTGCCGCCTCATCGGCTCCGCATATCGAAAGGAATTTTATTCCCTTGCGGTCGGCGTAGTCAAACTGCTTTTTGAGCTTGGAGGAGTCGGGATAAATCTCTGCCGACACACCTTCGGAGCGGAGCGCGGCTGCAACAGGCAGAATATACTCCAGCTCGGCCCGGCCCATGTTGGCAAAGAGCAAATCGGCCCCGGAAGACAGCGACTCGGGGAACTTATCCAGCCCCGCCAGAACATCGTAGATGCGGTCGGCGCCAAAAGAAACGCCCACTCCGGACATGTCGGGGAGGCCGAAGATTCCGGTAAGATTGTCGTAGCGGCCGCCGCCGCATATCGAACCGATCTGCCAGTCGAGGGCCTTGACCTCAAAGATTGCTCCCGTATAATAATTGAGTCCGCGGGCAAGCGAAAGATCCATCTGGCAAGGCATCTGCACGCCTGCCGCACGTATCAGACCGAAGAGCTCGTCCAGCTCGTCCAAGCCCTTGAGGCCCTCGGGCGAAGAAGCAAGAAGCTTGCGCATCGACTCAAGTTTATCCTCGAAACTCCCTTCGAGCAGCAGCACGGGCTTCAAACATTCGACGGCCTGTGCGGTCAGCCCCTTCTCCAGCAGCTCGGCGCACACAGCGTCCAGACCTATCTTGTCAAGCTTGTCGATGGCTACGGTTATATCGACCACCTTGTCGGGGAAGCCGCACACCTCCGCCAGGCCTGTGAGCACCTTGCGGTTGTTGATTTTCATGCATACCCTCACGTCAAGCAGGCTGAACACCTTCTCCACAATCTGCACCAACTCCAGCTCGCACAGCTGCGAACGGGAGCCTATGGCGTCAACATCACACTGATAAAACTCGCGGTAGCGACCCTTCTGGGGACGGTCGGCACGCCAGACAGGCTGAATCTGGAAACGCTTGAACGGGAATGAGATCTCGCCCTGATGCTGCACCACAAAACGGGCGAACGGAACTGTAAGATCGTAGCGGAGCCCCTTTTCGCACACCTGCGGAGCGAGCGGACGGTCGAAGTCAACTTCAGCAAAAGCATCACCGGAGTTAAGGATCCTGTACAGCAACTTATCCCCCTCCTCGCCGTACTTACCGAGCAGGGTGCTCAGGTTCTCCATGGCGGGAGTTTCTATCTGGGCATAGCCGTAGGTCTTGAAAACGGTACGTATGGTATCGAAGATATAATTGCGCGCAGCCATCTGCGAAGGGCCGAAATCTCTGGTTCCCTTGGGTATAGAAGGTTTTTGTGACATAATTGCGCAAATTTACTTACTTTTGCACAAATAAATTAATGTAAGATGAAGATTTTTTGGAAAATAGTGCTCGCAGTTATATGCGGCATCTTGTTACTGAACGCGCTCATCATTGCCGTCATATCCGGTCTTGCAACGCCCAAGACACCAGCCGTACCGGCTGAGGGCGTGCTGAAGATTGACATGTCAAAAGTCATCATTGACGAGCAGAGTAAAGAGACCGACCCCATGACCATGATCCAGAGCCGCGGACAATCCCCCGCTACCATCGGCATCTGGGAAGCGGCCCGCGCCCTTGACGCGGCGGCCAACGACCCCGGCATCAAATATATATACCTTAAGACCGACGGTTCTTCGACCAGTCTCGCCAAGCTTTACGAGTTCCGTAAGGCGCTGACCACCTTCCGCCAAAGTTCCGGCAAGGCTGTCGTGGCATATATGGAGGCCCCCTCCACCGGCAGCTATTATCTCGCCTCCGTCGCTGACAAAATATACATGACTCCGCACCCCGGAGCCACTGTTACCATGAACGGTCTGAGCAGCCAGATGTTCTTCCTGGGCGACCTGCTCAAGAAGTTCGGTGTAAACGTACAGCTCATCCGCCACGGCAAGTACAAATCGGCCGGCGAGATGTACACGCGCGGCAACTCCAGCCCCGAGAACCGCGAGCAGTATCAGGTGATGATCAACTCCATGTGGAAATCTGTATCGACAGACATCGCCATGAGCCGCGGCATAGATATCAACAGGTTCAACGACTTGATCGACAACCTGAGCCTCTGCCTGCCTCAGGACTTCATCGACAACTCATTGGTAGATGAACTGCTTGACCGCAAAGGTCTGGAAGACCAGCTCGCCGTGCTTGCGGTAGCCGATAAGTTCAAAGATGTAACCATGATTCCCTTTGCCGACTACGCCACCGCCAAGGTGCTCCCCGGCAAGGGCTCCAAGAAGATAGCCATTATTTATGCCGACGGCGAGATTGTTGACGGCAGCGCCCAAGAGCAAGTTGCGGGAGATCATTTTGCATCCATCATCGAAAAGGTACGCGAAGACAAGGGCGTAAAGGCCGTGGTGCTGAGGGTAAACTCCCCCGGCGGCAGCGTGCTGGCATCGGAGAAGATTAAGGCGGAGCTCGACCGCCTGCAGGCCGAAAAGCCTCTGGTAGCATCCTACGGCGACTATGCAGCATCCGGCGGATACTGGATATCCAATCATTGTGAGACTATATTCTCCGACCCTGTGACCCTCACCGGATCGATTGGCGTGTTCGGAATGGTTCCTGATTTCAGCAAGACCGCTTCCGACGTGCTTCATGTCGGCGTTGAGACGGTGTCGTCCAACAAGCACGGGGCCATGTACTCTCTGGTGAAGCCTTTTGACCAGGCCGAATATAACTATATGCTCCGCAGTATCGAAGACATCTACGACCGTTTCACTTCTCTTGTTGCCGACGGACGGGACATGGCCAAAGAAAGGGTGGATGAAATTGGCCAGGGCCGCGTATGGACCGGTGCCGATGCCCTTGAAATCGGGTTGGTAGATCAAATAGGCACCTTGGATGACGCCGTTGCATATGCCGCCGAGCTGGCCGGAGACCCTACCCTGGCCAACTGGAACGTCAAAGCCTACCCTGCTCCTCCCACTACCATCGAGACCCTTATGAATTCGATGGGCGGGAATCAGGAAGACTACAGCATCAAGGCTATTTACCAGAGAATCAAAGAGCCGCGCATCGTGGCACGGCTCCCTTACGAAATCACAATCTTAAATTAGCAGCACTACTGCAAACAGATACAAGAGAAAACCCTGCAGCTTCAAACGCCGCGGGGTATTTTCTTGTGCCACCGCCGAAGCAGGATCAAGAAACACAAGACTCTCTATCTTGGAGAGTTCGGGCAGCGAGCGCGCCGGCCACTTGGCCACGACGACGCCGTTGGATATGAGCGTAGCGCCACCGTTGGAGCGGTTCAGGCTCATAAGTGTGCGCCTGTCTGCGGTATAAGCCCCTTCGGCGCCCGGGAACTCGCCGGCAGCCACAAACATGAGCTCTGCAGTCCCGGCCGCCCTCAACGCCTCTCCGAATTCGCGCAGAGATATGGTCGACAGCTCGGATAAATCTTCAGGATCATATGCTGTCAGCAGCAATTTGTGGCCCGTTGAGAGAAGCTCGTCGCAATACTCCCCGTCTTGAGAGCATATCGACAGCAGAGGCGAATCGGCGGAAGGGGTCAACTGCGCCTGCATCAGTGTCGCGCCGGGCTTGAAAGGCGTGAAATCCATGGCCGGCACGTTCATAAGCGAGTAAACCGTGAAAGCAATGACGGAAACCAAAGCAATGGCAAATGACGCGGTCTTCACGCGCGGCGGCTTCCATACGCTCTTAAGCGGAAGAAAGGCCACGGCCCATAGCGCACAGAGCACAACATTCTTTATAAACGACTGGAAATGAGTCAGATGTATAGCCTCACCAAAGCATCCGCAATCCATGGGCGGATTCTTTATCCACAGAATCAGGGTAAGCAGGGTGAAGAACAGCAGCAGAACGCCCGACACCAGCGAAGTAACCCTGGGGCTGATTCCGGTCAGGAGAGCGAGTCCTACGACCGTCTCAAGCAAGGCGAACAAAACGGCTGCTACCTTGGATAATGAAGTGAGGAAGCCAAGGTGAAAAAAGCTAAAATACTCTCCCACCACCAGCGAAGCCCCCACGGGGTCCATCAGCTTAAGCAAGCCCGCACCGAACAGAACAAATCCGGCGATAAACGCACAAATCCTTTTAACGCTCTTCATATACGGCACGCAGTTTAGCAAAAATAGCATCGGGAGCAAGCATGGAGCCGTCCGGTGCGGCACAATCCACCCTCACAAGCGACTTGTCCAGCGACGCCTGCCGCAAATACATCGAGCGCACTCTCTTCTGGAACTCAATGTCAGCCTCGTGAATATCGCTCGCCCCGTTAAGGTATCCCCTCTCGCCTCCGACCCTCTGGCGCGATAGGCTTTGCTCCACAAAGGAGATGGGAACATCGAGGAATATATTCATGTCGGGCCTGGGCAGGTCGAACTGACCGTATTCGGTGTTAAGTATCCACTCGCGCAACTCTTCGGCACCCTCTTCATCGGGCATCTTGGCGCACTGGTAAGCAATGTTTGAATATACGTAGCGGTCAAGCAGCACGGTGCCGCCTTCTTTGAGCACCCTGCGTATCTGAGGCGCAGCGTCTCGACGGTCCTCGGCAAAAAGTAGAGCCACCAGCTGAGGGTGCACTTTGTCGATGGGACCGAAACCGCCGCGCAGGAACTTGCCGATAAGCCCGCCGTAAACAGGGGCGTCGTAACGCGGGAAATGAATATACTCCAATTGCGGGCAGCGCCCGGAAAGATACTCCCTCATCATCCTGACCTGGGTGGACTTGCCTGCCCCGTCAAGACCTTCTATTACAACAAGCATTACTCTTCCTCCAAATATACATCGTCCCCGGGCTCGGCGAATCCGAATTCCTCACGGGCGAATTTTTCCAGTGAATCACGGGAAGTGGAAAGCATATGGATGCGGGCGTCCAGCCTCTCGTTGTCCTCCTTGAGGGCCTCTATACGCCTCTCCTGGCTGCGAAGCGTAAATCCGGCCTGCACCCAGCGCACCAGCGAATCCTTCTTGATGAACAAAAACAGCACGAACACCGCGGTTATGACTATGGCGAAACGCAGGAAAGAGCGCTGCGGAGCACGGTTTCCGTCTTTAGATTTGTCCCAAATGTCCTTAAATTTTCCCATAATCACAAAAATAGTTAAATTTGCGGATTATAAAGACTTTTTTTTATGAAACCTACTCTTTTAGTGCTTGCTGCCGGTATGGGCAGCCGTTATGGCGGACTCAAACAGATCGACCCCCTCGGCCCTTCTGGAGAAACCATTATAGATTATTCTATCTACGATGCGGTACGTGCCGGTTTCGGCAAGGTCGTGTATATTGTCCGGGATTACTTCCTGGAGGCGTTCAAAGAGGCGGTGGCCCAAAAATACAGCCACGTCACCTGCCCTGACGGCGCTCCCCTGCAGTTCGAGTTCGTTACTCAGGAGCTGGACAAGATTCCCGCAGGCTTCACGCTCAACCCCGAAAGGCAGAAGCCCTGGGGCACTGCGCATGCAGTTTTGATGGCCAAGGATGTCATCAACGAGCCTTTCGTGGTCATCAACGGTGACGACTTCTACGGCCGTGACTCATTCCGCATTGCGGCCGACTGGTGCTTTGCCCACGAGGGCGGCAGCTCCACTTACGGTATCGTAGGATTCGAGATCGACAACACCCTCAGCGAGTCCGGCGGCGTGTCCAGGGGCATCTGCCAGTACGATGCCGAGGGCCGTCTGATCACCGTAGTCGAGCACCACAATGTGCTCATCGAGCCCGACGGGGTGCTGCGCGGCGACAATTCCGTAACCGGACAGAGAGTTGAGCTCAAGGCCAAGGACCTCTGCTCCATGAACATGTGGTGCTTCACTCCCGACTACTTCACCAAGAGCGCCGACGTTTTCGTACAGTTCCTCAAAGACAACATAATGGAGCTCAAGAAGGAGTTCTACATTCCTTTTGCCGTGGATTACATGATCCACAACGGACTTGCAGCCTGCGATGTGCTCTCCACTCCTTCGCGCTGGTTCGGAGTAACCTTCAAGGAAGACCGTCCCGCAGTGGTGGCAAAATTTGCCGAGCTCGTAAAGGAGGGCGTTTATCCTTCCCCCCTGTATTGATATGAGAAAACGCGGCAACTACAAATTCCTGGATAAGTTCTCCTGGTACATCCCCGGAGTGGGCGGGATGTTCGGCCTGCTGGCCTGGCTGCTTGTCGGCGCCCTGCTGGGCAGTGTTGCGCTCTTTATCCTCATCGCAGTTTTAGGCAAGGAAGCCGGCTCAGAATACGGCAACCTCATCAGCTATCCCCTGATGTTCGTTCCGGCCATGATTTATACCGCCGTTAAAAGCAGTTCGCTGAGCATGACGGAGTCCGGAGTCAAGCTGGACAGCAACAACTTCGCACCCCTCGGTTCCGTTCTTTGCATACTTTTGGCCGCGATGGGCACTCTTGCCATCGGATTCTGGGCTGAAGCCATAAGCAGCCTGCTTCCGGATATGCCCCCGGCGCTGGAAGAAGCATTAAAGAGCCTCACCAGCGGCAACGTCATACTTAACTTCATATGCGTCAGCATTTTCGCTCCCGTATGCGAAGAGTGGCTCTGCCGCGGTATGGTACTGCGCGGCCTGCTCAAGCGCTCACGCATCAAGCCTGTATGGGCCATAGTTATCTCGGCCGTGTTCTTTGCGCTTATCCACCTTAATCCCTGGCAGGCCATACCTGCATTCCTGTTCGGATGCCTGTTCGGATATGTGTACTACAAGACCGGATCGCTCAAGCTCACCATGCTCATGCACTGCGTCAACAATACCTTTGCGCTTATCTGCGGGCACATCAGTGCCCTTGAAGACATGAACAGCTGGGCAGACGTCATCAAGGCCCCCTTGTACTATATCGTGCTTGCCGCGACTGTCATAATCACCGTCCTGGTAGTGGTCGCTTTCCGCAAGATCCAGCTCAAGGCCCCCACCGGCAACCTGGACGAGGTCCCTTCAATATTTGAAACGAATGAAGCTTAACGCAGCAGCTGCAGCCGTGGCGGCTACGCTCCTATGCCTTGCCGCCTGCAACCGCCCCTCGACGCATTACACGGTGTCGGGCGTGGTAACCGACACCCTCTCCAGGATGCCTGGCAGCATGGTTTACCTCATCGGTGCCGACGGCCCCATCGACTCTACCGCTGTGAAGAAGAATTCCTTCACTTTCAAGGGAGAGATAGACAAGACCAAGCAGCTGGTCGTCATGCTCCACTTCCCCGGAAGGGACAAATATGACGACCGCTTCCTGGTCTCTTTCGTGCCCGACGTCGAGCGCATCCGCATCCATCTCGACTACCCTGCCACCGTGACGGGGAGTCCTATTACCGATGCTATCGGCAAGTATCGCGAGGACACGATGAACCTCTACTACGAGCACGAAACCGACATAGGCTCTCTCACCATGAACGGTGACACGCGCGCCGCAGACTCTATCTACCAGGCACAACTCGCCAAGATTGACGAACTTAGCCGCGAAACCTACCTTGCCAACACCGACAACGCCCTCGGCAAACAGGCCATCACGCAGTTGCTCAACGACCTTGATGCGCCGGAACTCGAAGAACTCCTCGCCAAGGGTGCCGACTTCATTCGCGAGGACGAGACCCTGCTCGCAATGCTCAAGGTCAAAAAGAACGCCTGGGCCACAAGCGCCGGATCTCCTTTCGTGGAGATAGTAGGCACAGACGTCAAGGGCGATTCCGCCGCGTTAAGCGATTTTGCCGGCAAAGGCAATTATGTGCTCGCCGACTTCTGGGCGTCGTGGTGCGGCCCCTGCATGATGGCTATGCCCACGATACGCGAAATGCGCGACCGCTACAAAGCCAAAGGACTGGTGGTGGTCGGCATCAACGTGTGGGAGCAGAAGCCCGAGGACGGCCCTTCCTGCGCCGCACGGGAAGGCATGGACTGGAATCTTATTTTCACCTCCGGCAACGAAGTTACCGAGGCATATGGCATAGAAGGCATACCGACCCTCATTCTGTTCTCCCCCGACGGCAAAGTGGCCGAAAGGCTGCTGGGCGAGGATGGACTTGAAGAAGTTTTGGCAAAATATCTCGATTAAACAGTGAATCTCATCTCCCGAATATGGTTTCCCGCAGCGGTGATGGCTACTGCCATCGCCGGAGCATTCGGTCTCGGCCGGCAGGGCGTGGAGTATCACCATATTCCCGACCCGCTGCCCGTGCAGGATACCATAGTGTATCCCAAAGATGCGTACAAGCTAAAGCGGGTGGGAGATTTCGAGAGCGTGAAAATCGCCGACAGCCTTCTTACAGACACATCAGATACTACCGCAGTCCTTGATACCCTGCCGCACCTGACGGCGAGGGACACCATCAAAGTACCCGATTCGCTGCGTTTCATCGACCCGTTCCGTTTCAAATACTATGTGGCGCTGCTGGATTCACTCACGCACGTCATAGTGCGCGATTCGCTCCAACGCAGTTCCGATTCGCTTAAGGTTGTGGCCGACACGCTTTTGGCAAAAGGTCTGGACAGTCTGTCGTCAGGCGCACGCGCCCTTGCCATCAGCGATTCGCTCGACTGGCGCAAGCTCGATTCGATTTACGTATCCGACTCCACAGCGCGGGCCAAGGCAGCCTTCCTTGCTTGGTACAACTCACTGAGCCGCAGGGAGCGCAAGAAATACGACATGGAGCAGGCGCTACCGGCCAAACTTGCCGAAATGGACTCGCTCCGCAAGCTGGAGGAGGATAAAAAGGCCTACAAAGACTCGGTCATCGAGTACACGCCGCGTATCCTTTCCACCTTTGCCGTGCCCGACTCCATGCAGTACAAACGTATAATCGAATGGACAGTCGACCAAGACTTCCACCGGATTGACGTCAAGGAGCCCGACACCACCTACAACTACCATTTCTACGACTATCCGTTCCTGCGTAAGGACGTGAACGCCTCATGGCTGGGCGTTGCGGGATCGCCCCTCCAGTACTATAACTTCCATCTCCGGAGCAGCGAAGAAGACGTAGAGTTCTACAATGCCCTGGAAGCCTGGTCGTACTCGCCGCGCACCATTCCGCACTACAACACCAAGACTCCGCACACCGAGCTCGCATACTTCGGCACCCTGCTCGCGGGCGACGCCAAGGAGTCGGACAACCTGCACATACTCACCACCCAGAACATACTGCCGGAGCTCAATTTCACCATCAGCTTCGACCGTTTCGGCGGCGGCGGTATGCTGGAGGCGGAACAGACCATCAACAAGACCTTTTCGCCCCGCCTCAACTATATAGGCAAGAAGTACATGGCCCACCTCGGATACATCTACAACATGGTGGACCGCCAGGAGAACGGCGGTATAGTGGACAATATGTGGATCAGGGATACCACCGTGGAGGCCCGAGAAATAAGGGTGGCTATCAGCGGTTCGGCATCGAAGGTCACCAAGAACACATTCTTCCTGAACCAGCAGTACCGCATACCCTTCGACTTCATCGAGAAGCTTAAAGCGCACAAAGACACAAGCGCCGTTCAGGACACCACCCTCGCGCCCGATGCCGACACGCTGCGCCGCGACATAACCACGGCGTTCATCGGACACAGCACGGAGTGGTCGAGCTACACCCGCAAATACACCGACAATATCACGTCCCAGTACGGGCGGGCCTTCTATCACGATGTTTTCAACTACGGCCAGCAGAGCGCCGACTCGCTCCGCACCATCAAGCTTGACAACAAAGTGTTCCTGCGCCTGCAGCCCTGGGGCAGCGAGAGCATAGTATCCAAACTGGACGTTGGCGTGGGCGACAGGCTGATGCAATGGTTCGACAGTACATCTGTCCGTCCGAAGCTGCACTCCGAGAATTCGGTATATGTGTACGCCGGAGCCGAGGGGCAGTGGCGCAAATACCTCAACTGGGACGCAAAAGCGCACTTCAATGTGTTGGGCCCCGCTATCGGAGACACGAAAATAGAGGCCAATGCAGGGCTCAATTTCTACCCGTTCAGGCGTGCCCGCAAGAGTCCGATTTCGGTGGGAGCCCACTTCGAGACCAACCTCAAGACGCCCGACTACTACACCCGTATGCTGCAGACCAACCATTTCAGTTGGGAGAACGACTTCAGCAAGATATCCACAAGCCAGATCCGCGGCTACATTTCCATCCCCCGCTGGCGTATGAGCGCCGACGTAGGTTACTCGCTGCTGGTCAACAATATCTACTACGACACGCTCGGCATAGTGCGTCAGAATCCTATCCCTATGAGCGTGCTGTCGGCCTCTCTCCGCAAGGAATTCGTACTGGGGCCCATGCACCTCGACAACCGTGTGCTGGTGCAGTACTCCTCGGAGCCTGACATAGTGCCCGTGCCCACCGTAGCTCTCAACCTCAGGTGGTACGCCCAGTTTGTGGTCCAGCGCAACGAGGCCAAGACTCACAACGTGATGGAAATGCAGATCGGTATCAATGCCTTCTACAACTCGCAGTGGTATGCTCCATCTTGGAATCCGGCTATAGGCGTGTTCCATAACCAGCACACCAACCTGTACGAAAACGGTCCGTACTTCGATATCTTCATGAACATCCAGTGGAAGCGCTGCTGCATCTTCCTCAAATATCAGAACTTCGGACGCGGCTGGCCGATGCGGCGCAAAGACTACTTCACCGCCGACCACTACATTACCACTCTCGACGGCACCGACGGTTTGAAACTCGGTATTTTCTGGCCATTCTACTTCTCAACCGAAAAGCATGTGTCGCACGGGGGTAATCATTAGTACCTGCGCTGTTCTGGCGGCCTTGCTCTTTTGCCTTTCTTCTTGCAAGGAAGAAAAGCAGCACAGCCCGGAGCCTCTCTCCTGCGCAATAAGCCTTAGCGGACGTGAGATAAACGGCACTTCGCTGCTGTGCGGCTACAATCATTTCTTGCTGCAGCGTTTTGCCTCCGGATCGGGCCGTAAAGCGGCCATCAGGCTTGCCGGGAGCCGGGAATCGCTGCTCGATTCGCTGCGCAGCGGCAGTGTGGACGTGGTTTCTTTCCCTTATATCGATTCACTCGCGAAGGACAGCACACTGCTCGCCATAAGCGTGGACAGCTGCGGGCTTTGGGTTTTCAGCGCGCGGGACGGCCAGGCGGAGCGCGCCTCCCGGTGGCTCGACGAATACCGCAGTTCGGAGGGCTATGCAGCCTCAAGGGAGCCATATTTTGACATGTACAACCCGATGAAGCGGGACAGTGCGGCCTTCATATCACCTTACGATTCGCTTATCCGGGCGTGGGCCGATACTCTTGGATGGGACTGGCATATGCTTGCCGCACTCATTTACAAAGAGTCACGTTTCCACATCGAAGCACGCTCGCAGATGGGTGCCGAAGGCCTTATGCAACTGCGCCCCCGCACTTCTATGTTATTCGGCTGCAACGACGCGCTCGACCCCGCACAGAATATTGGCGCAGGGGCCAGGCTGCTTATGTCGCTTCGCAGCCGGTACAGCAAGACGGCGTCGGGCGAAGAGCTCACAAAATACACGCTTGCAGCGTATAACGCCGGCACAGGCCGGATCAAAGACTGCATCAGCCACGCGCGCCACCTCGGGGTTGACGTTTCGCGCTGGGAGAACGTGGCCGAAGTAATCCCGCAAATGCAGGACGACTCCATCGCCTCCCTGGGGCATATATCCCTTGGCAGGTTCAACGGCCGCGAGACCGTGAGCTTCGTCAGGCAGGTTTATTCTTACAGCAACCGTTACCGCCAAATCTGCCCGTAGTATGAATGCCCAGACCTTCATAGCCCGCAAATTGCGTTTCTCGGGACGGCTCGCCATCGTGGCGATTGCTATTTCGTTCTTTGTTATCGTACTCTCGCTGGCCATCTCCGCCGGCTTCAGATACGAGATCCGCAAGGGACTGTCGGAAGTCTCCGGAGACATACGCCTTGTGGGGAGCAGCGAGCCAGTCGATATCCAACCTTCTTATTATGAGGCGCTTGAAAATGTGAGCGGGGTCCGTTCCATCACGCCTGCCGTATGGAAGCCGGGCATAATCAAAGGCGAGACAGACATATGCGGAGTGCTGGTAAAAGGCGTGCCTATGCCCGACAGCTGCTCGCTCAAAGCTACCATTCCAAATTCCCTTTCACGCCGGCTGGGCCTTGGTGAAGGTGATTCGTTTACCACCTATTTTATCGAAGATAAGGTACGCGCGCGCCGGTTTACCGTCGGCGGCACATACGAAGGGATCATGGATTCCGAGGGCTCTTATATTGTTAAAGTGCCCCTCGCCGACATGCAGCGCCTCTGCGGCTACAGTCCTCAGCAGGCAAGCGTCCTGGAAGTTACTGTCGATCCCGCCCGTGCTACTGCCGCAGAAAGCCGCATCATAGCCGACCGGCTGTACCTGGCGTCCCTCTCGGGCCACCGGGAAGATGAAGATATACTGCACGGCGAAACGGCCCGGGCGCGTTTTCCTCAACTATTTGACTGGCTTGACCTTATCGACTTCAACGTGCTTGCAATCATTTTGCTCATGACAGTGGTAGCCGGCTTCAACATGATATCCGGGCTGCTAATATTGCTGTTCCGGAATATCTCCACCATAGGTACACTGAAGAGCCTCGGAATGCCCAACAAAAGCATAGCGTCGGTGTTCCTCAGGGTCGCATCCCGTATAGTGCTGATAGGCATGGCCATAGGCAACGGCGCCGCCCTGCTGTTCTGTGCTTTGCAGGGCGGCACGCATATGCTTAAACTCAATCCGGTCAATTATTTCGTGTCCTTCGTGCCGGTGCACGTTGACATAGGGCTCATTCTGACGGTAGATATAGTAGCCTTCGGGGTCATTTTGCTCTTCATGCTCATCCCCTCGCTGTTTATCTCCAAGGTCGATCCCGCTGTAACCGTGAGAGTTAAGTAGCGGAAGCTTATTTCTTCTTGCTGATGGCTTCCAGGCGGGCCCGGCTGGCCGCTTTTTCCATTTCGGAGTCGGTGGCCTCAATCAGATAAGGCAGGTATTTCTTTTCGAGTTTAGTGTTCTTTTCGCTGCGGGCGAGTACTACGCAGTTCTTGGCGGCATTGTAGTCGCGGGGGTATTTCTTAAGCACCTTGTTGTACCACTTGAGCGCCTTGGATGGATTCTTCTTATAGACCAGCCAGTAAGAGCCGAGGTTATTCATGAATCCGGCGTTGGAAGGGTACAGCTTAAGCATAGTTTCCGACACCGTCTTAAGAGCCTCGTACGATGGCGGGGTTGCGAATCTGTAGAAGTTGAAACAATACTCCTGGATAGTGGATACAAATGTATCTTCGTCAACAGCAGCACCGTAATAGGTCCATTCGGGAGCCGACGACTTATTGTAGGCTATGAGCGACAGAAGCTCCTGCGTTGCCAGGTCGGGGCTGCCTTTCTCGTAAAGCATAAGAGCGGTTATCTTGTCAACCCGGTAAGCCAGTTCCGAAGGCGACAGCGATATGGCCTTGTCAATCGCTTTCTGGGAGAGGGCAAAGAGAGAATCCACAAAAAACCTTTCCTCAAAGTAGTTGACGTCGCGTCCCAGGCTGTCTTTAAGTGAGAACAGCGGATCGGCGCCAAGATATTTGGAGCCTTCCTTAGCCACTACCGAGCTGCTCATAGACTTGGCAAGGTAGAATTTGCTGCGCCCGTCATATACGGCCGGGTCATCGGGGAAATCGGCTTCCCAGCGGTCAAGGATGGTTTCCACCCCCACACCGGCAGCGCCCACGTTACGCACCTGGCGCTCATAGCGTGCGGCATACGATGCCGCATCGGTCTGTGCATATGCAGCGGCGCCGACGAGCAGCGCCGATAGAATCAGTATCTTTTTCATACGTCTTTAAGAATTCTGCGTCCGGCAGGGTGAAGGTTATTGCAGCGCTTGCCCAAATTCTTCACGAATCCCAGCGGATGCCCCTTGTATGTCACTACATTGTACCCCACGGGGGCGCCGGGGAGTACAAAGGAATCACGGTGCAGGAAATGCAGGGCCTCCTGAAGGTCCAGCTCCGCACAAGGATATTTGCTTTTGTCAAACAAGATGCTCAGGGCCTCGTCGGCATTGGGTATCAAGTCCTTGCCCTTGCGCTCGGGTGCGGGCGGGCCGCTCCACAAAGGGCGCAGCAGCGAAGGATTGCCACCAAGCGAATCGGGAGCAGGCGCAGTTTTGATCAGCGCTCCCACCCATTGTCCCTCTCCCGGAACTTCACCTGCACGCAGCAGGTTGCCGCATTCGGTCTGCTTTACGCCATAAGAGGCAAAAGCGCTCTCGGATGGCAGCAATTCCCCTCCAAGGGTGTCTGCTGCCCAGAGCAGATTGCCGTCATTCTCGGCATCCTCGTAGGTGCAAGTGGAATAGATGAGCACTCCCCCTTCCCGCAAAGCGGGCCACACATCGGCAAGGATGCGTTTCTGGCGTGCGGCACAAAGGTCCACAAGCTCCGGGCTCCACTCCTGCTCCGCGCGCGGGTCTTTGCGGAACATCCCCTCGCCACTGCATGGCACATCGGCTACGATGACATCGAAGCTGCCGGGAAGGGCTTTTCCGATAACGGCCGGGTCGGCGGAAATGACCCTCACGGCCGGGTCGCCCCAGATGGCGGCATTGTCGGCGAGCGTCGCCGCGCGCGACTTGATGACTTCGTTTGAATATAGCGTAAACTTGTCCCCGCAGGCCTCACGCAGCGATGCGGCAATGTCGGTGGTCTTGCCTCCGGGAGCGGCACACAGGTCCAGCACCCGGATACCTGGAGGGTTGCCGAGCCTTTGCAGCTCGCGCCGGAAGATATGCCCGACGAACATGGCCGACGAATCCTGCACATAATAGCAGCCGGCGTGCATCAGCGGGTCGGTGATAAACGAGGGGCGGGCCTCCAGAAAGCGCCCGTAAGGACTCCAGGGTACAGGATCCCCCGCAGGGCCGTCAAGCCCCTTGAACGGATTGAGCCGTATTGCTGTACCCGGAGATGCCATGCCCTACAGTTCTCCCGGAAATTCTGGCTTCTTGCCTTGCGAAAGGGTTACCAGTCCGTCAACCGCCTTGTCGAGGGCGTCTTTGATCTTTCCGCCCAGAAGGGCCTTCATCATAAGATTCAGGTCAGCATCGAGCTCGATGCTGAAGTCTGTGCCGCCGGTGGCCGGGTCGAAGTGGGCCGCCACGCTGAAATGGAACGGGGCGCCGTCGTCCTCGAGCCTGATGAGGCTGTAGGGGACGCGCTCCGCCACCTTGACAGAGATAGTAAAGCCCTGGACCGTGGCGGTCAGGTGGTCAAAGTCGGCCGAAACTGAATCTTTGTATTTTGCAGGCACAGCCTGGGCAAGGGTACGCAAGTCTGTGAAACTCATGTAGAGCTGCTCCTGCGGGATGGCCACCAGGCCGTGTTTACTTTCGTAATGTGCTGCCATATCGCTATTTTTATTAACTTTGCAACTGAAGAACCGGCAGTCCGCGCCCTGCGGCCCATCAAACATGGGCAAATATAACAAAAAGTATGCACAAAATATATTTCGAGAAACGATGCATCATTATTTGCAATCCGTCTGACCAGTCGCTTTCGGACCCTAATTCAATAGAGTTCCACAGCGGTGAAAAACTGGATATTCCTACCCTGGTCAGCATGTTCAAGGCATCGGAATCGTTGAGCCGCATATACATACCGACGGAGAACACCGGGCGTATGTACCGGAGGCTGTGCGCCGAGTTCAGGGAGGTCAATGCAGGCGGCGGCCTGGTCCAGAACCGCCGGGGGGACTTCCTTCTCATCAACAGGGGCGGGGTGTGGGACCTGCCCAAGGGGCATCAGGAGAGGGGCGAGGATATTAAAGTCACGGCTCTCCGCGAGGTTCAGGAGGAGACCGGCGTGGAAGATCTGGAGCTGCGCAACCTGATATGCATTACTGACCATTGCTACGAACGTGACGGGCAGTGGCACCTCAAGCACACCTGGTGGTACGACATGCTCTACACCGACCCGGTGAACCTCACCCCCCAGCGGGAAGAAGACATCAGCAAGGCCGCCTGGGTGGCCAAATCGAGCCTGCCCCCCTATCTGAAAAACACTTACCCCTCTATACTTGAAGTTTTCCGCGAGGCGAAAGTGTGAAACTTTTTAAGTTTCTTGTCCGTATATATAAAGTATCTTTAGTACGGAACAAATGAAACTTTCCCAATTCAACTTCGACCTCCCTCAGGAGCGCATCGCAAAGGAACCCACCCGCTGGAGAGATGAGTGCAAGCTTATGGTGCTTCACAAAGACAGCGGCGAGATTGAGCACAGGCTTTTCAAGGACATTCTGGATTACTTCCACAAAGGCGACCGTTTTGTATTCAACGACACCAAAGTCTTCCCTGCCAAGCTATTCGGCAAGAAAGAGAAGACAGGCGCCGACATTATGGTATTCCTGCTCCGCGAGCTCAATAAGGAGCAGAGGCTCTGGGACGTGATAGTTGAACCCGCACGCAAGATCCGCATAGGCAACAAACTCTACTTCGGCGAGGACGAGAGCATGGTCGCCGAGGTTATCGACAATACAACCTCGCGCGGCAGGACCCTGCGTTTCCTTTTCGACGGACCGTACGAGGAGTTCAAGCAGTCGCTCTTCGCCCTCGGCCGCACCCCGGTTCCCGAGTGGGTCAAAGAAGAAACCGACGAATCCGACGCCGAAAATTTCCAGACCATCTACGCCAGCAAAGAGGGCGCAGTGTCGGCTCCAGCCGCCGGTCTGCATTTCTCGAGGGAGCTTCTTAACCGAATGATCCTCAACGACGTAGAGAAATCTTTCATAACCGTACACATGGGTATCGGACACTTCCGCAGCGTTGATGTGGAAGACCTTTCCAAGCATCGCGTAGACAGCGAGCACATGATCATCAGCCAGCAGGCGTCGGACGAGATCAACGGCACAAAGCGCGCCGGCGGCAAGATCTGCGCCGTGGGCGTGACCGTGCTCCGCGCCCTTGAGACTTACGTCACCACCAACAGCGAGATCCGCCCCAACGATACTTGGACCAACAAGTTCATCTTCCCTCCTTACGAGTTCAGCATTGCCGACGCTTTCGTGTCCAATTTCCACTTGCCCGGCTCTACGATGCTGATGATGGAAGCTGCTTTCGGAGGCTTCGACAAGGTGATGCACGCCTACGAAGTAGCCCTGGAGCAGGACTATCGTTTCGGCCCCTACGGTGACGCGCTGCTGATAGTATAAGAAAGTCCAAAAGTTTTTCATACCTTTGTCCGTAACCAACTAAAACAGTTATGGACGACTATGAAATTCTTTGCGGCATCACGCTGAACCGTATCTTCGGATACGAACCTGCCACCGCCCGGGCACTTATCAGCCGCTTCGGCTCTCCGGGCGCTGTATTCTCCCAATCTTCAAGTACTCTTGACGAGGTATTCGGTCCCTTCAACAAGTTCCGCCCCCTCATCTGCAGCTCCGAGCTTGATGCCTCAGAGCGTGAATGGGCGCCGCTGAAGGCATCGGGGTGCCGGTTCGTCACCATCGGCTCTCCAGGATACCCGCCCCTTCTTTCCGACTGCCCAGACGCTCCCGTCGGCTTGTATATCCGCAGCCTCAGCCCGCCTGAAGAACTCTGGCAGAGCAGGGATAGCATATCCATCGTCGGCACAAGGGACCTATCGCCTTATGGCAAAGACTGGACGGAAAAGATAGTCCGCACCCTTTCATCTACCACCCAGAAGCCACCCATAGTGAGCGGGTTCGCTATCGGAGTAGATATAACGGCACACCTTTCCGCACTTGCTTTCGGGCTTGCCACCATCGCCGTGCTCCCGGTGGGCATAGACAGCATTTATCCCTGGCGGCATCGCTACATAGCGGAACAGATAGCCCAAACCCCGGGATGTGCGCTGGTCACTGATTTCCCGCCGGGCACTTCGCCCCAGGCATTCAACTTCCTCAGGCGCAACCGCATCATTGCAGGACTGTCCCGGGCCACCATTCTTGCCGAATCAAAAGCCAAGGGCGGCGGCACCATGACGGCAAGACTCGCGGCAAGTTATGGCAGAGAGGTACTATGCCTTCCGGGGCGCATCGACGACATCCGCTCTGCAGGATGCAACCGCCTGATACAGGAGAAGATAGCAGAGCCCATAACAGACCTTGAGACGCTTCCCTCCCAGCTTGGGCTCAACGGCGGGCGCCCACTCTCCGCACCGGCCCTGGCGGAGCGCATCGCGCAGTGCTATTCCCATGCCGGGGAGGATACCCTGAATACAATGCAACGCGTGTGCTCCCTCATCCGCGAGCGCCGCGGCATCACCCCGGAGGAAATAAGCCGCGAGCTGGACATAGACTACGGCAGAGTCTCCGCGGCCGTAAGCCTGCTGGAATGTGACGGCTTCATCAATACAGATTTGCTCCGGCGGTGCTGCATTGACAATAAAAAATTGTAAATTTGTGAGATGGAATTTGTGGATACACATACCCACATCAGCGACGATGCTTTCGCCGGCGAGGTAGAGGCAGTCGTGCGGCGGGCACTCGATGCCGGAGTGGTACAGATGCTCCAGGCCGACACATGTTCGGCGGAACGCACTGCCATGTACGAGTTGTGCGACGCCTATCCCGGAGTGCTCTATCCCATGCTGGGCCTTTATCCGGGCAACGTGGACGAGCACTGGAGAGATGAGCTGGACGCGATGCTTCCCTACCGCAGCCGGGGGCCTGTAGCCATAGGCGAGATCGGCCTGGACTACCATTACGGGGCCGATACAGCGGCTCTTCAGAAAGAGGCGTTCAAGGCACAGCTGGAACTCGCCCGCGACTGGGACCTTCCCGTGAACATCCACCTGCGCGATGCCACCGAAGACTTCTTTTCCGTCATGGAAGAATGCCGCGGAATGCACCTGCGGGGCAATCTCCACGCCTTCAGCGGCAGCGCCGAGGTGTTCGAGAGGGTGCAGAAGTACGGAGAATGGTACGTGGGTATAGGCGGTGTGCTTACCTTCAAGAAGGCCCGCATCGCCACCGACATTCTCCGGATCCCGCTGGAAAGGATCCTGCTCGAGACCGACGCTCCTTATCTGGCGCCGACTCCTTTGCGGGGCACCCGTAACGAAAGCGCCAACATACCCCGTATCGCAGCCTTCCTGGCCGCGGTCAAGGGGATTGACCTGCAGACGGTTGCATCGGTCACGACCGCAAACGCCCGTAAACTTTTCGCAATATGAGCCAAAAGCAATCATCGGTGCTCCTAATCTACACCGGAGGCACCATCGGCATGAAGGAAGACCCTGTAAACCAGGCTCTCCGCCCCTTCGACTTCAGCGCTCTTATGGAAGAGGTGCCGGAGCTGCGCAAATTCGACCTGCGCATCGATTCCTATACCTTCGACCCGCTGATAGATTCGTCCGACGTGGAGCCTGCGATGTGGCAGGAGCTCGCCTCCCTTATCCGGGACAACTATTCTAAATACGACGGATTCGTAGTGCTTCACGGCACCGACACCATGGCCTACAGCGCATCGGCCTTGAGTTTCATGCTGGAAGGGCTCGCCAAGCCGGTCATCTTCACCGGAAGCCAGCTTCCGATCGGCCGGCCCCGCACCGACGGCAAGGAGAACCTCATATCATCCGTCGAGATTGCCGGAGCCAAAGCCCCCGACGGGTCGCCCATGGTGCCGGAAGTATGCATCTTCTTTAATTCGCTGCTGCTCAGGGGAAACCGCAGCACAAAAGTGGACGCCACAGGCTTCGAGGCATTCCGTTCGCCCAACCTCCCGCCACTCGCTGAAGCAGGCATAGACATACGCTACAATACCGACATCATACGCCGTCCGCCGGCCGGAGCATTCAAGGCTCACTGCCCGCTGGATACGCGCGTTTCAATACTTAAAGTGCATCCGGGCATAACCCGCCAGGTCGTCGAAGATATCCTGCTGGGAAGCCTCACCAGGGCCGTGATTATCGAAACCTACGGATGCGGCAACGCCCCTTCGCGCAGCTGGTTCCTGGATATTGTGCGGGAGTCGGCCGCCCGGGGGAAGATACTCCTGAACGTCACCCAGTGCCTGAGGGGCAACGTAAATATGGATTTATATGCTACCGGCAAGGCACTTAAGGATGCCGGAGTGCTCTGCGGAGGAGACATCACCACCGAAAGCGCCCTGGGAAAACTTTTCTTTTTGATGGGTAACAGCAATGATAATGAGAGTGTTAAGGCTGCCCTTGAAAAAGACCTGCGCGGGGAAATGTCAAATTAGGTATTGACTTATGGATTTTTTTTGCTAAATTGCACCGATTTCGTATAGGAAATTAATTTTAACTAATACATCATCTAACATTTATGAAAAAGTTTTTCATGTTTCTGGCAGTAGTTGGCTTGATGGCCTTCACTGCAAACACCGCATCCGCACAGGACGAGCAGGCAGCTCCTGCAGCTGAGGAAGTTGCAAGCGCTCCCGCAGAGATGAGCGCCGCCGACATTCTGAACGGCACCGGCGAAGAGATTCCCCTCCACCAGGCACTCAAGACCAAGTTCATCGAGGGTGGTGCAGGCTTCATGTCCCTGATCATCATCTGCTTGATCATCGGTCTGGCTCTTGCCATCGAGAGAATTCTCTATCTCACCTTCTCCAAGTCCAACACCAAGAAGCTCCTTGAAAAAGTCGAGAAGGCTCTCGAAGAGGGCGGTGTGGAAGCAGCCAAGGACGTCTGCCGCGAGACTCGTGGCCCTGTGGCATCCATTTTCTATCAGGGTCTGCTCCGTTACGACCAGGGTGTGGACGTGGTTGAGAAGACCGTCGTTTCTTACGGTTCCGTACAGATGAGCCAGATGGAAAATGGTCTTAGCTGGATCAGCCTCTTCATCGCCATCGCTCCTTCACTCGGATTCCTCGGTACCGTTATCGGTATGATCAACGCTTTCGATGCTATCCAGGCAGCCGGTGACATCTCCCCTAACGTTGTGGCTGGCGGTATGAAGATCGCCCTTATCACCACCGTCGGCGGTTTGATCGTCGCCATGATCCTGCAGGTGTTCTACAACTACATCCTTGCAAAGATCGACGGCCTCACCATCGACATGGAGGATTCTTCGATCTGCCTTATCGACCTCCTCACCAAGTACAACGAGAAGAAGAAATAATTGTCACAGCCATTTAGGATCATGAAACTTAACAAGATTATAAAATGGGGTATGCTGGCGCTGATACTCGTCAGTGTAGGCCTGCTTATCTGGGGCTTTGCCAAGGGATTTGCAGGTAACGCTGTCGACGTTCTGCTCTACTGGACCTACATCATGCTCGGCCTCGCTGTGTTCAGCTGGGTTGTAATAGGCTTGATCGTAGGCACCAAGAACGACCCGAAGAGCCTTGTCAAGATCGGCATCGTAATTCTGGGTGTGGCAGTGCTTTGCTTCATCGCCTTCCTTTTGGCGAAGGGCAATCCCGCAATGGCCTACAACGGCCCTGAGGTGAGCGCAGGTACGCTCAAGCTTACAGACACCATCCTTAACCTTACCTACATCGTGGGCGGTGCAGCCATCCTGGCAATCATCGTCGGCGAGGTACGTATGGCCATAGCTAGCAAGAAATAATTATGGGCAAGAAGAAAGTACCAGCAATGAACACCAGCTCGACCGCGGATATCGCGTTCCTGCTGTTGTGCTACTTCCTGATGACCACGACTATGGGAAGCCAGACCGGTCTGAGCCGTCGTCTGCCCCCTATGCCGGACAAAGATCAGAAAGTTGAGGACCAGAAGGTCAATCGCCGTAACATTATACAGGTGAAGATCAATTCGGCCGATAGAATTCTTGCCGGTAGCGAGCCCATAGACATCAGCCAACTCAAAGACAAGATCAAGGAATTTCTGACCAACCCTATGAACGATCCCAACCTTCCCGAGAAGGAAGTCCAGGACATCGAGGGTTTCGGAGAGTATCCCGTTTCAAAGGGTATCATCTCTCTTCAGAATGACCGTGGTACCAGTTACCAGGCATACATCGCAGTCCAGAACGAACTCGTAAAGGCCGTGAACGAACTCCGTGACGACTTCTCCAGGAAGAACTACAGCAAGGTGTTCTCACAGCTTACCGAGGAACAGCAGGGCATTGTCAAAAAGGCAGTACCTCAGTTCATTTCTGAGGCTGAGCCTAAGGATGTAGGCCGCAGAAGATAAAACAGGAGGAATCAGTTATGTCAAAATTCGGTGGAAGCAACAACAAGAAAGAGGTGCCGTCAATGACCAGCAGCTCTCTTTCCGATATCGTTTTCATGCTCCTGTTCTTCTTCATGGTTACTACGCAGATGCGTGAGACCGAGAACAAGGTTATAGTCAAGATCCCCGAGGCATCCGAGGTTGTAAAACTGGAGCGCAAGGACCTTAACTCATATATCAACATCGGTACTCCTATCAAGTCTCTGCAGGCTATGTACGGAACGGAAGCCCGTATCCAGCTGAACGACTCGTTCAAAACCACGGACGATATCCGCGACTTTATCGCTGCGGAGCGTGAGTCCAAGAGCGAGCAGGACCGTCAGTTTATGACCACCAGCATCAGGGCAGACCAGGACGTAAGAATGGGTATCATTACAGATGTTAAGCAGGAGCTGCGACGCTGCTCCGCACTTAAGATCATGTACTCAGCAAGAAAGGGCGGAAAATAAAAAGCCGCCGCTAAAGTTTGCGAGCAGCCCCCTTACCCAAGAGGGCTGCTTTTTTAAAGAAACAAAACAAATGGAAATAGTCAGGACTAAAGTCAAGGACCTGCTGAAGATGGAGGCAGGCGTAGAGGTTCTTGCCAAAGGATGGGTAAGGACCAAGAGAGGTAACAAAGAAATAGCGTTCATAGCGCTCAACGACGGTTCAACCATAAAGAACATCCAGATAGTGATTGACAAGAACGAGGCTATGAATCCGCTGCTCGCGCGCATCAGCACGGGAGCCTGCATAGGTGTGCGGGGCAAGCTGGTGGAGTCGGTCGGCAGCGGACAGGATGTTGAAATCAAGGCGTCCGGGATTGAAATCTACGGCGAATGCGACCCTGTGCGCTATCCCCTCCAGAAGAAAGACACGTCCTTCGAGTACCTGCGTACAGTGGCTCATCTGAGGCCCAGGACCAACACCTTCGGTGCAATCTACCGCCTGCGCAGCCAGATGGCATTTGCCATTCACGATTATTTCCACTCAAAGGGCTTCGTCTATCTGCATACTCCGCTTATCACCGAGTCGGACTGCGAGGGCGCAGGCCAGATGTTCCAGGTCACTACTCTCGACCTCGAAAACATCCCGCGCAACAAGAAGGGCAACATTGATTTCAGTAAAGACTTCTTCGGCAAGCAGACCAGCCTCACCGTGAGCGGCCAGCTGGAAGGAGAGCTTGGCGCTACCGCCCTTGGAGAGATCTACACCTTCGGTCCCACCTTCCGCGCCGAGAATTCCAATACTCCCCGCCACCTCGCGGAGTTCTGGATGATTGAGCCGGAGATGGCTTTCTACGACATCAAGGACAACATGGACCTCGCGGAGGACTTCATCAAGCATCTGGTGAGTTACGCTCTGGAGCACTGCATGGACGACATACAGTTCCTCAGCGACCGCTACGACCCCGAGCTTGTGGAGCGCCTCAAGAGCGTCGTGAGCACCGAATTCGTGCGTCTGGAGTACACCGAGGGCATAAAGATACTCGAGGAGGCCAAGAAGAATGGCGTAGAATTTGAGTATCCGGTGTTCTGGGGTGCAGACCTTCAGAGCGAGCACGAGCGCTATCTGGTTGAGAAGCACTTCGGCAAGCCCGTCATCCTGACCGGCTATCCCAAGGAGATCAAAGCCTTCTATATGAAGCAGAATCCCGACGGCAAGACTGTACGTGCAATGGACGTGCTCTTCCCTAAGATCGGCGAGATTATCGGCGGAAGCGAGAGGGAGGCCGACCTTGGCAAGCTCGAGGCCCGCATCACCGAGCTCGGCATGAGCAGGCAGAACCTTGAGTGGTATATCGACACGAGGCGCTTCGGCAGCTGCCCTCACAGCGGCTTCGGACTCGGCTTCGAGAGGTTGCTGCTCTTCATTACCGGCATGCAGAACATCAGGGACGTGATTCCTTTCCCGCGTACCCCCAAGAACGCAGAATTTTAATGCAAACGGTGTCAGAAGTACTTTGCCGTCAGACTACGGCCTCCGGCCTATCCCTCCCAGCCATGGCTGGGCCCCTCCCACTCACGGCTGCGTGGGCGCAGACGGTCTGACGGGCAAAGTACTTCTGACACAGTACACTTAACAACAAAAGTTATGTTAGTCATCGGCATCGCCGGCGGATCAGGGTCCGGCAAAACTACGGTGGTCAAGGCCATCACCGAAAAAATCGAAGGCAAAAAAGTGGTAGTAATCCCCCAGGATTCCTACTACAAAGACTCCAGCGACCTTACCGACGAGGAGAAGAGGGTACATAATTTCGACCACCCCGACTCCATCGAGTGGGATCTGCTTTGCAGCCAGCTCCGGGACCTCAAAAACGGCAAAAGCGTGCAGCAACCGGTGTATTCGTTCATCTCCTGCTCCCGCTCCAAAACCGAGACCAAATTGGTCGAGCCAGCCGACATCATTATCATCGAGGGTATCCTGATCTTTACTTGCAAGAAGCTCCGCGACCAAATGGATATCAAGATATTCGTGGACGCCGACGACGATGACCGCCTGATGAGGGTTATCGAGAGAGATATTTGCGAGAGGGGGAAGGATGTACACTGGGTTATCGAGCGCTACAGCCGCACCGTGAAGCCCATGTACCTTCAGTTTATCGAGCCAAGCAAGCGCTACGCCGACATCATTATCCCTCAGGGAGGCCACAACAAGGTGGCAATCGACGTTATCACCGCTACCGTCGAGAAGAATCTCGAAAAAATGGAACAGAAATAGTTATGTGCCCCGGGCCTTGCCCCGGCCGCCCATAAGACTTGGGAAAAGGGCTGCCGGAACAAGGCCCGGGGCAAAAAGCAACATCCGATGAAAAAAGAGGACAGGGCAGGATTGTATACCACCGTGATCATTCACCTCGCGGTGCTGATAATCCTGCTCGCTACCTCTTTGGGATACTCCATCCAGCGGGAGAATTCTTTTGTGCTGGATTTCAGCAAGCTGGAAGAACTCGAAAAGTTGCAGGCCGAGGTTGAGCGCCTGCAGAAAGAGGCCGAGTTCCAGCAGGCGATCAGCGAGAAGCTGCAGCAGGAGCTGGGAGCGGCCACGGGTGGCTACCGTAACGTGGCTGTTGACCGTGCCGCCCTCAAGGACGACCGCGGTACCGATGCCGACCAGCTTTATAAAGACGCCGAGCGTCTGGCTCGTGAGCTCAAGGGAGGCTTCGAGCTGCCAGACGATGATTTCTCAGCATCTATTCCGTCCAAAGACCAAGGCGAGAAGAAAGAGCAGAAGGCATACAGCGGGCCTTCCGTAGTATCTTATTATCTGGAGGGCCGTAAAGCCAGCAAATTATCAATTCCAGCTTACCGGTGCATGGGAGCCGGCGAGGTGACTGTACTGATTACGGTCGATAACAGCGGCACCGTGGTGGCAGCCAAGGTGGACGATAGTTCCTCTTCCAAGGATGGCTGTCTCCGTTCTTTCGCTATCCGCGCCGCCCGTCTCAGCCGCTTCTCCGCATCTTCCACCGCCCCCGCCAATCAGCAAGGTAATATCGTCTACCAGTTTATCGCTCAGTAGCTGAGCGATAAACTGGTAGAGCCAACCCCCTGCGGGCAAGGTCTCATTCCAATGGCGGGACCTTGCCCGCTAAAGATATGAAACCAGTGCTAAAGCGCCTCCATGGCGGCTTTGAATACCTCGTCGGTCTGGAGGTAGAGGTGGTAGAAGGCGTTGTCGCCGAGTTGGGAGTAGCGGCCTACGAGGGCGCGGACCTGAGTCATCATATAAGTCCTTTCCACTTCCCACTCCGAGGCGGTGGGGACAAGCTCGTCACGGTTGCGGGCAAAGCCGAGGAAACGAACCTCCAGCAGATTCGAATCGAGATACTTCAGCAGACTGTCGTAATTGTCTATGGCCTGAAGCTCGGAACGATGCGAATCGAAGAAGTGGGACGCAAAACGCATAGGCGTAGCCTTCTTGCTGCAATTGATATAGAACGACTCCACCTTGGTGGTGTCGATAGGCACGAACACATCGGGCACAATTCCGCCGTTGGCAACGTTCATGCTGTCAACCGACACCATCTCCCCGCTCTCGTAGCGGTGATAGATGTCGTACACATAGTCGTCGGTGTACGGTTTCTGGATGCAGCGGCCCGAAGGAGTATAGTACCTGGCCACCGTAAGGCGTATGCCAGAACCGTCGGTAAAATTGACGGGCTCCTGAACCAGACCCTTTCCGAAGGTACGGCGCCCCACCAGGGTGGCCCTGCCGTTATCCTGCATTGCACCGGCAAAAATCTCACTCGACGAAGCGGTGCCGTCCGACACCAAGAGCGTAAGCCCTATGTCGCGCAGTATGCCCTTGCCGTCGGCACGGTACTCGTCCCTGTCGCGGTGGACGCCCTCCATGTAAACGATAAGTTTACCCTTATCCAGGAACATATTGCTGAGCAACAACGCTTGATTGAGGAAGCCGCCGCTATTGTCACGCAGATCGACTATCAAGTGCTTCATGCCCTCGTCCTTAAGCTTAAGCGCAGCCTCTGCGAACTCTTTGGCAGTAGTCATTGAGAACTTGCTCAGACGCAGGAATCCGATCGTATCGCTCACCATAAAGGCAGCATCTACCGAATGAGTGGGAATCTTGCCGCGGGTAATCTCGAAGGGGATAATCTCCTCTCCCCTCTTGACGGTAACCGTGACCTTGGTGCCCGATGGGCCTTTCATACGGCGGACCATACTGTCCTGCTTGAAATTCACGCCAGCTATAGTGGTAGTATCCACTTTGAGCAGGCGGTCGCCCGGCTGCATGCCCAGCTTCTGCGCCGGCCCGCCGGGGATGACTTCAATCACCACGGCCGTATCGTTGGGCACATTGAACTGAATGCCGATCCCAGAGAAATTGCCCGAAAGGTCCTCTTCCGACTCCTCGAGCTGCTGGGGAGGAAGATATACCGAATGAGGGTCAAGAGCGGCCAAAACGGCCTCTATCGCAGCATCGGTGACCTTTTTGCGGTCGACCGAATCGACATAATTCTCATCAATCGTCTGAAGCACGAGGTTCAGCTTGCGCCAGTCGTTGTACTGAACGCGAAGGCGCCTCTGGTTTCCGGATATCTGGTGCATGAGAAGCGCCACCGAAAGCCCGATAATAACGCCGAGGAGTAAAACAACAATTGAACTCTTCTTCATCCTAGTCTATTTTTTCTACCTCAACCCCGGCTCTTGCAAGAAGGTCTATTCCATCGGTCAGACGGTATTCATCTTTATAGACCACCCGCTTTATTCCGCTCTGTATGATAAGCTTGGCGCATTCGATGCATGGCGATGCGGTAACATAAAGTGTTGCTCCCTCGCTGCTGTTTCCCGACTTGGCCACCTTGGAAATGGCATTAGCCTCGGCATGGAGCACATAGGGCTTGGTAACGCCGTTCTCCTCGCACACATTCTCAAAGCCTGAGGGAGTGCCGTTGTAACCGTCGGAAATAATCATATTGTTCTTCACCAGCAAGGCACCAACCTGGCGGCGCTTGCAATAGGAATTCTTGGCCCAAATTTCGGCCATCTCGAGATATCGCTGGTCAAATTTACTCATCGCTGATACAAATAACGTTTGATACTGCGCTTGGGGGTACGCTCGAAGTCCTCGGGGAGGAACTCTATCTTGCGTATCTGCGCATAATTAGGCAACTGTTTGTTGATCTCGGGCAGGCAGTCGCTGATGTGCGCCTTCACGCCGTCCGCATCGAGTCCGTCGTTCTGTGCCTGACGGTAATCGGGATAAATGAGGGCGGTGAGGCCTCCGTTGTCTTCAATCACCAGAGACTCAACCACATACATTACATTGTTGATAACGGCCTCCAGCTCCTCGGGATAGATGTTCTGCCCGGACGGGCCGAGTATCATACACTTCGAGCGGCCTCTCAGGTACAGATACCCGTCGCTGTCCATCACACCCATATCACCGGTCTTGAACCAATTGTCGTTGGTGAATGCGGCCTTGGTAGCCTGGCGGTTGTTGTAATAGCCAAGGAACACGTTGTCCCCTTTCACCTGCACCTCGCCCGGAATCTTCATCGGATCGGGAGAATCGATACGTATGGAACATCCGGGAATAGCGTAGCCGCAAGACCCCTTCTTGGTTTGGTTCCAGTGGGCATAAGTGATGATAGGGGCGCACTCGGTCATACCGTAACCGACGGTAAACGGGAACTTCACTCTGCGCAGGAACTGCTCCACCTCAGGATTGAACGCGGCGCCGCCAAGTATTATCTCCTCGAAGTTGCCGCCGAATGCGTGGATAAGACCTTCGCGAATCTTGCCCAGAACTATCTGGTCGACAATAGGTATGCGTAGCCAGGTCTTGTGCTTTTCGGCAATGGGCTTGATCTGGCTCTTGTATACCTTCTCGATGATAAGGGGCACGGCAATAATGACATCCGGATGAATCTCCGAGAAGGCCTTCATGATGATCTTGGGGCTGGGAACCCGCGTAAGGAAGTGCACATGGGCTCCGATGGTCATCTCGAAGAGGAATTCGAACATCATTCCGTACATATGAGCCGAAGGAAGCAGGGCAACCATATTGGACTCGCAACTCATCTGGGGCTCGGCAGTCTCACCGGCAAAACGGATGTTGGTATAAAGAGCACGGTAAGGCAGCATTACGCCCTTCGAGAAGCCCGACGTGCCGGAGGTATAATTGATAAGGGCAAGTTCCTCGGCGGAATCTTCGTAATAGTTAAGGTTCTCGGGCTTGAGTCCCTCGGGATAGAGGCTTTTGAACGTCGCGGAAAGCTGCTCACGCGCCTGCACGAACGATTGGTCGCGTGCGTACAGATAGCTAAGGTTGGACATCTGCACAACTACCTGCACATTGGGCATCTCATTCTCCGACAGGCCTTCCCATATGGTATCATCTACAAAGAATACCTTGGCTTCTGAATGATTGACCAGATAGTGTATGTTTTCGGCTTTGAACTCATGGAGCAGCGGAACGGGCACCGCGCCATAGGTTGTGGCGGCCAGGAAACACACGCCCCAGTTGACCTGGTTCCGGGCGCACAAAGCGACTTTATCGCCTTTTTCGAGCCCGCAGGCACGGAAACATATATGCAGAAGAGCTATACGCTTGGCTACATCGCAATACTTCAGGGTAATGCCCTGATAATTGGAAAGAGCAGCGCGCTCCCAATTCTCCTTGAAGCTCTTTTCGAGCAACTTGTTTACCGATTGGAATTCCATATCTTGATATTCTCTTTAGTCCAGTTTATTTGATTATCCTCGCTCCAGGCCACGACCTTGGCCGCCGCGGGCCAGGAAGAAGGCCTGCCGCTGCCCAACTTGAGGCTGTCAAGCAAAGCCCGCTCACCGCTTATGAGCCAGACGCCGCTGCGGACGCAGCAACTGTCGGAAGGATTGAAGAGCGAACCGTACAGAGCGCGCACAAAGCCCTTGTAAGGGTTGACCTGCACGCCATCGGAAGATACGCTCTTGGCAGTACGGACCATATTCAAAGTGCCCTCCGGCATCATTACGCAGGAGACTTCCTTGACGCCAAGTTCCTTCTCCCAGTTCAGCGGATCCTTGCCGGCAGACTTTTTAAGCACATCGAGGCGCTTCTGGTACGATTCAAGCTCGATACGGGCGTCAAGCCAGCCCTCATAAGCGCTACGCCACTCTTTTAACTCGCCCAGGGGCAGATCCACCACGGCCACGGCACCCTCGGGGAAAGACGCCGCAAACTTGGAAGGAGCCTCGGAGACAGAAGCAACAAAGTTTGTGAAATACCTGTCCGAATCAGGGCAGACAGGCCACAAGCGGCCTCCCGAAAGCACGGTCCATTCTGCCGCATCACGCACGAACGCAGCTACCGTTTTTGGGCTCAGAGGGCCGAATCCGGCACGCTGAAGGCGGTTAGCCCCGCGGTTACGCAGAACAATAGCGTCCGCTCCCGTCAGCACATCCAGCACAAGGGGGAAATCGGGGGCGTCAAGTATTGAAGATTCGGAGGCTACGTGCCTCCTGGCGATAGTGATGACTGTCGAAGATTCGCTCAGGAGCAATGCGTCATGTGTATCCAGTTCAAGAAGAGCAGCGCCCAGTTTAAGAGTGTCTGCCATATCAAGCAGCGAACGTACACTCTCAAGCGTGTCGGCTCCGGCCTTGCCGGCCTCGATAATCAGGAGCGGGCAAACAGATCCGATATCGCAGAGTGCAATGGCGGCGCGGCTGCGCGAAAGCTTGCCAAAGTCCAATGAACGAAGTGCAGACAAAGAGTCAATCATCTGCTCCATACCATGGTCCAGACGGCCGAAAAGACCGACGCACAGGGCATCGGAAGGAACTGCTTTCAACAACTCAGGAGCTTCCTGTGAAACTCCGGCGGCACCTTCTGCACAAGAGTGCAGGCCAGCGCACGAAAAAGCAATCAACAGAATTAGTACACACTTACGCATATTATGCAAAATTAGCATTTTTTTCCAATTAAAATAATGCTTATCTTTGGTTTTCGAAACCCACCTCCAATGAAAAGAAAACTTGTCTCCGTACTGCTCGCCTGCACCGTCTGTTTAGGCTTACAGGCACAGATTCTTCCCAGCGTAAATCCCCAGGCCGATTCTGTCGAATTTGCCAAAATCCGCTCCCGTATGGATTCCATCCGCCAGTATCGTCCCACGGTAGCTCTCGTGCTTGCAGGAGGAGGAGCCAGAGGCTTGGCCCACCTTGGAGTGATAAGGTTGATAGAGGAGCTGGGAATTCCCGTTGATATTGTCACCGGAACCAGTATGGGCGGCCTTGTGGGTGGCCTGTACGCCCTTGGATACAATTACCAGGAGCTGGACTCGCTGGTCCGCGGCATCGACTGGCCTATTATGATGTCTGACAACGTACCCGATTCATATCTGTCATACCGCCTCAAGAAATACCGCAACCGCTTTGTTATCAGGGTTCCTTTCCACTACGACGACGAAGACCTGGCATACCGTCTGGACAGGGAAAGGATTGCCGAAAAGATGGCTGCCGAATCTGGACACGACAGCGCCGACATGCTCCAGGAGTCTATGAACCGTATGGGAATAGGAATGCCGGACGGCTATTTGTACGGCCTGAACGTAAGGGATATGCTGAGTTCGGTGAGCGTTGGGTACCAAGACAGCCTCAACTTTTCGGAGCTCCCCATAGCTTACGCGTGCGTGGCCACCGACCTTGCGGCAATGAGACCGAAGTACTGGACTTCCGGCAGCCTCCCCGACGCCATGCGCTCCACCATGGCCATCCCATTCTACTTCAGGGCCGTACGCAAAGACGGCGAGATCCTTTTGGACGGTGGCATGCGAAACAACTTCCCCGTTGATATAGCCCGCCAGATGGGGGCCGACATAATCATCGGGTCTGAAATGTCCAATAGCTTGAAAGTCAACGAGCTCAACTCCCCGATGGACTTTATCCAGCAGACCATTTCGCTCCTCGGGACCACCACGCTCAGCGAGACGTCCAAAATGCCCGATCTTGACGTCCATCATACACTGGAAGGATATACGATGCTCTCTTTTGACGAGAAAAGCGTCAATGACATTATGGCTCAGGGCTACCAGAACGCACTGCAGCACAAGAATGAGTTTGAAGAGCTGGCCGCCGTTTTTGAGGGCAAGAGCCCCTGCCCCATAGCTCGCCCTGCAACCGCAATCAACCTGGCCCAGACAAAGGTAAAAGTTGACTCCGTCCGATTCCTGGGAGTATCTGAGAACGAGCCCAATTTGTTTCTCCAGAAGCGAGATTATCCCAAAGATGGAATGTACGGCAAGGCCGATGTTGAAAGAATGCTTAACAAAATATACGGCACCAATGCTTTCGAGGCTATCACTTATCATTTCGAGGGAAGGCAGGAGCCGTACAATCTGGTCTTCGATTGCCAGAAAGGGCAGGTAAACGACTTTGCCATTGGCATACGGGCCGATACAGACGAAACAGTGGCGGCTATCATACACCTCGGCCTGGGCACCCGCCGTCTTGGAGGCCCGAGATTCGCTACCGACCTTAAACTTGGAACGAACCCGTCACTTTCGGCCGATTTCGCCTACAAATCCAAGATCGGACTTCCTACAATAGGACTTGTGGCGCGCACCAATATCATGAATACGTCATGCGGCACCCTTCAGGAGATCCTGGACATCATCTGGAACACCGGGCTTGACTTTTACATCGAGGATTCACACATGACTTACGGCTCCATGCGAATGGGCTTATCGGCCGAAATGGCGCCGTATGAGCATTACATATCCGATGACTTATTCTGGACAGGCTGGGATTGGGCTACTTATTGGCTGTCTACTTTCGCATCCCTTAAAGTCGACACCTTCGACGACGTGTACTTCCCCGACAAAGGCATACGCTTAGCCCTTGACGGCCGGTTTGTTTTCAAAGGCTACTCCATCGACCTCGATCCGAATCTTTACCCCGATGGTACTGAAAATGCCACCACCGAAGCAGGCAATGTCCCCAAATACTTCGTTTCATCTGCAAGCCTGGAAGCCGCATTTACTCCCTGGGAGCATTTTACAATCCTTCCCGGTGTACACGCAGGTTGGTATTCAGTAAATGACCATGATCTCATGAATCCCCGCCACGCCCTTGCCGTGGGAGGTTTCATGCCAAAGCGTTATACAGAGCATCAGCTTCCATTCTTCGGTTTGGTAAAGGGCTTCCAATTTGCCCCTCCCTATTGTTTGATCGGGCAGATGGACCTGAGATACCGTTTCGCCAGAAAGAATTTTGCGACCATCAGAGGCGGCATCGCTGCAGCCGATTTCGATTTAAGTAATATGTTTACCTATTTCCCGGACTGGGGCTTCGGCGCCGAATTGTCGCGCCAGACCATAGTCGGGCCGCTCAGAATAGCCGCCCAGTGGACCTCGCGGATAGGTTTCAACGTCTATGCTTCCATCGGTATGGATTTCTGACGTCGGACGCAAAAAGAACTTAATTCATTCCCAGGAGTTCATCCATGATGTCCCTGCTGTTGGCAAGGCGGGGTACCTTGTTCTGGCCTCCCAACTTTCCATGTTTTGCCATCCAGTCATGGAACAGGCCTTTCCTGGCTTTGACAAGGTCAATGCGTGACAGAACGATATCCTCATAGCGTTTGTCGTCATAGTCCGAATTGCAGGCCCGGATGCCATTGTCCAGTTCTGCGACGAACTTTTCCATAGAATCCGGTTCCTCGGCGAATTCCACCATCCACTGATGGCGGGCCTTCCCGTGCTCGTCCATATATACAGGCGCGGCATGGTACTCCAAGACCTTTGCGCCGGTGGCCTTGCAGGCCGCCTCTAGGCCTTTTTCGGCATTCTCCAGAATAACCTCTTCACCGTAGGCATTAATAAACTGGCGGGTGCGGCCGGTAATCATGAACCTGTACGGGTTTTTACGGGTGAAACGGATTGTGTCGCCCAGCAAATACCGCCACAGACCGCAAGAAGTGCTGATCACCATCGCATAGTTCACGCCCGGCTCCACTTCCCACACGGGAACGGCCTTGGCATCCTTGTTCCCAAGCTCCGACAGGGGGATGAATTCATAGAACACGTCATAGTCCACCATAAGCGTCATCGCCGGGTCCGCAGGATCCGTCTGTACGCCGAAGAAACCCTCCGAGGCATTGTATGTTTCCACATAATGCATGTCGGGCTTTGTTATAATCTTATGGTAAAGGTCCCTGTACTGGGTAAATGCCACTCCGCCATGAACGAAAATCTCAAGATCCGGCCAAATCTCGTCCATTGTTTCCTTGCCGGCCATCTCCATTGTGCGGCTCAAAACCGACAGCCACCACGACGGCACGCCGCTGATACTTGTAACCTTGGTCTTGAGGGCATATTCCGCCAGTTTTTCCCTCCTCTCGCCGAAATCCTTGATGGAAGCAATCTCCACGGGCGGTCCGAACCTCATAACCCTGCGAAGGAACGGAGGAAGGGTCGATGTCATTATCGAACTTACATACCCGGTGCGCGAAGTGGGCGTATCAAGCTCCGGATCGAATCCGCCCGTGAGGATGAGGGAATGTCCGGTGGTCAAGCGTGACTTCTTATTCCGCCCAAGATACATCGCAGTGACATCGTGGCCGCCCATTGTATGAAGGCGCCTCAGGCCCACTTTGGTTACAGGAATATACTTGCTCCTGCCTGCCGTGGTGCCGGAAGACTTTGCGTAATAACGTACAAGACCAGGCCAAAGAACATCTTTGGCCCCGTGACGCATGCGTTCGATGCTCTCTTGCAAATCGTCATAAGAAGTGATGGGGACATTTGCTGCAAAATCATCGTAATTCTTTATCTCAGAATACTTGTGCTCCTTACCCCATTCAGTTTTCGCCGCACGGCGCACCAAACTTCTGAGAACCTTCTCCTGCATTTCCCTGGCAGATGTTGCATACTTCGCGATAGCTTTTCTGCGGTCGCTCAAATACAGGCTCACCAAACTTGTAATTAAATCCATAATTGCTTCTTTAACAGTCTTTTCAGCACCCGGCCAATATACGAAAAAAAGCGGACTTTTAATCCGCTTTTTTCGTAGCCCCACGAGGAATCGAACCTCGATTTAAAGTTTAGGAAACTTCCGTTCTATCCGTTGAACTATGAGGCCGGGAGGGCGTGATTACTCAGCGCTCTTAACTACGATCTGACGACCTCTGTAGTAGCCGCACTCAGGGCATACGCGGTGATACATCACCGTTGCGCCGCAGTTAGGGCAGGTGGCCAGGGTAGGTACAGGAGCGAAATCGTGGGTACGCCTCTTGTCTCTTCTCTGCTTGGAGAGTTTGTGTTTCGGATGTGCCATTGTTCTATAATTTAAATATTACTATTTGCATAAAAACTTTATAGTCTCAGGGTTACATTCACCCTCGGGATGGACTCGCTGCAGGGGAAGCGCCGTGCACACGTAGTCGTAAACATCCTGACTGAGGTCCAGCTCGGCAGTGTCGGGTGTATAAACCTCCGAAAAGCCGGTTTCGACTTCGAGTTCCAACTCGTCAAGGCAACGGTCGCATGGGACTGTGACCGTGCCGCTGATACTGCATTCCACATCTACCGTGGCACCATGGCCGACGACTGCCGCCGTAACCATAATATCCGCCGTCAGAATGTCCGGATTGCCGAATTGTTCAAAGAACTCACCGTCTGCCTTCCAGTTGAACTCCGTCCTCCGGGAGGCCAAACCATTCAGTTTAACTATAAAGGGTTGCAAAGGTAATAAAAATTTTAAGTTTTAACAATCTTCCACGTCACTATTTCTTTTGCGGGCAAGCGGATCGAGCAGAATCTTGCGAATTCGCATAAAATGAGGTGTCACTTCAACGAATTCGTCGTCTTGAATGTATTCGAGCGCCTCCTCCAGAGAGAACTTGATGGCAGGAGGGAGAATAATCTTCTCGTCCGACCCGGCAGCACGCACGTTAGTGAGCTTCTTGGTCTTGCAAATATTGATGTTGAGGTCCCTCTCGCGGGTGTGCTCGCCCACTACCTGGCCGCAATAAATCTCCTCGCCGGGTTCCACAAAGAAGCGGCCGCGGTCGAGCAGTTTGTTGATAGAGTAGGCAATTGCCTCTCCTGTCTCGAGGCTCACCAGCGAGCCGTTGCCGCGACGCTCTATCTCGCCCTTGAAGGGTTGATACTCCTTGAAGCGATGCGCTATGACTGCTTCGCCCTGGGTGGCCGTAAGCAGATTGGAACGCAGGCCCATAAGCCCTCGCGTAGGGATTTCGAACTCGAGCAGTGTGCGGTCTCCGCGCGGCTCCATCCTCACAAGCGCTCCCTTGCGGCGGGTGGAAATCTCGATCGCAGCACCTACGAACTGTTCGGGCACCTCAATGCTCAAATCTTCAATAGGTTCGCATCTCTGGCCGCCGATTGTCTTGTCAAGCACCTTGGGCTGGCCCACTTGCAGTTCGAAGCCCTCGCGGCGCATAGTCTCGATAAGCACCGACAAATGCAGCACGCCACGGCCGTACACCACAAAACTGTCGGCCGTGAGGCCCGGCTTGACGCGCAGAGCAAGGTTCTTCTCGAGCTCCTTGTCAAGACGCTCCTTGATATGGCGCGAAGTCACATATTTGCCGTCCTTCCCGAAGAAAGGAGAATTATTGATTGAGAAAAGCATGCTCATGGTAGGCTCATCGATAGCAATGGGCGGAAGAGCCTCCGGATTCTCGGCGTCGGCGATGGTATCGCCGATCTCAAAGCCGTCGATGCCCACGACAGCGCAAATATCACCGCAATGGACCACGTCAACGTTGGTCTTGCCAAGGCCCTCGAACACCATCAGCTGCTTGATTTTCTGCTTCTGCACGATGTCGTAGCGCTTGCAGAGGCTTATCTGCGACCCGGAGCGAAGTTCTCCCCTGGTCACTCTTCCCACAGCGATACGGCCCACGTAGGGCGAATACTCAAGTGAAGAGATAAGCATCTGCGGAGTGCCCTCCACCACGGCGGGCGCGGGGATCACGTCCAGAATGGTGTCGAGAAGCGGAGTAATATTGTCCGTGGGCTTGTGCGGGTCGAGCGACATCCACCCCTGCTTGGCAGAACCGTACACGGTTACAAAGTCAAGCTGCTCCTCAGAGGCGTCAAGATTGAACATCAGGTCGAAAACTTCCTCCTGCACCTCCTCTGGACGGCAGTTGGGCTTGTCCACTTTGTTGATGACCACTATCGGCTTCTTGCCCATGGAGATGGCCTTCTGGAGCACGAAGCGGGTTTGGGGCATACAGCCCTCGAAAGCATCGACAAGCAGCAGCACGCCGTCGGCCATGTTGAGCACACGCTCCACCTCCCCGCCAAAATCGCTATGTCCCGGAGTGTCGATAATGTTGATCTTGACTCCCTTGTAGATAACGGATACGTTCTTGGCAAGAATGGTGATGCCTCTCTCGCGCTCAAGGTCATTGTTGTCCAGAATAAGTTCTCCCAGATTCTCGGGCTGGCGCACAAGATTGGCCTGGTATATCATACGGTCCACGAGAGTGGTCTTACCGTGGTCGACGTGGGCTATGATAGCTATGTTTCGGATTTCCTGCATCTTTTCTCAAAAAAAGGTTGGCCCTCTCAGACCAACCTTTCTATAGACTGGATAAAAATGTCAATTACTTGCAGAGCAGAACGGTAGCACGGTTCTTCTCAGGGATACGGGAGATGCGCTCGGTGTCACCGTACCAGTAGGTCTCGATGCGGGAAGGATCGATACCTGCTGCCTGCAGGGCCTCGGATACGATGTTGGAACGATTCTCGGAGAGTACCCAGTTGCCGTCGGGAGTACCGGTCTCCTTATCTGCGAAGGAGCAGAGAACTGCCTTGGCCTCAGGATTGGCTTTGAGCTTCTTGAGGAGGTTGTTGATCTTGTAGCGCTCCTGATTGCGGATATCGTACTTGCCGATCACATAGTAAACAACGTTGGAAGACTTCTTGGCAGCCTCGATAGCGTCGGCGAGAGCCTGTGCGCGAGCAGCCTCGGCAGCGGCCTTGGCGGCAGCTTCCTTCTCGGCAGCTTCCTTGGCGGCAGCCTCGTCAGCGGCTTTCTTGTTCTCGCGGGCCTTGGCGACTGCATCGTTGAGAGCATCGGTGCCCTTCTTGATAGCGTCGATATCCTTAGCGGCGATTGCATCCTGGAGAGCCTTGATAGCGTCGTTGATGGCGGCAACATCCTCAGGGAGGAAGTCGTTCTCGGCCATAGCCTTCTTAGCGTTCTCGATGGCCTTCAGAGCAGCGTCGATAGCATCCTGGAGAGCCTTGTCGGCGGCAGCCTGTGCAGCGGCGGCCTGTGCGGCAGCGGCAGCGGCGGCGGCAGCGGCGGCCTCAGCAGCTTTCTTCTTGCCTGCGGCAGCGCCGAAGTTGAACTTCAGGCCTGCGAGGAGGTTGATCTGCTGGTCGGTCTCGATAGCGTAGGAACCGGTCTTGGAGTTGAACTTGTCGGAGTGGAAGTTCTCGACAGCCTCAACCTCGATAGCCAGAAGGTCGGTCAGACGGATGTCAAAGCCGAGACCGGCACGAGCTACAGTGTTAAGTTTGACAGGATCCCAGTACTTGACAAAAGCCTCGGACTTCTCTGCACCGTTCTTCAGGTATGCAACACCACCGACACCAAGGAAGATATAAGGATTGAAAATCCTCTCCTTGTAACCCCAAAGGTTGCAAATGTCGATAGTAGCATCAACTGCGAGCTGGGCGAAGTTGAAGTCGTACACATTCTTGGACAGAACATTATAGCCTTTGCCCTGCCAGCCGGAGATGTCGGCGCGGAGACCGAACACGGGGCTGATCTGATAACCGAGGTCAAGAGCCGCAGCGGGAGAGATAAGCTGGGTGAACTGAGGAGCCTCACCACTGGTGTAGGCGGCGCCACCCTTAATACCGAGCTGGAAACCGGGATAGAAAATGTCCTGGGCAAATGCGCTTGTGGCCATCACGAGCACAGATGCAATTACTAAAAATACTCTTTTCATACTTTATAAATAGATAAAATTATTTCCCTTTAAGGAATTATCGCACAATTATAACTATTTTTTGGCAATAATCCAAAAAAAGGCAGAGCAGTTTACAGGTCTTTGAAGCCCACCCCTCCTTCGCACGCAGGACCGGCCTCCAGGACCGTTACAGGGCAGACTGCCATTTTGGTTCCGTCCGCCTCCGAAGTGACCGTAATCAGCGCCGTGCCGGTGTTTAACGCCCTCACCCGGCCCCTGTTAGCTTCTACTGCGGCAATGTTTGTGTCGCTGCTGCTCCATTTAAGCGCAGGCTTGGACGGAGGGGCCGAGCGGTCCTCCCCTATCGCCAAAGCGCTCAAGTCGAACTTTTCGCCCCTGGTAAGGATAATGCCGTCAGGATGAGACAGCCTCACAGATGCCACGCCATTGACACTGACCTTTACGCGCGCCGTGCTTTGATAATCTCCGTCGATGGTATGAACGGTTACTGCCGCCCAGCCCTGTGAAACTCCGGTTACGTTCCCTTCTTTATCTACATAAGCTACCCCTCCCCCGGAATGAGTCCAGCGGACGCTTTGGTCGGTTGCATCAGAAGGGAATATCGTGACTGTCAACGGCTTAGTCTGCCCGACATACAATTCCAAAAGCCTTGGATTGACATCCACGCTCCTCACTCTGACCGGCCCGCTTGCAGCCTGCGCCACCTGCGCGGGAGGAGTCATCTGTTCAAACCCTTCAAGTCCTGCAGACGTGCAGGCCACGGCAAAAAGCAGGGCCCAAAGCCCCACAAAACAAAAGTCTTTCATAGTTCAGTTAGTTATTAAGTTTTAAATAAATCGTACGGAACTTAGTTGAGAGCAAAAAGAGCGTATTCCGGACTCAATTCGCCGAATTGTTTTTTCTGATGGCTTACGGTATCCGCTGATGTAATGGCCAAGTTGCTTTTGGTTGATTCCTGTTATCCTTTCCAGGCCTGCAAGGCTGAAAGCGTAGGCATATTCCTGAAGGAAAGACGGCACATCATATTTAAACACAAAATCGACATCTTCAAACTGCCGGCCCTCGCTCTCGATAAACTCTTTCATTTCCTGGTACCCCGACTTAAAGTCCTCCATGGCCTCCTTGACAGTTGCCCCTGTACCAATAATACCAAAAGGATAATTCTTGTCTTCAATATAAATAGAGAATCTCCCATCAGAACCTCTTTCGATAATTGCTACTTTGTTCATAATAAAAGAATTACAGTATTTTACTATAAAGCACCCGGCCCGGCGGAGCTTTCGGTGAATCTCTGAGTATTTCACTTCACTCCGGACTTTATAGCTCCACAAAGATAGCAATATTTCTAACAAAGCAAAAATCTTTCATAGCTTCGGTTTTTGCGCTAAACTTTTAATCAGCTTTAATACATCGAACAGAGTGACCCTCCCCGTTAACTTTCCCGTATTGGATAGGGTTAAACAATAATCTGCCACCCATATCCTTGAGGAGCTGCATTGCAAACGACAATCCGCCACCGTAAGGGTCACAAGACCAGTAGCAGCAATACTGCCCCACCATTATTACTTTCCCTTCCTTAGTGATATATCCATTGTTCGGATACCATGTTTCGCCCTGAGTAGTAGGAAGATAAATACCTCGCCCGTATGCCTCCCAGCGGTATTCGGTCGATGATAAACCAGACCAGGCCTCCTGCAATTCAACATGCTGAGTACCGTTCATCACATGTGCCCTGGGAACCTTCCAGCCAGGAGGACAAGGGTCATACAGCGACTTATAAACCTTCTCGGTAATCTGCCCGCCCTGGTAATTGCTCTCAACGCCCCAGAGCGTATTAATAGAAGATGGAAGCCAATAACCTTCTGTCGATGTAATGAACACATCGGGATGCGCAATGACATAATCCACCGTGACAGAACGGGTAGAATTGACAGCTGGTTCAAGCTTTAAAGTACCGCCGGTAGTAGACATATATGTACCTGCACCGCCATCAGCGGCCACATAGCTCTCGATAGCGCCGGGGAACGGGTCTTTGCGCCCCCATTGGTAGAAGAAGCCGTTGGAAAGAGGACTGGTAGCGCTGCTGCTCAATGCACCGAGGTTACGGTCCATCATAGGTTTTGGCTTGCGTCTGAGTGTCTGTGCACTGGCATCGGGGTCGAAGTCTTTGCACACCCAGATATGCCAGCTCCACACTATCGTATCCTTTCCGCCGACTTTGCGCCATGCTGCTATTACAGCATTGCCGTTCTTAAGCGTGGAAGGAGTATTGAAGTACACATAACGGCTGTTGTTTGTGACATCCTTGACTATGCTTCCGACAGTCTGGGAGGCGGAAGTATTGTCTGTCTCCCAAAGAACCGTCACCTTGCTGATTTCGCTTAGAGTGTGCTCCGGATCGTTACCCATCACCAGAGGGAACTTGTAAGAACCTGCTTTCGAAACCACATAGCAGTTGGCGGTCTCACCGTCTTCGGCGAGATCGATTCCGTCACGGATGCGGGAGAGCTTGCCGGGAGAGTCAACTTCAGGGATACGGGCAAAGACTCCCCTGCTGAAAACGACAAAAGAAGTACAGGTCTGTGTAAGAGTGGCCGAATTGGCCCCCGGAGTGTAGAAGTCGAGACTAAAACCGTTTTTGAATTCAGACGGCTTCAGCATTATATAATACTGTGTGCCGGCAGCAAAAGTATCGCCCTCGGCGGGCCTGAGTTCAACTTTTTTCACGGAACCTTGTGCCGCGGTAGCAACTGGCGCCGTAGGGTCGGAAAGCGAGATGCTGATAGCACCTGCAACATCTTCATTGCTGCCGCCACGGAAATCGATACGGGAGTATTTGCCGCCGTCTTTAAGCGTAAAACAGAGGCCGCTGCACACATTATAGAAAGCCATTTCGTCTGCAGACGTAGAAGAAGCCACGGCAAGAAGAGCAGTTGGATCAAACTTGCCGGGATATGCCAGCTGAGACGAAGGCAGAATTGTCTGGATAGTAGATCTACTGATATCAGCGCTTGCTGATCGAGTATATGGATACAGCCCGAGGAAAAAAGAACCCGAAGGAGCAACCTGGGACTGGTTAACAAAATCGGCTACAGGGCCGGACTGAGAAGTAACATACTTGCAGCTCTCGGCGTAAATCTGAACCGGATAAAAAACATTGATACTATCGTTCTCGCTCCAGTAAATCTCGGCATAAGATGCAGATGTAGTGAACCGTCCAAAGTCGGTCTTGGTGGCTCTGCCGCCGGCAAAACTGGCGCGAAGAACCGACCCGTCAGGCTCCTCCGGTTCAGCTATTTGAGGCTCTTGAGATTGAATTTGTGGTTCTTGTGTCTCTAACGACTTAGGCTCCAAATCGCCAGTAACGCAAGAATAAAGCAATCCGGTAACCAACAGGGCAATATAACCCATAAAGCAAAAATCTTTCACAGCTTCGGTTTTTTTGCGCTAAACTACCCAAGAGCGGCGTTCAAACCAATAGCTGATGAAAGATTTTGCTGATTCTTAAAGAATTATTTACGATTCTTTAGAAAAAATGTTAATTGGTGTTTATCTAAAAAATACCGAACAACCGTTATTAGTAGTTCCAGTTATCAAAGCCCACTCCTTCGTGGTTGCCATCAGCGCTACTAATTACTTTAACATGGCATACAGCTGTTATGGTCTGGTTCTGATAATGATCAGCCGATTCAACTGTAATACTGACTTCACCTGCCTTGACTGCTGTAACTCGCCCGTTACTATTTACCGTAGCGATTCTTGAATCGCCACTACTCCACGCAACTCTGGGATTAGACGGCTCAGGGCAGTCTGCCGGATCGGCAGTGCCTATTGGCTTGGCCGTCAAATCGTAGGTTTCTCCCTCTTTGAGTATTATTTCTTGCTCTGATAATTCAATGCTCTTTACTGCATTCCACAATACGTTGATGCGGGCGCTAGTCTGATACTCCTTCCCACTAGTATATACAGTTACTACAGTGGGGCCAGCTTGGAGACCTGTAACATATCCATCCGTCAACTTTACTCCATTCAGTGGATCTTGTGGATCATCCGGATTGTTATATGTATATAACTCACCAGGCCTAACAGTAACAATTGCTCCTCCTGCGGCCTGCCAGATAACAGTCAAGTCCGTGGCATCTTTCTTATTCGGGTTAAGAACGGTCTGTGGCGTTACGTAGGCTCTCAAAGTCGTGGTCTGGCCAACATAAAACGTCAAATTTCGAGGAGCAACCTCTACTCCGTTGGGTTTAACAATCTCGGGCTTTACAGTTACCGTACAAGTGGCGGAGATAGTGGGATCGGATACCGACGTGGCAGTAATAACTGCAGTACCTTCCTTGTGCAGGGCGGTAACCCTGCCGGATGTAGAGACAGTAGCAACGGTTGCATCGCTGGTCTTCCATGTAATACTTGGATCGGTCGCATCGGAGGGAGAAACCGTAGCCAGGAGAGATTGAGAAGAGCCGAAAGAGAGTGTTAAAGTACTAGGTGACAATGAGATTGAAGATACCGCCACAGTAGCCTTGGAAACTTCAACTTCACAAGTAGCAGAGACACTTGGATTACCTTCAGACTGGCAAGTTACAGTGCAAGTACCAACTGCCTTAGCCACAACCACGCCATACGCTACGGTTGCAACAGACTCATCAGAAGATGACCAAATAACCCTCTTATTGGCTGCATTTTCAGGCAAAACAGTCGCCTCAAGCGTAAACATCTGGCCCTCTTCCAGTTGAAGCTTCTTACGATCGAGAGTGATAGAGCTGACAAGAACGACTGCCGGCCTTACCGTAACACGGCATGTGGTATATTTGGCAGGATTAGACTTGGATGTTGCAGTAATATCTGCCGTGCCGGCCTTTACTGCCGTAACCTTGCCGTTACTATCGACTGTGGCAACACTGGTATTGTTAGAGCTCCATGTAAAGCTCTGATCCGCTTGTTCAGGATTAGCTGTAGCCTTAAGCGTCTCCGACTGTCCTTCAGTAAGAGTAAGGGTGTTTTTGTCCAGAGTTACCGAATCAACAGGCTGGTTAACAGTAATTTTGCATGTTGCCGTCTTACCACTATCGGTTGTAGTAACAGTTACTGTAGCAGTACCTGGAGAGACACCAGTCACTTTGCCGCTATTGTCGATAGTAGCAATTTCACTATTGTCAACCGACCAAGTGACAGATTTGTCATCAGCATCATTAGGAGATACAATAGCCTCCAATGTTGTGGTCTTACCTACATCGATATTTTGGTCTCCGCCTTTAATAGAAACTGAACTCACGTGTGCTTTAACAGTAATCACACACTCGGTCTTTACATCGGAAGATGAAGGAAGTTCAGGCACGAACTGTATTTTAGCAGTTCCAACCTTTAAAGCTTTAACGGTAACCGTTTTGCCATTTTGGGTGGTGCTGATAACGTCCTTTCCACTAGTAACATTAACCTTGTAATTAAGGTTGCTCGCTTCTTCAGGCTCAAGAGTCACGGTGAAATCTTTGCTCTCCCCTGTCCACATTTCTTCCGATTCAATATCCACCCTGATGGATGTAACAGGCTGCTCAACTGTAACGTCGCAGCCACCGTAAACATCTCCATTGGCAGTGGATGCCCAAATCTTTGCGGTGCCTTTACCTACCGGAGTAACATTGCCGTTCTGGTCAACAGTCGCAACAGTTTCCTTAGAAGAACTCCAAACAATATCCACGTGACCAGCATCGGCAGGGGATGTAGTATATGTGAGAGTCTTTCCTTCACCACCCACCATTAGAGTAATCTTGGCTGGACTCACAACAATCTTATCTACCTTGTTACGCACCTTAACGGTACAAAAAGCGTGATAGCCGCCGTCTTGCGAAGTGGCACAAATGATTGTTTCTCCGGCGTGCAGGGCAACCACATGGCCCTTATCATCGATGCTCGCAATCTCAGGCTTGGTACTGGACCAGTTAACTGCTTGGTTGGTAGCGCCAACAGGTTCAATGGTAGCCACAAAATCAAATGTTTCATCCACTACCAGTTCAAACGGCTCGGTGCGGTTAAGTTTAATACCCTCCACATCACTTACTACGGTAACAGTGCACTCGTCGGTGAAATCACCATCCGTAGTCCTGACAGTTATCTTAGCCGATCCGGAGGCAACACCGGTTACGACACCTTCGTTAGAAACGGTGGCCACAGACGAATTGTCAGTTGTCCAAGTAACGCTCTTGTCGTTAGCTCTTTCTGGATAAACCTCGGCACTAAGAGTAGTACCTTCTTTAACCTTAAGAGTAATAGCATGATCCCTTAACTGCACACCCTTTACAGGGCACACGACAGTAACTTTACAACTAGCTGAGCGGTCACCCTCCTTGTTTTTGGCAGTAATAACAGCCTCGCCGGCCTTCAGGGCATATACAACACCATAGCTGACAGATGCCACCTCAGGGTCTGAACTCGTCCATTCAATGGACTTTTCCCTGGCATTATCAGGGGTAATAGTAACATTAAGGACAGCCTTTTCAAGTTCTTTCAGTGTAAGTTCAGCAGGGTCGATGGTCAATCCTGTTACCGCACGGGAAACAACCGTTACAATACAAACAGCAGTAATTCCTCTGTCATCTGATGTAGCCTTGATGGAAGCCGTACCGGGAGCTATGGCCGTAACTATACCATCCTGTGAGACATCGGCAACAGATGAATCGGAAGAAGACCACACTACTTTTTTATCTTCGGCATTGGCCGGTGAGGCCGTAGCAATAAGTTTCTGCGTTTCCGACTCCGCAAGGGTAAGAGCTTCTTTATCAAGGATAAGACGCTCTACATGTACAGGCTCTTTCTCGCAGGCGCAAATTAAGGCTGCCAGACAAAAAACTATAATCGCTCTAAAACTTTTGTTCATGCTTTCTTCATTTAATTATCTTTAATGCAACGCACAGAATGACCTTCGCCAGTAAGCTTTCCATACTGAATAGGGTTATAAGTAAGGTTTCCTGCCATATCTTTACTCATCTGCATACCAAAGGCTTGTCCACCGGCATATGGACTACACGACCAATAACAAGAATACTGGCCGACCATAAGAATATTGCCATCACGCGAAATGTAGCCATTATTGGGATACCACGCTTTGTCTGTACTTTCCGTATCTAGTCTTACACCAAGACTGGATTGGTTATAAGGGACATTCGTCCAAGCCTCCTCCTCAACAACATGCAGCGTGCCGGACATCACCCGTGCACGAGGGACCTTCCAGCCAGGAGGGCAAGGATCGTATATCGACTTTACAGCCGTTTCAACCGAGCCTTTAGACGTTACACCCCAAAGTGAATTAACAGCATCAATCAGCCAACATCCGTTGACAGATGTAATAAATACATCCGGATGTGCTATCGAATACTCAACAGTGGAATTAATATCTGTACTCAAGGCTGTCTTAAGTGGACCGGCAGTTGTTGAGATGAATGTTCCTGCTCCAGTATCTCCGGATACAGAAACTTCAAACGCTCCGGGGAAGGGATCTTTACGGCCCCACTGATAGTATAGGCCATTTGTAAGCGATTGACCCTGCACATTACTTAATGCCCCGAGATTCCTATCCATCATAGGCAGAAGCTTACCCTTAAGTGTCTGAGCCTCAGCATCAGAATCATAATCCGACAGAACCCAGATATGCCAGCTCCAGATAATATCGTTGCCGCGGTAAACGGCCACCAAAGCATTACCGTTCTTAAGTGTCTGGGGGGTATGAATGAAAATATTAGATCCGTTAATCCTTACCTCAGAAATGATACTGCCAACTTGTACCGCCCTATTAGTGTTATCAGTTTCCCAAAGAACTTCAACCTTGCTTACACCGGCCAAAGCATCATCGGGATCGTTTCCCCTGACAAGAGGAAACTTATACGTTCCTGCCTTTGAAATAATATAACAATTAGCAGGTCCGTTACGATCGGCAAGGCTGGAAGCATCGCGGATAGCAGCAAGCTTATCGGGATTGTCAACATCAGAGACGAACGCAAAAACGCCACGCTTAAAAGAGACAAAGGAAGAGCAAGTACAGACAACCGGCTGTTGAGAATTGGGGGAATAAAACTCCATGCTGAAACCCTTGGAGAAATCACCAGGACGCAACATAATATAATAACGTGAATCCGTGGCGAAAGTGCCACCGTCCGGGGCTTCAAGCACAATTTCTTTTTCAGCACCCTGCGAAACAGGAGTAACAGAAGGAGATTCAGGCTTGGACATCGAGATAGAAACCGCGCCTGCAATTAACTCGGAATTTGCACCCTTAAACACAATGCGACTATAGTCGGAACTTTGAAGGGTAAAGCAAATCCCACTACATATATTATAGAAAACCATCCGATCTTCAGCCGTGGCAACTCCGACAGACAAAAGTGCACAAGGATCAAATGTGTCGGCAAAAGCATGCTGAACAGATGGAATAATAGTTTCAATTTTATTAGAAGATGCAAAACTAGCCGTTGCATCTTGGCTATATGGATAAAGACCTAAAGATCCGGAAGGAATAGTTTGTTGATTCTGGCTTTTACACTCAAATACTGCTGTTTTGCCACCCTCTACGGTAACATATTTTAAACCCTCTTGCCCACTACCAGCAGAAGTGAATACTTTAATAGAATCACGGGGACTCCAAAGGATTTCGGCAAAAGAGCCGGAAGAAGTGAAATCTCCAAACATTGTCTTCGTATCCCGTCCCCCAGCATAGCTGACATAAAGAAGATGAGATTCACTTTGCCGCCCAGGTAACTCAAGAACGACATCACGACTCTCACACGAAATGAAAGTTGCTAAAATACAGCTAAAAAAGCAAAAACGAAGATAACGCATATAATGGAAGTTTTTCACGAAAGTTTAAATACGATGATTAAAAGAAAAATGGGGAGAGAGTTAGAGCTCTCTCCCCATTATTAAGAGTTAATCAAGGATTAGTCTTCCCAGATGGAGCCATCTGCCTTGTGATTAGGATGTGCCTTAGAGCCAGTCTTCATGACTGTGACCTCGCCCTCACCCTTGGTCAGGGACTCACCGTCATAGAGGATTTCGAGCTCGAAGCCAGCGAGCTTATCCTGCTCAAGGTTGGTACCATCATTTCTCCAATCAAGACCAGCCTCAGGAACTGCAGAGGTAGGAGTAGGAGTCAGAGTGTCACCTGCCTTGAAGATACTCAGACGCTCCTTGAATGAAGCCTCGGTATCCTTAGGAGTCTTGTCGTAGATAAGCTTGTTGATCTGGAACACAATCTTGGTTACATCGGTAATGCCATAGGTTGCTGCGGAAGGACCGAGCTTCCACTCACCCACCTTGGTGGTCTCGTCAACGACCCACTCGAACAGTGCAACTGCATCGGCAGCGTCGCTCTCGTAGACACCCTTCACGATCTCAGAGATAAGAGCGTAATCGTTCTGATCCTTGAAGTCGCCGAGTTTAACCTCGTTGAACTTGATGGTAGGCTTGATGGCCTCGAAGACAACATAGTAGTAACCGAAGATTGAAGGACCGTCGGTAATGTCGGTGCATGTCTCCTTAACCTCAACGAGAATATCCTGTCCAACGTTCAGGCCAGCAGGCTTGCGCACAAAGATGTAAGGAGTTACCTTGTCACCCTTGCCCATAGCCTTGAGGTCAGCGCCGGAGATAGTCACGAATGCATAGCCGTCAGCATTGGTACCAACAGTAGTAGTGCTGGTCCTGTCAGGAACGATGTCAACGACATCAGCCTTGTAGTTAACAATGGTGAAGGTGTAATCGGACTTCTCGTTGCAATCCTGCCATACCTTAGCGTACTCCTTGAAGTGCTCGTTGAATGCGGAACGGAGGTCATTCTCAAGACCCTTGACTCTCACACCACCATAGGTGACATAAGGCTCAGTTCCATAGTAATCGGTGAGCTCGGGCTTCTCCTCGATAAGGAGATCCTGGGTACCAAGGATGTAGTCAGGGTTGAGGATCCAGTAGTTCTTGTCGTCGTACTTCTTGAGGATGGTCCAATCGTGCTCGTGAGGCAGGATCTTGAAGCTGAACTTGACAACCACATCAATGTTCTTGGTGTTGTCCTTTGCAGGATAGAGAACATAAACATTGTGGACATCGTAATTGTTCAGAGGATCGAAGTCGCTGGAGATGGTGAGATCAACAATGTTGGTGTTGTTCTTCCAGTTACCAGGGCTCTGGCTGGTCACAGCAAGACCGGATGCATTCTTGTTGTAATAGGTGTTGATATCACCAAGACCAACAAGGATGGCATCTTCTTTAGCAGGGAGATCCTTAGGCTCGACACCTGCACCCTTATCATCCTTTGCAAGGATAAGCTGAACCTTAGCAGGATCAATCTCGTACTTTTCAGTACCGAAGACCTCGTAAGACATGTTGACGCAGTCATCGTTGAGGACATAGACGTTAACCTCGTCCCAACCAACTACCAAACCGTCGTCACACTTCTCCTTGTCAGCCTTGTTACCGTGTCCTTCAGCAGCTGCATTTGCGTGAGGAGTTGAGAACTCGCAGCTCTCACCCTTTGCAGTAGCAGTAGCGGTAAGGTTGTCGAACTTGAAGGTAGCATTGTGCCACAGGAAGACATCCCAACCGAGGTTCTTGACAGGCTCGGCAGCCTCAGCAGTGATCTCGATCTTGATCAAGCACTCAGCGAGAACTTTACCGTCATAAAGAGCCTGAACGTACACGAGAGGAGTACGGCCGATAGCAGGGGAAAGGTTGTAAACAAATTCATCATTGACGCTGATGAGCGACTTGGACTTACCATCCTGGCCACTGCCATTGTCAGAGAACTTGAGGAACTTGTTCTGGTTGGTCTTATCAACTTCGGATACAAGATAAGGAGCCTTGTCAGGATCAGAACTGATGACAACGTTGGTTGAACCATCCTTGACACCTGCAAATTCGAAAGTATAAGTAGGGGTAATGCCAATGGCAGCGGCGATGTCGCCAAACTCCTTAGCATAGGTCTCTACATAGTTGAGGAGGTCGACCTGGCCATTGTAAGGAAGAGCAATAGCCTTGGGGTTCTTGCCAGCACCAGGTGCAGGAGTATCGATTCCGTCGGTATTAGCACCGTTGAAATCGGAAGGATCGGTCATCTCGACATACTTCTCCCAACGATAGTACTTAGGATCTGTCTTGTCATAAGTGTAGGTAACATCCTTATCAGTAGCCTTGTCATGATAAAGGAACTCGCCATCCTTGTGGATGATGTAGAACTCCTTGTTAACATCCTTCTCGATGTAAGAGTAGTCGGAAACGATGTTCTCGAACTCAGCGTCAACAGTGCTGGGATCCTTGGCAACGGCCTTGAGGGCTACGATGTCGTTGATCTTGCCATGATCGGCAGCCTCGACAGCCTTGTTGAGCTTGATGGTGAAGTCATAGAGCTTACCATCCCTGACAGGACCGGTGACGATGGACACGAGGTCGTTGTCGTCAGCAGTAGCCTTGGTGTAGACCTTACGGTTGATGAAACTCCAGTCATACTTGGCAGGATCAACATTCTGAGGATTCAGACGATAGGTAACATCGAGGGGAGCGGTAGCAACGAAAGAACCTTCGGCTTTCCTGTTGATGAACGGGAAAGTGCTATTCAGCTTGGAGCTAGGAGCATAAACCTCCCATACGGTGATAAGTCCGAGACCGTCGAAAATACGGGCGGGGACAAATGCGAGGCTCTTGAGCTGGGTGTTCAGATCGAACTTAAGCTTGCCCTCGGGAGCATCCTTAACATTTGCGAACTCGAGAGTGCCTTCCTCGGCATTCCAGACAGCGGTCATTGCGCCACCATCCTTGAAGATAGGCTCAATGGTCTTGCCGGTAGGCTCGTCCTTGCTGGTGTACTCAACCCACTTGTTGTTCTCCACGTCGGGTTTCCAGTAGTTGCCAGTGGCACCAGTCTCACCGGTAGGGCCGGTAGGGCCAGCAGGGCCGGCAGGGCCGGCAGGGCCAGCAGGGCCAGCAGGGCCGGCAGCACCGGCGGCGCCGTCTTCACCCTTAGCCTTAAACTCAGTCTGCTTGCCGTTCTTGAACCAATAGTAGTCGTTACCGACCTTCTTGATCTCCCAAACGTCAGCATCCTGTCCGTCAGCGCCCTTTGCACCGTTGTTAATCTTGTAAGATTTACCGTTGCTCAGGACAACCTCAATACCGCCGTTACCGTCCGTGAAGGGCTTGACGTCGGTGATGAGCGCTCCGGCCTTGATGTCATTCTCCAGACCTTCGACCTTTTTGGTCAGTTTTTCAAGGTCACCCTGGAGCTTGTCAATCTCGGAGGTGAAATCTTTGGTACATCCAGTCAAAAGTGCAGCACCTGCGACGGCGCACACAATTGCGAATCTAAAGATTTTTTTCATACATTAATTGTTTAAAAGTTAATTATAAAAAATATTTTTGTTCTAGGGTTTAGTAACCTTGCCTGTATATTTCACGGACCAATCGGGTATAATACCCTCTGGTCCACGAAACATATTAACGCGCAAATTTATATAGAATATTTTTCTTGTGCAACTTTTTTTGCTTTATTTTTCACGCCTATCGCCAATAAAACGCATCAGAAGGGCACTTAAGAGGTATAATCCGGCCAAAGTCCAGGCCACTCCGCCGTAGCCGATCGGTTTCGACAGAGCCCTTACCAAAAGCGGTCCCACGAAAGCCGACGCTCCCGCACCGAGGTTGAGCACGCTCACCGCTGCACCCTTGTCGGACTCGACCAGCGATGGCACCAGCGCCGACAGAGGCACGAACCCGGCAAGACAAATACACCACAACGAGCCGCAAAGCAGAATGAACCAGTACTGGTTAAGAATCTGCGGCGAATAGTAGAAGAGCAGCACGCTCACGGCGCAGCCTATGCAGCCGAACCAGGTGATTGTCCTGTTCCAGCCTATCTTGTCGCCCACGATGCCGAACACCAGATTAAATATTATATTAAATAGGAATATAATAGCCCAGATAGACGCCCATTGCGTCTCGCTGAGGCCGTATTCGAACATATAAAGCGGCAGGAACACAATGAAAGCGAACTGCGAAGTGGTGTTGATAATACGTACTATACCGCCAAGCAGCACCTTGGGTTCGCGTCCAAGAATTGACAGTCCTTTGAACAGTGCCTTGATGCGCCCGCCCTGCGGGGCGTCGGCTGATACGAACTTGTTGTCGGAGGGAGAGCGGTTCACCCAAAGGGCGAACACCGCGCCCACTACAGCAAACGCTATGGCCGACCACAAAGTTGCCTGCACGCCAAGATGCGTATATGCAAATATACCCCAGTAAGCTCCAAGCACGTTCAGTCCGCCGGTAAACACAAACCAGAACCAGCCCTGTGCGGAACTAAGGGTGTCCTGCTCCACACGGTAGGTGATCCACACCATAAATGTATAGGCAAACAGAGGGTAACCCAGGCCCTTGACGGCATAGGTGGCCATGAGAACGGGGAAATTCATCTGCGTCATGCCTATTCCGGCAAATCCCGCTACGCCTACAACGTACAGTATGAAGCCGGCAAGCATTGTTCGTTTGACGCCGAAGGTTTCGGCTATGACGCCGGAGAGCCAGGAAGAAATAGCCACCGTTACGCCGTAAACGGCAAACAGGTCGGCGGAATTAAAGCCGCGGTCGGTGATGTACTTGCTCAGCCAGGTCTGCTCGACTCCGTCACCCATCATAAAGATGAGGACGCCGACAAAACCCCACAAAAGGCCTTTGGGAAGGCCCGCACGTTTAAAAAAGTCTGACATAAGTTCTAGAATTCAACGTCAGCGTAAATAGGATAATGATCTGAAATCCACTTCGTACCGTACGCCGTCTGGCTGTTGACAACCTTATATGTATGAGCGGTAGCATTGCGGTAGAAGATATGGTCGAGAACCTTGAGATTGGTCTCGCGGAAGCCGTTGTAAGTTATGGTGGACACGCCGTCCGACTCATCCGCGTGGGTAGCGGCGTGCTTCATATAATCAAACATAGGTTTGAGAATGGGATTGTCCGGCTGCATGTTAAGGTCGCCGCAGAAGAAAACCACGCCTTCGTCACCGACCTTCTCTTTGATGCTCGCCAGACTCATTTCAACGCAATGCCCACGCGTTGTCTCCACATTGCATTTGGCGAAGAAATGCGTGTCGTACACCCAGAACTCCCGCCCGGTAGCCATCTCCCTGAAGTGGACATAGATAGTCATCTTTTGGGTGGTGGCATCATCGCCCCAACGGCCTCCGCTCGCAGTTCCGTCCTCACTGAACCAGAATTTCCCCCACTCGATGACAAAGAACTTTTGATTGTTGTACATAATAAGGTTGCGCTGCCCGCCGTTGGACTCGATACCGTCTTTGGGATATTTGATCTGAGAATACTGCGTCAAGGCGGACGCCAGGTCGGAGCACTGGGTCTTGCGGGACTCCTGGACGCAAACGATATCGGGTTTGATGTCCCTGAACATCTTGATGCACGCCGCCTTGCGGACGCTTGCCCACTCGTGCCCGGCTGTCTCAGATGTCGCCTGAAGGATATTGAATGACATTAGGCGGAAGCTTACAGGCTCCGGGGTATCCGGTGTCTCCGGTGTCTGCGGAGTGTCAGGGGTTTCGGGAACTTCGGGAGTTTCCGGAGTATCAGGAGTCTCGGGAATCTCCGGCTGCGAAGGAGTCTCCGGCTGCGAAGGAATCTGCTCCTGCTCTTTACCGCCGTCGGGCGCAGGCGCAGGGGTACAAGCGGCGGCGCTCAGGAGTGCGACAGACAGTAAGAGTGTGAATAGTTTTTTCATATGTCGCGGTTCAATCAGAAGTATTCAGAGAATATCACATCAAGTTGCTCCCAAGTTACGTTGCTGATGGTCATATAGAAATTGGGGAATATCAGCTTGAGCTTGACTTTTCCGTCGGAGAAGCGCTCAACCTCTGCCTCCCCCTCCTTGAACTGGCACTTATCGGCAGTTTTGAGCTGCCGCCTGATAGCCGGATAGTACTCGTCCCCTATCTCGCGGCGCAGGGAGTTGGGAAGAAGCTTGTTGAAAGTCTTCAGCTTGGACAGGCCCATCTTGAGGTGCATATCCGTCATATAGCGATGCTGAAAGTCAATCTGGGGCTCATTCGCCTTGCGCTGTGCGTAAGCAGGCTGTGCGTACAATACTGCCGCAGCCGCCATTATGAGCAAAATAGTCAGAATCTTTTTCATACCGCCTTACTTTTCCCAAAAACCGCGCCAGAGCAGAAACTCCGGCGCGGATTGAGAATCTTGATACAGACAACTATGCGCTCTGCTTAATCGCAGCCTGGGCCGCCGAAAGACGGGCGATAGGCACGCGGAAAGGTGAGCAGCTCACGTAGTCGACACCGATCTTGTTGAAGAAGTGCACAGAGTCGGGATCACCGCCGTGCTCGCCGCAAACGCCGCATTTAAGATCGGGCCTCTTGCTGCGTCCGCCACGGATACCAAGCTCGACGAGCTTGCCGACGGCCTTCACGTCGATGGTCTGGAAAGGATCGCTGTCGAGAATCTTGTTGCCGAGGTAGTCGCCCATGAAGGTACCCACATCGTCACGGCTGAAGCCGAAGGTCATCTGGGTAAGGTCGTTGGTACCGAAGCTGAAGAACTCGGCGGTACGGGCCATACGGTCGGCGGTAAGAGCGGCACGAGGTATTTCGATCATGGTTCCGAACTTGTACACCAGAGCCTCTCCGGTGGACTGTTCTACCTGCTCGCGGATCTTCTCGCAGATGGCTTTCTGGAAGCGGAGCTCACGCTCGGACACGGTAACAGGAATCATAATCTCGGGGATAGGGTGCAGGCCCTCTTGCTGGAGCTCGGCCTGGGCGGTGAAGATAGCCCTGTACTGAGTCTCGGCGATGAGAGGATAAGTAACGTGCAGACGTACTCCGCGGTGACCCATCATAGGGTTGACCTCGTGGAGGTTCTCGCCACGCTTTTCGACATCGGCGACAGAAATACCAAGCTCGGTGGCAAGCTCCTTCTCTTTCTCGACTCCCTTGGGAACGAACTCATGCAGAGGCGGATCGAGCAGACGGAACACCACGGGCTTGCCGTTCATAATCTTGAGGGTGCTCTTGACGGAGGCCTTCATGAACGGTTCGAGCTCGGCGAGGGCGGCCTTGCGCTCCTCGTTAGTGTCGCTCAGGATCATCTTGCGGAGCTTGGAAAGAGGAGTTTCGGAATTCTTGCCGTAGAACATATGCTCGATACGGAACAGGCCGATACCCTCGGCACCGAATGCCAGTGCGCGGGCGGCGTCTTCCGGAGTGTCGGCGTTGGTGCGGATGCCCAGACGGCGGAACTTGTCTACAATCTCCATGAAGCGGATGAACAGAGGGTTCTCGCTGGCGTCCATAGTGTCGAGCTTGGTTGCATACACATAGCCCTTGGCGCCGTTCAGGGAGAACCAGTCACCCTCTTTATAGGTAGTGCCGCCGAAGCTTACGCTCTTGCCGGCGAGGTTAATCTTCATGGACTCGCAGCCCACGATGCAGCACTTGCCCCAGCCACGTGCCACAAGAGCAGCGTGGGAAGTCATACCGCCGCGGGTGGTAAGGATACCGGCGGATGCACGCATACCCTCGATGTCCTCGGGAGAAGTCTCTTCACGGATGAGGATGACCTTCTTGCCTGCCGCTGCGGCTTCCATAGCAGCCTCGGAAGTGAATACTATGGTACCCACTGCTCCGCCCGGAGATGCGGGAAGACCCTTGGCGATAACCTCGGCCTTCTTTTCCGATGCGGGATCGAGGATGGGGTGAAGAATCTCGTCAAGCTGTGCGGGAGATACTCTCATCACGGCCTCTTTCTCGTCGATCATGCCCTCGGAGAGCATATCCATCGCCATCTGGAGTGCGGCGATACCGGTACGCTTGCCGATACGGCACTGAAGCATCCAGAGGTGGCCTTCCTGAATGGTGAACTCAATGTCCTGCATATCGTGGAAGTGCTCCTCGAGCCTCTTACGGATAGCATCAAGCTCCTTGTAAACCTCGGGCATGGCGGTCTCCAGCGACTGAAGATGCTTGTTCTGCTCGGTCTTGGTGGCCTCGTTCAGGGGGTTAGGGGTACGGATACCTGCAACCACGTCCTCGCCCTGGGCATTGATGAGCCACTCTCCGTAGAATTTATTGTCGCCGGTGGCAGGGTTACGGGAGAATGCTACGCCGGTGGCGGAAGTCTCTCCCATGTTGCCGAATACCATGGACTGTACGTTAACTGCGGTGCCCCAGTCATCGGGAATCTTTTCGATGCGGCGGTAGGCGATTGCCCTCTTGCCGTTCCAAGACTTGAAAACGCCGCCGATGGAGCCCCAGAGCTGAGCCTCTGCGGTGTCGGGGAATTCAACGCCGAGAACTTCCTTGACTTTGACCTTGAACTTGGCGCAGAGATCCTTGAGTTCTTCTGCGGTGATTTCGGTGTCGGACTTGTAGCCGCGGGCCTCTTTGAGCTCTTCCATCATACGGTCGAGCTGCTGGCGTATGCCCTGGCCGTCCTCAGGCTCAATGCCCTCGGCCTTTTCCATAACCACGTCCGAGTACATCATGATAAGACGCCTGTATGCATCGTAAACGAAACGGGGGTTGCCGGTCTTCTTGATCATACCGGGCAGGGTGGCGGAGCAAAGGCCGATATTGAGGATGGTGTCCATCATACCGGGCATGGAGCTGCGTGCTCCGGAGCGGCAGCTGACCAGGAGGGGATCTTCGGGATCGCCGAACTTCTTACCCATCTGCTTCTCGGTTGCTTCGAGAGCGGATGCTACGTCTTTCTTGAGCTGCTCGGTGTAACCGCCGCCAAGTTCGTAATACTCAGCGCAGCATTCCGTGGTGATAGTAAAGCCTGCAGGTACAGGCATTCCGAGTTTGCTCATTTCCGCCAGATTGGCGCCTTTTCCTCCGAGGAGTTCCCTCATAGTACCGTCGCCCTCTGCGGTCTTTCCGCCAAAGCGATATACTCTTTTCTTGTTTTCAAACATATTTCAGTGGTTATTACAAAATTTTCAATCCGCGAATTTAGCAATTATTTCCGGTTAATAAAAATATAAGTTATTGTCAGAGCTACAGCAGCTTGGCTGCCAGGTCGGAGAGAGCCGAACGCTCGCCCTTGCGCAGGAACACATGCTCGAAGAGCTTCTGGCCGGAGAGTTTTTCGGCTATGTGGCTCAAACCGTTGGTCCATTGGTCGAGGTAAGGCTGGTCGATCTGGAACACGTCGCCGGTAAATACCATCTTGGTCCCCTCACCGGCACGGGTGATGATGGTCTTGATCTCGTGCGGCGTAAGGTTCTGGGCCTCGTCGATGATGAAGAAGCACTTGCCAAGGGAACGTCCCCTGATATATGCAAGAGGCTCGATGACAAGCTTTTCCATTGTAAGCATGGCTTCAATCCTCTGAGCCTCGCGTGACCCGGGGCGGAATTGCTCCTTGATGACGTTAAGATTGTCCATCAGCGGCTGCAGGAAAGGGCTCATCTTGCTCTTCTGGTCGCCGGGCAGGAAGCCAATATCCTGATTGCCCAGGATAACGGTAGGACGGGAAAGGATAATCTGCTCATAGTCGCGTTCCTGCTCCAGTGCCGAAGCCAGGGCAAGGAGAGTCTTGCCCGTACCTGCGCCACCGGTGAGAGCCACCAGCGACACTTTGGGGTTCAGGCAGGCGTCCAGAGCCATTTTCTGCTCGTCGTTGCGAGGCCTGATTCCGTATGCTTCGCGCGATTTGACAAGAACTATCTTGCCGCGGTCGGCATCGTAGCGGGCGCAGGCCGTATCGTCCGAACCGCTCTCCCACTCAAAGCGGAAGAGTTGGTTGGGCTCGGGCTTGAGTTCCTGGACATCTTTCCAGTCGATTGAAGTCTCGGGGCCGTAGCACAAGGCCTGCATAAGGTCGGAGCGCAGGCTCATGCGCAGCACCTCCCTCTGGCGGTTTTCGAGTTTGTCTTCTTCGATCTTGTCCGACAAGTAGTCCTGCACCGCCATTCCGGCGGCCTTGGACTTAAGGCGAAGGTTCACGTCTTTGGTCACCAGCGCCACGAAAGTGCCGGGATTATTGTCCCTTACCCATATTGCCGTGGCAAGTATGCGGTGGTCCTGGGTATCGTCCTTGAACAGCTCGGACAACTCGGGAGGGAAAGGATGGTTGGGTTCAACTTTTATGCGGCCCAGGCCCTTGCCGATGGGGATTCCCTTCTTGCCGAAAGAATGGCCGTCGCTTATCAGGTCCAGCTCGCGCATGAACCCGCGGGCGTGATAAGAAAGAGTGTCGTTGCCTTTTTTGAATTTGTCAGCCTCTTCAATTACGGCTGTAGGAATAACCAGGTCGTTGTCTTTGAACTTCCAGATGGCTTTGTGGTCGTGCAGGATGACATTCGTGTCGAGCACGTATATCTTTGATTTGCCCATTGATTATATGTTTCAGTCTTCGCCCTCTGCATTCTGCATGAGGGATTCGAGTATGGTCTGTATGCCTGATACCGCGGAGTATTCAATGTGGATGCCGGAATCTGAAGCCGGATGCCCGAGAGGGAAAAACGCCACGTCCTGCAGCAGGAATTCAGCATCGATATAGTCGAAATCGGCGTCCCGTATCTGAATCACCGCCCCGGGTACCTCCCCGAACAGAATCCGTACCGGATCCTTCTCCGAGCAAGCCCGCATAATCCCCGATACATCGGCGTGGACGCCTACGCCTTCAGAGCTCATGCGCCGGAGAGTGGAGTACAGGCCACCTTCCGACACTGTGGCCGCGCTGAGCAGCACTCCGTCCTCGGCGAACTCGCGCACCACCTCGAAGCAGTCCATCAGGTAGTCGGCATCTTCGACCTGCGGCGCCATTCCTCCTTTGAGGCCCAGAGCCTGCGAAAGGAGCGACCCGCCAAGCCGGAAATCCGAGGTATCGAACGGCAGATACACCACCCAGCTCTGGGGGTCGGGATGCAGGCAGTCGTCCACCAGCAGCGGAGCGCCCGAGAAGGGAGTGGCAAAGCGTACGTCGAACGGCCCCTGCTCCAGACTTATACGCCTGAGGTTCAAGCGCATGGTGTCGATATAATCGGCGGCAGCCTCTACGGAAGCATAGAAAGCCGCCATATCCCCGACTTTATCGGAGTTGAAGGTCCACTTGGCGGTAAGATGCAGATCGTCCAGCTTGAAATTGCCGCTGCGCCACATAGTGTCGATCAGGGCGGCGGCAACCCTGCCCCTGGTGCTCGGTGCGGCGAAAGGCACGCTGACCTGCGCCTGGAGGCCGCTTATCTTGTGCAGATACTCTTCGATACGCGAGGAGTCAAGGAGAATGGGGCCGGGCGCGGGGTCGAAGGACTCGTCGATAATGACATCGCCCCCAGTTCCGGGCTCCGGAACGCGTTCCATAACAGACGACAAAATCCCGGCAGGAGTAAGCTCCCGCGGGATTCCGTCTATGATGTATTTAGAGTGGAGCGCGCTAATCATCACGCAAATATAATCATTTTCCCGACACAAGCGCACTCCTTCCCTCATCATTGGCCCTGTAGTGAGGAGCATAGAGCGACTCTATCTCCACTGCGGGGGTCTGGAAAGCGCCTTCCTGGGTCACGAAGAACTCTTCCGTGATGGTGGTCTTCTCTTCGGGGTAGGAGTCGAACCAGTATTCGGTCTTGTCGGCGAGCACATTGCGGTAGCCCTGCGGCGAGATGCTCCAGCCGCCTATCCTCAGCGGCGAGAGCCACCAGCCGTAGTGGCCGGACAGCTGCTTGACCGGACGCATCGATGCGGGACGTGGAGCGGTGAGGCGCACGAAACTGCGGTTCTCCTCGTTCCAGATGCGGTAGCTGGCAACGATGCGGTCGCCCACCTTTACGGGATCGCCGTCTTTAAGCACTTTGCCGTTTACCGTGAATTCCCTGCTGACGGTAAATCCGTTGCCGGAAGCCTTGATGTCGGGGAACGGTTTGGTGCACTGGCCGCTCAGGGCTATGACCTTGGTCTGCAGGGTCTCGGGAGTGCCCCTGAGCACCGATGCGATGGCCTCCAGATAGGCGGCGTCCTTATCCCACTGCTGGGTTTCCTTCTGGATCATCATCCAAAGGCGTATACCCTCGGCGGTTTTGCGTGCGGGAGAGGCCCAGGATGCGTCAGGACGGCCTTCGGCGGCAGAAGTAAAGAGGTCGCAGATAAGCGAATGGGCGTAAAGCTCGCTCTCCATCAGGCCGCGCCAAGGCATCACCGCATTGGGATAATAGCACCCGCCGCAGCGATGGTCTACTGCATACTGAAGGAGCGACTCCACATCCGCGTCGAGCGAACGGAGCACTTTCTTGCGAAGCGTTATGCCCCACGACTTGGCGAGCTTGTCTCCTCCGGGCAGCAGGGCGAGGCTCTGCAAGGTGCGCAGGCGCCTTGCCTTTGCCAGGATCTGCCCGTTAAGGCCCCTCTCGGAGCGCGGTACCAGATAAGCCTTGGTATCTTTCTTGAACTGGCGGAACACCTTGCCTCCGGGCGATTTGAACGGCACCTGAGGATAGAGGGCGCGGGTCTGCAGGTAGAGAGGCAGCGATATGCCGCCGCACCACCAAGGACGCTCGTCACCGCCGAAGTATTCCTTGTCGAGATATTGTACGGCCGCCTCAACGTTGATGGCGCTCAGATCTTCATCCGGCATAGCTGCAATGCGCTGCAGAACGGCCGCGGTGATGACGGGCGAAGAAGTCATTCCTTCAAACCACGAAATGCCTCCGCTGGTGTTCTGGCAGGCGGCTATCTTGCCCAGAATCTCTTTGAGAGCCTCGTCGGAGACGCCGGGAGCGCCCAGCCTGCGGGCCAGGACGTTGCAATAATACGCTTCGGTAAGGCACAGTACGTTGTCCGACTTGGGTTCTACCTTGTCGGGTATTGCCTCGCGTATCATCTGGAGTATGTCGCGCTCGACCGGATCGAGAAGCGCCCCGTCGATATTCACGAACATGCTCCTCAGGGAAGCTATAAGAGCCTGCTTGTCGGCGCCGGCGAGCAGCACTGCAGAATGGGCCTCGGTGATGGTCTGGAGGGCGATCTGCACAGGTGCGCTCACAAACACGGCATCGGAGCCATGCTCGGGATTGTCCGGGACAAAGTTGACCATTATGCCAAGGTCGGAAACGCCGCCGGGCACCTCGAAAGGAGCCTCGAACGGTATGGAACCTCCTGCGGGAATGCTGATTACAGCCTGCTTGGTGCCGAGCACGCGGGCGGTCTTGTAATCTTTTCCGTCGTAGAACCTGATGGCCACACGGCCCCTGACTTCGTTCTTAAGATTGTTGGAAACGGTAGCCAATGCCGTATACTTGTCGCCCTCATAGAGGAACTGAGGCTCCACCAGGGCCACCTTGACGGGAATCGTGACCTGCATCTCCTCGCGAAGGACCGCATTCTGCATGCCCTCGCCATGGGCGAAGAGCTGCACATAATAGGTGCTCAGGCGGTCGGAGCCTTTGCAGAAGAAGTCAATTACTCCATCGGCATTGGAGCGCAGCACGGGCTCCCACGCCATAGTGGCGGAAAGATTGTCCCTGACATGAACGTCGGGAGCAGCCTGGGCTTCAGGCTCAGCGGCATCGTAATCGGCAAGCATGGCGCTCTCTTCCGCCACCACCGCCTCGTTCATTTGCATCGGTGCCTTGGACGCCCTGCTGAGCACACGCCCTCCGGCTGCCTTGGCGTCTACCATGTCCATAACCGCGAAATAGATCCGGTTGCCGTCAACTCCGCACTCGGAGTAATAACTTACGCTGGCTTCCGGACGGCGGACAGGATCGACACGTTTCCAGACATTGCTTTGAATGGTCTCCGTTGCCTTATCGAATATGGCTGCGGCACATTCGATGGCGGGATTGGTCTGGATGATGAAGTGGCACTCCTCCCTCGGGCGGGCTTTGTCGATGAAGCGGGTGAAACTCAATGGCAGCTCCTTGCGGATAAAAGGCAGCTTGATGACACGGTTGTATTCGTAGCAGGATCCGCTGCGGAAATACAGGACGTGCAGCGACAGAGTTTCGGGATATTCAGGTTTACGCTCGTAGCGTATGGTATGCAGCGATCCGTCGCGGCCGAACTCTCCGCTGAGCTGGACTATCTGATGCTCAAGCAATACGTTACCGCTGCCGTACAACTCCACTACAGCCCAGACAGGGCCTTCAGTAGCGCCGATCTGCAGGGCTATCTCGTCTCCGGCAAGCTCCTTGAAGAAGCTGTTCACGTGCAAATTCAGGGCAGTATCGTCGTCACCGGCCTTGACAAGAGTGTATTCTACCTTGGTGTTCTTCTGCTTTCCCTCGAAATCATTGGCCGTGACTGTGGCCTCGATATTGTATAGTCCTGAAGGATGACCCTTCAGACTCACATCCACGGTCTGCTGGGGATCGGCCATGCCGCTCGCTACAACTTTACCGTCGTATTTAACCTGGTATCTGATTTCCAAGCCCTTGCGCTCCAGTCCGTCGGTGCTGAACCGCAGCCGGGCGAAGTCGTCACGGATAATCCAGTCGCGGGAAGCCCAGTTGACGCGGGCGTCTCCTGCAAGCGAGTATTGTCCGGGGACTTTGTTTTGCAGGCTGATACTCAGAGGGAGAGAGCCGCGGACCGAACGCCAGGTATTGAAACTCAGCGTCTCGCCGGTGGCATCTACTATTTTGACGTTAATGCTATAGGTCTCGCCGTAGCTTGACTTGCTCTGGAACTCGAATGAGAAGGAACCGTCGGCCGAAAGCGCCAGCTCTTTTTCGTTGATTGCCGGTTTGGTCTCCTCCACGCTGTAGTAAAGCTTAGCGCTGGCAAGCGAATGCCCGGAATAGGCTTTAACCTTGCCGGACACACGTACTTTGTCTCCCGGCAGATATAGTTCCGGATCGGGATCCCAAATCATCTCAAAAGTGGGCAGGACAAACTCATCGACCCTTATCTCCCTGGTTGCCAGGCTCTTTTCTTTGTTTTCAATTCGCACCCTGTACATTCCGCCACGGGTCACCCCTTCGAGGGCGAAAGATCCCGATACGGAGCCGAACGAGTTGGTGGTAAGGTCGAGCGTACTCACTTCTTTTCCCTGAGTATCAATCAGGATAGCCTTGACGGCGGTCCCTTCGGGGCAGAGAGAATACTCGTAAGTGCCTGAATAAAGCACCGCCTTGAACTGCACGGTCTCGCCGGGGTTGTAGGCGCCGCGGTCGGTGATTAGCACCGCGCGGGAGATATTGCTGTTGACTATGGGCTGTACGGCACCGGGGTTGGGTGAGCGCATGCTGATGTACTGCGTCCAGCGCTGACGGCCACCGTCTTTGAAGCCGGCACGGAAATAATAATACTTGTAGTCTTTGGTGATGTACTTGCTTATCTCTTCGGGAAGACGGGTGTAGCCGTCCATCTTCACCCCTTCGACTTTGGCAAGCGGCTCCTTGTCGGCATCGTAGATGTAGAAGTCACATTCGGGAATTGGCTTTCCGCTCTGGAAGTCAGCCACATAGACGCCGTACCCCCGGGAGTCAGCGCGCATCGATACCGATAGGGTGTATTTGCTCCAGCGCCCTTTATGCTCGTAGGCGCCCACCTTGCACGCATAATCGTAGTCGCCGTCGTCGAAGTCGGGCAGCTTGTGCGTAATCTTGTCTATTACGTAGTATGAGCCGGTTTTGTTAGTGAGATTGACGGAGTATTTGTTTTCAATGCTGAACTTCAGAGAGCTGACATTGCGAAGTTCAAGCGTAAGAACGCTGTTGGTAATCTCACTGTCGATATCGACGGAATCGAGGTCATCGATGATGCCCTCTACCCTCTTGCAGCAATCGGCGATGGCTTTTTCCGAGCCGGTAAAGGATTTGCGGTCCGACTCGAACTTACTGCATTTGGCCCTGAGGGCCTTGTAGTCTTCGGAGGTGGAGCCGTCTTCTCTGCGGAGTTTCCAGAATTCGTGGCTCAGGCGGCATTCGCGCGCCAGGAGCGATACAGCTTTGTCTTTGTATTTCTCGGCGAATTTGCCCCAGTTAGCATAATTGGTCTCATCGCTCCAGCTGTCGATGGCATAGAACTCGGCAAACGCCGCGCAAGGGTAGCTGTCGCCATAGTAGGCCTTGAGAGGGCAGACCTCTTTCTTGAGGTACATGCTCCACAGAGCGTATTCGTAGTCGTTCTTGATCAGCGGCAGCAGAGCGGCGGAAAATGTAGTGCCGCTTACGTTGCGGTCACGCGAATAGAACTCTGGGTTGTGAGAAGCAAGAAGGGCTTCTCTGTGTTTAGAGACAAATGCGGCGGCTTGTGAGCCCATAGAATAGTGACGGTGATAAAACACCACTATGGGTTCGGCAAGGGCGTCGATTTCGCTCTCGAAAGCAGCGTTCAGCTTCTCCCGGTCTTTCCAGTTGATGCTGCTCTTTACCTGCACATAGCGGGAAGCGGCATCGTAGAAATCCCAGGCAAGGTGCTTGCTAACAGCCTCTTGCTTGATGGCCTCAAGGGCCTTGGCCTGATCCTGAGGCTTGTCGGCATCTACGGCCTTGTAGTAAGGTTTCCACAGGCTTACAAGGGTATGCCCGTCGGAGTCTTTGGTTTGGGAGAATGACATCAGAGATGAAAGAAATAATACAAGTGTGATGGTCAATCGTTTCATATGCTCTCTAAATATGAAATGGCTTCCGACACCACGTAAGTGCTTCCGCCTATGTAAATAATAGGGTCCGGCAGCAGCTTTGCCCGCTCCAGGGCGGCTTGAACGCCCGCGGCAACGGATGGCTGTACCGAAAAGCAGTTTCTTTTCAATTTCAGTGCCAAATCGCCTGTTCTCATGGCCCTTGGAGTAGAGGGCTGCACCAGGAAATACTCGGCCTCCTGCGGGAGGATGGTGGCGACTGAATCCTCGTCTTTATCGGCCATAGCCCCGAATACAATCAGAAGGGGGCGTTTTTCGGCTTTACAAAGTGCCGTAAGGCGCTCCATATTTACCGCAAGGGCCGGAGGATTGTGGGCTATATCACAAATAGTCAGGGGCTTATCGAGAACCTGCTCCCAACGGCCCCGCAAACCTGTAATACGGGCTGCCGAGGCAATGGCCTCACAAACCCCAGGGTTCAAAGCGACCGTGCCATTACTATCCTGCAGTATGGCCAGGGCGGCCAGAACGGTGCGGAGGTTAATATCCTGGCAAGGGCCGGCAAGGTCGAGAGGAGGAAAGCCCTCCGGTACGGGGAAATCCTCGGCAAAATAAAGCGGACAGCCCACTGCAGCGGCGGCACTTTCAAACACGGGCAGGGTCTCCGGGTCACGGCCCCACACAAGAGCCGGAACGCCCGGCTTGAATATCCCGGCTTTCTCGGCGGCAATCTCCGCACGTGTATTACCCAGCAACGCACAGTGATCAAGGCCGATGGACGTAATGATGCTTATGAGAGGCGTTATGATATTGGTGCTGTCAAGCCGGCCTCCGAGGCCCGTTTCTATCACAGCCACATCAACCCCTCTGTCGGCAAACCACTTGAAAGCCATGCCGGTAGTAACTTCAAAAAACGACAATCCCTCCCGGTCGTACCACTCCAAAAAATCACAAACCTCCGCTTCGGATATCATCTCTGCCCCCGGCAGCGGCTGGAGAACCTTGATCCGCTCCCTGAAATCCACCAAATGAGGAGACGTATAAAGCCCGGTCCTTAGACCACAGGCAGCAAGAGCGGCAGCAAGCATCGAACACACCGACCCCTTGCCGTTAGTCCCCGCCACATGCACCCCACGCCACCTCAACTGCGGATCCCCAAGAAACGCAGCATAATCAAACATCTGCCCCAGCCCCGGCTTGTAAGCATCGGAACTGAAGCCCGCCGTCTGCACGCTTCGGTGCCTCTCGAACAAACGTTCTACAGTCTGAGAGTATTTATCATCCACAAGCTAAAGATAAGTCTCGAAATAATCCGTAACCTTCAAATACAACTGCTCGCGCCACGCACCTCCCACATTATGCTCGCTGCAAGGGTAAGGGAAATAATCGGCAAGCACATTATGCTCCACACACGACTGTATAAAACTCATCGAATTGATAGGCAGCACCGTACCATCCTCCATACCCTGGCAGATAAGCAGCCTCCCGCTCACGCGCGAAGCCTTGTCAACAAGAGAAGTCAGCGCGAATCCCTCGGGATTGGTCTCGGGATTGTCCATGTAGCGCTCGCCGTACATAACCTCATACCACTTCCAGTCAATCACCGGACCGCCGGCAGCCGCCACTTTGAAAAGGTCGGGCCTGGAAGTCTTGAGAGTGATGGTCATAAAACCGCCATAACTCCATCCAAGCACGCCTATGCGCCCGGTATCGACCCAGCCCTCGGCAATCAACTGCCCGAGGCCCTTGATCTGGTCGGCCATCTCTTCCTGGCCGCAGCGGCGGTTGATAGCCTTCTCGAAGGCGGCTCCGCGGTTGTCAGTCCCACGGTTGTCCTGGACGTAAAGCACGTACCCCTTCTGGGCCATCAGCAGTTCCCAAGGCCTGTAACCGGCAAGCCAGCTATCGGTAACCATCTGAGAATGAGGGCCTCCGTACACATACACTATAAGCGGATACTTTTTCGAAGGGTCAAACCCGGCAGGCTTGACAAGGCGGTAGTAGTTGACAAAAGCAGGATCGGCGGAAGGGACGGTTCCCATCTCCACAGTCACACCGCTGAAAGCCTCCATAGGGTCGGAAGCCTCATGCAGCACCTTCTCAAGGGTACCGTCAGAGCGGCGCAGCTCGGTACGCGCAAGCACGTCAACCGCGCTCCAGCGGTCGATGAAACGGGTCAGGTCGCCGCTCATCTGCACGCGGTGGCTGCCACTGCCGGAAGTCAGCTGCTGACCCTTGCCGATACGGACTTTGGAGAGCTTCTGCGGCTTGCGTCCAGCCGTAAGCTTGGTCAGGCGCAGCCTGAAAAGATGATTCTCCACGGGAGATACCTCAGCAGAAGTATAGTACACCCACTCTCCGTCGTTGGCGACGTACGACACGTCGGCGCTGCAATTGGTAAGGCGCCTGATACCTCCCTGAAGGTCACACAGATAGAGCTGCCGGTAGCCGTCACGGTTGTCGGTACGGTAGATAAAGAACTCCGTTCCCTTGACGAACCACACTCCGTCGCGCGGCTCGACCCAGGCATCGTTATGCTCTTCGAACAGAGTCTTTTCCAGAGCTCCCGTGGAAGCGCTGTAAAGCTGCATCTTGAGATTGTGCTGGGCACGGTCAAGCACCTGTACCAGAATAGCGCGCGAATCGGGCGTCCAGCTCACTCCTGCAATATAGCGCTCATCATCGAATTCATTGACCTGTAAGGTATTGAGGACATTGCCAAGAGTGTCGCACACGCACAAAGACACATGCTCCGAAGGCATGCCGTTCATAGGGTACTTGATAGATTTGAGACTGCCGGCGCGCGGGCGGATGTCCAGCAGTGGGAATGAAGTGACGGCCGTTTCATCCACACGGTACACCGCCAGCAGGCTTCCGTCAGGCGAAGGATACCACCCCGCATTGATTCCGAACTCGTTGCGCGACGGCACCTTGCCGTACGTCACCTCGGGATTGGATGACTTGGGAAGCACCGGCGGACGGTATGGGCGGCGGACAGGTTTGTCGGTAAGGGTGGAGCCTTCAGTCCACCCGAAATACTTCTGCGCCGGAGTTGTGACCCTGCGGGTTATATCGTTGCAGTTCAACATTTTGCCCTTTTCAGAGCCCACCACCGTACTCTTGATTACGGTACGCTGCGAGGCCTCCTGCCCATAGAGCGGAGAGCCCAGCAATACAACGGCACCCAAGGCCGCAAACAAAAATGAATGTCTCATACAGACACAAAGATAATCAAAAATAATTGCTAATTTCGCGATTGCTAAATTAACTACAGATGATGAAGAAAATAGCGCTGTTGCTCGCCTTATGCTGCCTTTCCGCAGCTCTGTTCGGGCAAGGCAGAGACGCGTTCGAAGAAATCCGCCAGGACCCTTACCGGGCCGGTTCGGTGTTCTATATGTACAATCACGACGGGATACCCGCCCACGCCGCCGCACCCAAGGGATTCAAACCTTTTTACATAAGCCACTACGGACGGCACGGAGCCCGCAACCACTCTGCCAACAGCGACTACGAATCAGTGATGGCGCTGTTCAGCGCCGCCCACCAGCGGGGCCTGCTGACCGAGCGAGGGAAAGAGTTCCTCAATCGCTATCGCCCTGTCTATGAGGCAATAAGGGGCTGCGGCGGAGACCTTACCGGACTGGGGCGCGAGCAGCAGCACAAGATAGCTCATAACATGTACCGCAACTACCCCAGGGTATTCCGCAAGAACGCCCGCATCGATGCGGTTTCGACCATAGTCCCCCGCTGCATCCTCACCATGTCGGCATTTGCCGAGCAGCTGCAGCACGACAATCCGCGCCTGCAGATCGACATGCAGGCAAGCAACTCCACCATGGGTTACCTCAACCCCTTCAGCCTTTCCAACCCCGACATCCAGCCCACCGACGAGGGCTACAACAACAAATACGCCTACTGGCAGAAGGGCTACCGCCAGATGTGCGAGCAGCAGCAAACTCCCGAAGCGGTTTTCTCTCCCCTGCTTAAAGACCTGTCTATTCTCGAAGAATTCGGAGGTGCTCGCAAACTCGAGTGCGACGTATTTGCAATAGCACTCAACGCCCAGTGCAACGAGAAGGTCGAAAAGAATCTTATAGAGTTCATCCCTTACGACGAACTCTGCAAGGTCTTCGAGTGTTACAACTACCGCTTTTATTGTTCAAAAGGAGCTGATACCTTGTGGCAGAAGGGGCGTCAGTGGGCGTTTGTCTGGCGCACCATGCAAGACATAATCGACAAGGCCGACAGCGACATCAGCACCGGCGAATATGCCGCCAGGCTGCGTTTCGGGCACGATATCATAGCAATGTCGCTGTTCGTGCTGCTGGATATCGACGGCTACAACAAGCCCGCGGGCAAAGCCTCCGAGGTTAAAGACGTTTTCCGTTCGTACGACTTCCCCATGTCGCTTAACATCCAGTTCGTATTCTACCGCAACTGCAAGGGTGAAATACTGGTACGTATGATGTACAACGAGCGCGACATGGCGCTGCCCATCGCCGACTGCGGCACTCCTTATTACTACCGCTGGGAAGACCTGCGCGCGTTCGCGCTCAAGAGGATAGAGATCGCGAAGGGTATCATAGCGTCAACCCAGGCCCCGCCCAAAGTGAAAAATTAACGAGATGCGTTACCGGATAGACCTCAGCTACGATGGCGCCCCGTTCTGCGGCTGGCAGATCCAGCCCTCCGATCCATCGGTACAGGAAGAGCTCGAAAAAGCGCTTTCCACCCTGCTGCGCTCAAGCGTAGGGGTTGTGGGAGCGGGACGCACCGACACGGGAGTGAGCGCCACCCGCTACGTGGCCCATTTTGACTTTGATGGCGCAATTGACTGTAAGCAATTGGCTTACAAGCTAAACGCCATACTCCCCAAGGCTATCTCCATTCAGGGCATAGCTCCCGCAGCGGACGACTTTCACGCCCGCTTCGATGCGGTATGCCGCCAGTATCAATACTACATACATCGCCGCAAAGACCCGTTCCTTGAGGGGCGCTCGTTCTATTACGGCTATCCCGATGTCGATTTCGAGGCAATGAACAAAGCCGCCGAGCTGCTCCTTGGGAGGCACGATTTCAGCTGCTTCGAAAAATCGGGCGGCGACAACAAAACTTCCGTCTGCACAGTTTACAAAGCCATCTGGGAGCCTTACACCCCCGAACTCAGCAGCTTGAAGAACGCAACCTGTCCGGAGCCTGCTCCGGCAGCATTTTTCCCAGGTTTTTTTGCTGCCGGAGCAGGCCCCGGTCAGGCTGCTGACTCAGGCAGCGGTTTTATCTACTGGCGATTCACTATCGAGGCCGACAGGTTCCTCCGCAACATGGTCCGGGCCATAGTAGGCACCCTGCTCGAAGTTGGACGCTCGCGCCGCTCCAAAGCCGATTTCGCATCGCTAATTTTGGATGCCCCCTCCTCCCCCGGCACCCCTCAGACAGAAAAACCAAGCCTCCGCTCCAATGCCGGCGAATCCGTCCCAGGACACGCCCTTTTCCTGACTGACATCCGCTATTGACGCCTCAACACGGGCACATTTTTTGCAGTAAAAATGACGCGCGCAGGATTAACCCGCGCGCTTAACTATTGCGCTAATAAACCAAACAATATGGAAAGTGTAAACATCAAGGAACTCAACGACCGCATACAGAAAGAAAGCGAATTCGTTGATATCCTCTCTCTCGAAATGGGCAAGGTCATAGTAGGCCAGAAGCAGCTCGTAGAAAACCTGATGATAGCCCTCCTGGCCGACGGACACATACTTCTGGAAGGTATGCCCGGTCTTGCCAAAACCTTAGCCATCAGCACATTATCAAAGGCCATCAATGCCAAATTCAGCCGCATCCAGTTCACTCCCGACCTGCTGCCAGCCGACGTGACCGGCACCCTCATCTACTCCCAGAAGAAAGAGGAGTTCGAGGTTCACAAGGGCCCCATCTTCGCCAATTTCGTCCTTGCCGACGAGATCAACCGAGCCCCCGCCAAAGTGCAGTCGGCACTGCTGGAAGCTATGCAGGAGCGCCAGGTCACCCTGGGCGACCAGACCTATCATCTGCCCGAGCCCTTCCTGGTAATGGCCACGCAGAACCCCGTCGAGCAGGAAGGCACCTATCCCCTCCCCGAGGCCCAGGTGGACCGTTTCATGCTCAAATGCATAGTGAACTACCCGCGCAAAGAAGAGGAGAAACTCATAGTGCGCATGAACAACGGCGGCCAGTTCCCCGAACCTAATGCCGTAGTATCGCCCGAAGACATCATCCGCGCCCGCAAAATCGTCCGCGAAGTTTATATGGACGAGAAGATCGAGCGCTACATAGTTGACATAGTGTTTGCTACCCGCACTCCCGCCGAGTACGGCCTCAAGGAACTCGAGAGCCTCATCGCATTCGGCGGCTCGCCGCGTGCCAGCATATCCCTGAGCCTTGCCGCAAAGGCCTACGCATTCATCAAGCGCAGGGGCTACGTGATCCCCGAAGACGTTAGGGCCGTTTGCTACGAGGTCCTGCGCCACCGCATCGGGCTCACCTACGAGGCCGAGGCCGAGAACGTCACCACCGAACAGATCATCGAAAAAGTCATCAACGCAGTCATAGTACCGTAATGGACAACGCGACTGAATTGCTCAAGAAGGTCCGCAAGATCGAAATCAAGACCAAGGCGCTCTCGCACCAGATCTTCGCCGGCGAATACCACTCCGCGTTCAAAGGACGCGGTATGGCGTTCAGCGAAGTGCGTGAGTACCAATGGGGAGACGATGTGCGGAGCATGGACTGGAACGTGACCGCACGGCTCCGCAGCCCGTACGTGAAGGTGTTCGAAGAAGAACGCGAACTCACGGTGGTGCTGCTGGTAGATGTGAGCCGTTCGGGCCTGTTCGGCACCGCATCGCAGACCAAGCGCGAGACCCTTGCCGAGATTGCCGCCGTGCTGAGTTTCAGCGCCATCCTCAATAACGACAAGGTAGGAGCCCTGTTCTTCAGCGACCGCATAGAGAAGTTCATACCTCCCGGAAAGGGACGCAGCCACTTGCTGCACATCATAAGGGAGATGCTCCAATTGGAGCCGCAGTCGGACGGGACGGACATCGGAGGGGCCCTGCGCTTCCTTGCCAACGGCATCAAGAAGAAGTGTACCGCATTCATACTCAGCGATATGCTCGACGTTGACGAGGGCGGCTCGCCCCGATACGAGGACGCGCTCAAGGTGGCGGCCGGCAGGCACGAGCTGTCCATCATCAAGGTCCACGACCCGCGTGAACGCTCCATCGTACCGGTCGGCCTCGTGCACATCAAGGACGCCGAGAGCGGCCGTTCGGCCTGGATCAACACCGACTCCCCCAAGGTTCGCAAGGCCTACGAGCAGTGGTTCGCCACCCTCGGCCAGAAAGAAGAAAAACTGTACAACAAATACCAAATAGACAGTGTAGACATCGCCACGGACCAAGACTATGTCAAAGGCCTCATGGCGCTATTCCATCATAAATGAAACTGTTGATACTCATACTGACGGCTTTGCTGGACATAGTTCCCTCCGGAGATGCCACCCTGCAGCAACTCCAGAAGCGTGACTCCATACTCATTGCCGATCAGATAAGATATGGCGTGACCATCGAGGACGTCAAGGCGGGGGAGAAAATCGCCCTGCCCGACTTCAGCGCCGCGTCCAACGACACGCTGACCATCCTTGGCGGCTGGCAGCTTGACACCCTTGTCAACGGAAAGGCGGTCCGCTCGCGCAACGCCAAGGCCGCGGCAAGGCTCCTTCGCAAGCCCTTCGCGCTCAAGGCCTCCATAGTATTGGTCCCGTTCGAGGAAGGGCATTACGCCCTGCCCGACGTGCCGGTTATCCGCGAGTCGGACACGCTCGTTTTCAAAGGCTTGGAGATGGACGTCAAGACCATGCCAGTTGATACCGCCACCTTTGAAATCCACGACATCAAGGGGCAGATCCTTTACCCCGTAACCTTCAAGGAGTTGCTCCCCTGGATAGGCGGAGGGCTGCTGGCCGCCGCCATCATAGCCCTCGCAGTATGGCTCATAGTAAGGGCCTCCAAACGCAAGGCAGAAGCACTCAAGCCCAAAGATCCGGCATACATCGTCGCCCTGCGAGAGCTTGACAAGTACCGCTCCGACAAATACTGGGCGCCCGACAAGCAAAAGGCGTTCTACTCTGGCATCACCGACGCTCTCAAGTTCTATATGGACGAGCGCTTCGGAGTGGACGCGCCCGAGATGACCACAGCCGAGCTCTTCGACGCCCTCAAGAGCGACAAAGACATCACACCCGAGATGTACTCTTCGCTAAAGGAACTCTTTGAGAGGGCGGACTTTGTGAAGTTTGCCAAGCACATAGCGTCCGAGCAGGAGAATGCAGCGGCGCTGCCCCTGGCCGTACGCTTTGTAACCACCACGTATCAGACAGACCTTGAGAAGGAAACCGGCGGGCAGGAGGCCGCGGATGACTGATGTATTTCGAGTATCCCAAACTGCTCTGGCTGCTTGCGGTGCCTGCGCTTCTGGTGCTCCACTATCTGTGGATGGAACTGCGCGAGCGCCGTCCGCACCTGAGGGTATCCAAGGCCGCGCCCTGGATGCAGGCCGGCACTTCCCCGCTGGCCATATTGCGGCACCTGCCGTTCCTGCTGCGCACAGCCGCGCTATGTCTTATCATAGTGGCAATCGCCCGGCCGCGCTCCAGCACCGAAATCGAAAAAATAGATACGGAAGGCATTGACATCACCCTGGCAATGGACGTTTCGACCAGTATGCTGGCCCGCGACTTCAACCCCGACCGTATAAGCGCCGCCAAAGATATTGCCATAGAATTCATCGCCCAGAGGCCTTCGGACCGCATGGCTATCGTGGTATTTGCTGGAGAGAGCTACACCCAGTGCCCGCTAACCACCGACCGCGCCACCCTTATCAACCTCATGAAGGAGGTGCAGACCGGGCTCATCGAAGACGGCACGGCCATAGGCAACGGACTTGCAACGGCAGTGGCCCGAATGAAGGACTCCGACGCCAAGAGCCGCGTGGTGATTCTGCTGACCGACGGTGTGAACAACTCCGGAGAGGTGTCGCCACAGACAGCGGCCGAGATTGCAAAGACTTACGGAATAAGGGTTTACACCATCGGAGTCGGTGCCAACGGCATGGCTCCCTATCCTGTCATCACGCCCTGGGGAATGGACGTGCAGCAGATGAAGGTGGAGATCGACGAAGACCTGCTCAAGAACATTGCCGACGTGACCGGAGGGCGCTATTTCCGCGCTACCGACAACACTAAGCTGTCGGAAATCTACTCGGAGATCAACAAGATGGAGAAGGCCCGCACCACCATCGACAGTTTCCCGGTTTATAAAGAATTGTTCGGAAAATATGCTCTGTGGGCCCTTGTGTGCCTGCTTCTTGAGCTTGTTATCCGTTTGATTATAAGGAGGATGCCGTGATGTTGATATTTGCTTCTCCAAGATTCTTGTGGCTATTGCTGCTCGTTCCGCTCATCCCCGTGGTGTACGGAATCCTGCGCGCGCTGAGGCGCCGCCGCATCAGGCGCTTTGGCGACGAGGCCCTGGTGCGCTCGCTTATGCCATCATGGTCGGGCGCCAAAGGATGGATACGTATTATCCTCTGGGACCTGGCATTCCTTTGCTTTGTAATCGGCATCGCGCGCCCGCAGATGGGTGCCAAACTCAAGGAGCATGAAGCCAAGGGCGCAGAAATAATGATCTGCCTGGACGTTTCCAACTCCATGCTCTCCCAGGACTATTCGCCATCGCGACTGGACAGGGCCAAACTGGCCATCTCCCGCGTGGTCGACAAGCTCCAGGGAGACAGGATAGGCCTGATTATCTTTGCCGGAACCTCGTTCGTACAGCTGCCCATAACCACCGATTACGTGTCGGCCAAGATGTTCCTCGGCAATATCGACACCGGATCCGTACCCGTGCAGGGCACTGCAATAGGCGATGCAATCCTCACCGCCGCAAAGAGCTTCAGCGCCCAGAGCGAGAAGAGCCGCGCCATCATCGTAATTACCGACGGCGAGAACCACGAGGACGACGCCGTGGATGCAGCGCGGCAGGCTGCCGAACTCGGCATCAAGATATACACCGTAGGCGTGGGGTCGCTCCGCGGCCAGCCCATACCGGTCAACGGCGAGCTGCTTAAAGACAAAGACGGAAACATCGTAGTGAGCCGCCTGGACGAGGCCACCCTCAAGCAGATTGCCGATGAGGGGCACGGAGCCTACGTGCACGCCGGCAACGAGGAATTCGGCCTCAACCCCATTATCGACGACATCAAGAAGATGGAGGCCGAGAAATACAATTCCATAGTGTTTGAGGAGTACGACGAGCTGTTTATGTATTTCTTTGCCGCCTCACTGGCGCTGCTTGTGCTTGAAATGCTCATCGGCGAACGCCGTCACAAAAGGAGATTGTTCGAATGAAGTACCTGATACACACATTGTTGCTTTTACTCTCGCTGAGTTTCACGCTGGGCGCCCAAACCGACCGGCGGGAAGTCCGCGCAGGCAACCGCAAGTTCAAAAAAGAGGCTTTCAAGGAAGCTGAGATCGACTACCGCAAGGCCGTGGTCAAAGATTCCCTCTCGGTAGCGGGCAATTACAATCTGGGCTCGGCCCTGTACCGCCAGCAAGACTGGGAAGGCGCCGGAAAAGCCCTGGAGCAGGTTAAAAACATTGCCCCCGCCACCGAGAACGCCGCCCGCTGGCACTACAACAGCGGCGACGTAGCCCTTCAGAAGAAAGACTACGCCGCAGCAGTGAAGGCTTTCCGGGAGGCCCTGCTCCTCACTCCCGACGACCTTGACGCCAAAGAGAATTACATTTACGCCAAACTGATGCTACAAAACCAGCAGAACGGAGGCGGCGGACAGGACCAGCAGAATCAGGACCAGAACCAAGATCAAAACCAGGATCAGCAACAGGATCAGCAAGACCAGAACCAAGACCAGCAGCAGCAAGACCAGAATCAGGACAAGAACCAGGATCAGCAAGACCAGCAACAGCAGGAGCAAAAGATATCGCCACAGCAGGCCCAGCAAATGCTGCAAGCCATTCAGGCCAAGGAAAAAGAAACCCAGGACAAGGTGAAAAAGGAGAAAGCCGAAGCGCTTAAGTCCCGTCAGAAAGAAAAGAATTGGTAGCCATGAAACGATTATTTACATCCATTATATGTCTGATTGCCACCGCCCTGTCGCTCTGCGCCCAGAACACCATTAAGGTCAGCGTGCAGAACCTGGTAGCGTTGGACGAGCAGTTCAACATTTCTTTCATCATCGACGGCGAGGGCAAGGTGAGCGATTTCCAGTGGTCGCCAGGCGAGGATTTCCAACTCGTATGGGGGCCGCAGAAGGGCAGTTCCAGCTCCATCAGCATTATCAACGGCAAAAAGACACAGTCATCGCAAACCACTTATACTTACGTACTTATGCCGCGCAGCACCGGCACCTTCCAGCTGCCTGCGGCAAGCGCCACCATTAAAGGCGAGACCATTACCTCCAAGCGCGTATCCATACAGGTGGTTAGCAACGGCGCTTCTGCGCAAGGCGGCGGCCAGGCCCAGCAGGGCGGTTCCACCTCGGGGGCGCAGCAAGGAGGCGGCAATTCCGGAGCCAATGCCGGTACGGTTCCGTCCGAAGACATATTCCTCCGCCTGAGCTTAAGCAAGACCAAAGCCGTGGTAGGCGAGACCATCAGTGCAACTCTCAAGCTCTTCCACCGGGTCAACATAGGCGGCTTCGAAGACGCCCGCTTCCCCTCTTTCAACGGATTCTGGAGCCAGGAAGTTCAGGCTCCCACCAATATCGAATTCCACCGCGAGAGCGTAGGCGACAAGATCTACAATGCCGCCGTACTGCGTTCCTGGACCCTCATTCCACAACAGGCAGGAGAGGTAGTCATCGATCCGGCAGAACTGGTGTGCCTTGTTAACGTGCGCAACCAGAACAGCAACTCCGGCAGCATCTTCGACAGCTTTTTCCAGGACGAATACCGCACCATACGCAAACGTGTCACCACTCCCGCCATCAAGGTTCAGGTGAGCAAGATTCCCGCCGGGGCTCCCGCCTCGTTCGGAGGCGGCGTGGGCACATTCCGCATGACTGCCGCCCTCACCCGCGACTCACTCCGCACCCACGATGCAGCAGCGCTCAAAGTTACCATCAGCGGCAAGGGCAACATCTCGCTGCTGGAAGCGCCCAAGATCAACTTCCCGCCGGACTTTGAGGTGTACGACGTAAAGACCAGCGAGGGCGGCGGAAGCAAGACTTTCGAGTATCCTTTCATCCCCCGCAGCCACGGGGAATTCGTCCTCGGGCCGGTGGAGTACAGTTATTACGATGTAGCCGGCGGCAAATTTGTCACCCTGCGCAGCGCCGAGATGCCGATCAAGGTCTCAAAGGGCGAAGATAGCGCGCCCGCTTCAGGCGGCGGACAGTTGGTGGTCAATCCTAACCGCAAAGACGTACGCGACCTGGGAAGCGACATACGCTTCATCGCCACCAAGGAGCCCGCACTTACCCGCGCCGGATACTTCTTTGCAGGTTCCGGGCTCTTCTGGGCCATTGCAGCGCTGCTGTGCCTGTTGGCCGCAGCGGTGTACTTCCTCACGCGCAAGCTGTGGGAGCGCCGCGCCGACGTAGCCGGGACCAAGAACAGGGCCGCCACCAAGATGGCGCGCAAGCGCCTCTCGCAGGCCGGCGAATTCCTGCGCAAAGACCTCTACACCGCATTCTACGAGGAGCTTCACAAGGCCCTGCTGGGCTTCGTGAGCGACAAGCTCAACATGCCCGCCGCCGACCTTAGCAAAGAGAATATCGCAGAGAGGCTCGTTGAAGGTGGCGCTACGGCCGACCAGGCCGCCCGCTTTACGGAGCTTCTCGATGCCTGCGAGTTTGCCCGCTACGCTCCTTCCGAGGGGCATGAGGCCATGAACAGCCATTACGAGGGAGCGGTGAGCGTCATCTCCGAAATCGATTCATCTATGAAACATAATTCGCGCGGCGGTGCCGCTGCTGCCTTGATTGCCATGCTGATGGTACTGCCATTAGGCGTTCGCGCCCAGGCGCCTTCCGACCATCTTTGGGACGAGGGAGTGACCGCTTACAGCGAGTCCCGCTGGCAAGATGCCGCTGACTCCTGGATGCAGATTGCCCAGGCCGGTCAGGAGAGCGCATCGCTGTATTACAACATAGGCAACGCCTTCTATAAGGGGGGCGATGTGGCACACGCCATCCTGTGGTACGAAAGGGCTCTTAAGGTGGATCCTTCATACGAGGACGCCCGGGTTAATTTAGCTTTTGTCCGCACGCAGATTCAGGACCGCATTGAGGATATTCCGGAGTTCTTCCTTAAGAGCTGGGCGCGTAAACTCTGCTGGCTGCTACCTTCAAATGCCTGGGCAGTATTGACCCTGGTGCTTCTGGGAGCGGTTTTGGCGTGCCTGCTGCTGTTCCTGCTCGGAAGAGGCGGCGCGCGTAAAGCGGGCTTCTTCAGCGGCCTTGTTGCCTTGATTCTTTGCCTGATGTGCTTCTGGTTCGCCTTCTGGCAACGCAGCGAGGGACTCAGTCATCAAAGCGCCATAGTTACCGCAGCTGTCTCGGAGGTCAAGAGTTCCCCGGGCAGCGGAGTTAGCCTGTTCGTGCTCCACGAGGGCACCAAGGTCAAAACCCTCGAAGCGGTTGGCGACTGGCAGAACATAGAGCTTGCCGACGGCCGCCAGGGCTGGATCCCCTCCGGCAGCATAACGGTGATATAGCGCAACCCATTTTTCACCTGCCAGTATCATTGTTTTTGGCTTTTTTATTTATATTTGTAAGTTAAAGATTCTATTGATATGCTAAACTATCTTCTTCAGGCCGACATCGTAGACGCGGTACAGGCCGCTCCGGTGCAGCAGGAAATGTCCTTCTCCCTTATCGACATGGCCGTCAAGGGCGGCTGGCTTATGATTGTGCTGCTGGCCCTTTCGCTGGTGGCCATTTACATTTTTGGCAAGAAATGGTGGATGATACGCCAGGCTTCCAAAATCGACAAGGACTTCATGATGGACATCAAGGATTACATCCACGACGGTAAAATCAAGTCCGCCAAGACCCTTTGCTCCAAGTTCGACACTCCCGTCGCCCGTATGGTCGAGAGCGGTATCGAGCGCATGGGCAAGCCCCTCGGGGACATACAGACCGCTATCGAAAACGTTGGCAACGTTGAGGTGGCCCGCCTCGAGAAGGGTCTCCCCTATCTGGCAATGATCGCCGGCGGCGCTCCCATGATCGGATTCCTCGGCACCGTGATGGGTATGGTGCAGGCCTTCTTCAACATGTCGCAGGCCGGCAACAACATCGATATCACCCTCCTGTCGAGCGGTATCTACACCGCCATGATCACCACCGTTGGTGGTCTTATCGTAGGTATCATCGCTTACTTCGGATACAACTGGCTCACCTCCAAGGTGTCCAACGTGGTATTCCAGATGGAGAGCAGCACCATAGAGTTCATGGACCTGCTGGAAGATCCGCAGGGCGTTAAAGAAGAGGAATAATGGCACTCAAGCGTATCACCAAGGCAGACCCGAACATGTCGATGTCGAGTATGACCGACATAGTGTTCCTCCTGCTCATATTCTTCCTGGTGACCTCCACGCTGGTGAATCCCAACGCCCTCAAGCTCCTGCTTCCCAAGAGCACCGGGCAGGTTGGCGCAAAAGCCACCGTGAGCGTCTCCATCAAGGACTGGGGTGAGGATCAGTACACCTTCCACATCAACGGAAACGAGACTCCCGTCCCCCTGGAGCAGGTAGAAGATGGTCTGGTGGAACTTCTCCAGACCGAGGAGGACCCCACCTTCTCCATCTACTCCGACGAGAGCGTCCCCATCAAGGAAATCGTGCAGGTGATGAATATCGCCAAACGCAATCACTATAAAGTAATCCTGGCCACACAACCCGAATGAAACAGTATCTCCGAGAGCGAGGCGAAAGGCAGCGCAATGCAGTAATGACCGGCATCATAATGACGCTGGCCGTTCACGTCAGCGCCGCCCTGCTGGTGTCGTTCACGGGCATAAAGTATCTCTATCCGCCGCCTGTAGAAAACACTTTCCTGCTCGATTTTGAAGAAGAACAGGTGGAGGTTAAGCAGAATGAAGGGCGAGACCCGAGGGGCGAGGATGTCAATCCCGACGAGAAAGTGGAACTGGTCCAGCGCAGCGAGTCGCCCAATGTGAGCAAGAAGCCCAACCTGACTCCCGCCACCAAGCCCGATCCGCACGGAGACGTGGAGGTAACCGAGCCCAAACGCGACGAGGAGCCCAAGCTCGACCCCAGGGCCACATTCCCCGGCATGGGCAAGAAAGACACCACGCTCACGGCGCAGCACGGCGCTTCCGAGCCCGGGACAACCTTCAAGCCCGGCCAGCCTACCGGCAATGTCAAGACAGGCAACACCGATGGCAAGCCCAACGCCCACCTGGAAGGCCGCACCGTCGACAAGGCCGGCCTCAAGAAGCCCGTTTACACCTCGCAGGAAAGCGGCAAAGTGGTGGTCAAGATTTGGGTAGACCAATACGGAAAGGTCCAGAAAGCCGTTCCCGGAGCGGACGGCACCACCGTGACCGACAGGGCCTTGTGGACAGCGGCGCGTAACGCAGCGCTCGAAACAGGCTTCAATATGAGCTCCAGTGCCCCGGCTTTACAGGAGGGCACAATAACCTATATTTTCAACCTAAAATGATGGATGGTTTTTCTAAAGACGGCCGAAAACTTAGACCACGGAAAACAGCTGCTGGTGCAGTACGTACCGAAAAAGTAGATTTCTCTTCCGAGAGCAGCCCCCGCCCTTACGGCGAGAGGCGCAGCTTCTCCGACCACAAACCCTACGGCAAGCCCTATGGTGAGCGCAAACCTTACGGCGAGCACAAGACCTATGGTGACCGCCCTCAAAGGCCCTATGGCGAGCGTCCGCAGAGGCCTTACGGCGATCGTCCCCAGAGGCCCTATGGCGAGCATAGAGCTTACGGAGAAGGCAAACCTTACGGCGAAGGCAGGCCTTATGGCGAGAATAAGCCTTACGGCGAGAGCAAGCCGTACGGTGAGCGCCGCTCCTTCGGCGAGGGCAAACCCTACGGCGACCGCCCCCAGAGGCCTTACGGCGAGCGTCCCGCAAAGCCCCGTAAAGGCGGCAAGCGCGGCCCCAGCCCCGCAGCGAACGAGGGTATCAAGCGAATGATCAACCGCAGGCCCCGCGTGGACCAGCCTTACGACGGCCCCGCATATGAGCCCGAGGTGGTAAAGAACGAGATCCGCCTCAACCGTTTCATGGCCAATTCCGGTGTATGTTCACGCCGCGAGGCAGATACATTCATCGAGGCCGGATGCGTAACGGTTAACGGAGAGGTGGTGACCGAACTCGGCACCAAGGTCAACATATTCGACGACGATGTGCGCTTCAACGGAGAGCGTCTCAGAGGCGAGAGCAAGGTTTACCTGGTGATGAACAAGCCCAAGGGCTATGTTACTTCTGCCTCCGATCCTCACGCCGACAAGACTGTCATGGATCTCATAAAGAACTGCCCCACAAGGGTTTACCCCGTAGGTCGCCTGGACAAGGCCACCACCGGCGTGCTGATGTTCACCAACGACGGCGAGATTGCCGAGCGCCTTACCCATCCTTCATACGACAAGAAGAAGATTTACCAGGTCTCCCTGGACCGCAGTCTGAGCCAGGAAGACTTTAACAAGATAGTACAGGGCATCACCCTCGGGGACGGCTTCGTGCAGGCGGACGAACTGGAATACGTTGACGAGCGCGACCACAGCAAGCTCGGGATCGAAATCCATTCCGGCAAGAACCGCATCGTACGCCGCATCTTCGAGTCGCTCGGCTACACCGTAAAAGCTCTTGACAGAGTTTACTTCGCCGGCCTCACCAAGAAGGGGCTCAAGAAGGGCGCCTGGCGCTATCTGTCGGAGAGTGAAGTGAATATGCTCAAAATGGGGGCCTACGTATAATGGACCACCGTTCTGGATTCGTCAACATCATCGGCAACCCCAATGTAGGTAAATCTACGCTGATGAACGCGCTGGTGGGCGAAAAGCTCTCCATTGTCACCGCCAAGGCCCAGACCACCCGTCACCGCATCATGGGCATCGTGAACGGCGATGACTGGCAGATTGTTTACTCCGATACTCCCGGTATCCTGAGGCCGAACTACAGGCTTCAGCAGAACATGATGAACTTTGTTGACGGAGCCCTCGGCGACGCCGACATAATCCTTTATGTCACCGATACCGTCGAAACTCCTGACAAGAACGAGGAGTACGTGAGCAAACTCCGGCGCATCGAATGCCCCGTAATCGTGGTCATCAACAAGATAGATATCAGCACGCAGGAGAAGGTGCTTTCTCTTTCCGCCTGGTGGAAGGAACAACTCCCCTCCGCACAGATAATCCCCGCAAGCGCACAGGAGCGCTTCAACCTCGACAGCATACTTGATGCGGTGATTGAAAAGCTCCCCGTATGCCCGCCCTGGTTTGACAAAGACGCCTTTACGGACAAGAATCTGCGCTTCTTCGCCTCGGAAATTATAAGGGAGAAAATTTTCCTCAACTATCAGGAGGAGATTCCTTATAGCTGCGAGGTGGGCATAGAGGCCTTCCGCGAGGGAGAGGAGCGCTACGATATCGACGCCGTAATCTACGTGATGCGCGAGTCGCAGAAAGGCATCATCATAGGCAAGAAGGGCGCCGCGCTCAAGAAAGTGGGCACCCAGGCCCGAATCGACATGGAAGACTTCTTCCAGAAAAAAGTTTTCCTGTCCATTTTTGTTAAAGTCGATCCCGACTGGAGGGAGAACAAACGAGAATTACGCCGCTTCGGCTACGAAGATTGACAGATGGAAGACGAGAATAAGGTAACAGAAGAAATCATCGAGGACGACGACATCGAGGTGTCCGAGGATGCTGAGTCCAGCGGCAAATACGACCGTCTCCTGGAGAGCGATTCACGTAAGTTCAAGCTCTCCGGAATGTTCAAGGACTGGTATCTCGATTACGCCTCGTACGTAATCCTGCACCGCGCGGTCCCCCACATCGCCGACGGCCTCAAACCCGTCCAGCGCCGAGTCCTGCACGCCATGTACCGCATGGACGACGGCTCCTACACCAAGGTGGCAAACATCGTGGGTCAGGCCATGCAGTTCCATCCGCACGGCGACCAGTCCATCCTTGGCGCCCTCGTTACCCTGGGGCAGAAAGGCTTCACCGTCGACTGCCAGGGAAACTGGGGAAACATCCTCACGGGTGACTCCAACGCCGCTCCCCGATACATCGAGGCCCGCCTGAGCAAGTTTGCCAAGGAAGTTCTCTTCGACCCCAAGGTCACCCGCACCATGAAGTCCTACGACGGCCGCAACGACGAGCCGACGGAACTTCCCGTGCGCTTCCCTCTTCTGCTTGCACAGGGCACCGACGGCATCGGCGTGGGCCTTGCCTCCAAGATCCTGCCCCACAACTTCAACGAGCTCATCGACGCATCCATAGCCATACTCGAGGGCAAGAGTTTCGCGCTCTACCCCGACTTCCCCACCGGAGGTTCGGCCGACTGTTCCAAGTACATGGACGGACAGCGGGGAGGCCGTGTGAAGGTGAGGGCCAAGATCGAGAAAATCGACAAGAGCACCATCGCCATCACCGAGATTCCATACGGTAAATACACCAAAGATCTTATCGAGTCGATACTCAAGGCCAAGGAGAAGGGCAAGATCAAGATCAAGAAGATTGTGGATATGACCACCGACAAGGTGGAAATCCTCATACATCTTCCCGGAGACGTATCACCGGACAAGACCATCGATGCGCTCTACGCTTTCACCGACTGCGAGTGCAACCTGGCGCCCAACGCCTGCGTTATCGTTGACAACAAGCCCCAGTTCCTCTCGGTGAGCGAAATCCTGCGCTACAGCACCCTCCACACCCGGGAGATCCTGCTCCAGCAGCTCGGAATCCGCCTCGAAGAACTCGAGAAAGACTGGCATTACAGTTCGCTGGAAAAGATTTACTTCGAAAACCGCATATACAAGATACTCGAAAAAGACCAGTCCAGCTGGGAGGAGCAGAAACAGGAGACCCTGGAGGTAATGAAGACCTACGAGCCTTCGCTCCGGCGTCCTGTGGTTATGGAAGACATCGACCGCCTGGTGGACAAGCCCGTGCGCAAAATCTCAAAGTTTGACGTAAAAGCCGTCGAGGAGCACATCAAGGGCGTGGAAGAAGATATGTCCAAGGTGCGCGACAACATCGCCCACATCGACCGCTTTACCATCGACTGGTTCAAGGGGCTTAAAAAGAAGTACGGCAAAGACTATCCCCGCCGCACCGAACTCACCGACTTCGAGACCATTACCGCCACCCGCGTAGTTAACAACAACGCCAAGCTCAGCGCCAATCTCGCCGAGGGCTTCGTAGGTATCGGGCTCAAGAGGGATGACGGCGGAGAGTTCATCTGCGACTGCTCCGACCTGTCGGAAATAATAGTCATTCGCCGCGACGGTAAGTACATAGTCACCAAGGTCAGCGACAAGGCGTTCTTCGGCAAGGACCTGCTCTACGTGGGCGTGTTCAACCGCGGAGACAGCCGCACTATCTATAACGTCATCTACCGCGAGGGCAAGACTTCGATTTATTACGCCAAGCGCTTCGCCGTGACTTCGGTCACACGCGACAAAGAATACGACATCACCACGGGCCTGGAAGGTTCGCAGATTATATGGTTCACCGCCAATCACAACGGCGAGGCCGAGACAGTGCGGGTGCTGCTGCGTCCCAAACCCAAGCTCAAGAAGACTTCGTTCGAGTACGATTTCTCTACCCTCGGCATCAAGAGCAAGACCGCCCGTGGCAATCTGGTGAGCAAGAACGTCATCCGCAACGTGAGCCTTAAGAGCAAGGGAGTCAGCACCATAGCCGGCAAGCAAATCTGGTACGATACCGATATCCAGAAGCTCAACGACGAGGGTCACGGCCTGTATCTGGGCGAGTTCAGCGAGAACGACAAAGTGCTCGCCGTGTTCAAGAACGGCACCTTCTACACCACTTCGTTCGACCTTGTGAACCGCTATCAGGGCGACGTGCTCCGCATAGAAAAGTTCGACCCCGACAAGACATTTACGGCCCTCTATTGGGATGCAGGAGTCAAATCGTTTTACGTCAAGAGGTTCTCGTTCGTGGTGAGCGACAATACCCCCCTGAGTTTCATTGCCGAAGGCAGTAAATCATATTTGGTCGCCCTCACCGACGACAAGCACCCCCGCTATGAGGTAATCTGGAAGCTCTCCGACAAAGCTCCTGAGCTTATTGATGCCGAGCAGTGGATCGGCAAGAAGGGTTACGGCGCAAAGGGCAAGAAAGTTGTGGAGAGGGGCGAGGTCAAGAGTGTCCGCTTCGGCGAGCCCCTGCATCTGCCTGAAGATGACGAGGCAGAGGTAACGGACGTAGAAGCCGCGGAGGTCGAAGCCCCCGAAGTGGAGACGGCGGAGGTTGAAACTCCCGGTGTCGAGACTGCAGATACTGCGGAGGCTGAAGAGCCCGAGGTTGAGACTGCTGAATCTGGGGAGGCTGAAGCGCCTGAGGCAGAAACGGTTGATATTGCCGAAAGCCCCAAAACCGCTGCAGTTGAGCCGGAGCCCGTTGAGGAAGAAACCATTATCATGCAACAACTTCCCAGCATGCCCGAGCCGGCATCGCCCAAGAAAAAGGCCTCTTCTACAAAGAGAGCCGGTGCCAAAGCGTCCAAGAAACAGTCTCCCGCCATCAAACCCGGAGCCGAGATAAGGATTCCGGAGACCGAAGACGAACCAATCGAACTGCTGTTTGAAGAACCAACACTATTTTAATTAATACAGTCATGATTGCAAAAATCGTTTACATCGTAGGTTTGATTGCCGCCATCTGGTGTGTAATCGACATTTTCAAGAAGCCCAAACTCAGCATTCTTTGGAAAATCGTTCTGGCTATCGCAGTGCTTGCATTCAGCTGGATCGGCCTGCTGGTGTATTATTTCCTGATTCGTGACAGGATCTAAGCATCAACACTCTGAACTTCTAAAGGTGACCGGCGCCCCGGCCACCTTTTTTGTTTCCCAAAAGTCAGCGGCCTGTCAGGAAGTGGCCTTCCTCCTCAGCAGCCCTCTGATGCCCACCTCCCGGACAGTTTCTGCCTTTTCCGGGCCCGTACGAGCTCTTTCGAAGCTCTCCGGGACAGTTTTCGTCTTTTCCGGGCCCGCATACGCTCTTCCGAAGCTCTCCGGGACAGTTTTCGTTTTTTCCGGGCCTGCATACGCTCTTCCGAAGCTCTCCGGGACAGTTTCTGCCTTTCCCGGGCCCGACAAAGCTCTTTCGATGCTCTCCGGGACAATTATCGTCCTTTTCGGGCCCTCCAGCAGCCGTCCGCTGTAGGCAGTCGGTGGCGGGCTGCCTTTCCGCCCTCGGGCCGTCGGCCCTCGCCCTCCCACCGCTACGCGGCGGGCCCCTCCCTCTACAAGCGAGGGTGCTTACGGCTCCAAAACAGCGCCGCCACCTCCTGACGACGGTCCCTCGCTCTAAATACTTTCGTTCATCGTTGTGGTCGCAAAGCTAAAGTATTGATCAACAGCGATTTAATCGATTCAGGGTGCATTGTTTGCAGGCACCCTGAAATACCTAATATCCACATAATCAGAGATTTAGTTTTGCTGCTGGACACGCTTATCTTTCTTTCCGGTCACACACTCTGCCTCTCCTTCCTGCCCCAGTTGGCCTGTTCCGGGGGCAAAAAGCGGCTGTTTGCCCCCGGGAGACGGTGGCGGGCCTGCGCCGGGGGCATGAAGGGCTGTTTTGCACACGAGAGGCAGTGGCGTACTCGTCCCGTGGGCAGGAAGGGCCGTTTTGCACACTGGAAGCCGCAGCGGGCCGGTCCCGGGGGCAGGAAAGGCTGTTTTGCACACGAGAGGACGCGGCGAGCTGGTCCCGGGGGCAGAGAGGCCGTTTTGCACACGGGAGGAGCGGGAGCCGGCGGGATGCGGCGGCGGGCGGGCGTGTCCACCCCCGGACACGGGCAGGGGGAGGGGCCCGACGGATACAAGTTCGCGCACAGCGGGGACGCAGTAGACGTTGGGAGGGGCCGGAGTGAGCGCAGCGAACGGAGTCCCGCCCGCTGCTGGCAGACTGCCGGCAAAACGCCCGTGAACCGGTCCCGGGGGGCAGAGAGGGCCGTTTTGCACACGGGAAGCCGCAGCAAGCCGGTCCCGGGGGCAGGAAGGCTTGTTTTGCACACGGGAAGGACGGGAGACGGCGGGATGCGGCAGCGGGCGGGACTGGAATCAGCGAAAAAAAAAGTCAAAAGTATTTGGAAATATAATTTTTTGTCATACCTTTGCAGTGTACTAATAAACTAATACACTAAAGACGCAATGATTAACGAGCTTTTGGCGTTTAGCCGTGGCAAGAACGGCACCGGGCGGGCGGAAAGTATCGGGCAGGCAGATAGCGCCGGGCAGAAGCATAAAAGCCTCCTTCGATAAAGCCCTCAAGAAGGAGAACGTTACGGATACGCTGGCGAAGGGCAAAAACAAAAGCAAAAAAAACTAAAATATTTATTGTTTTTCAATATTTAATTATTATATTTGCAGAAAATATAACGAATATCAATAATCAACAAAAGCCAGTACTACTGGCGCAATTGTTGTAGTAAAAAGGGGCTATGCTAATCGAACTCAGAGACGTCAACAAGACTTACAATAACGGGCAGCCGCTGCACGTACTCAAAGGTATCAACCTGAGCATCGACAAAGGCGAGTTCGTATCCATAATGGGAGCCTCCGGATCAGGCAAATCCACCCTCCTCAACATACTGGGCATACTCGACAACTACGACACCGGCGAATACTACATCGACGGCCGTCTCATCAAAGGCCTGAGCGAAAAGCAAGCCGCCGCCTACCGCAACTCCATGATCGGCTTCATCTTCCAGTCGTTCAACCTGATAGGCTTCAAAACCGCTGTCGAGAACGTCGAACTCCCCCTCTTCTACCAGGGAGTCAGCCGCCAGAAACGCCACCAGATGGCCATGCAATACCTCGACCGCCTCGGCCTCGCCGACTGGGCCTCCCACTACCCCAACGAAATGTCCGGCGGCCAAAAGCAGAGAGTAGCCATCGCCCGCGCACTCATCACCAATCCCAAAATAATCCTCGCCGACGAACCCACAGGAGCCCTCGACTCCAAGACCTCCGAAGAGGTGATGCAGCTCCTCGGACAGCTCAACCGCGAGGAAGGCGTGACCATCATAGTAGTCACCCACGAGAGCGGCGTGGCCAACTGCACCGACAAAATAGTCCACATCAAAGACGGCATAATAGGCCGGATCGAAGACAACCGCCTGCACAAAGCATCTGTATTCGGCACCTCCACCATAATGAAATGAGAGACATCTTTACAGAAATATGGGAAAGCATACGCCGCAACAAATTGCGGACGGCCCTCACCGGCTTCGCGGTGTCGTGGGGCATATTCATGCTCATAGTTCTGCTGGGCGCCGGCAACGGACTGATGAACTCGTTCATGAGGGGCAGCGAGGGCTTCGCCACCAACAGCGTAGAAGTCGGAGGCGGCTGGACCTCAATGCCTTACGACGGTCTTAAAGCGGGCCGCCGCATACGCCTCGACGAGGGCGACATCACCATAACCGCCGGAGAACTGTTCGACCAAAACGTCGACGAAGTAACCGCCAGCGTAAGCACTTCCGCCACGGTCAGCCTCAAAGACAAGTCGTTCAGCGCTTCCATAGAAGGATGCTTCCCCACCATACAGGATATGGAGAAGATCGAAGTGCGCTACGGCCGCTTCATCAACCAGGCCGACATAAAAGGGCTCCGTAAAGTGGTAGTAATGCCCGAAAGCGCGGCCGAAAACCTGCTCAAGAGAGGAACCGGTACCGAAACACTGATAGGTCAATACATCAACGTCGGCAACCTCGCCTACAAAGTTGTGGGCATCACCAAGTCGGACCGAATGAGGGGCAACAACCAGCTCTATGCGCCCTTCACCACCGTCAAAACCGTTTACGGCAAAGGCGAAGAAGTAGGCACCATCAGTTTTACCACCAAGGGCCTCACCACCGAAAAGGCCAACGAGGCCTTCGAGAAGCAATACAAGAGCGCCATCAACCTGCGCCACCGTGCATCTCCCGACGACGAAAGGGCGATTTGGGTATGGAACCGTGCGCACCAGGACGTTCAGATGAACCAGGGGCGCAACATTCTCCAGACAGCACTGTGGATCATCGGCATCTTCACCCTCCTGGGAGGCATTGTCGGTGTAAGCAACATCATGCTCATCACCGTCAAGGAGCGCACGCACGAATTCGGCATACGCAAAGCCATCGGGGCCACCCCGTGGGACATAACCAAGCTCATCCTGGCCGAGAGCGTGAGCATAACGGCGTTCTTCGGATACCTGGGGATGCTGCTGGGCATGCTAACCTGTACCCTGCTGGACAAGACGCTGGGGCAATCCACGATTACCGTAATGGACGAGCAGATAGCTATGCTTGTCAACCCCGGCGTGGGGCTAGACGTTGCCCTGGAGGCGACGCTCGTACTGATAGTAGCCGGCACACTTGCCGGATTCTTCCCTGCACGCAGGGCATTCCAAGTCAGACCTATAGAAGCACTTAGGGCAGAATGAGACTAGATATCGACACATTCCGCGAGATAGCCAACTCCCTGGTGCGCAACCGCAGCCGAAGCATACTCACAGGCTTCGGGGTCTTCTGGGGCATATTCATGCTGCTGTTCCTCGTGGGCGGCGGACAGGGGCTCAAACAGCTCATATCATCCAACTTCGAGGGCTTCGCCACCAACACCGCCATAATGTTTGCCAACCGCACCTCCCTGCCTTATAAAGGCCTGAAGAAAGGACGCAGCTGGAATATGACATACACCGACGTGGAGCGCCTCAAGCGTATGGTGCCGGAGCTGGAGACCGTCACCCCCATCGTATCCAACTGGGGACAAGAGGCCGTCAACGGCTCAAATACCGTAAATACCAACGTCAAAGGCATATACGCCGACTATTGCATGATTGAGGAGCCACGCATAAAGTACGGCCGCTACATCAACGAATCCGATGTGCTGCAGGAACGCAAGGTGTGCGTAATCGGCAAGCGCATCTACAACAGCCTCTTCCCCACCGGAGGAGACCCCTGCGGCAGCTTCATCAAGGTAGGGTCAGTGTATTATCAGGTGATTGGAGTGGACGTAAGCGCAGGAAACATGAGCATCAACGGCAGCGCCGACGAGACCGTGAGCATCCCCCTGCCCATAGCCCAGAAGATTTACCACCGGGGCAATCAGATCGACCTGTTGTGCGTAACCGCGCACCAAGGCATACGCATGAGCAGCCTGGAGGACAGGATGAGGCAGATACTCGCCCGCGAGCATAACTGGGAAGCTGCCGACAAGCAGGCCCTGTTCGTGGTCAATACCGAGCAGATGTTCTCGCTCATCGACAACCTGTTCACAGGCGTCAACTTCCTCATCTGGCTGGTGGGCCTGGGCACCATACTGGCGGGCATCATTGGAGTCAGCAACATAATGATGGTGACGGTCAAGGAACGCACCACCGAGATAGGCATCAGGCGTGCCATCGGAGCCACTCCCAAGGACATTCTCAGCCAGATTATCATGGAGAGCATATCGCTCACCCTGGTGGCCGGATCGTTCGGAATCGTGTTCGCCGTGCAGCTCCTAAGGCTGCTCGAAAAGATAGTCAACAGCCGCCCGGATGCATCTCCGGTCGACTTCCAGATAGGATTCTGGGTGGCGGTGGCAGCCGCGGTGCTGCTGAGCGCCCTCGGAGTCGCAGCAGGACTTGCCCCCGCATCCAGGGCGATGGCCATTAAACCGGTGGATGCAATGAGAGACGAATAACAAAAGCACTCGATATGAAAAAGGTACTAAAGTACATCATCTTCGCGCTCATAGCGATCATTCTCGTCGGAACTTTCGTGTTCCTGTTCAAGAATTCCAGGCCCCAGAAGGAACTCTACCAAGAGCATGAGACCCGCTACGGAAACATCAGCCGTACCACAGTGGTGACCGGCAAGATAGAGCCGCGCAACGAGGTCAACATCAAGCCCCAGATCAACGGCATCATCTCCGAGCTCCGCAAAGAAGCCGGACAGATGGTGAAGGAAGGAGAGGTGATTGCCAAACTGAGGGTAATCCCCGATATGAATTCACTCAGCTCCGCACAGAGCCGCGTGCGCCTTGCCGAGATCAACCTAAAGCAGGCCAAGACCAACTACGAGCGCGAGAAAGCACTGTACGACAAGCACTTGGTGAGCGACGAAGAGTTCGACCAGGTACTCCAGGCCTACAATCAGGCCAAAGAAGAGCATGCAGCCGCACAGGAGTCGCTGGAGGTTATACGCGACGGCGTATCGTCACGCAACACCACAGGAAGCTCCACCCTGGTGCGTTCGACCATCACCGGACTGATACTCGACATTCCCGTCAAGGTAGGTAACTCTGTCATCCAGGCCAACACCATGAACGACGGTACCACCGTAGCCACCGTGGCCGACATGTCCGACCTTATCTTCGACGGCAACATCGATGAGACCGAAGTCGGATCGCTGGTGGAAGGAATGCCCATCCACATCAGCATAGGCGCCCTGCCCGACTATAGCGCAGAGGCTGCCCTGGAGTATATTTCTCCCAAGGCGGTCGAGAACAACGGTGCTAACCAATTCGAAATCAAGGCTGCAGTCCGCTCCGAAGGCGAGCACAAGATTCGCTCCGGCTACAGTGCCAATGCCGAGATTGTGCTGGAGCATGCCGACAGCGTGCTTACCATCCCCGAGAGCGCCCTGGAGTTCAGCTCCGACAGCACTTTCGTGTACCTCAAGGGCGACGAAGGCTATACCCGAGTACCCATTACCACAGGCCTTAGCGACGGACTTATCATAGAGGTCAAGAGCGGCCTCAAAGAGGGAGACATCGTGAGGGGAACCCGTATCATCAACTTTGACAAGATGAAGAAATGAGAAAGATAGTTATATGTCTGGCTCTGGCCGGCTGCTGCTTTGCGGCCGGCGCTCAGAGCGGCCCCTGGAGCCTGAAAAAATGCATCGACTACGCACTGGAACACAATCTGAGCGTGCAACAAAGCAGTCTGGGCGTCGAGCAGCGCGAGGTGGAACTCAACACCGCACAGAACAGGCGCCTTCCCTCATTGAGCGGTGGAGCTTCGGAGAACCTGTCGTTCGGCCGCGGTCTGACTGCCGACAACACCTACTCCAACTCCAACACCACTTCCACCTCGTTCAGCCTTGGGAGCGATATTCCCATCTTCCAGGGTTTTGACATCAACAACGGAATCAAAATCAGCAAGCTCAACCTAGAAGCGGCCACGGCCGAGCTCGAAAAGGCCCGCGACGACATAAGGGTTGCAGTAGCGCAAGCATACGTCCAGATCCTTTACAACCAGGAGCTCCTTAAGGTGGCGAGGCAGCAGCGCGAGCACGACGCAGAGCTGCTGGAGCAGGTAAAGGAAAGGCTTAACGCCGGTAAGGTTAGCGCTGCCGAAGTCTCCGCCCAGCAGGCCACCCTTGCCCAGAGCACCCAGAGCGAGATACAGGCCGAGGGAAACCTCAAGATTTCCATCCTCGAGCTCTCACAGCTGCTGGAGCTTCAATCGCCCGAAGGCTTTGCCATAGTTACGCCCGAAGTCGGCAACGTCGACGAGACGCTGCTGATGCGCCCCGAGGCCATCTTCGCCCAGGCGGTAGAGATTAAGCCGGCGGTAGAATCGGCACGGCTGGGAGTAGAATCGGCCAAAGTGAATATCAACAGGGCTAAAGGCGGATACCTCCCATCCATGTCATTAAACGGCGGCCTCGGCACCAACTACTACACCAACTCCAAGATGCCGTCCCTGAGCTTCGGAGAGCAGCTTAAGAACAATTTCAGCCAGTACATAGGGCTCAATCTGTCGATACCCATCTTCCAGCGCTTTGCGGTAAGGAACCAGGTGCGCAACGCCGAGATCAACTATCGCGGCCAGCAGCTCAACCTCGAGAACGTCAAGAAGTCGCTCTACAAGGAGATACAGCAGGCATACTACAGCGCCGTCAACGCCCAGGCACGCTACACTGGCAGCCGTCAGAGCGCCCAAAGCGCCCGCGAGCATTACGAACTCACGGAAGAAAAATACAAGGTTGGCAAAGCCGGCATAGCCGATTACAACGACGCCCGAAACTCCTGGCTGCGTGCCGAATCGGAGCACATCCAGGCCCGTTACCAGTGCCTGTACCAGACAAAACTCCTCGACTTCTACCGGGGCGAGCAGCTGAATTTTTAAGATTATTATTATTTGTGCCCGAACTCAAAAAAAGAACTTATGAAAAGAATCTTAACCCTGATTGTCTTCGCGACCCTGTCCGCCGGACTGTTCGCACAGAGCGCCCAACTCACAGAACTCAAAGAAATCGCCTCGATAGAAAGCAACGACGGCATGTTGGACGTGTTTTCCGTACCGATCAACGGCGAGAGGACGTATTTCCTGAATGTAGGCACATTGGGAATTGGAGACGAAATCGTACAGATTAACTTCGACCCTCTGTTCAAACTTTTCATCCCCCTGGGCTCAAATCTTACCGAAGCGATAGAAACGCTTGGCAAACTCAAGGATATGTACAAGGAGCCTGCAGGCACCAAGACGCAGATGGAAGCCTGCTTCGCCGCCGCAGTCCCGAATGACAAGCTCGAGACAATAACAATCACCCGCAGGAAGGTCCTCCTGAGCAACATGCTCGAGTTCGCCGTGGAGCGCGAGGGTTACATCAGGGCCACCCACGTCACCAAGTCCGACCTTTCCGGAATCTTGAGCAGCGTAAAGTTCTACGCAAAGCTGCACATGAAAGAGCTTTAAGCCCTACAGTATATCCACGTAGCGGTACCACTGGTCAAAGTCGATTCGCTCCAGTTTGTCGCCCACCTGGCGGAGGGCGAAGCAGGTTATGCTCTCGGGAGCATTCTTGGCGAGGAAGATAATGACATTTCCGTCAGGGTCCTTGGCTATGGTCACCACGTCGGGAATACCGAAGGTGCCGTCGTCATCCACATTCCAAACATCGGCGTCTTCGAATTCGGACTCTATTTCGGTGGTTAGGCTGCAAGTAGCGGCTACATCGTTGCCGCTTATCCAGGCAAATACAACCATAGCCTGATGGTTTTTGTGCTGGAACTCAACCAAATCGAGTTCACCATATCCATCCCTCAACCAGGCCACCCTGCGGCTGTACATAACCTCGCGGCCATATTTTTTAGCAATCTGGTTGACTATGGCCTTTGGGGCGTTCTGCACCTTCTCGGGGAACTTCCAGCGGCCGAAAGCAGGGAAAGTATGGAAAGCCACAAAAACCATATCGGCAACCAGGGCCTCTATCTCCATGGCTTCATAACCGCGGAACATCTTGTTTACTTCGGCTTTAGGAATCTGAAGCGTATAATACACGCCCATGGTGCGGTCGAAAGCCTGGTCAACGCGCCCGGAAAGGGCAGAATCATTGCCTATAGTATTGCCGCTCTGCTGTGACGGTGCCACATTCTGCTTAAAAATCACCCACGGATATTTGTTCTCGGGGCATTTGAATCCATCGTAATACGGAATCACAAAACGGTCACGGGTCTTGCAGGGATAGGCAAAGAATGGCTTGGCAATCTTGTCCCAGTCGTAAGGGATTTCGGTCCAGGTGAGGGCGCCTGGAGCTACCCTCTGCCCTGCATCGGCAATTGTAACCTGGCTCAGGGAATGTGAATAGGCAAAGGCGTCGGACTCTATGCCGCTCACGCTGAACACTTTGCCAAAGGGCCCCACCACGGTGGAGGGGAGGTCCACCCTGCCGTTGTAGATACCTCCCATTGCAAGGGCGCACTTATCGCCGTCGGCGTGGTACATATAACCGTTTGGAGCTACAAAATAGCTCAGGTCCCTCCGGTACAGGCCGTCCGGACTAAGGTCGATAGGGTACGGAGGAGCTCCTGCGCCCACATTTTCGCTCACCTTGATGGTATTCTCCAGGGGGATTCCTCCATCCGCCTCGGGATAGAGGTCCATAGTGAGGGTATAGTCAAATTCGCCCCCGGGGAAGCGCCAGATAAACTTTCCATCGCTCAGGCTCACGGGGCCGTCGGTACTGTCGTACACAATCGTATCCCCTGCCTTGTTGACAACGGTCAGCAGGAATTCTGTCTGTTCGGGCCCGACGGGAACAAGGAACAGGTCGCCTTGGACCTCGGCATCTTCGGGGAGCTGGAGTTTATACCGTCCGCCCCAATCCTGTGCGGCTGCAAAAACGCAGCTCAGAGAGCACAGCGCTGTAATGAATATCTTCAGTGGCATTTAACTTACTGTAACTTAACAACTTATATAATCTGCCTGCACGGAAAAAGATGCAGGCAAATGTAGTAAAATATTAATTATCAGGCACTTGGGCGGCGCAGCGGAGAAGGTAGGAGCGGAGTTCTGTCCAGGGGTAGAACGGGCCGGGGCCAAGGGCGGGGAAAGAACTCTCACCCTCGTTGAAAAGCACCTTCACAATAACGTCACCTTTGCGTCCGCGATAGAATATGAGCTGGAGATTAGCTGCCATAGGCATCATATAAGTAGCATTCCACCAATCGTTTACTTCTTCGAATGGGAGCCGTTTCTCGTACCCTTCCAGCCCTATGAGCGAGAAGAACGGCATAAGCCCGACGTCGTGGCTGAAGCGCAGGTCGGCGGCAATACGCCCTCCCGAAAGGGCCTTGTCGGCACGTGACACAAACTCAAGCACCAGAGGATCCATGATGTGCATGCGCCACTCCCCTTGCTCGGCGCTGCCGCAGTGCTGCATGAACTGCTTGGCGTTGTAGATGCCCGATGCCACCTTGAACTCCTCGGGAGTCATGCCGAGCATTATATCTTGTATGCCCATATAGCTGGCCACCGACCCGTTGGTGACACAGGTCTCCGCCATCAGGCGGTCGCTCTTGAAGCAACTGCGGGCCTTCTCGGGGTCAGTAAAGATGCGGGAGTAAAAGGCCTTATAATCAAACTGTTGCTTCATGGCGGCATCAGACTTGCGGGAGCCGGCCTTCAGGCCCGGAGCCGCAAGCTCCTCTCGGCACATAAGATCGTAATACTTCTCTCCTGCCATAAACCCGATATGCATACGGGGCGCCTTTGCGGCAAGGGCGGCTCCGAAATTGGTCATGGATAAAATGGCCCTCTGCTTGTGCGTAGAATAGCAGGCAATGCTGTCTCTCCCCTTCTGGCGGAAAACCCTCGGATAGCGCTCCACCATACGGAGGGCTATGCCCTTCTGCTCACTGGCTCCAAGCTCGGTGATAAGCCCGTAAGTGCCTTGTGACGCGCTGTCAAGCTGCACGAACCCTCTAAGGATACGTTTGCCAGCAGGCGTCAGAAGCCCAAGCGAATCGGCCCGGCGGAGCGGATCAAGGCCGTTGGCCACGTACCCCGGATTAACAGGAGAGCGGCTGCCGTGCCGGCCTATATGACTGATATAAAAAGGCTTATAACCCCGTGGCGTGCGCGAGTGCCCCTCTGGCCGTGAGGCATAAGGGTGATATAAGCCTTTCCATTCGTCGTACGCATCCTGGGCCCGGAGCTCCGGAGCCCAGGCTACAAGTATAAAAAGCAGAATGCTAACCCACCTGCGCGCCATTGCTCACAAGTTCCTGCGGCGTGATAAAACGCATCGTGCCGTCACCTTGCTTAGCCATCAGTATCATTCCGTGGCTCTCGATGCCGCGTATCACTCTGGGCTTGAGGTTGGCAAGGATGCAAATCTGCTTGCCCACCATATCTTCAGGAGCGTAAAACTCAGCGATGCCGGACACTATGACGCGACGGTCGATTCCGGTGTCGATTGAGAGGCGCAGCAACTTATCGGTCTTGGGGACGCGCTCGGCCTCCAGCACCGTGGCGGTGCGGATATCCATCTTCTCAAAGTCTTCGAATGTGCATTCGTCCTTCTGAGGAGCGACCTGCTTTGCAGCCTCGGCCTTCTCGCGGGCCGCCCTCTCGGCACGGATGGCGTCGAGGCGGTCAAGCTGGACCTGAATCTGCTCGTCTTCTATCTTGGCAAAGAGAAGCTCCGGCTCCCCTATCACGTGGCCTGCGGGAATAATCTGCGGCCTGCCCAAAAGCTCCCAGTCAAGCACTATGGAGCCGGGGGCGGGCTGCACGCCGGTATGAAGAGCACGGCCCTCACCTTCGGCATAGGTATTCTCCGTAACAGCCTCGCCGCGGCGATGGTCAAATCCGGCATTCAGGCTGACTCCCAGCATGTTACGCAGCCTCTCGGCAGCAAAGGGAGTGAAAGGCTCGAAAGCTATGGCAAGGTCGGCGCAGATCTGTATGCAGATGTTAAGGATAGTAGCCGTACGGTCAAGGTCGGTCTTGGCCACCTTCCAGGGCTCGGTGTCGGAGATGTACTTGTTACCCTCGCGAGCAATGCCCATAGCATCTTTGAGGGCCTCGCGGAAGCGGTATTCCTCGAGGTTCTTCTCCATCGACGCCTTGAGTGCGGGAATGGCCGCAAGAACTTCCTTGTCCACGTCCTGAAGCGTGCCGCAAGCTGGGACCTTGCCGCCGAAGTACTTGTGAGTGAGCACTATGGCACGATTCACGAAATTGCCGAATATTGCCACCAGCTCGGAGTTGTTGCGAGTCTGGAAGTCTTTCCAGCTGAAGTCGTTGTCGGCCGTCTGGGGAGCATTGGCCGTGAGCACGTAGCGCATCACATCTTCCTTGCCCGGGAAGTCGCGCAGGAACTCGTGAGCCCATACGGCCCAGCCTCGTGAAGTCGATATTTTGTCGCCTTCGAGATTGAGGAACTCGTTGGCAGGCACATTCTCCGGCAGTATGTAGCCATCACCGTATGCCTTGAGCATGGAGGGGAACACTATGCAGTGGAAGACGATATTGTCTTTGCCGATGAAATGCACCAGGCGGGTCTCGTCGCTCTTCCACCATTTCTCCCAGCTCTGGGGCAGCAGCTCGCGGGTGTTGGAAATATAGCCTATGGGTGCGTCGAACCATACATAAAGCACCTTGCCCTCAGCGCCCTCAACGGGCACGGGTACGCCCCAGTCGAGGTCGCGGGTGACGGCGCGCGGCTGCAGACCGCCGTCCAGCCAGCTCTTCACCTGGCCGTACACATTGGTGCGCCACTCTTTGTGGCCTTCGAGTATCCATTCGCGAAGCCACTGCTCGTAGTCCTGCAGAGGCAGATACCAGTGGGTGGTCTTTTTCTTGATGGGAGCGGCGCCGCTGAGCTTGGAATGCGGGTCGATGAGTTCCTCGGGGCTGAGGGTGCTGCCGCATTTCTCGCACTGGTCGCCGTAAGCCCCGGGGTTGCCGCACTTGGGGCAGGTACCCACGATGTAACGGTCGGCAAGGAAAGTGCGGGCCTCCGGGTCGTAGTACTGTTCGCTCTCGCGAGTGATAAAGCAGCCCTTGTCGTAGAGACGGCGGAAGAATTCAGAGGCGCCCTCGGCGTGTACCTTGGAGGATGTGCGGCCGTAGATATCGAAATTGATGCCCAGCCCGCTGAAAGAGTCGCGGATGATGCTGTGGTAGCGGTCAACTATGTCCTGCGGGGTACATCCCTGCTCGCGCGCCTTGATGGTGATAGGCACGCCGTGCTCGTCGGAGCCGCACACGTACAGGACGTCCTCCCCGCGCATACGCAGATAGCGCACGTAAATGTCGGCGGGCACATATACGCCCGCCAGATGGCCTATGTGCACGGGGCCGTTGGCATACGGCAGGGCACAGGTTACAAGAGTTCTTTTCTTTTGTGTCATATTAATTCTTTTTTGTCTCTTCCTATTCTTTGGTTTATGCGCTTCTGGGCGGCCTGGAGCTTGACCATTTCCTGCAAAGCCGCCATCTGGGCGTCTGGAGCCATGGTCCGGAGGCTCTTGCGTATCTCCTCGAGACGGTTGTACACCCTGCGTTCGGCATACACAAGTATGGCCTTGGGAACGCCCGCCGACAGCACAGTGGCGGTAGATGTGAGCGATGCCTCGAAGTCGTGTACGGTCAGCTGATACTTGCGGGTTGAGAAGCGGGCGGCCAGATCGGAAAGGCGCCGGTCGGGGCCGTTGAGTATGGTTTTTAGTATGTCTTCCTGCTGCAATCCTTTGTCGTAGAGCTCAAAATAAACATCGTACAAGGCCCGGTAGGGGGTATTGGCAAAAGAGCAGTCGTCCGCTTCCAGTGCCTCGCGTATGAAATCGGCCACAGTGGGCTTATCCTCCTCGGTACCCGAATAGTACGGCGAGTCGCTCTCGAATTCGAGGAACTCAGTGCCGTAGGTCATAAGGTAATAAAGCAGGTCCTGCTCGGCGGGAGCGAGGATACGGTTCTCGAGGTATTCTTCGCCGGCGGGAGACGGTTCCTGCCAATTGGCTCCGGATCCTGTTCCGGGGCCCTTTTCCCCAATGTTTTGGGCCTCGGAATTGGATTCGGAGCCATCGTTATAGGACCGTTCCTCCCGCTGCCTCTGCCGCAGAGCCTCTTCCTGCATACGCTTACGGTCTCCGGCAATACGCTGGAACAGGATGGACGACTCGATGCCGAAACGCAGGGCCACCGTATCTACGTAAACCGAGCGCTTTACGGGGTCGGGAATCTGGGCGATGGTATCTGCAATATCGTTAATAAGTTCCGCCTTCTTGAGCGGGTCGGAGCCGGCGTCGGAAAGCAGCAGGTCGGTCTTGAATTCTATGAAATCACGCTCGCCGGACGCAATATAGTTCTGCATCTCCTCCAGCGTGTGCTTACGGGCGAACGAATCAGGATCCTCGCCCTCGGGCAGCAGTACCACCTTAACGTTCAGGCCTTCGGCCAGGAAGAGATTGATGCCCCGCAAAGCTGCATGTATGCCGGCGCTGTCGCCGTCGTACATAATGGTGGCGTTCTCCGTAAACTTGTGGATCAAGCGTATCTGCTCCACGGTAAGAGATGTGCCGCAGGAGGCCACCACGTTGGTTATTCCGAGCTGATGCAGCGTGACCATATCCACATTGCCCTCCACCAGGATGCATTTGCCGCTGCGGGCAATTTCCCCCTTGGCGAACCAGATGCCCAGCAGGTTGCGGCTCTTGATGTATATTTCGGTCTCCGGCGAATTGACGTACTTGGCAGGATTGTCGGCGTGAAGCGTGCGCCCGCTGAAAGCCAGCACACGGCCGCTGACCGAATGGATGGGGAACATCACCCGCTCGCGGAATTTGTCGGTTACGCTGCCGTCTTCGTGCTGCACGGCCAGCCCTGCGGCCAGAAGATATTCCATTTTGTAGCCCGCAGCAGTAGCGGCATCCACCAGCGCGGTCTTGCCCGACGGAGCCCATCCCAGCCCGAAACGGGCAATGGTAGCGTCTTCGAGGCCTCGCTTGCGGAAATAGGCAAGGCCGACGGAACGCCCTTCCGGAGTCTGCAGCTGCGAGGCATAGAACTTTTGGGCGAATTCCGACACCAGAAGGAGGCTCTCGCGGCGCTGCCTTTGGGCAATCTCATCCGCGCTCTCTTCCTTCTCAACTATTTCGATATGATACTTGTCGGCCAGCCAGCGGAGGGCCTCCACATACGAGCAGTGCTCATGCTCCATCACGAAGCCCACTGCCGAGCCCGCCTTGCCGCAGCCAAAGCACTTGTAGATGCCTTTCGATGGGGAAACGTAGAACGATGGGGTCTTTTCGTTGTGGAAGGGACAGCAGGCCACATAGTTGGCCCCGCGGCGCTTAAGCGTCACGAAGTCCCCCACCACATCTTCAATCCGGGCTGTGTCGAGGATAAGCGATACTGTATCCTGCGGAATCACGATGCTATCTCACACAAGAACTTTATGCGCACCAGGCGGATTTCCATCTCGTCGTAATCGTCGCCCAGCGCAGCCACTGCGTCGGCGACCGAATCGGAAGAAGCCTCCTCCTTGAAATAGTCGTAGATTTCCTCAACTATGTCCTCATCGAGATTCTCCCTGATATAGTAGTTAAGGTTAAGCGACGTGCCGGTAGAGACTATGGCCTCTATTTCGGTCATCAGTTCGTCCATATCCAGGCCTCGGGCAGCGGCTATATCCTCGAGCGACATGCATTTGTCGATGCTCTGGATGATGAAAATCTTATTGGCCGACTTGCTCGGAGCAGACTTGACGATGAAGTCATCCGGGCGGGATATCTCGTTCTCTTCTACATACTTGCGTATGAGGTCCACGAACTCGGCGCCGAACTTGCGCGCCTTTCCCTCGCCCACGCCCTGACAGCCCTTGAGTTCCTCGATGGTAATAGGATACAGGATGGACATGTCGTCCAGGGCCGGGTCGCCGAATATAATCCACGGCTGCAGATGCCGCTTGGATGCCACGTCCCGGCGCAGGTCTTTGAGCATGGCGAGGAGCACAGGGTCTCCGGCACCTCCGCTGCGCATGGCAGCATTGGCGGCGAGGGCCTCTTCGTCGTCCTCGTCGTCAGAAGCATCCCCGCAGGTGAACACGCGGTCCTCGACCATCATAAGCTCGTGAGGATGCGCAAGGAACTCGCGGCCCTTGGGCGTTACCGCTATGAGGCCGTAGCTTTCTATCTCTTTTTCAAGCAGATGCAGTATGAGACCCTGGTGGATGACGGTGCACCAGAACTTCTCGGAATGATCCGAACCCTTACCGTACAGGGGCAGGGTGTCGTGCTTGTACGACTTAATCATAGCGCTGGAGGCCCCGGTAAGTATGCCTGCCAGATGCTCTATCTTGAAATGCTCGGGCAGCGACTCTATGAGCTTGAGCACCAGGCACATCTGCTCACGCCCGTCAAAGAGGGGCTTGGGATGAACGCAGTTGTCGCAGGCGCCGCAGTTGTCCGGCAGGTAATCCTCACCGAAGTAATTGAGCAGCAGTTTGCGTCGGCATTGGTTAGACTCGGCGTACGCCACCACCTCGCCCAGGAGCTGGCGGCTGATTTCCTGCTCCGACACCGGCTTGCCCTGCATAAACTTCTCCAGCTTCTGAATGTCTTTGTAGCTGTAGTAATCGATGCAGCGGCCCTCTTTGCCGTCTCGTCCCGCGCGGCCGGTCTCCTGGTAGTAGCTCTCGATGCTCTTGGGGATGTCGTAGTGGATGACAAAGCGCACGTCCGGCTTGTCGATGCCCATACCGAAGGCGATGGTGGCCACGATGACGTTGATTTCTTCCGAGAGGAAAGCGTCCTGGTTCTCCGCCCTGGTCTTGGCGTCAAGACCGGCGTGGTAAGGGCGTGCCTTGATGCCGTTGATGCACAGCAGTTGTGCTATCTCTTCCACCTTTTTGCGGCTCAGGCAGTAAACTATGCCGGACTTGCCCGGATTCTGCTTGATGTATTTTATCATGTCCCTGTCAACGTCCTGCTTGTCACGCACTTCGTAATACAGGTTGGGACGGTTGAAGGACGACTTGAACACTGCGGCGCCCTGGATGCCAAGGTTCTTGAGAATGTCGCTCTGCACCTTGGGCGTGGCGGTGGCGGTAAGCGCTATTATGGGCCTGCGGCCTATCTCGTCCACCAGGGCCCGGATGCGGCGGTACTCCGGGCGGAAGTCGTGCCCCCACTCGGAGATACAATGCGCCTCATCTACGGCATAGAAAGATATTTTAACATCTCTCAGCAGCGCCACGTTCTCCTCTTTGGTGAGCGACTCGGGCGCTACGTACAGTATTTTGGTTTTCCCGTTCAGCAGATCCGCCCTCACTTCGTCAATCTGCACGCGGCTGAGCGAAGAGTTGAGGAAGTGGGCTATGGTTCCCGTGCCCGCCTCGAACCCGCGAAGCAGGTCCACCTGGTTCTTCATCAGGGCGATGAGGGGCGAGATGACGATAGCCGTCCCATCCATAAGGATGGCCGGAAGCTGGTAGCAGAGGGACTTTCCTCCGCCAGTGGGCATAAGCACGAAGGCGTCGCCTCCGTCAAGGAGGTGGCGTATCACACGCTCCTGGTCTCCTTTGAACATGTCGTAGCCAAAGAATTCCTTGAGCGTCTTGTGGATGGTGGCGGAATCTGCTGTCATCGGGTTTTTAGTCTAAGGTGTGAATGGCGAGGCCGGAACGGAGCTTGGGCTCGAACCATGTCGTCTTGGGCGGCATGATATTGCCTGTATCCGCAATGTTGATCAGCTGCTGCATCGACACCGGATAGAGAGCGAAAGCGACCTTCATCTCGCCGCTGTCGACCCTTCGGGCGAGCTCGCCCAGGCCGCGTATGCCGCCCACGAAGTCGATGCGCTTGTCGGTGCGGAGGTCCTTGATGCCGAGTATCTTGTCCAGCACCAGGTTGCTCAGGATGGTGACGTCAAGCACGCCTATAGGGTCGTTGTCGTCGTACCGGCCTTCCTTGGCGGTAAGGCTGTACCATACGCCCTCGAAGTACATAGAGAAATTATGCAGGCCGCAGGGGTGGTAGATTTGAGAGCATTTGCAGTGGCAAGGGTACTCGCAGCTGCATTCGCCGCCGTCCTTGGTGCAGTCGCACTTGCATTCCACCACGAAATCCTCTTCCAGCGCCTTGAAGAAATCTTTGGCGTCGAGGCCGTTAAGGTCTTTTACCACACGGTTGTAGTCGATTATGGCAAGCTGGCTCTCCGGGAAGCATACTGCCATAAAGTAGTTGTACTCTTCGTTACCGGTGTGATGAGGGTTCTGCGCCTTCTTTTCTGCGCCCACGCGGGCTGCGGCAGCGGTGCGGTGATGCCCGTCAGCCACATAGAAAGCGTCGATGTCATTTGAAAAGATTTCAGTTATGCGGGCGTTGACCGCATCGTCATCGATCACCCAGAAAGTGTGGGTAAACTTATTCTCGTCCACAAATTTGTACTCCGGAGTGCCGGCCGCAGCCGCGGCAATTATGGCGCCCAGTTCCGCATTATCCTTGAAAGCGAAGAACACCGGCTCGATGTTCGCGTTCTGGATGCGGACGTGGATCATTCGGTCGTCCTCTTTGTCCTTGCGGGTAAGCTCGTGCTTTTTGATTATGCCGGAGGCGTAATCGTCCGTGTGGGCGCAAAGCACCAGGCCGTACTGGGTACGTTCGCCCATGGTCTGTGCATACACATAATACTTTTCTTTGTCTTCACGTACCAGCCAGCCGTTCTTCTGCCAGGTTTTGAAATTCTCCACAGCCTTGTCATAGGTGCGCTGCTCATGCTCACCTGCGATGGGCTCGAAGTCTATCTCGGGCTTGGTGATGTGAAGGAGCGACTTGGGGCCTGCCATCTGGCGGGCTTCCTCGGAATTAAGAACATCATAAGGGGGTGCAGCGACCTCGGTCACAATATCTTTGGGAGGTCTGAGAGCTGCAAAGGGTTTTACTCGTACCATTGGGTTATCAATTTTATATCCCCAAGATACGAATAAAAAATGACAAAACAAACTCCGGCAGTGAAAAGGCGGATTTCGCCCGGCCTATTCCTTCTCGTCGTAGATGATTTCCTCTTCTTCTTTGTCTTCGTCTTCGGGATCCTCGTCGTCTTCGTCATCGTCGTCGTCCCCGTCCACAAGGCCGAGGCCGGGGATCTTGCGCTGCTGCTGGGGCAGGTCTTCGAAGGCTACGTAGCCGTTTTCGAATTCAAGGGGCACGGGGCCCTTGGTGTCAACTATGGTGGGAGCGGAAACGTTGCCGCGCTCCTCTCCCTCAAGGGTGATGGTGACACTCTTGCGGGCTGCTATATCGTAGAAATAGACGAACTTGACTATGCCGTCGGCAACGGTTTGGGCGATGGATACGGCATCCACGGTGCCGGAGCCAAGGTCCTGAAGGGCGTAGCGTGCGGCAACGTCGCCTTTGGCGTCGAAGGCTTTGAACAATATGGGCTGGTCAACGGTGAATTCAAGGTCGGCGCGAAGGCGCTTGTGGAATGTGTAGAGAGAATTGTCCCCGCTCACTTTATACACTCTGTAGAATCCTTTAATCCCCTCAAGGGTAACTCTGTAAGTATACACCATAATAGTCTTTTCATCTAATCAGTATGCGAAGATAAAAATAAATAACTAAATTTGGAGTGAAATGAGCGATATTTATAAAAGTATTTCATCTCTCTCCGAGGGTTTGTACAAAGAACTTGGCAGCCGTTTCATAGCCAAAGCCTATCCCGTCGAGGGGGAAGAGGAGGTGAAAGCCATTGTGGATTCGCTCCGTAAAGAATACCACGACGCCCGCCATCACTGCTACGCCTACCGCATAGGACCCGCCGGAAGCATTTGGCGTGCCAACGACGACGGGGAGCCTTCCGGCAGCGCCGGCCGCCCCATTCTCGGGCAGATCGATTCTGCCGGCCTGAGCGATGTGCTTGTAGTGGTAATCCGCTACTTCGGCGGCATAAAGCTGGGGGTCCCCGGGCTTATCCGCGCATACAAAACCGCCACCGCCGACGCTCTCTGTCAGGCCTCCGTCATCGAAAAGATAGCCGGCAGCTGGTACCGTATCGGTTTCGGCTACGAGCGTATGCCCCAGGTCATGAAAGTAATCAAAGACCTCGACCTGCCGCAGCGCAACCGAAGCTTCGACAACTCCTGCTCTCTTGAAGTACGCGTCCGGGACACCCTGAAGGAAGATTTTTTGGAAAGAACCGGCACAATCTGTACATTTGTAGAATTATAACACTATTAAACTTTTAATATGTCAAAAATTCATGTTTTCAATGCTGGTCCCTGCCTCCTTCCACAGGTAGCAATCGACCGCTCAATCGAAGCTCTTAAAGATTTCAAAGGTACCGGAGTATCCCTCATTTCCATCTCCCACCGCACCAAGGAATGGGAAGCCACCATGGAAGAGTGCCGCTCCCTGTGGAAAGAGCTTCTCAATATTCCCGACGACTATGAAGTAGTATTCCTGGGCGGCGGCGCAAGCCTGGGCTTCCTCTACGTAGCCATGAACTTCCTCGAGAAGAAGGCTGCCTACCTTGACACGGGAGTATGGGCCCACAAGGCTCTCAAAGAGGCACAGGGCCTAGGTGAGGCTTATGCAATCGCCTGCTCCAAAGACCGTAACTATTGCTATATCCCCAAAGGATACGACATTCCCACCGACATTGACTATCTGCACATTACCACCAACAATACTATTTACGGCACCGAAATCAAGACCGACTACGACTGCCCCGTGCCCCTCATTGCGGACATGTCGTCGGACATCCTCAGCCGCAAGGTAGATGTGAGCAAGTACGCCATGATTTACGGCGGCGCCCAGAAGAACGCCGGCCCTGCAGGCGTGACTTTCTTCATCATCAAGAAGGACATGCTCGGCCGCGTGAGCCGCTACATCCCCACCATGCTTGACCTGCGCACCCACATCGACAAGGGCTCCATGTTCAATACTCCCCCGGTGTTCAGCATCTTCGTGATGAACGAGACACTCAAGTGGCTCAAGGGCATAGGCGGAATCGACGCCATCCACGCCATCGACGAGAAGAAGGCCGCCACCCTGTACGCCGAGATTGACCGCAATTCACTGTTCCGCGGCACCGCCGACAAGGAAGACCGCTCCATCATGAACGTCTGCTTCGTAATGGCCGAGGGCCGCGAAGAGCTGCAGGATGAGTTCCTCGCGTTCGCAAAGAGCTGCGGCATGATAGGCATCAAGGGACACCGCTCCGTGGGCGGCTTCCGCGCATCGCTTTACAATGCCTGCACCCAGGAAGACGTAGAGGCCCTGGTAGCTTGCATGCAAGAATTTGAGAATCTTCACATTTAAGAGATATGAAAGTACTTGTAGCAACCCAGAAGCCCTTTGCGGCAGCTGCCGTAAACGGCATCAAAGATATTCTCAGTGCTGCCGGGCACGATGTTGTCCTGCTCGAAAAGTATCCTGCCCAGGAAGACCTGGTGGCCGCCGCTGCGGATTCCGAAGCCATGATTATCCGCTCCGACAAGGTTACCGCAGAGGTCATCGCAGCAGCCCCCAAACTTAAGATAATAGTAAGGGCCGGCGCAGGCTATGACAATGTTGACCTTGCCGCCGCAAGCGAGCGCGGCATAGTGGTAATGAACACCCCGGGCCAGAATTCAAACGCTGTCGCCGAACTTGCCATAGCCCTCATGATATTCATGGCCCGTACCCAGTTCACTCCCGCCACCGGCAGCGAGATTGCCGGCAAGCGCCTGGGAGTCCAGGCCTTCGGTGCTGTAGGGCGCCTTGTGGGAGCCAAGGCCAAGGCTCTCGGGATGAGCGTCAGTGCGCTGGACCCCTTCCTCAAAGACGAGCAGATCGTGGCCGGCGGAGCCGAGCCCGTGCACTCGATCGAGGAACTCTACTCAAACAGCGACTACCTCTCCATCCACATCCCGGCGCTGCCTTCAACCATCAAAAGCATAGGCTACGACCTCATCTCCCGTATGCCCAAGGGAGCTACCCTGGTCAACACCGCCCGCAAGGAAGTGATTGACGAGGAGGGGCTTGAAAAGGCCCTTGAGGAGCGTCCCGACCTTAAATACATCACCGACGTTATGCCTGACAATTACGCCGCACTGCAAGAAAAGTTCGGCCTCCGTGTGTTCGCAACTCCCAAGAAGATGGGAGCCCAGACCGCCGAGGCCAACATCAACGCAGGCCTTGCGGCAGCCCGCCAGATCGTCGATTACTTTGCCACGGGCAACACCCGTTTCCAGGTCAACAAATAGTGCGCATCATCAGGCACATAGCTCTTTCGTTTGCGGCCGCCTTACTGACGGCCGCAAGCGTCTGCGCACAGGTGGTGGAGCGCCGCGACACGCTTGACAGCGCCCGCGTGACTGCGGTCAAGGAAAAGATGCGCAACACCACCCAGACCGGCCTGATGCATATCGACGGAGAGAAACTCCGCAGCGGAATAGCCCTCTTCGGTTCTCCCGACATCATAAAACAGCTGCAGACACTCCCGGGCGTGGCGGCAGGCAACGAACTCATGAGCGGCCTGTACGTGCACGGAGGAGACGGCAACGACAATCTCTTCCTCCTCGACGGCGTTCCTCTGTACAATATCACCCATTTCGGAGGGCTCTTTTCGAGTTTCAACACCGACGTGGTGGACAACCTCGACTTTTACAAGAGCGGCTTCCCGGCCCGTTACGGCGGCAGGCTCTCGTCGGTAGTGGACGTAGAGACCTCCGAGGGCAACATGAACGAGTATCACGGCAACTTCTCGCTGGGCCTGATAGACGGGCGCATACAAGTAGAAGGGCCGATAATCGCAAACAAAACGTCGTTCAATGTGGGCCTGAGGCGCTCTTGGATGGACGTGGTGACCATACCCGCCATCGCCTACGCCAATCATAAGAACAATAACAATCCCAAGGCTCGCGGCGGCTACTCGATGCAGGATATCAACGCCCGCATAACCCACATATTCTCGCCCCGAAGCAAGGGCAACATCATCGCTTACTGGGGCCGGGACAAACTCGTCGCCGGAATCAATCAAACCGAAACCTACCAGGATATGGACCTGGACATAGGCAGCACCTGGGGCACCCTGGCGTTGTCGGCCAACTGGCAGTACAAGTACGCCGACAAGCTGACAGGCAAGCTAATAGGCTATTACAGCCGCAGCGGGTCGGACGTCGGTTACGGCTTCGACTTCATAAACAAGAACGACGCCGGCACGGTGCAGATGAAAATGCAGGACGACAATATCTGCGCGGTGTCCGATGCCGGATTCAAGTATGACTTCGACTACTATCCCAACGACTCTCACCACATGCGTTTCGGCGCCACCGCAGTATATCATCATTACAAAACAACCCGTGAGTACAAGCAGAGCCAGGCTCTTCCAGGGATACCGCCGCAGGAAGACTCCGACACCGTAGGCGGCACCTACGATGCCTTCGAACCGGCGCTGTACTTCGAGGACGAGATGTTCCTTGCCTACAACTTCACACTCAATGCCGGAGTGCGCACCTCGCTCTTTACTACCGGGCAGAGAACTTGGGCGAGGCTGGAGCCGCGCGCCGCTCTCAAATGGCTCATAAACAGAGATATATGCGCAAAGTTGTCATATACCCGTATGAGCCAGTTTGCGCATCTTGTGTCGGCAATGTACATAGAGCTGCCCACCAACAGCTGGATGCCCTCCACCACAGGGGCCGGACCCATGATGTCCGACCAGATCGCCGGCGGCCTGTACTTTACTCCGGGGCGCTTCAAAATAAACCTCGAAGGCTGGTACAAGACTATGCACAATATGCTCGCATATAACGGAGCCAATGCCTTCTACCCGCCCCTGGTTAACTGGGAGAAGTCGTTCACACCCGGAAACGGACATTCGTACGGACTGGAATTCGAAGGCACTTATGCCGGACCCAAGTTGGAGCTGTCGGCCTATTATACCCTCAGCTGGACCTGGCGGACATTTATGGCATACTACCCCTTCGCATTCCCCGACCGCAACGACAACCGCCACAAAATCAACCTCGTGGGAAGCTGGAAGCCGGGCAAGCATTGGAAAGTCTTCTTCAACTGGAACTACCACAGCGGCAACCGCGTCACCTTCCCAAGTCACGTAATATCTTACGAGAGAGCCACTTCGCCCATGCTCTTCGAGTCGCCGTACAATACCCCGCTTCCCGATTACCACAGGCTCGACGTGGGCCTCGACTACAGCATCCTCAACCGAAAGGGGCACCGGTGGAATTTCAATCTGAGCATCTACAACGTGTACAACCATCTGAACGCATCGTTCGCAATGCTCGACACCGACAGCAACGGCAATTACTATGGCCTTGCCTACGGACTCGTACCCATCATACCCACATTGAGCGTAGGATTTAAATTCTGACGGCTATGAAAAGGTTTCTCTATCCAGTAATTGCGTGCGTCCTGCTGCTTTGCGCTCCTGCCTGCGAGATCCATTTCGACCTCGACAAGATATCGGAGGCCAAGATGTACGTGCAGTACCTGCCCTCACCGGAGTCGTCGGTAATGATGATAGCTTATGCCGAGCCTGCGTACGGGAAGGAAGGAGAAGTTTCGTACGATTTCAGCGGCTCCAGCCTCTCGGTAAACGTCAACGGCAAGGCAGCTGACATACGGTATCCATCTTCAGAAGAGATTGATGAGAACGGGTGGTTCAATTACGGCGGAAACTGCAGGATCGCTTTGGCCCGGATGCCTTCGGAGCTCAAGAGCGGTGACGTTATTGACTTCGCCCTCGGCGGGAGCGGTGTCAAGACGGCACATGCCAGGACCGTAATCCCGCCAAAGCCCGGCATAATGGGAACAACTTTCGAAAGGGTACAAATGCCCGACTCGTCCGAAGCGGTACGTGTAACCCTGAAGCTCGACAAACCTGTCGGCAAAGGTGAGTATTACGGGCTCAAGGCTGCAGTAAGGACCACCACGATAAGCGCGCACACACCTATTATCTACACCGACAGCGATATAGAGGATGGCAAGCCCCTCCCAAAGGCCCTCCCCTTCCCTTTTCCGGAGCTGGAAATCGACACGACGGTGATTGAGACCTGCATTTTCCCGGGGCAGCTTGCCACTACCGCAGACCTTAATTCACTCGACCTTGACGCCTTTGCCAACGTACAGTATTACAACGGATTACTAAGTTCGAACATGTTCACCAGCGAGTCAATGATGCTCCTTGGCGGCAAAATGTTCGACTCCGACAGCTACTCGTTTTACATCAACTCGCTGGACGGTTCGGCATTCGGAGGGAGTGTGGGTATAGACTTCACACCCGACGACCTGAGCGTCCTGAAAGACTGGGACGGGGAATCCCCGATATTTTTGCTCTTGGGCGGCAAGAGCGAACTCCGGCTGGAGCTCTTCCGTTTAAGCGAAGAGCTGTACAATTACTGCAAAGCCCAGTATCTGGGTAACTTCAACATGCTCTCCAACCTGGGCCTGTCGCCGCCCAACTTCACCTACACAAATGTCCATGACGGCATAGGCATAGTGGGCGGCCTCAACCTTACCCGCTCCGAATGGTATAATCTCACGGAGCTGCTTAGTAATCCCAATAGCTCCGCAAACCTATTTCCCTCCGAATCATCTTCTCGATAGCATCGTCGTTCTTGTATAGGAACTTCGCGTAAGGGACCTTGTCCAACCTTTCAACAGATTTCCTGAGCAAATTATCGTACTCGTTGAAGGATTCTACATACTGGAACCTGACGGGATAAGTTCTGATATAGTTGCAACGAGTTCCGTCATTCAATTGAATAGAGAGATTGATGATGACGGACAACTCCGGAAGGTACATTTCTTTGTCGGTTGGCCTTGAATAATCTACCCAGAACGGCCATGACAGGAACTGTTTTGAGACGCCCAGGCCACTGAGGTTCATATCCGGGTTAAAGGGGTCTTCTTCTTCCGTTTTAGTATAGTACATCAGGGTATTGTTGACATAGCTCAGTCTGCTGATTTTCGGCATCTGATTCTCCGGAATGGGGATTCCCGGATAACCGTCATCGTCCAGACGGTAGATTTTCCGCGTCTTTGCTGCATAATCTACCCTGGGGACCTTGACGGCAATGCCCATCGCCTCTCTTGAAGGCCAGGAAGCTTTGACTTCCTTCACGGGGATCTCGGGCGTCATCCTTATGCTCATGGCCTTAATCTGGTTCGCAGGGAAAAGGCGCTCATTCAGTTTGAGGCGCACCGAGGAGGGATCGAAGAAGTAATCCACTGACGAAGAAAAAGAAGCATTGGGGCCAAGATAGTATGCTCTGTCTTCGTCTTTTTCAAAATAAAGGCTGGCAGCAGTATAATACGCAACGGGAGCAGTCTCCAGATTCCATACTCCTTCTCCAATGCCGGCATCCTTTGCAAATTTGTCAATGGTAAACGTCGGGAATTTAAGACCGGACTGACGGTCTCCCCTGATGAAACCTTCCGTGTCGATAGTTCCTTTGAGGTCCAGTTTGATGGTCCCTTCCATCTGTCCGGTCTTCGAGATGTCGGGCTCCTCCTCCTCGTCCAATCCCGTTATTACGCCTGAGATGGCTTTAAAACCGATGCTGGCCACAGCCAGGCCCAGGGCATAGGGATCGGCCGTCTTGGCCTTATCCATCGCATCCAGAAAGTAAGCGCTGAAATTATCGTCGGCCGTCAAGTCGGATCCCAGGCCGGTGATGGTGGAGAGTACGGTGCCCAGACTGCTGACGGAACGGGGTTTCTTCCAGAGGGCATCCAGATTCAGATTTCCATTGAAAGAGCCGTTGATGTCGGCCTTGACAAGGGATTGGAGCGATACGTGGTCCTTGTTGAAGGTGAGCATCCTGAGGCTGATATCTTTCTTGCCGATTGAGTTAAGGTCAAACTGAAACATGGAGGGCATATCTATGTCAATGGCCCACCAGCCGCTCTCCGGGATGATATTGCCGGAGGTGCCGAAGCGTCCGTCGTCTGTATAGGGCGTTGTCAGGTATGTGAAACGGCTGTTGCGGTAATTGCTGAGTTTGCCATGGTCGGTGAAGTCGTAAGCCAGGGCGTAGGGGCGTTCCAGAGCGGCCGCCCACTCGCTGGGGACGGTTACGGCCCACAGATGGTCGTTGATATCCTTCATATTGGCGTCGCCTGTCAGGTAATAGAAGAAGCGGAGTTTGCCCACATAAGGATTATACATTGCAAAGTAGTTGAAATTCGGAAGGGAACGGTTGCCTGTGTAATTGAGCACCAGTTTCCACTGTCCGTTAGAGAGCATCTTCTTGGCCTCTCCGTCCGGAAGGTGAGATTCGTTGATGTCGGCCCAGGGAAGCGGTACGATGGTATAGCCCTTGATGTTGTTCACCACCTCGGGGCCTTTTCCGTCGAAAAGGTAGATGGCCTCTTCCTTGGTCCAGTCGGCTTCAAAGTCCGTATTTACAGACTTGATGTCGCTCAGCTTGGGGCCACCCATGCCGCCTCCAGTGTTCAACACCATCATGACGCCCTGTTCAGTGGGGACGAAGCAGTAGTTCGGCTTTTCGTCGTCAATTCTCAGAATCCGTTCTCCCTGGGTTACATGGAGCGTAAGCGTATTGCCGGACTCGGTAGTTATTACCACATCCGTATCCCTCTCATCGTAATCATCCAGATATTCATATGTGGTATAGGAGAGCTCGAACTGAGGGTATTCGCCTCCGCTCAGCCAATAGAATCCCGTTTCGGGGTCTTTGAACTCACCCAGTTTGATGGTTCCCAAATAATCGGCCTTAAGCCAGTCGGCATTGGATACTACCTGCTTCACATGGGGGTTGAAACCACCTTCGATTACCACCCTGACAGACTCTGTGGTATTGTCCACCACAATATCAAATTCCTCGTTAACAGTTACGTAAACGGGGTTTTCATTTTTACATGCCGCCAGCGCAAACAAAATGCAGGCAGCAATGATAATCCTGTCGAATCTCATTTGAGGTTATTTATTGATTTATAAATTATTATGTACTGCGCTCCTATACTCGGAAGGACTTACTCCCAAGCGGGATTTAAATATAGTCTGAAATGTGCGCCTTGTCCGGAATCCAGCGTCCAGGCAGATTGCTTCGATGGTATATTGAGGATGACTCTTGAGCAAAAGACAGGCCTTTGCAAGCCGCTTCTCGGTGAGATATACGGCAAAGCTTCCATATTGCGGCTGACTCTTAAGCAAACGGACTATACGCCTTTGGGAAATGCCCAGGGCTTCCGAAGCTGTCTTTAAATCCAGATCCGGATTCTGATACAATGACATTTCGTCCATTTTTGCGTCCATCCAGTCCATAAGCTGTGAATCATTCATCTTGGCGGGTTGATTCATGCAAGAAAGGTCATGCTTAAGCTTATCCACAGGCGAAGCGGCGAGCACCGCGTCCGCATCTCTCTTAAGCAAAACATTTGTATTGTCAACGACCTTCCTGGTTGTTCTTATCAAAAGAATGATCACCACAAAGAGCGCAATAAAACAAAATACAATTGCAAGAATTACAACGTTTGAAGTATCAACCATAGTAATGTACAAAGCATTATGCAAAGTTAGCGAATAAAAGCTAGGCAGCATTAATCACATGCTGGCAGAAATGGCCGCATTATGGCCAAAAACGAGTCATCATCGGTAAAAAACAAGTCATTTCCCTATTACATGAATATTTTTAAGTAATTTTGTAATATTGTGGATAGAAAAGAGCACGTCAATACAATCAAAAGCGGTCTTCCGCGTCCGGTACTGGACGCGGCATTTATCGTTATGATCGCGGCGGCGGTCTGCTCCCACCATACCATACAAGAATGGCTATATAACCACGCACCCATCCCTTTTGCTATTATTACAACGCTGGGAATGGTGATTATCTACTATGCGTTCTTGCGGGGGATGAAGCCCCTGCACCACCCTTTTACTGTATTGTGGTGGATAGCCATTGCGGCTAACATACTGGGTTTCCTGATTGTATGTTTGGGAGACAAGCTTCACGGGGTGTCGGCTATAATCGCAACATTATTACCGCTTATATACCTTCCCCTGGGAATCCTTATCTTCATTTGGTACCGGGGGCGCCTGGGCCAGGCAGGCTTATGGATGGCAATCCGAATTCTTGTCTTGAATCTGGTGCCGGTCTTGTTCTACGTGGCCGGACTGCTCGAGAAAGACTGGGGACTGGTGGTGATGGAAATCATCACGATCGGCATCGAACTCTGGTATGCATGGGCACTAATGCGCGTGCTTCGTTAATAATCTCCAACACATTTTAACGGTCTTTGCCGATTTTTTCGCCATAATGCGATTAAATCGGCCATACTTTATTAAATAATGTACAAATGGGATTACCTACCTTTGCTTGATAAACATATAAGCAAAAAGTATGAAACGTATACTGCCATTTCTGGTCATCCCGTTTTTACTGCTGGGATGCCGTGCAATTGACAAGGAATTGGATGATATCAAGGACCGCCTTTTAATTCTTGAAGGCTCTACCATTTCATCCATCGATGAGCAGATTTCTTCAATTACCCGCACCATTAACGCTCTCACTCAAGCGCGCGAGGACTTAGAGAAAAAAGACGGAGAGTTAGAAGATCTTATCCAGAAACTTAACGGCCAAATCAATGGAGACGAAGGTTTATTAGCCGCCCTGAATAAGGCCAAAGAAGACCTCGAGAAGAAGGATCAGGATCTTGAAGAAATGATCCGGAACCTGAGAACATTCGTTGAAACTTCACTTCAAGATCAAAAGAGTTGGATTGAATCAACTTTTGCAACGCTCGAACAGTATCAGAGCTTATCCAACCAGGTGGCGAATCTCACCGAGAGTCTCAAGACAACTTTCTGTACTCTGGAGCAGTATGAGCAGCTTAAAGAAGAGCTGAAAAATTTAGCTACCGGGACCGCGTTGGTAGAACTTGAAAGTTCATTAAAGACTTGGGTAGGCGAAGCACTCTCCGGATATTACGACATTGCGGCCATAGATGCCAAGTTGTCCGCTCTCGCGACTTCAGAGTCCGTTAATGAAGAGATCGAAAATCTTAAGGATGATATCGAAAAGGCTAAAGGAGAACTCACTGAAGCCTATAAGAAGGCCATAGAGGAAGCCATCTCCAAAAACAACGGCGTTATCGACGCCAAGATTGCTCAGGAAATCGGCAGCGTTCAGAGCCGCATTGACAAGGAAGTTGAAGCCCTCGAGAAAAAGATCGGAGACCTGGAAACCAGAATCAAGAGCCTCGAAGAAGTGGTTGATGGACTCAAAGTGAGCGACCAGATTTTCGGCTTTGTCAACTATGCTCAGGCCGACACCATTACAAAAGGCCTGCCTTATTTATTCCTCTTCAGGGTAAATCCTTCGGGAGTTCCTTTCACAAAGGATATGGTAGTTCTGGACAATATGTCTTCCAAGAAGTTCCTCTATACCCCCGAGTCAAGGGCCAGCTATATAACAGAATCCAAGAACTTTGTGGCCGATTCCCTCGGAAAGAGCAGAAATGCAGCAAACGAGGAAACCGACGGACAGTATGTACTCCGTCTTAAGACTACGGAGACACGAAACCTCATTGATGACAATGTGTTCTCGCTGGTGGGCGCCTACCGCGACAAGGAGCAGAAGGTCCAGTATGTAAGCTCTACTCCTTTCCAGCTTGTGATGATGCCTACACCGGAAGAGGGTCTTACTTCTTGGGGATATGCCCATGGCAACGTCACCTTCGCACAGATGAAGTCGGTTAAAGTGCCCTCTCAGCCCGGTCAGGACGGACAACAACCCGGTCAGGACGGACAACAGCCCGGTCAGGACGGCCAGCAAGGCCAGGATGACAAGTACATAAATGTATGGACTGAAAACCTTGGCAGTATTTGTTACTCTTTCGACCACCGGACATACCGTAACGAGAAAGATAATAACGATACCCGTACTTATTCATGCAAGAACCTCCGTTCTTTCGTTTACGAGGGAAATTCCAAGAAAGATTCAATTGTTATAATGGAACCCCACAGGGATTCAGGATATGTACGTTTCATCCCTGATACCACCAAAGCCGAATGGGCGGCCCTGTTGGATACTACCAAGCATACTACCCTCAAAGTATCCGGAAAGATTCGTGCATTTGACCGCTATGGCGGCTCTTCTACTTTCCCTGTGGAAATGACTTGGTACAGCCGCTGTACCGACACGATGACCGTTAACCTGAAGGTTGCCGATTTCTTCGAGACAACCGCAGACGGCGAAAAGCGTAAAATTGTCCAGGTAGACGTTAACGATATGTTCAAGAAGAGAGGTTACATCTCTTCCGAGGTCAACGATCTCCACCGCAAACGCAACGTAAAGAACGCAGTGTCACAGTCGGGTTCCACAGTTCTGTGCAACTTCGATTCAGAGTCGGATACCGTGGTCAACATCAGGGCCTATGCCAGAAAAGAAAATTTACCCGGAACATATAAGGCCCTTGTGGTTCAATCACTCACGGTATTCCCTAGCGAGCTGTCACAACTGGTTGAAAACAGTGCTATAGAATGCCCGATTGTCCTTAAAATCGTAATAACTCAATAAAGACAATTAGTTGTTTAAATCATGAAAGCAATCAAACTTTTTACAATGGCGGTTGTGGCCTTCATGGCACTCGGCCTCACATCCTGCACTAAGAACATCCATGACCCCGTCGTTGGTGATTATACGGTAATTTCCGATATAACAGTCAACCGCAATGAAGGCTCCGGTATCATATACTACCAGATGCGTGACGCCGTCATAAACGCCGCCAGAGGCGCTGACGTCCGCTCCGAAGCCACGGACAAAGCCGTTATCGCTGCCGCCGACGTAGTAGCCCATGATTATAAGGACCAGGCCAACAAAAAGGTCGTTTTGTCTGTCGTCTTCCAGCCCGGCAACGCCATGGGCGAAGCTGAGAAAAAACCGACAGTTCTTAAGAGCTACACATTTGTACCTGTAGATTAAGTTTCTATATCTTCTTTAAGGGGAGCCGATCGCGGCTCCCCTTAAATATTTCTAGCATAAAAGGGATCAGATAATTTCTTCCCTCTCGCGGAGGTCACGGACGCGGAGCTGGATAGTGGAGTTGCCCCGGTAGTAATTCTCAACTATTGAATAGCAGACGTCGAGGGGATTGCCGGACTTTATGTAGTCGTAGTAATCGGCCATATTGAAGGCGATGGCGGCAATCTGGTGGTAAGGTTGCGACTCCTGGATAAGGTCAAGCTTGAGATGCACGCCGCCTGCGCCCACCTTGCGGCCATTGCCCGCATCGTACACATTGTCGGTGACGAATACCGGGTTGCCGTTGCCGGGGCCGAAAGGCTGGAACTGCTTTAGAATTCGGAAGAACTTGGGTGTAATCTGCGAGAAATCAAGCCGCGCGTCGATATCGACCACGGGCACGAGCATCTCGGCGGTTATCTTGCCGGCGATAAATGCATCCAGGCGGGCGGCGAACTCCGGAAGATTCTCTTCCTTGAGGGTAAGGCCGGCGGCATAAACATGGCCGCCGAAGTTCTCCAGCAGGTCCGCACAACTCTCAATGGCCTCATACAAGTCGAAACCCTGGACGCTGCGGGCCGAGCCCGTGACGAAACCGTTGCTCTTGGTGAGCACAACGGTAGGCTTGTAGTATGCTTCCACAAGGCGCGAGGCAACAATACCCACTATACCCTTGCTCCAGCGGGGGTTATACACCACAGTGGCGTTCTCCCTGGCAAGGCAACGGCCGCTCTCGACCATCTCCAGGGCCTCTTTGGTGACCTCTCGGTCGATATTTTTACGGTCGTTGTTGTTCTCGTTGATTTTCTCGCCTATGAACATTGCCTCCTCGACATCCTCGGCGGTCAGCAGCTCCACGGCCAGACGCCCGCTCTCCATACGCCCGGCGGCGTTGATGCGGGGGCCTATCTTGAAGACTATGTCGTCGATGCTGATGTGCCCCGGCTCCAGATTGGACAGGTTTATCATGGCGAGGAGCCCCTTGTGCGGGTTCTCGTTGAGTTGCTTGAGGCCGAAGTGAGAGAGGGTGCGGTTCTCGCCAACCATGGTCACGAGATCCGACGCTATGCTCACCACCAGCAGGTCAAGCAGCGGCACCAGACTCTCGAACGGCACGCCATAGCGCTGCGAATAAGCCTGCACAAGCTTGAAACCCACGCCGCAGCCGGACAAATCGTCGAACGGATAGTGACAGTCTTCTCTCTTGGGATCGAGCACCGCCACCACGCGCGGGAGAGTCTCTTCCGGAAGGTGATGGTCGCAGATTATCATTTCGACTCCGCGGGAGGCTGCGTACTCGGCTTTGTCAATTGCCTTAATGCCGCAGTCAAGCGTTATGATGAGCTTGAAGCCGCCCTCGATGGCCCAGTCAATGCCCTTGTTAGACACTCCGTAACCCTCGTCGTACCGGTCGGGGATGTAAAAATCGACGTTGGGGGTGAAGCGTCTGATAAACGAAAATACCAGAGCCACGGCGGTGGTGCCGTCCACGTCGTAATCACCGTAAACCAGTATCTTCTCACCGCCGCTGATGGCCTTATGGAGGCGCTCCACGGCCACGTCCATATCTTTCATCAAGAACGGATCGTGTAGGTCCGAGAGACTGGGACGGAAGAACGAACGGGCCTGCTCGAAGGTCTCGACTCCCCTTTTGACAAGAAGGTCTGCAAGAACGCGGTCAATACCCACCTCGGCGGATAGTTTGTCCACCTTGGCAGGATCGGCCTGTTCCTTGATAATCCACTTGCATTCCTTAGTCATAGCTTACAAAGATAACAAAAATATTTCGTACTTTTGCACCGTTATGACAATTGAACTTAGCGAACAGGAGCAAATTCGCCGCGAGTCGCTGGCGAAGCTCAGAGAATTGGGCATCGAGCCCTACCCTGCTGCCGAATATCCGGTAAATGCCAGTGCTGCCGAGATAGCCGCAGGATATGACCCCGAGAAGGGGAATTTCAACCAGGTATGCATCGCCGGCCGCCTTATGAGCCGCCGCATCATGGGTGCCGCGTCGTTCGGCGAGCTGCAGGACGAGAGCGGACGCATCCAGATATATGTCAAGCGTGACGAGATTTGTCCGGGCGAGGACAAAACAATGTACAATACCGTATGGAAGCGCCTGCTGGATATCGGAGATATCATCGGCATCAAGGGTTTCGCTTTCATCACCCAGACCGGGCAGCTGAGCGTCCACGCGCTTGAGCTTACTCTCCTGAGCAAGTCGCTCCGCGTGCTTCCAATAGTCAAGGAAGCCGAAGGCCAGGTGTTCGACGCCGTTACCGATCCTGAGCTGCGCTACCGCCAGAGATATGTCGACCTGATCGTCAATCCGCAGGTCAAGGACGTGTTTGTGAAGAGGGCCCAGATTATCGCCACCATGCGCGAGTATTTCAACGAGGCCGGCTGCCTCGAGGTGGAGACCCCTATTCTGCAGGGCATACCGGGAGGCGCCACCGCAAGGCCCTTCGTGACTCACCACAACGCTCTCGACATTCCGCTTTATCTGCGTATTGCCAACGAGTTGTATCTCAAGCGCCTGATAGTCGGCGGCTACAACGGAGTGTACGAGTTCGCCAAGGACTTCCGCAACGAGGGTATGGACAAGACACACAACCCCGAGTTCACCTGCATGGAAATCTACGTGGCCTACAAAGACTACAACTGGATGATGGCATTCGTAGAGAAGATGCTCGAGAAGATATCCCTCAAGGTCAACGGCACCACGCACGTAACCATTGGCTCTCAGGAGGTCGATTTCGGCGGCACCTACAGGCGCCTGCCCATACTCGACGCTATCAAGGAATACGCCGGCGTGGACGTGAAGGGAATGGACGAAGACGAGCTGCGTGCCACCTGCAAGCGCCTGAACGTTGATATTACTCCTTCGATGGGCAAGGGCAAGCTGATAGATGCTATCTTCGGCACTTACTGCGAGGATAAGCTCATCCAGCCCACTTTCATCATCGATTATCCCGTGGAAATGAGTCCTCTGACCAAGCGCCACCGCACCGACCCGAGCCTCACTGAGCGTTTCGAGTTGTTCGTGTGCGGCAAGGAGCTGGCCAACGCATACTCCGAGCTCAACGACCCTATCGACCAGCTGGAGCGCTTTGAGGAGCAGGCCGCGCTCAAGAGCAAGGGCGACGACGAGGCCATGTACATCGATATGGACTTTGTGCGCGCGCTTGAATACGGTATGCCTCCCACTTCGGGCCTTGGCATGGGTATCGACCGTCTGACCATGTTCATGACCGGCCAGACCACTATCCAGGACGTGCTCTTCTTCCCTCAGATGAGGCCGGAGAAGAAGCTCAAGAAAGAAGGCGAAGAGGCCGGCGAGTAATGCCCTCCGAGCTTATCACTTCCGCGCAGAACCCAAAGGTAAAGCGGCTGCTCGCGCTGCAGAAAGATTCTTCACTGCGGCGCGAGAGCGGTTTGTTTGTGGTGGAAGGGCGGCGGGAGCTTGAGCATTGCATGGCGGCCGGGTTCGAGCCCGATACCGTCTTCGTCTGTCCTGACCTCTACGGCCCTGTAGCCGGGGACACTGTGCCCCGGAACTTCGCTCCGCTCATCCCTCCCACTTCGCTTCGCTCGTGGGCCCCTCCCGTTCACGCGGTCACGGGCGGCCACGGTTCCGGAACACAGGTCCCCGGCTACAGAATCATCGAAGTGAGCAGGGAGGTTTACGACAAGGTAGCCTACCGTGGCGGCACCGAGGGCGTGATTGCCGAAATGAAAGCACGCGAGCGCAGGCTTGAAGATCTGGCCCTGCCTCAGAATCCGCTGATAATGGTGCTCGAAGCCGTAGAGAAGCCGGGGAACCTTGGCGCCGTGCTTCGAAGCGCCGATGCCGCGGGAGCCGACGCAGTTATAATTTGCGACCCTCTCACCGACCTCTACAATCCCAATCTCATCCGCGCCTCCATCGGTGCCGTGTTCACCGTGCCGGTGGCAGTTTGCACCTCCGAAGAGGCCATAGCATGGCTCAAGAGCCGCGGCATACGCATCCTTACGGCGCAGTTGCAAGATTCGTCGCTCTATTACGATTGCGACATGCGCTGCGCCACAGCCCTGGTAATGGGCACCGAGAGCACCGGACTTACCGCTCAGTGGCGCGAGGCCGCCGACGCCCACATACGCATACCCATGCTGGGCGAGCTCGACTCGCTCAATGTGTCCGTCAGCGCCGCCATCCTCCTCTTCGAGGCGGTGCGCCAACGGCAGTAATGCGGTAATTATATGATTTTTTACTATCTTGCAAGCTCATAAAATACCCTGTTATGTCTGAAAAGATTGCAAAACTGATGAATGATTCACCGCTGGCGCGGTGGACCGTACTGGTGCTGGTAGCGCTGATGATGTTCTTCGCGTATATGTTCGTGGACGTTATGAGTCCGCTTAAATCGCTCGTAGAGAGCGATCTGGGCTGGAACAGCAGCGTATTCGGCAAATATGCAGCATCGGAATACATACTCAACGTCTGCGGCTTCCTCATCCTGGCCGGCGTTATACTCGACAAGCTGGGAGTACGCTTCTCCGGCATACTGTCGGCAGGCCTGATGGTGGCCGGCGCCGCCATCAAGTTCGTGGGTATCAGCGACTGGTTCCAAACCACCGGCTTTGCCCAGTGGCTCGGAAGCTGGTGGGTGGAAATGCCCGCAAGCGCCAAAATGGCATCGCTGGGCTTCATGATCTTCGGCTGCGGCTGCGAGATGGAAGGCACCAACGTGTCCAAGATCCTTGCCAAGTGGTTCAAAGGCAAGGAGATGGCATTGGCGATGGGACTTGAGATGGCCATCGCGCGTCTGGGCGTTTTTGCGGTGATGTGGATCGCTCCCATCATCTCCAATGCCGCAGGCGGCAGCATCCTCGCCCCTCTCGGATTCTGCGGCGCACTGCTCTGCATCGGCCTCATCAACTTCATAATCTTCGGAGTCATGGACCGCAAGTTCGACTCCCAGCTGGTTGCCGCCGGTATGGCCACCGAAGAGAAATCGCCCGAAGACGAATTCCACATCAGCGACCTCGGAGCAATCTTCAAGAGCAAGATGTTCTGGATCGTGGCCCTGCTGTGCGTGCTGTACTACAGCGCCATTTTCCCGTTCCAAAGGTACGCACCCAACTTCCTGGAGGAGACCTTGGGAGTGGACGCCGCCACCGCCGCACGCCTCTTCAGCTGCTTCCCCATCCTGGCAATGTGCCTCACCCCGCTCCTGGGTATCTTCCTCGACCGTGTAGGCAAAGGCGCCACCATGCTCATGCTGGGGTCGGTCATCATGATTGCGTGCCACCTGAGCTTTGCTTTCGTACTGCCTCTCTTCCCGCACAAATGGTTTGCAGTGCTGCTCATCGTGGTGCTTGGCGTGAGCTTCTCGCTGGTTCCCGCGGCACTCTGGCCCAGCGTTCCCAAAATCATTGACGAGAAGGTGCTGGGCAGCGCATACTGCCTCATATTCTGGGTACAGAACATAGGTCTTTGCCTTGTTCCCATGCTCATCGGCTCGCTGCGTCAGGGCACCGGCGGATACACCGTGCCTATGATAGTGTTTTCCAGCTTCGGCGTTCTTGCATTCCTGTTCAGCCTGCTGCTCAAGACCGAAGACCGCAAGAAGGGTTACGGCCTCGAACTACCCAACATCAAAAAATAGCATATGTCCTGGAAAAAGCTTGGCTGGTTGGCGCTCATCTGCCTGATGGTGCCAATGTTCGCGTCGTACTTTTTTGACGACTGCTTTTCCACCCTCTCGCAGATATTCCAGCATCCCGAGACTCTGGAGCTGGGCTGGGACAGCGCCGACTACGGCTTCTACGCCGGCGGTTACAGTTTCCTGTGCGTTTGCGGCGGTCTCATAGTGTGCGGCATACTGCTGGATGTGTTCGGCGTGCGTATCGTGGGCAGCTTATTCGTGGGCCTTATGGCGCTTGGCGCCCTTACCGTGGTTCTGGCGCTGCGCAGCGGTCTCGAGCCCCGCACTTCCCTGCTCATCGCTTATGCAGGCTGTATGATATTCGGCCTTGGGAGCGAAATTGCAGGAGTTGCTGTCACCCGCTCCATTGCCAAGTGGTTCAAAGACGGCCCGGTGGCCTTTGCAATGGGCGCCCAGGTGGCAGTTGCCCGTCTGGGTACCGCTCTCGCTTTCATTCTTTCGCCGATTCTGGTTGCGCAGAAGGCTCCCGGGCAGATGTACACCCTCGCCGAAACCGCCCGTCCGGCCACATTCGGCCTGGCGCTCATTATGGGCGGCGTGCTGCTGTGGGGGATATTCGTAGCCATGGACGCCCGTTTTGACAAGGCCCACGGCATAGCCTCCGGTAGAGGCGCCGTGAAGGAAGAAGACAAGTTCAAGTTTTCAGATATAGGGCGCCTGCTCACCAACGGAAAGTTCCTGCTTATTTCGCTGCTGTGCGTGTTCTTCTACTGCTGCATCATCAGCTTCAAGAAGTTCGGAACATCCATAGTGATTCCGCGCTTCGGCATGGAGCTGGAGAGCGCCAAATGGGTAATTACCATGATTCCGTTCTTCACGGTGGTGTTTACGCCCCTGTTCGGCGCCATGGTTGATAAAGTGGGCAAAGCCACCCTCTGGATGGTTTTCGGCTCGGTTCTGGTACTGGCGGCGCATCTGGTAATAGCATTCGCGCCCCAGGGAGTGCCGTTCTGGGGCTACTTCGGAATCGGCATGCTGGGCATAGGCTACTCGCTTGTGCCTTCGGCCATGTGGCCAAGCGTGCCCAAGATCGTCCCCGAAAGGAACCTGGGCACGGCTTATTCGCTGATTTACTGGATACAGAATATGGGCATGCTGCTCGTACCCATATTTGTCGGACGCATCTTCCGCGCCTATGAAGGGGTACAAGCAGCCGTGCGCGCCGAGTGGATCTTTATCGGCCTCGGCTGTGTGGCAGTGCTGGTAGCGGTACTGCTACGAAAGAAGTCTTAGAACGGCAGGTCGTCATCACCCCCGGCGGGAGCGCCGAAGTCGGGCTGCAGAGGGGCGGAAGCGTCTCTCTTGCGGTAGCCGCCGTCATTCTGGGGACCCTGGGAGGGAGCTGCGGGAGCCTGATATGAAGGAGCCTGGTACGAAGGTGCCTGGTAACTGCCACCCTGAGGCTGGAAGCCTGCCGGGGAGCTCTGGTAACCGCTTGATGCAGGGGCATATCCGCCGGCAGCGGGCTGCAGGCCCTCTCCCTCGCGGCGGCCGAGCAGCTGGACATTATCCGCAACAACTTCAGTCACGAACTTCTTGACACCCTGCTGGTCGGTATAGGAACGGGTGCGCAGATGACCCTCCACATAAATCTGGCTTCCCTTGCGGATGAACTTCTCGGCAAGGTCGGCGAGCTGGCGCCATAGTACGAGGTTGTGCCACTCGGTGTTTTCGCGGACTTCTCCGTTACGGTCGCGATAGCGGTCGGTAGTGGCAAGTGTAAAAGTGGCTACTTTAGTGCTTTGGCCGCTCTGGGCGGCTCCCTGGTCGAGGTAACGTACTTCCGGGTCTCTTCCAACGTTACCGATGAGCATTACTTTATTCAACGATGGCATAATCAATAATGTTTTTAATGGTTCCAAAGATAGAATTTTTTCGGGAAAACTTACTAATTTTGTGTCTTGAATGTACGAACTGTTGAACAAGATCGATTCGCCCGCCGACCTGCGAGGTACCGACAGGGAAAAGCTGGCAGAATTGTGCGGAGAACTCCGCAATTATATAATTGAATGCTGCTCCGGCAACCCCGGGCACCTGGCCTCCAGCCTGGGCGCCGTGGAACTCATTGTGGGACTGCATTATGTGTTCGATACCCCCAAGGACAAGATAGTTTTCGACGTAGGTCATCAGGCCTATGCCCACAAAATCCTGACCGGCCGAAGGGAAGAGTTCAAGCATCTGCGCACCGCCGGAGGCATCAGCGGCTTCCCCCTCCCCTCCGAGAGCGAGTACGACGCCTTCGTGGCCGGACACGCATCCAATTCGGTATCGGCGGCTCTCGGGTTTGCCGAGGCCTCGAAGCTGCAAGGGCTCGACAGCAAGGCGGTCGCATTTATAGGTGACGGCGCCCTCACGGGCGGGCTGGCCTTCGAAGGCCTTAACAATGCCGGCTCCAGCAGGGCCGACCTGCTGGTCATACTCAACGACAACAACCAGTCCATCGACGGCAACCTCGGCGCCCTGCACAACCATCTGCTCAAGATGACCACCAGCGCCGGCTACAACAAGCTCAAGAACAAAGTGTGGCACAGCCTGGGCGACAGCCGCCTGAGGGCCATGCTGCAGCGCTGGACGCGCTCCGTCAAGGCCTGGTTCGTAAGGCGCACCGGAGGCGACCTGTTCGAGGCTCTGGGATTCAGGTACTTCGGACCTATCGACGGCAACGACATAGACTCCGTAGTGAATACGCTGCGCAAACTGCGCAACATCCGCGGCCCGCGCATTCTTCACTGCTACACGGTAAAGGGCAAGGGATACGCCCCCGCCGAGGCCGATCCCGTGATATGGCACGCCCCGGGCAAATTCGACCCGGAATCCGGCGAGCGAAAGACTCAGGCGCGCACAGTTCCCCGCTACCAGGACGTATTCGGCAAAGTACTGTGCGAACTTGCCGCCTCCGACCCGAGGGTCGTGGGCATAACTCCCGCCATGGCAACGGGCTGCGGCATGACCCCGTTTGCCAAAGAATTCCCCGACCGCTTCTTTGACGTGGGCATAGAAGAAGAGCACGCCGTCACGTTCTCCGCCGGTCTCGCCGCGGGCGGCCTGAGGCCGTTCTGCAACATCTACTCCACTTTCTCGCAGCGCTCCTACGACGAAATAATACACGACGTAGCCCTGCCGCGCCTGCCGGTTGTTCTCTGCCTCGACCGTGCCGGACTCGTGGGCGAAGACGGAGCCACGCACCAGGGAGCATTCGACATAAGCGCCCTCCGGTGCATCCCCGGAGCGGTAATAAGCGCCCCGCGCAATGAGGACGAGCTCCGGAAGCTGATGTACACCGCACTGAGGCAGGAGAACGGACCATTTATAATTAGGTACCCGCGCGGGAACGCGGAAGGCTGCGCCTGGGAAGGCCTGCCGCTGGAAGAGTTCCCTGTGGGCAAGGCAGAGGTGCTCCTGGAAGGGAGCGAGGTAGCCGCGGTAGGCACGGGTCCCGTGGTAAACAGGGCGCTGGAGGCCGCCGGAGCCTTCGGAGGCAAGGTTGGCGTTTACTATTTCCGGTACGTCAAGCCCCTCGATACCGCCATGCTCGAAAGCATAGCGGGGCGCTGCCGGACCATTGTCACCATAGAAGACGGAAGCATCAAGGGTGGGCTGTTCGGAGCCGTGAGCGAATGGGTCTCGGAGCACGCCCCGGGAGTTAAAGTCGTGCCGGTGGGCATAGGCGATTTATTCATCTCCCAGGACAGTCAGGCCCGACAGCGTTCGGAGTGGAATCTGGACACCGAAGGATTACAAAAAATCTTTCAAAAGTGTTTGGAGATTTGAAAAATATGCTTACCTTTGCAGTCCCTTAATAAGGGGCATTGACATACTGCCGATGTAGCTCAGATGGCCAGAGCGTGTGATTTGTAATCTCAAGGTCGTGGGTTCGATTCCCTCCATCGGCTCATCGCAGTTTAGTACGGGCAAGTACCAGAGTGGCCAAATGGGGCAGACTGTAAATCTGCTGGCGCACGCCTACGGTGGTTCGAATCCATCCTTGCCCACACAGCGGAAGAGAATCTTCCCACCAGCGGGGTTCGTATAACGGCTATTATGTCAGCCTTCCAAGCTGAAAATGGGAGTTCGATTCTCCTACCCCGCTCAAAACGTTGCCGATGTAGCTCAGGGGTAGAGCGCATCCTTGGTAAGGATGAGGTCATGAGTTCAAATCCCATCATCGGCTCCAAGACCGGAGCAATCCGGTTTTTATTTGTAACAACTTTATACATAATATTATGGCAAAAGAAACATTCAAAAGGGACAAACCCCATGTCAACATCGGCACAATCGGCCACGTTGACCACGGCAAAACCACTCTTACCGCTGCTATCACCCAGGTTCTGGCAAAGCAGGGTCTGAGCGAAGTCAAGTCGTTCGACCAGATCGACAACGCTCCCGAGGAGAAGGAGCGCGGTATCACCATCAACACTGCTCACATCGAGTACCAGACCGCAAATCGTCACTATGCGCATGTCGACTGCCCTGGTCACGCTGACTATGTTAAGAACATGGTTACCGGTGCAGCCCAGATGGACGGTGCTATCCTCGTGGTAGCAGCTACCGACGGCCCCATGCCTCAGACCAACGAGCACGTGCTTCTCGCAAAGCAGGTGAACGTTCCTAAGATGGTTGTCTTCCTGAACAAGGTCGACCTCGTTGACGACGAGGAAATGCTCGACCTCGTTGAGATGGAAGTTCGTGACCTCCTCAGCAAGTATGATTTCGACGGCGACAACGCTCCCGTTATCCGCGGTTCCGCTCTTGGTGCTCTTAACGGAGAGCCCAAGTGGGAGCAGAAGGTGCTCGAGCTCATGGACGCTGTTGACGAGTACATTCCACTTCCCGTACGTGAGAACGAGAAGCCGTTCTTGATGCCTATCGAGGACATCTTCTCCATCACCGGACGTGGCACCGTGGTCACCGGACGTATCGAGACCGGTACCATCCACGTGAACGATCCTGCAGAGATTGTCGGTTTCAACGACAGGCCTAAGACCACCGTGGTCACCGGCGTCGAGATGTTCCGCAAGCTCCTCGATCAGGGCGAGGCTGGTGACAATGTGGGTCTCCTCCTCCGTGGTATCGACAAGAAGGAAGTCAAGCGCGGCGAGGTTATCGCCAAGCCCGGCTCCATCAAGCCTCATTCCCACTTCCTCGGACAGATCTACGTCCTGAAGAAGGAAGAAGGCGGTCGCCACACTCCTTTCCACAACAAGTATCGTCCCCAGTTCTTCATCCGTACCCTGGATGTGACCGGCGAGATCTCCCTCCCCGAGGGCGTCGAGATGGTCATGCCTGGTGACAACGTGGAAATCAATGTCCAGCTCATCACTCCCGTTGCTCTTAACGAAGGTCTTCGTTTCGCAATCCGTGAGGGTGGCCGTACAGTCGGCGCAGGTCAGGTCATCAAGGTCCTCGACTAATTCCGACAATAAATCCAAGCGGGCAGCTTTAGGGCATGCCCGCTTTTTAGGGGAATAGAACAAGGGTAGTTCAGCGGTCTCCAAAACCGTCGATGTGGGTTCGAATCCTGCTTCCCCTGCCAATATCAAGGGTTACGACTTGATAATGTTTAACAGATGCCGCGTCCCCAGCTTCCATTTCACGGCATCCTTTAAATGTAAAAATGAGAAAGTTAATCAACTACTGCAAAGAGTCCTTCGTGGAACTCACCAAGAAGACCACCTGGCCCACTTGGGAGAAGCTTCAGAGCTCCGCCCTGCTGGTGCTGGTTACTACGGTCATTCTTGCAGCCGTGCTCTGGGCCGTGGACTTTGCGTTCCAGAAGCTGATGACGCTAATCTACACTTTGTAACAATATCGCGACTCCAATGGGCGAAATGAAATGGTACGTCCTGCGCACAGCAGGCGGCAAGGAGAAAAGGGCCAAGGAATACCTGGACAAAGAAATCGACCGCAACGGTCTGAGAGACACCGTTGGCCAGGTGCTTGTGCCGGTCAAGAAGGAAATAGTGACCAAGAACGGCAAGAGAAAAGCAGTCGACAAGCTGCTTTATCCCGGCTATGTACTTATACAGGCCGAGCTTACTGCCATGCTTGAGAACATCATCCGCAACAATGTCCCCGGCATGTCCGGCTTCCTTACCGAGAAGCGTGCCACCAGCGGAACCCAGTTCGAGAGAGTTCCTGTGCCCATCCGTGAGGATGAGGCGCAGAGAATCCTCGGAGTCCAGGACGAGAACATCGACAGCGCAGCCGAGACCATCGTAGATTACGAGGTCGGCGAGTCGGTCCGCATTACGGACGGCCCGTTCAGCGGCTTCAACGGTACGGTGGACGAAATCCTGCAGGATCGCAGCAAAATGAAGGTCATCGTCGTCATCTTCGGACGCAAGACACAGCTCGAACTCAATTTTACACAAGTAACAAAAGAATAAGATTCCATTATGGCAAAAGAAGTTACCGGATTTATTAAGCTCCAGATCAAAGGCGGAGCTGCAAATCCTGCACCTCCGGTAGGACCGGCCCTCGGTTCCAAAGGCTTGAACATCATGGACTTCTGCAAGGCTTTCAATGCAGCCACGCAGGCCCAGGCAGGCAAGATCCTCCCTGTGGTTATCACCGTTTACTCGGACAAGTCCTATACGTTCGAAGTCAAACAGCCGCCGGTAGCGGTATCTCTCAAGGAAGCAGCCAAGATTACTACTGCATCCGGTGAGCCTAACCGCAAGAAAGTGGCGTCCGTTACCTGGGATCAGGTACGTACCATCGCCGAAGGCAAAATGCCGGACCTCAACTGTTTCTCCATTGCATCCGCAATGAAAATGGTTGCCGGAACAGCAAGAAGTATGGGTATCACCGTCACCGGTGAATTCCCCAAGGACCTTTAAATCACGTGCATTATGAGTAAGTTAACTAAGAATCAGAAAGCCGCTGTGGCCAAGTTCGACCACACCAAGGCATATTCGCTCAGCGAAGCGTGCGCGATTGTAAAGGATGTTACATATACCAAGTTCGACGCTACCGTCGAGCTTTCCGCGAACCTCGGTGTTGACCCTCGTAAGGCCAACCAGATGATCCGTGGCGTTGTCACCCTCCCTCACGGCACCGGTAAGGTGGTCCGCGTGCTTGCTCTCTGTACTCCCGACAAGGAGGCCGAGGCAAAGGCCGCAGGCGCCGATTACGTGGGCCTCGATGAGTTCATCGAGAAGATCAAGGGCGGTTGGACCGACGTTGACGTCATCGTCTGTACCCCTTCCGTCATGGCCAAAGTCGGTGCCCTTGGTAAGATCCTCGGACCCCGCGGCCTTATGCCTAACCCCAAGACCGGTACCGTTACCATGGAGATCGGCAATGCAGTTAAGGAAGTGAAGGGCGGAAAGATCGATTTCAAAGTCGACAAGACCGGTATTATCCACACGGGCATAGGCAAGGTGTCGTTCACCGCCCAGCAGCTCTATGAGAACGCTGCCGAGGTGCTCAACGCCATCTCCAAGCTTAAGCCTCAGGCACTCAAGGGCACTTACATGAAGAGCGCAGCTATCTGCTCTACCATGAGCCCCGGTATTAAAGTTGATCTCAAGGCATTCCTCAACGGTGCTGAGTAAAAATTCAATATTATGAAAAAGGAACTTAAAGGTCAGATTATTGAAACCATCTCAGCACAGCTCAAGCAGTATCCCAATTTCTACATCACGGATATCGCAGGACTGAATGCTGGGCAGACAAGCAAGCTTCGTCGCGAATGCTTCAACGCTGGTATCGTACTCAACGTGGTCAAGAACACCCTGTTCGCCCACGTTCTGAACGCTAGCGACAACGAGGATATGAAGTCTCTTGGCGAGACCCTCGTCGGCAACACCGCCATTATGTACACGGAGGTTCCCTCCGCTCCCGGAAAGCTCATCAAGAAGCTCCAGAGGGAAGGCTTCAAGAAGCCTGTCGTTAAGGGCGCATATGTTCAGGATTGTGTCTTCATCGGTGAGGACAAACTGGACCAGCTCGCAAGCATCAAGACCAAGGAAGAACTCATCGGCGACATCATCGCCCTCCTGCAGTCTCCTATCCAGAGGATTATCTCCGGACTCGAGAACGCATCGGAAGGCAAGGCAGACGACGAGAAAGTCGGTTCTGCAAAGCCCGCCGCCGAAGAGGCTCCCGCAGCCGAGGCTCCTGCAGCAGATGAGGCCCCTGCAGCCGCAGAGGCAGCTCCCGCCGCAGAAGAGACTGCAACTGAATAGTAAATATTAACAATTTAAAAAATAAACAATTATGGCAGATGTAAAAGCCCTTGCAGAAGAGTTGGTAAACCTTTCTGTAAAAGACGTTCAGGAACTCGCGAAGATCCTCAAGGAAGAGTACGGTATCGAGCCCGCAGCCGCAGCAGTCGTTGTAGCAGCAGAAGGCGCCGGTGCAGGTGCAGCCGCCGAGGCAGAGCAGACCGAATTCGATGTTATCCTCAAAGCCGCCGGTCAGGCCAAGCTCAATGTTATCAAGGTTGTCAAGACCGAGCTCGGACTTGGACTTAAGGAAGCTAAGGATCTCGTTGACGGTGCTCCTTCCACGATCAAGGAGAAAATTTCCAAGGCAGAGGCCGAGGCCCTCAAGGCAGCTCTCGAGGAAGCCGGCGCTGAGGTTGAGATTAAATAAATCCGCCTCTTCCCTGCTGCTTAGGGAACAAACAGGTTTAGAGCCGGGGTTAATAGGCTCTAAACCTTTTTTCCGTCTTTAAAGTTTTTCTCCATATATACCAAAATATGTCAAAAAAGACAGCCCCAAAGCGCATCAACTTCGCAACTTCGAAAATTCTGGAGTACCCGGACCTTCTGGAGGTGCAGCTCAAGTCATTCAGGGACTTTTTCCAGCTTGAGACCACCCCCGAAAACAGAAAGAACGAGGGTCTCTACCAGGTATTCCAGGAGATTTTCCCCATCGAGGACACGAGGAACAACTACAAGCTCGAATTCATCGACTATTTTGTAGATCCTCCCAAGTACTCGATCGAGGAGTGCCTGCAGCGCGGACTCACCTACAACGTCCCGCTCAAGGCAAAACTCAGGCTTTCCTGCACGGATCCTGAGCACGAGGATTTCGACACCAGGGTCCAGGATGTCTATCTTGGTGACATCCCTTACATGACCCCCGGCGGAACCTTCGTAATCAACGGCTCGGAGCGCATCGTCGTTTCGCAGCTGCACCGTTCTCCGGGCGTTTTCTTCGACCAGAGCATGCACGCCAATGGAACCAAACTCTATTCGGCGCGCATTATCCCGTTCAAGGGCTCCTGGATCGAGTTCGCCACGGATATCAACAACGTGATGTACGCCTACATCGACCGCAAGAAGAAGCTGCCCGTGACCACCCTTCTCAGGGCTATCGGATTCAACTCCGACAAGGACATCATCGACATCTTCGACCTGGCGGACGAGGTAGAGAACAACGAGGAGACTTTGAGGGCCAACGCCGGGCGCAAGCTCGCAGCCAAGGTGCTCAAGACCTGGACGGAGGATTTCGAGGACGAAGATACCGGCGAAATCATCCCTATCGAGCGTACCAAGGCCATCGTGGAGCGCGGCGAGATTCTCGACGACAACACCATCGCGGCCATTACCGATACGGAGTGCAAATCCATCCTTCTGCAGAAGGACGAGGTTGGCTCCAACGAGTACGCAATTATCTTCAACACTCTCCAGAAAGATCCCACCAACACCGAGCTGGAAGCTGTCAACTACATCTACAAGCAGCTCCGTAACTCGGAAGCTCCGGACGAGAGCACGGCAAGGGACGTCATCGAGAAGCTGTTCTTCTCCGAGAAGAGGTACGACCTGGGCAACGTGGGGCGCTACCGCCTCAACAAGAAACTCAGCCTCACCATCGGGCCCGATGTGCGCGTTCTGACCAACACGGACATCATCGAGATCATCAAGTATCTCATCCAGCTCATCAATTCCAAGGCCACCGTGGACGATATCGACCATCTGAGCAACCGCCGCGTACGCAGCGTGGGTGAGCAGCTGGCCAACCAGTTCAGCGTGGGCTTGAGCCGTATGGCCCGCACCATCAGGGAGAGGATGAACGTCCGCGACAGCGAGCAGTTCAACCCCATCGACCTTATCAACGCCAAGACCCTGTCGAGCGTTATCAATTCTTTCTTCGGCACCAGCCAGCTGAGCCAGTTCATGGATCAGACCAACCCTCTTGCAGAAATCACTCACAAGAGGCGTCTGAGCGCACTCGGCCCCGGTGGTCTGAGCCGCGACCGTGCAGGCTTCGAGGTCCGCGACGTGCACTACACGCACTACGGACGCCTCTGCCCTATCGAGTCGCCGGAAGGTCCTAACATCGGTCTTATCTCGTCGCTCTGCGTCTATGCACGCATCGACGCCCTCGGTTTCATCGAGACCCCGTACCGCGACGTTAAGGACGGAAAGGTGGACCTGACCGCCGCCGGTTGCCACTATATGAGCGCCGAAGAAGAGGAGAACAAGCTCGTCTCACTTGCCAACGTCAAGATGGACGACGAGGGCAACATTCTGGAAGAGAGACTGCAGTGCCGCATGGAGGCCGACTTCCCCGTGGTTTCCAAGGAAGAGGTTGATTACATGGACGTAGCTCCTAACCAGATGGCTTCCGTCGCCGCATCCCTCATCCCGTTCCTCGAGCACGACGACGCACACCGCGCCCTCATGGGTGCGAACATGATGCGTCAGGCCGTTCCCCTTCTGAGCCCCGAGGCCCCTATCGTGGGTACCGGCCTGGAGGAGAGGGTATGTATCGACTCCCGCACCCAGTACATTGCCGAGCGCAAGGGTGAGGTGACCTACGTCGACGCCAAGGAAATCCGCATCAAGTACGACCGTACCGACGACGAGAAATTCGTCTCCTTCGCACCCGAAGAGATCATCTACACCCTGCCTACATACCGCAGGACCAACCAGAGCACCACTATCAACCTCAAGCCTATCGTGCGCAAGGGTGACAAGGTGGAGAAGGGACAGGTCCTTACCGAAGGTTATGCAACCCAGGGCGGAGAGCTTGCTCTCGGACGCAACCTCAAAGTGGCGTTCATGCCTTGGAAGGGTTACAACTATGAGGACGCTATCGTGCTGTCCGAGGAGATGGTCAAGTGGGACATCCTCACTTCCATCCACGTAGATGAGTACCTGACCGAGGTGCGCGACACCAAGCGCGGAATGGAAGAGCTCACCTCCGACATTCCTAACGTAAGCGAAGACGCGACCAAAGACCTCGACAAGAACGGTATCATCCGCATCGGCGCCCACATCGAGCCCGGTGACATCATGATAGGCAAGATCACTCCTAAGGGCGAGAGCGACCCCTCACCTGAAGAGAAGCTCCTCAAAGCTATCTTCGGCGACAAGGCCGGCGACGTCAAGGACGCATCCCTCAAGGCCAATCCTTCGCTGAGCGGCACCGTGGTGGGCACCGCCCTCTACACCAAGCTCGCAAAGGAAAGCGGCCGCAGAGGCGCTTCCAAGGCCGACCAGAAGGCCCGTCTGGAGCTCCGTCAGCAGGAGTTCGATGCCAAGGCCACCAAGCTTCTAGAAGACCTGGTGGGCAGGCTCGCCGTCCTCACCGAGAACCGCAAGAGCGCCGGCATCAGCGACCTGTACAACGTCGAGATAGTGCCCAAGGACAAGAAGTTCACCGCCGATATTCTGCGCAGCATCGACTACCAGAACATCAACTCGAGCAAGTGGACCTCCGACAAGGACACCAACGCTATGATACGCGACCTTATCAACAATTACTGCATCACCTACAAGACTGAAGCCGCCGCCTTCAAGAGAGAAATCGACAAGATGAAGGTGGGTGACGAACTGCCCAATGGCGTCATGCAGCTTGCTAAGGTCTATATCGCCAAGAAGCGTAAGATCACCGTGGGTGACAAGATGGCCGGACGTCACGGAAACAAGGGTATCGTGGCCAAGATCGTGCGCCGCGAGGATATGCCGTTCCTTGAGGACGGAACCCCCGTGGACATCGTCCTGAACCCTCTGGGCGTGCCTTCCCGAATGAACCTCGGACAGATTTACGAGACCGTTCTGGGTTGGGCCGGCTGGAGACTCGGGCTCAAGTTCAGCACTCCTATCTTCGACGGTGCAAGCATCGACGAGATTTGCTCCTACACCGACAAGGCGGGTGTTCCCCGCTTCGGTAAGACACAGCTCCGCGACGGCGGAACCGGCGACTTCTTCGACCAGCCTGCAACCGTCGGCGTGATCTACATGATCAAGCTCGGCCACATGGTTGACGACAAGATGCACGCCCGTTCCATCGGTCCTTACTCCCTCATTACCCAGCAGCCTCTGGGCGGTAAAGCCCAGTTCGGCGGCCAGAGGTTCGGAGAAATGGAGGTGTGGGCGCTCGAGGCATTCGGCGCAGCCAACACTCTGCAGGAGATCCTCACCGTCAAGTCGGACGACGTGACCGGACGCTCCAAGACTTACGAGGCTATTGTAAAGGGTGATCCTATGCCGCCGGCAGGCATCCCCGAATCGCTCAACGTGCTCCTCCACGAGCTCCGCGGACTCGGTCTTAAAGTTACCCTGGAATAATTTAACGATATTGCTATGCCTACTTTCAACAATAAAGAAACCAAGGTCAAGAGTAATTTCCAGACGATAAGCATCTCGCTGGCATCCCCCGAGGATATCACCGAGAGGTCTTGCGGCGAGGTTCTCAAGCCGGAAACGGTGAACTACCGCACCTACAAGCCCGAGAGGGACGGTCTCTTCTGCGAGAAGATCTTCGGTCCTACCAAGGACTACGAGTGCTATTGCGGAAAATACAAGCGTATCCGTTACCGCGGTATCGTTTGCGACAGGTGTAACGTCGAGGTGACCGAGAAGAAGGTGCGCCGCGAGAGGATGGGACATATCTCCCTTACCGTTCCCGTGGCCCACATCTGGTACTTCAAGTCAGCCCCCAACAAGATTTCCGCTCTTCTGGGCCTTCCCGCCAAGAAACTGGAATCGGTTATCTACTATGAGAAATACATAGTGGTCAACGTGGGTAAGTATGAGCCCAGCGAGAACCGCGGCGAGCCAGTGGTGGCCAAGATGGACCTCATCTCCGAAGACGAATATCTCGATATTCTCAGCAGCGAGTCCCTCAAGGGCAACGAGAACCTGTCCGATTCCGATCCCGACAAGTTCGTGGCCAAGATGGGCGCCGAGGGTATCTACGACCTGCTCAAAGAGCTTGACGTAGAGGCCCTGGGCAAGGAGCTCCGCGTCAAGATGGCGGAAGAGAGCTCCCAGCAGCGCAAGACCGAGATGCTCAAGCGTCTCCAGGTGGTCAAGTGGTTCCAGGAGTCAAAGGGCGTCAACCGTCCCGAGTGGATGATCATGAAGGTGATCCCGGTCATTCCGCCGGATCTCCGTCCTCTCGTCCCCCTGGACGGCGGCCGCTTTGCGACCTCCGACCTCAACGACCTGTACCGCCGCGTCATCATTCGCAACAACCGTCTTAAGAGGCTCTTTGAGATCAAGGCTCCCGAGGTGATTCTCCGCAACGAGAAGCGTATGCTCCAGGAAGCCGTCGACAGCCTCTTCGACAACTCCAAGAAGTCGTCCGCCGTCAAGAGCGAGTCCAACAGGGCCCTCAAGAGCCTTTCCGACTCCCTCAAGGGCAAGCAGGGACGCTTCCGTCAGAACCTCCTCGGTAAACGTGTGGACTACTCCGCCCGTTCGGTTATCGTGGTGGGTCCCGAGCTCAATATGCACGAGTGCGGTCTGCCCAAGTACATGGCGGCCGAACTCTACAAGCCTTTCATCATCCGCAAGCTCATCGAGCGCGGAATCGTCAAGACCGTGAAGTCCGCAAAGAAGATCGTGGACCGTAAGGATCCCGTGATCTGGGACATTCTGGAGAACGTCATGAAGGGCCACCCTGTGCTCCTGAACCGTGCACCTACCCTTCACCGTCTGGGTATCCAGGCTTTCCAGCCCAGGATGATAGAGGGCAAGGCCATCCAGCTGCATCCTCTCGCATGTACGGCTTTCAACGCCGACTTCGACGGTGACCAGATGGCCGTGCACCTGCCTCTGGGCAACGCCGCCATCATGGAGGCCCAGTTGCTCATGCTCGGCAGCCAGAACATTCTTAACCCCGCCAACGGCGCCCCTATTACGGTTCCTTCGCAAGATATGGTCCTCGGACTGTATTACATCACCAAGATCCGTCCCGGCGCAAAGGGCGAGGGCAAGAAGTTCTACGGCCCCGAAGAGGTCATCATCGCCTACAACGAGAAGGCTATCGATATGCACGCGGAGATCGAAGTCCGCATCCCCGTCGACAAGAACGACCCTGCAAAGGGTACGCAGATGGTCAAGACCACTGCCGGCCGTATCATCGTGAACCAGTATGTTCCCGACGAGGTGCCGTTCGTCAACGAGGTGCTCGGCAAGAAGTCGCTCCGTAAGATCATCACCAATGTCATCAAGAACACCGGCGTCACCCGTACTGCCAAGTTCCTCGACGACATCAAGAATCTGGGATACGACCAGGCATTCCGTGCAGGTATATCCTTCAACCTCGGCGACGTGATCGTGCCCGCAGAGAAGAAGACCCTTATCGACGACGCTTACGCCAAGATCGCCGGTATCAAGGACAACTACTCCATGGGCTTCATCACCAACCAGGAGCGTTACAACAAGGTTATCGACCTGTGGACGAGCGTTGACAACAACCTCACCGGTATCGTTACCAAGCAGATTTCCAGCGACCAGCAGGGCTTCAATCCGGTATTTATGATGCTGGATTCCGGCGCCCGTGGTTCAACCCAGCAGATCAAGCAGCTCTGCGGTATGCGTGGCCTTATGGCCAAGCCGCAGAAGAGCGGCGCTTCGGGAGCGGAGATTATCGAGAATCCTATTATTTCCAACCTTAAGGAAGGAATGTCGGTGCTCGAGTACTTCATCTCCACCCACGGTGCCCGTAAGGGTCTGGCCGATACCGCCCTCAAGACCGCCGATGCAGGTTACCTGACCAGGCGTCTGGTGGACGTATCGCACGACGTGATTATCACCGAAGAGGACTGCGGAACCCTCCGCGGACTCATCGCCACTGCTATCAAGAACAAAGACGAGGTCGTGGAGTCTCTGGGCGAGAGAATCCTGGGCCGCACCACCGTACACGATATCTTCAACCCGCTTACCGGAGAGATTATCCTCCACGCCGGGCAGGAGATCCGCGAGAAGGACGCCGACTTGATCGACTCCCTGCCCATCGAGCAGGTGGAGATCCGTTCCGTACTCACTTGCGAGAGCCGCAAGGGCGTGTGCGCCAAGTGCTACGGCCGCAACCTTGCCACCAGCCGTATGGTTGAGAAAGGCGAGGTGGTGGGTGTCATCGCAGCCCAGTCCATCGGCGAGCCCGGTACACAGCTGACCCTGCGTACCTTCCACGTCGGTGGTACAGCTTCCGGTGCCGTTGCCGACTCGTTCATCGAGTCCAAGTACAACGGCAAGCTCGCCTACGAGGAACTCCGTACCATCCAGAGGGTGGACGAGGTTACCGGAGAGGCACAGGAGGTTGTGGTAAGCCGTATGACCGAGCTCCGCATCATCGACGAGAATACCGGTATAACCTTCTCCCAGTACGACATTCCTTACGGCTCCGTCATCTTCAAGAAAGACGGTGACAAGGTTGTCAAGGGCGACCGCATCTGCGAATGGGATCCGTACAACGCCATCACCATCGTGGAGCAGGCCGGTACCGTACGCTTCGAGAACATGATTGACGGCACCACTTTCCAGAAAGAGGCCGCCGACGAGTTCTCAATGAGCACGGACAAGGTTATCATCGAGTCCAAAGACAAGACCAAGAGTCCTACCCTGCACATCCTCGACGTCACCGGCGAGAGCATCAGGCAGTTCAACCTGCCTGTGGGCGCCCACGTCATGGCCGAGGACGGCAGCAAGGTCAAGGTCGGCGACATAATCATCAAGATCCCCCGCGCCATCGGCAAGGCAAGCGATATCACCGGAGGTCTGCCGCGTGTTACCGAGCTCTTCGAAGCACGTAACCCGAGCAACCCCGCAGTGCTTTCCGAGATCAACGGCGAGGTCATCATGGGCAAGGTCAAGCGAGGCAACCGCGAGATCACCGTCCGCAACAAGAGCGGCGTCGAGAAGCACTACCTCGTGCCCCTTACCAAGCAGATCTTGGTTCAGGAGAACGACTATGTGAAGGCCGGCACCGCCCTTTCCGACGGCGGCACTTCGCCTAACGACATTCTGAACATCCTTGGTCCCGTCAAGGCCCAGGAGTACATTGTCAATGAGGTTCAGGCCGTGTATCGTCTGCAGGGCGTGAAGATCAACGACAAGCACTTCGAGATCATCATCCGCCAGATGATGCGTAAGGTCGAGATCACAGATCCGGGTGACACTCAGTTCCTTAAGGAAGAACTTGTAGACAAGTGGAAGTTCATGGACGCCAACGACGCCATCTACGGCAAGTATATCGTAGAGGACGCCGGCGACTCCGACCGCTATGAGGCGGGAGACGTGATCAACGCACGTGAGATGAAGGGCGAGAACGCTTCTCTGGAGCGTCAGGGCCTCAAGCTCCTGGTCACCCGTCCCGCAAGGCCCGCAACGGCACGCCTGGTTCTCCAGGGTATTACCCGTGCGGCCCTCAAGACCGACAGCTTCATGTCTGCGGCTTCCTTCCAGGAGACCACCAAGGTGCTCAGCGAGGCAGCTATCCGCGGCCGCGTAGACCATCTGGAAGGCCTCAAGGAGAACGTCATCTGCGGTCACCTGATTCCCGCCGGAACCGGCCTCAAGGAATATCAGGACCTGATCGTGACCAAGAACGACGAGCTCACAAAGAGCCTGAGCGAACTCTAGCAGGACGCTCACGGCCTACATCATCAAGTAGGAGGGAAACGCTTCGTTTCCCTCCTACTTTTGTTTTTTGACCTCCCACACCGCCGTACGACCGCGGAGCGCACAAAAACACGGGGATTTGTGGCAAAAGCGGCTCCGAACAGGCTGAAAGCGCACAAATCACGGAGATTTGTGGCAAAAGCGACTCCGAACAGGCTAAAAGCGCACAAAACACGGAGATTTGTGTCAAAAACCGCTCAAGGATGGACCTTTGGCGACGGAATGTGCCGGAAATGGCGCCAAGGGTGCTGGCGGATGGACCTTTGGCGACGAATGCTGCTGGAAACGGCGCCAGGGGTGCCGGCGGATGGATCTTTGGCGACGAAAGTGCCAGGAAATGGCGCCAGGGGTGCCGGCTGATGGACCTTTGGCGATGAATGCTGGCGGAAACGGCGCCAGGGGTGCCGGTGGTTGTACCTTCGGCGACGAAAGCTGCCGGATACGGCGCCAGGGGTGCCGGCGGATGGACCTTTGGCGACGAATGCTGCCGGTATCTGCCGAAATCTGCAGGAAAGCGCCGGGATAAGAGTCTACCAGCTTATCGTCCGGGTATATACGTTGCCGAACCGGTCCCTTACCGATACGGTTCCGGAGCCGGTGGCGGGAGCCTGTACACGGAACAGGGAGTTAAGGTTTCCGGTGATGGAGACACTGTACGAACTGTCGCCATTCATGGTGGGGTTGTTGTTCTTGTAGAAAGTCTTGAATTCGGTGGTGGCAAGGTCATGGCGGGAGGTTTCCTCCACAAGAGTCATAGAGGTAGCGGAACCGCCGTCAAGCGTAAAGGTCGGAGTGCCCCACGATGTATCGTACAAGAAGACATTGGCGTACAGATAGCCGTCGGAGACGGCATATGATCCCGGAGGATACAGGTGCATCTGGTACGACTCGTCAAGGGCTCCGCCGCCGTTCATCTGCGCCACGCCTGAAGAATTGTAGCTCCAATCCCGCCATTTGTAGGCAGGCTTTCCACCCGGCCCGGCAAAGGCGCTTGACTGGTACTTGGTAGGATGGAAACGCCAGGAGGCTATGCGGCCGCCCCGAACTTCCACAATCGTGAATCCCCTTGGAGTGCCGGCCGCAAGATACTCGTTGGTCCAGAGCTCTCCGGTGCAACGTGCAAGGGTATGCACATTTATACGGCGGTGGCGGTGCGAAGAAGGATATACGTAATTGAAAGTGCGGTGGGTGTGCCCCGCCCAGGCGTGAACCTCGGTGTAGCCCCTCAGCAGAAGGCTGTAGTCGTTGCCGTGCGGGGTAGTCGAACGGCCAGAGATCTCACCTCCTCCGTCGGTGCGGAACATAGGCGCGTGCGAGCATACATTAAGAACCGTGCTGGTGGGAACCATGGCAAGGTCGGCCTGCAGCCACTGCCACGCTTGGTCGGTAAGTCCCACATTGTACGACTTCAGGGCACCTGACTCCTTGTACATCAAAATGTTGTCCAGCACCACGAAGTGCATCTTACCTATATTGAACGAGTAGTGGGCAGGGCCGAAGTAAGACTCGTAGTTGGCGGCGCCGGCAGCGTCATCAGCAGCCGAGGGGTTGTGGTCGTGGTTGCCGATTACATTGAATGTGGGATAGCCCAGGGTCTTGAGTCCGGAGGTATATTGCGTGTAAAGCGACATATCTTCGTGCACTATGTCGCCAAGGCACACTCCGTAAACCTGCCTTCCGGTGGCCGAAGCCGTCTCCTTGAGCTCGCGGTAAAGGTCGGAGCAGCAGTTCAGGGAATGGTAGCCGATTATGTCGTAGCCATAGCTGGATTTGCGCGGCTGCGGATCGGCCATAAAAAAGATGGTGCAGTTGTCCGGATCAGGCACAGGGGTCAGCACAAAGTCACCGCAGTTAACGGTACCGCTGCTTGCCGAAACTGGCTTGTAGAACTTTGGAATGCCGTTTTCGACCCTCGGCAGATAACCCGAAGGAGTGCTGATATACACAAATTTGACGCTCGGCAGGTCGGAGGTCATGTAGAATTTACCGTCAGCAAGAGTCTTTGTACACTGCGCTCCGTCCGTCACCACCACTCCCTCAACCGGCTTCCCGGCATTATCAACCACACGGCCGGTGACATTGTATTCTTCCGGCTCTGTGGGATCGAAAGCAAATGCATCGAGCACATAGATATGCCCGGCTTCCAGCGTAACGCTCCTTGACACTTCCTTTGTCATTGCGCCGCCGCTACCGCTAAGCCTGATAGTAAAGCCGGCATCGTAAGTGGTCGCAGGAACTGCAACGCACATTTCAAGCGGCGCCGAGGCAGGCAGAGGAGCACCTACATTAACTGTCACTTGCCAATCGGCCTCGTCGTAAGAAGTCGGAATCAGCGTATGTGACCGGTAATCAATCTCAAACTCGCCGCTCACCTGCTCCATGGCATTGCTCGAAAAGGATAGGGAGCTGATAGTTGCGGCGGCGGATCCCCTCTTAACGGAAACGCAGACCAGCGCACACAGGTGGCCTATCGAAGCGGAACTACCGTCGGTGCTGTAGCCCGCCATAGGCAGGGTGCCGGATGCAATTCCTCCGTCCACAAAAGCTTGCTCCGCAGGCAGGACAACCGTGTAGGCGTCGTTACGAATAGAAGCCGGATACACGATGTTGTACGGCGTGCTGAGAGCAGAGGTAAAACGGAAGTCTGCTTGGGAAGAGCCTTCCGGAACGCCTGAAAGAGGGTCGGAAACGACGCCGTTGACGCTGATGCAGTCTCCCTCGCTCCAGTAAACCTTGCGCCTGCCGTCGGCGGAGGGGCCCAGGCTCGTACGGGTCTCGGCAAGGCCTACACGAAGAACTGTCAGCTGCTCGTCCGGGGTTTCTCTATTGCAGCAAGTAAGGAACAGCAGCGCCGCGAGTACAACGAAAAAACACTTTCTCATTCCCATTCCAATTTTTCTTCCACCATATCGGGAATCTCCAGCGCCTGGGAGGAAGAATCTGCAATTATTCCCTCCGCGGCCAAAGCAGAAGCCTCCATGACAGGTGATTTATAATTATGCTTTTTCATTGTGTAGTGCAGATTGTTCAAAGATACACAATTATGATAAAAATACTATCTTTGCCCGGTATGAGAAATCTATTTTTTGCCGCAATGAGCATTCTTGCCATCGCTTCCTGCGCGCCGCAGATGCCGCAGACCCGTAAAGACTCCACCGTCGATGATTATTTCGGCACAGCCGTGCCCGACCCCTACCGCTGGCTGGAGGACGACCTCTCGCCCGAAACAGCCGCCTGGGTGGAGGCCCAGAACAAATACACCAACCACTACCTCAAAGGCATACCCTTCCGTGGCCAGCTCCTGGAGCGCCTTAAGGAAGTTAATGACTACGAGAAAGTCGGCGCTCCCGTGCACCGCAAGAACGGCAAGTGGTACTTCTACAAGAACGACGGCCTGCAGAACCAAAGCGTCCTCTACGAGATGGACTCCCCCGACGGGGAGCCCCGCGTGCTGCTGGACCCCAACACCCTGAGCGACGACGGAACCGTGGCCCTTAAGGGCGTGTATTTCAGCAGCGACGGCAAGTACCTTGCATACTCTATCTCCCGAAGCGGCAGCGACTGGCAGGAGTTCTACGTAATGGACACCGCCACCCGCGAACTGCTACCCGACCACATCCAGTGGGCCAAGTTCTCGGGCGCCGCCTGGAGGGGCGACGGCTTCTACTACAGCGCCTACGACGCTCCCTCCGAGGGCGTGGGCGCCTACAGCGGCAAGAACGAAGTTCAGAAGATATACTATCACAAGATAGGTACGGAGCAGAGCGATGACGAGCTCTTCTACAGCAACCCGGCCGAACCCCTGCGCTTCTACAGCGTAGATATTAACGAAGAAGAGACCATGGCGTTCCTCTTCGAAAGCGGGACCGACAACGGCAACAACCTGTACGTCAAAGACTTGAAGCGAGGCGGAGACTTCACTCTCATGACCGCCGACATGAAGAGCAACTGCTCCCCCGTCGAGACTGACGGAGACACTATCTACATCTTCACCAACTACGGAGCGCCCATGAACCGCCTGGTCACGGCCGACGTACGCAAGCCCTACTGCAGCAATTGGAAAGACCTCATCCCTGAGCGCGATTGCGTCCTCGAAGATGTAACTTTCGTGGGCGACAAGATCATTGCCTGCTACAGCGAGGATGCGTCCACCCACGCCTACATATGCAATGCCGACGGCAGCGATGTGCACGCCCTGCCCCTCCCGGGAGTTGGCAGCGCCGGCTTCGCGGGCCGCAAGGGCGAGAGTTGGTGCTACTATTCCTACTCGTCATTCACCACCCCCGGCACCATCTACAGCCTGGATATCAATAGCGGCGAGAGCAACGTGTACAAAGAGCCCCGCACCAATTTCGACCTGTCGGAACTCGAAAGCACGCAGGTATTCTTCCCTTCCAAGGACGGCACCCGCATACCTATGTTCCTGACCTACCGTAAAGGATTGGAACTGAACGGGCAGAACCCCGTGTACCTGTACGGATAC
>CADBAY010000002.1 GCA_902792815.1 uncultured Bacteroidia bacterium
GCTGGCCGACGATTACCAATCGTCCCGCAAATAATCTGCGGGTCAAAAGAGAAATATGGTGCACGATGGGCTCGGCCTGCGAAGGTGCGAGCTATCGTCGTATCCACCCATTGAATCTTGTGCGCTTTTAAGACTGTATCGGCTTTTCCCTTCGTTCCTGCCACTCCCGGCTCGCCGCATTTCGGCACTTGGTAGGCGACATCGGTCGACCTACATATTAAGTTACCAGTTGTCATTTTGAGTGTCCATGATCCGGGCAAGCCCGGGAAGACAATCAAATTAAGAATGCCAGGGCTAAACTACTATCTTTTTTTGGCAAAACCACTGTTGACTAATCGTGAATCGTTGCCAAACTGCCAGGGGAATGAGGATGGCTTGCGTTTTTGGTTATGTGGAGAAATAGTGCTATCTTTATGGCAAAAAGGATATTATTCATGAAAAGGGTCTTATTATCTGTTTTGATGATATCTGCGTTCTGCCTTCCTTCCAACGGACAGATACGCGAGATATTTGATAACGGAGAGATTGTTGAGTATTATGGTGGTTTAATATTCGAAACACTCGGGGAATCTATCTATTCATACAGATTCGTATATGGACGGTATCCAGAAGATAAACAAGCCCTTCTTGACTTTCAACGGGATAGAGCCAAAGTTGAAGCAAAAGAGAAGGTACTGCTTCGTGGACTCCTTCATGATTTGTTTAGCGGTGACGTAGAATTCGAGTATCTCGATGATAGCCTCCATACCAGTTTTCTTGCCAAGAGGGACAGTCTTATTGCCGTGGATCTGAATGACCCAGAGAATGTGCTTACGGTTATCGGCGATACGTGTACGTTCACCTATGCAAAAGCCACGAGAGAGTCATACTATTTTGGCCTCGATGATCCGATTCCCGGTGTAAAACTTCGTGCAATCCAATGCATCGGCGGACCTGCGGATTTACAGAAAAAGGACTATCGAAGTTTTCGGCAGCATATTCACACCCTCGCCTATGACAAAAATGGTAAATGGCTGTGGCAACTGTGTTCAGATGCACCTTACTCGCCACGGGGGGGTAGTTGGAAGTATAATTTTGTCGTGTCCCGGGATCCGGGAGACTATCCTGACGGGGACGGTGTCTATGGGCTGGCCAGACCGGTGCTCATACCTTTCACGATAACCAGAAGCGGAGCGTTGAGTTATGACGTATCATGCCTGGACGGCATGCAACTGTATTACCGGACCGAGGTTAACTCTACGGCAGATTCAATAGATACTATAGCAATAGAAGATGCTATTGATCCTGAGTATTTGGATGCACTCAAGACTTATATGAAGGTTTTTTTCGATGAACACGAAGAAGTCGATTGCGTGAAGCTTTGGGAGTTGGTATGGTTTAACAATCTGCCGAAGCGCTACATATCCTTCAGAGATCATATTACTGGGCTGGGTGTTTATGAGATAGACAGGGTTGACACCCTTCCATTGTGCAATGGCATACCATTTACAGAAGGATTCCTTCCTGAATTCCTTCGCAGATTCCATCCTGAAAAGAGTGATGATAATCCCTATCAATTCTCGGTCAGGTTTGTTATCGACAAAAATGGGAATCTGGTTGGTCCGAGAGTGAAAACCCCGTCTTCAGAGTTTTACAAGTCGTCAGATAAGCAGCTCAGTGCATATGAGAAGCACGTTCTCGAGACCGTCAATCAAATCCAAAATTGGGAACCGGGAAAGGTTGATGGGACCCCGGTCAATGTTATTTTAACCGTGCCTGTCATTTTCTGATTATAGCCGCACATCTTCAAGTATCCATTTGGGGTACTCAATCGGAAGAATTGATACACTTTTTGTCGCATTCCATACGAAAAATCCCCCTCAGACTACTCTGAGAGGGATTTTTGTGGAGCATAGGGGACTCGAACCCCTGACCTATAGATTGCGAACCTATCGCTCTACCAGCTGAGCTAATACCCCGGAAGCGGATGCAAAACTACAAAAAAATCCAGTTCCTCCCAAATTTTCCCTGAAATATATTTTAAAGTGCTCCAAAGAGCCGTGAGTTGCTTGTTTATTAGTTAATAAATTCGTAAATTCGTGGTCCAACTGATAACCACTTTTATCTTAAAATTATGGAAGTAAAAAACGCTATGGCCGGCACTCTGGAATCTGGTGACATCGTTATCCAGATTGCACCGGGTGACGGCCTTACAATTGACCTGCAGAGTTCTGTCTCGGCTCAGTTCGGCCGTCAGATCAAAGCGGTCATCACCGAAACCCTGGAGGGCCTCGGCATTGAAAATGCTTATGTAAAAGCCACGGACAAGGGAGCACTTGACTGCACTATCCGCGCACGTGTAACTGCGGCGGCTGTCCGCGCAACCGGCAAAGACGTATGGAAAGACTGAGGAGAACTATGATGTTCGTTCCCGGCAACAATCCGGGAATGATGGCGGACGCCCACATTTACGGCCCCGACTCCATAATGCTGGACCTTGAGGACTCCGTAACAATGGCGGAAAAAGACGCCGCCCGCCTTCTTGTACACAACGCACTCAAATCGATCGACTTCGGCGGCACCGAAATGGTAGTCCGAATCAATCCTCTCAATACCCCTTACGGACGCAAAGACGTAGAGGCCGTGGTGAAGGCCGGCGTAGATGTTATACGTATGCCTAAAACCGAGACTGCCGATGAAGTCCGCGAGCTTGAAGCTGAAATCATCAAAGTTGAAACCGAACTTGGCTGCGTAGGCCGTACCCGCATCATGGCTGCTATCGAGAGCGCCCTGGGTATAGTCAATGCCTTCGAGATCGCAAGCGCATCCAAGCGCATGATGGGTATCGCACTCGGCGCCGAAGATTATTCGGCTAGCCTCAAGACCCAGCGTACTCCGGGTGGCGCAGAGTTGCTGCTCGCCCGTGAAACTATTGTCGTTGCAGCCCGTGCTGCAGGCATATCCTGCTTCGATACCGTTTATTCCAACCTCGATGATATGGAGACCTTCCGCAAAGAGGTCGAACTTATCAGGGACCTTGGCTTTGACGGAAAGTCAATCATCAATCCCCGCCAGATCGAGGTCGTGAACGAAGTGTTCACCCCTACGCCCAAGGCCATCGAGAAGTCGCTCCGCATCGTTGCCGCCATCAAGGAGGCCCAGGCCAAGGGGTCCGGAGTCGTGTCACTCAACGGAAAGATGGTCGACCGTCCCGTTGTCATCCGCGCGGAACGTACTATAGCTTATGCAATTGCATCCGGAGTTTTAACTGAGGAGGAAGCGTTATGAGAAATTCTAAAGTAGTTACCCTCGAAGAGGCGATCCGCCGTTCCGGTCTCAAGGACGGAATGACCATATCCTTCCACCATCATTTCCGCGGTGGCGATAAAGTAGTCAATCTGGTTGTGGACAAGCTCGCCGCTATGGGCTTCAAAGACCTCAAACTGGCAGCGTCCAGCCTTTCCGATGTCCACGCCCCGCTGATCGAGCACATCAAGGCCGGTGTCATCACCGGTATTTCCACTTCAGGCCTCCGTGGCGAGCTGGCAAATGCCATTTCACACGGCCTCATGAAGGAGCCTGTTGTGTTCCGTTCGCACGGCGGCCGCGGCAGCGCCATAGCTGATGGAGAACTGCACATCGATGTGGCTTTCCTCGGCGCTTCTTCCTGCGACCCTCTGGGCAACGCTTCGGGTTGCCCCCGCTCCGAGAACGCCAAATCTATCTGCGGTTCGCTGGGCTATGCCCTCCCCGACGCAGAATACGCCGACCACGTGGTTGTCCTCACCGACGACCTTGTGGCATATCCCAACGTGCCTATGTCAATCAGGGCCAGCAGGGTAGAGTCGGTGGTGGTGGTTGACAGCGTGGGCGACAGCTCGAAGATTTCTTCCGGCGCCATCCGTGACTCCAAGAATCCCCGTGATATCCTGCTTGCCAAGCAAGCCGCCAAAGTTATTATCAACAGCGGTTACTTCGAGGATGGATTCAGCATCCAGACCGGTACCGGCGGCGCATCTCTTGCCGTAGTCAAATACCTTCGCGAGAGCATGATCCAGAAGGGGATCAAGGCTTCATTCGCTCTCGGCGGCATCACCGCCCATATGGTCAAGCTCCATGAAGAGGGCCTGATCGGCAAACTCATCGACGTACAGTCATTCGATAAAGTGGCGGCCGAGTCCATCGCCAAAGACCAGACCCATCAGGAGGTTTCGGCCGTCGATTATGCAAGCGGCCAGCATACCGGTTCCGCCGTCCACGCCCTCGATATAGTCATCCTTTCCGCACTGGAAGTTGACGTAGATTTCAACGTGAACGTGCTCGTGGGTTCCGACGGAGTAATCCGCGGCGCCGTCGGCGGGCATCCCGATACTGCCGAGGACAGCGCTCTGAGCATCATAGTTTGCCCGCTGCTTCGCGGCCGTATCCCTTGCGTAGTGCCTAAGGTCACCACCCTTATCACTCCCGGAAAGGGAGTCGACGTCGTGGTTACCGAATACGGTATCGCCGTCAATCCTGCACGTCCCGAGCTTGCCCAGCGCCTCGCTGCCGCCGGCCTTAAGATAGTGGATATCAAGGACCTGGCCGCCAAGGCCAACTCCATCATAGGCACTCCCGACCCTCTGCCGTTCGGCGATAAGGTCGTGGGTATAGTGATGGACCGTCACGGTGAGGTTCTCGACCGCATCTATAACATAGCGGAGTGATAACGCTGGAACAGCTTCTGCAGAGCCGCGAGGACCGTGCCCGTCACCAACAGGACCTGCTGGGAAAGAATCCCGGCAGGTCCCTTGTGTGTTTGACCGTGCAGCTCCCCGGCTCCCTTAAGCGTAGTCCGGCATCTTTAATTATAGGAGAGGCAGGAGTTCAGGCGCTCCGGCAGGTTTTTCCCGGCCCGGCACCTGAAGTCCGCGACCTGCCCACTGGTTACGAGGCATATCTGCCCGTTCCGCTCCCGCCGGCAGAGGCCAAACTCCTTTGCTGCGGTATTGAGGATTCACATCCTTTGGGACGCCTCATGGACATCGACGTCATCACTGCAGACGGCCCGCTTGACAGGGCATCCGTCGGCCTGGAGCCGCGCCGGTGCCTTTTATGCTCCAATCCCGCGCGTTATTGCATGCGCGCCCGCACTCATAGTGTGGAGGATCTTCTGGAAAGAGTACAACAAATGGTAAGCGCTTATGGACAGCTTTGAGACTTTCGATATTCAAGAAGTCCCTTTGCAATCTTCTTTGTTCCGAACACGCGTGGAGCGTTTTCTGGAACGCAATGGGCTCCGCATGGAGGCGCTCGACCATTATTATACGGTGCAAGGTGCTGACGGAGAGATACTTGCCGGCGCCGGGACTGCCGGAGACATAATTAAGTGTGTCGCTGTCGACTCCTCGGAACGCTCTTCCGGGCTTACCGTGCCACTGATTTCGTGGGTGATATCCGAAGCTGCCTCACGCGGTTTGACAGCTCTTAAAGTCTTTACCAAGCCTGAGTACGAGCCGGTGTTCGAAAGCCTGGGCTTCCATACCATTGCGATGGCCCCTCTGGCCGTCCTGATGGAAAACGGCAGGGGACTGGAGGACTATTGCGGCTACCTGCGTAGCTTGCGGACGCCAGGCCCCTGCGGCGTAGCCATTATCAACGCCAACCCTTTTACCCTGGGGCACAAGTACCTGCTTGATACGGCAGCTGCCCGTGTTGACACGCTGTTCGTGATTCCGGTAGGGGAGGAAGGCCAGCAATTCAGCTACAAAGAGCGCTGCCGAATGATTTCTGACGCTGCTCCTAAAGGTGTTAGAGTGCTTGATGCATCGGCGTATCAGATTTCTGCCGCAACTTTCCCGAGCTACTTTATAAAGGACTTGAGCGACGTGTCTGAAACCCAGATGCGCTTGGATCTCGATCTCTTCGGCCGCCATGTTGCTCCGGCGCTGGGCGTTTTGGTCCGCTTTATAGGCAGTGAGCCCGAAGATGCTCTGACTGCCGGCTATAATGCCCTTATGCGCATCGTTCTTCCGCATTATGGAGTGAGCGTGGTGGAGATTCCCCGTCTTGAGGAGGAGAATGGCGATCCTGTGAGTGCTTCCCGCGTGCGCAAAGCTTTGAACGCAGGCCGGTTCCACGCTGCAGCCGCACTGACTCCACCCTCGTCACATCCCTTTATGCTGGCTAATCTTGCATTTAAAGCCTTGCAGGCTGAACTGGACACTCCCATGAAGCCTGGTCTTGTAGGTCCCGGCTCTAACGGAGCCCACTCGGATATGTCTATAGCTTTGATGCAGAAGGGCCTGAATGCCATCAGGCCTTTCCTGCCCGGGATGGCTGACGCTGCGGATGTGCGGGCTCTAACAAGGATTGGGATCGATGCGGAGGAGGCCATGCTTGCTGCCACCGGCGGCGTTAATACGCACCGCGGGGCCATCTATGCTCTGGGCCTTGCCCTCAACGCGGCTTTCAAAGTGCTGTCCGGCTCTGCTGAGCGTGATATTGAGCGGCTTATGCAATCATGTATGGCTCGAATTGCTGGTGAACAATCGTCAGAATCTATAAATGAAGTCCCCGCGAGGGACGAGTCTAACGGCTCGGCGGCGGTGCGGGAGTATGGAGTCAAAGGTGCAAGGCAGATGGCTGCCGATGGTTACAGCGCTCTGTTTGCCGACTGGCTGCCGTTCTATCGCGGCATCGCCTCCGACTCCTGGCGCCTTCAGAAAACTCTGCTCCGGATAATGTCCACGCTGGATGATACTTGCGTAATTCACCGCGCAGGGTACGGCCGGGCGCAAGAGGTTAAGCGTGAGGCAGCCGGTTTGCTGCAGAGTTTCAGCCCTGAGGGGCTTGAGGCACTTTGCGGGCAATATGCCCGCGAGGGTGTTTCTCCCGGGGGAGCCGCTGATATGCTGTCGCTTACGGTGTTTATTGAATCTATATTAAATTAATACTTCAATTATAAAACTACAAACATTTATGGTAGAGTTAATTAATCACGGTGTTTATCTTTTGGACGGTAAGACTATGGTCACCGATCCCACCGGACTTCCTTCTCCTGACGAAGCCCGCGAGAACACCATTGCTTACGGTATCCTGCGTGCTCACGACAAAGATGGCGCCAAGGGTAAGAAGATGCGCATCCTCTTTGATGCTATGGCATCTCACGACATTACTTATGTCGGCATTATCCAGACCGCCCGCGCGAGCGGACTCGAGAAGTTCCCCATTCCCTATGCAATGACCAATTGCCACAACTCCCTGTGCGCAGTGGGTGGCACCATCAACGAGGACGACCACGTGTTCGGTTTGTCCGCCGCCAAAAAGTATGGTGGCATTTATGTGCCTGCCAACCAGGCGGTTATCCACCAGTATGTACGTGAAGAGCTGGCCGGTTGCGGCAAGATGGTGCTCGGCTCCGACTCACACACCCGTTACGGCTCCCTGGGCTGCATGGGCGTAGGCGAGGGTGGCGGCGAGCTTGTAAAGCAGTTGCTCCGCAATACTTGGGATATCAATGCTCCCGAGGTGGTGCTGGTATGGCTCGACGGCAAGCCTCGTCATGGCGTAGGTCCTCACGATGTGGCAATCTCGCTGGTTAAGGCAGTGTTCGAGAGCGGCTTTGTCAAGAACAAGGTGCTCGAATTCGCAGGTCCCGGAGTAAAGGAACTGCCCATCGACTTCCGCAACGGAATCGATGTCATGACCACCGAAACCACCTGCCTGAGTTCAATCTGGGTTACAGACGAGACTGTGCGCGAGCACTATCGTACCCATGGCCGAGAGGCCGAGTACCGCAAGCTCGAACCCGGCAAGGTGACCTGGTACGACAGCGTGATCCGCATAGACCTTTCCACACAGGAGAGCATGATAGCCCTGCCGTTCCATCCCTCTCATGCCGTTACCATTCATGAGCTTCAGGCCGACCCCGTCGGTATACTCAAGGGTATCGAAGAAGACGCCCGCAAGCGCTACGGCGATAAGATCCAGGTTGACCTCGTTTCCAAGGTCAAAGACGGCAAACTTGTTGCCGACCAGGCACTTATAGCCGGTTGCTCCGGCGGTACCTACGACAACCTCGCTGCCGCTGCAAGCATCATGAAGGGCAAGTCAATAGGCAATGACTACTTTACCATGAGCTGCTACCCGCAGTCGACCCCCGTTTACCTTGCGACAACCCGCAACCACATTGCCGAGGAACTGCTCGAGGCAGGCGCCGTTATCAAGCCGGCCTTCTGCGGTCCTTGCTTCGGTGCCGGCGACGTACCTGCCAATAACGGTTTCTCCATCCGCCACACCACCCGCAACTTCCCCAACCGTGAGGGCTCCAAGCCCGGCGCAGGGCAGATTTCGCTGGTCGCGCTGATGGACGCCCGTTCCATTGCCGCTACCGCTGCCAACGGAGGCGTAATTACCGCCGCAACCGATATCGAGTACGAAGATACCCACAAGCGTTACGAGTTTGACGACCGCATCTACAAGAGCCGTGTTTACTACGGATTCGGCAAGGCTGACCTCAGCCTTGACCTCCGTTACGGTCCGAATATTAAGGACTGGCCCACCATGTACCCCATGGAGGAGAACATGCTGCTCGAACTTGCCGCCGTCATCCACGACCCCGTGACTACCACCGATGAGCTCATTCCTTCCGGCGAGACCTCCAGCTACCGTTCCAATCCTCTTAAGCTCAGCGAGTTCGCGCTCTCAAGGCGTTGCCCTGAATATGTCGGCCTGTCGAAGAACATCCAGGAGCAGGACCTCGAGCGCCGCGCCGGACAGGTGAGCAGCCATCTCGCCAAGGCCCTCGAGGCTGCCGGAGCTTCTGCCCAGAACACTTCCTTCGGCTCATGCGTATTCGCCAACAAGCCCGGTGACGGCAGTGCCCGCGAGCAGGCGGCATCCTGCCAGAAGGTGCTGGGCGGCGATGCGAACATCTGCTATGAATATGCTACAAAGCGCTACCGCAGCAACTGTATCAACTGGGGCATCCTGCCGTTCACTATCGCTCCCGATACTCCGTTTGACTATAATGTAGGTGACTGCGTGTTCGTCCCCGGCATCCGCAAGGCTATCCTTGAAGGAGCGGAAGAGATTGACGCAAAGGTGATTACCAAAGACGGCGTCAAGCCCATCCACCTTTTCTTCCAGAACCTCACCGCCGACGAACGCCAGATACTGGCCGACGGCTGCTTGATGAATTATTATAAAAACCGCAAATAATGGAAAAAATTAAAATGACTACTCCCATCGTCGAAATGGACGGCGATGAGATGACCAGGATCCTTTGGAAAATGATCAAGGATGAACTCATCCTTCCTTTCGTTGACCTTAAGACCGAGTATTACGACCTCGGCCTTCCCAACCGCGACAAGACGGAAGACCAGGTCACCGTAGATGCGGCTCTTGCCACCAAGCGTCTCGGCGTTGGTGTGAAGTGCGCCACCATTACTCCCAATGCCCAGCGTATGACCGAGTACAACCTGCACCAGATGTGGAAGAGCCCCAACGGCACCATTCGTTCCACCCTGGACGGCACGGTTTTCCGTACTCCTATCACCATCCCCAGCATCCACCCTGCAGTCAAGTTCTGGCAGAAGCCCATCACCATCGCCCGTCACGCTTATGGCGATGTTTACAAGAGCGTGGATATCGTTACCGATGAACCCGGCGTTGCAAAGCTAGTGTTCGAAGGTGAAAGCGGAAAGAGGGAAGAGGTTATAGTGCAGCAGATGAAGGGCCCCGGCGTGCTTCAGGGAATGCACAACACCGATAAGTCCATACGTAGTTTCGCCCACGCCTGCTTCCAGTATGCCCTCAGTCTCAAACAGGATATCTGGTTCGCTACCAAGGACACCATTGCCAAGAAGTACGACGGCCGCTTCAAGGCCATCTTCGAGGAAGTGTTCGAGGAGTATAAAGATCGCTTCGAGGAGGCTGGAATCAAGTATTTCTACACTCTAATCGACGACGCGGTGGCACGTGTAATGCGCAGCGAGGGCGGGTTCATCTGGGCTTGCAAGAACTACGACGGCGACGTGATGTCCGATATGGTATCAACCGCCTTCGGCTCCCTGGCTATGATGACTTCAGTGCTCGTGAGTCCCGACGGCAAGTATGAGTACGAGGCCGCCCACGGTACAGTTACCCGTCACTATTACAAGTACTTGCAGGGAGAAGAGACATCCACCAATCCCATCGCTACCATCTTTGCATGGAGCGGAGCGTTCCGCAAGAGGGGCGAGATGGACAATCTGCCCGAGCTTGTTGAATATGCCAACCAACTTGAGGGCGCCTGCTTCGATACCCTTAACGAGGGTTATGCGACAAAGGACCTTGTGAACCTCATGGAAGGTATAACGCCCAAGATGCTTTCTTCCGCCCAGTTCCTCGCAGCCATACGTGAGAGACTGGAGAAGAGGCTTGCAGCATAAGCGTCAGATATTTTCTTTTCGAATGTTGTCCGCCATCGCCTGAGCAAGGCGCTGGCGGGCTTCTTTACTGTACCAGGCTATGTGCGGGGTGAGTTGCAGGCGCTGCGGATACTTGCAATGGAGGTATGGATGGTCGGTGGTAAGGGGCTCACTGACGTAGACGTCGATCCCTGCGCCGGCTATACGCTCCTCGTCGATTGCCCTCACCAGGTCGGCCTCTACGGCAATTCCTCCGCGGCCTGTGTTTACAAGGTATGCCGTGGGTTTCATCTTGCAAAGGCCCTGGTAATCTATGAGAGAGGCTGTGCGCTCGTTGTATGGTGCGTGGATGCTTATGACATCTGAACTCCTGAGGAGTTCGTCCAGGCTTACCGAAGGGTAGTCCTTGCAGTGCGAGGTGCCGGAGGTAGAATAATAGATTACCTTCATCCCGAAAGCCACGGCAATTGTCGCCACCTTTTGGCCGATAGCGCCCATTCCGACTATGCCGAGGGTTTTGCCGGCAAGTTCCGTGAAGGGATGTCCGGCATCGACGTGGATGCTGCCTGCGCTGTATTCGCCGCTGCGGATGTACTCATCGTAGTGGAATGCCCTTCCGGCCAGATTCAGGATATGCATCCAGGCAGTCTGCGCTACCGAGTCGGTGGAGTATGCGGCAACATTTCGAACTGCGACCCCGCGCTCCCGGCACAAATCTACATTTATATTGTTGATGCCCGTTCCGGCTTCGCAAATGAGCTTCAGTTTTGGTGCGGCGTCAAGAAACTCTTTGTCGACGATAATCTTGTTGAGCAGAGCCACGTCGGCATCTGCGACCCTTTCCCGGGCTTGTTCAGGGGTGGAGGAAGGATAGCATACAAATTCGCCCTGGGCGGCGATTTCGGACATGTCGGCATCACCCATCGTGGCGGCATCAAGGAATACTATTTTCATGGCTCGGTTTATCTTTGATACAAAGATATAAAAAATGCATATATGCGAATTGTATTTTTAATTATGGGCTAAAAATACTAAATACGCGTTAATAAATTATTTTCACCTTTCTATGAAGAGATTATTGCCAATACTATTCTCTGTAGTTCTTTTGTCTGCCTGCGCATCCAATATGGACTATGACATATCGGATGGAATAAACAGGGAAGTGACTCTTTTTCAAGATGCTATCACCGTACCCCTTCACAGTCGGACTGACCTACGATCTTTAATGCGTCTCGTGGCCTCAGTGAAGAGAGGAGATGCGTCTCCAGAACCGCGAGGTGATATCTTTGCGGTGATAGTATAAACGCTGATTTGTGTCCGGATTGTTAAGCGGACCGCGGGCCTCTATAAAGGGGCCCGTTTTTACGTAGTCGAACAACTCGTAAAACTCTTCCTCCACGCTTTCCCTGCCGCTGTAGACGGCAGTCTCTATGGAAGGATATGTTTCTTTGATATGGCGGGCTAGGCGCAGAAGGGCGTCCGTGTCCTTTCCCTCGCCGAGAAACAGGAAACAAGTGACACCGAAGTTGTCGGCAATCAGCGAGTCAATGATTTGAGGCGTGAGTTCTTCGCCGATGTCCTTTTTAAGGAAGGGGGAGTGGCATCCAAGGCAATTACCCCGGCAGTTGGAGATTTCTACTGCCAGGGTAACGCGGTCGGGTATTTCTTCGATGACGATATCCGTCAGCTCAGGAACATACTTAAGCATCCTTAGGTGTGTAGTAACGGTGCGCCGCTTCAACCTGACGAGGCTCGGCAAAGCTGGATACGCGCTTGAGGTAACCGATAACGCGGGTCAAATAGTCGAGGTTCTCGCTGCCGCACTTGGGGCACTTTGTAAGGGTATCCTTGCTGATGTATCCGCAGTCGTTGCAAACGGTGTTGCGGCAGTTGAAGGTAAAGTAATTGGTGCCGTAGTGGGCCGCCACCTTGAGAAGCTGGCGGTACTGGTCTTTGCTGAGGTGTTCGGCAATGTTCATATGCAGTGCGGAACCACCGTCGAGATACTTGACGAAATCCTCGCCATGGAGCTTGAATTTGTCGATCATCGAAACGGTTTCGTCCTCGGGATTGTAGAAGTAGGAACTGTAAAGGTTGTGCTTTGAGGATACGAAATATCCGTCCTTCTTGTCCCACTTGTAGTTCTTGGCGGCAAGGTTCTCGGCGGGCACGAATTCGGTGTTGAACATGGCGTCCGGGGTCTTGTCCTTGCGGTTGGCGATGTTGATGGTCTCGAGGATGGTGTTCACGAAGGCGCCGTACTCGGGATTGGGCGATACCTCCAGGCCGAGGAACTCGGCGGCCTCGGTAAGGCCGTTCACACCTACGGTAAGGTACTGGCGCTTCATATCGATGAAGCCGGCTTTGTAGACGTCAAGCATTTCAGCCTTCAGGAAGTCTTTGATAATCTCGTTGAAAGCGATCTGATACTTGTGCACGCGCTCGGTCATCTCGCGTATGTCCTTGCTGATGAAGTTGGTGTAGAGGTCGTCCTTGTCGTAGAAGTTGCTGACGGGGTTGAGGGGCTTGCCGGCCTCGAGGTGCACGCCGCGCCTCTCGGCGAAATAACGGCGTACGGAGTCCTGGATAAGGCGGTTGAGGTTGATGGTCATAACCGACTTGGAGCCGGTGCTGACCGAAGCCGTACCCATAGAATACTGGTGTGTAGTATGGTTGTGGCTTGCATCCTCCATGTCTTTGAGGGAGTTGCGCAGACGGCAGCAGCTGCTCAGGGAGTCGGGGCTGTTGGACAGGTAGCAGAAAAAGCTGTGCCCCTTGGACCACATCTCGGCGGTGAAGTCGGCGTAGTCTTTGTCGGCGAAGTCATCGGCGCCGTCGGTGAGCAGGGCCATGGTTTCCACGGGGAAGGTGAGGATGTAGTGGTTGCGCTCCTCGTTGAACCAGTTCATGAAGTGCTTCTGGAGCCAGTTGAGGGTATCCCACTTGGGCGCAGTGCCGTCGGGGAAGCGGAAGTCGCCGAATACACCCTCGAAATAGGGCTTGTCGAAGTAGCCGATGTTCCAGAATACGGTCTGATAACCGCGGTTGCCGGCGGGCATGTTCATGGAATGGACCACCTGCTGGAAGTAATTGTCGATTACCTTGACAAGGGTGCGCTTCTTGACATTGATCTCAACCACGTCCTCCAGGTGCTCGAGATAGTCGTCGCCGTAGTCCTTGCGGACAAAGTAATCGAAGTACATCAGGAACTCGGGAGTAGCTACGGCGCCCATGAACTGCGAAGAAACGGAATACACCAGGTTGATGAACTCCCCGCAGAAACTCTTGAGGTCGGTAGGGGCTACTGACACGCCGCCGAGCTCCTTGAGACCGCTGATGAGGAACGGGTACATGGTGATGGCCACGCAATAGGGGAAACCGGGAGTGCCGCTCTCGTCGTGCTTGTAGAGCACGTGCGACTCCAGGTCTTTGAGGTACTGGTCGGCAAGATGGCGGCCGTAGAGGGTCTTGATCTTGTCGCACATGATGTAGCGGTTCTGCTTGATGTTGTTCTCCTTGTAGAGTTCGTTACCGAGGGTGACGATGTTCTTGCGGGTCACGTTGGCGTTGGCGTCGAACTTGGATCCGGATGCGGCGTTGGTGGCGGCTATATAATCCTTGATGAAGTCCCTCTTTTTGCGGAGGTCAAGGTCGGCATCGAACTTCTCGATGTATGCGAGCGCCACTTTTTTGTTGATGGACATAAGGGAGTCCACCACCTGGCGGCGGATTTCGGAGGAGTAGATTCCGTCGTAGATGTAAAGGTTGTTGATGATTGACACGACGATCGCGTCGTCGCAATATTGACCAGCGGTTTTGTATGCCTCGTGAATACCACGGGCCAGCTTCGCTTTGTCGTACTCTTCAATCGAGCCGTTGGTTTTACGTACGTCCATTATACAGTGATTTTTAAAAGCATTGGTTAGCGGAGGACAAATTTAGCCAATAGAATCCTCTAAAGAATCACTATGCGCAAGAAGTTTTCAACACACTTATAAACAACGGCCCCCAGTGGTGCAGGAGGCCGTTGTTGACAAAAAAATGAGGGCGGAGAAAATGCCTTCGGAGCTATAATACGTCGAAGGCGAAAACATGTCCTTTCCCGCCTCCCCAAGTGTCGGTTACTACCAAGCGTACAGCGTCGGCTTTTACCGGCTCGAAGCTAATCTTGTTGAGCCTTACGTAGTTAAGAGGACACTCATAGACAGTTGTCCACTTGCCCTCGACTCTGGCCTCTATGCGGTATGCCTTTGTCATCATCCACGGCACGCTCACCCTCTCGGTGGTGGCTTCAAGCTTGCGCATGCGCTTTGAACGGATTTTGAACATCGAATCGAAGATAATGCGGGCGCCGCTAACGCTGACAGGCTTCTTCCAGTTATACTCTATAGAAGAGTCTCCCGGTTCCACCCACACTCCGTTGTCCTTGCCGTCCCACTGCCGGTCGATACCGTTGCGCAGCACTTCGTTTACAGGGGTGGTGCGTGCGCTGAGAGTCAGGTCGGAAGGTTTGCGCCAGCGATAGGGAAGCATGCAGTCGTCGTCTTCGAGCATGGACTGGACTTCAGCGATATGGTTCGCACGCACCTCTGCAGGCGTTATGCCCTCGCGGAGAGCGACCGCAGCGCCGGTGCCGCAGGCCTGGCCAAGCAGTGCTGTGGTGGCCATGACCCTGGTGGCAGAAAGACCCATGTGGGTGCAGGAAATGTCACGTCCGGCAAACATCAAGTTGGGAACGTTGACAGAATAGAGGCAGTCGAAAGGTATTCCAAAGTAGTCGGGGGATTTATATTCGACGCTGATGCGTCCTTTCTTGTGGAACGCCTCGGGGTCGTGGTCGTCAAGAGTCCAGCCGCCATATGCAACTACGTCATCGAAGTGGCCGCCGGACAGCACGTCGTTTTGCGTGAGGATATGAGGACCGATGAAACGGGTAGATTCGCGCTTGCCCGGCAGGGAGCCTATCCAGTCGAGTTCGTAACCGTTACAGCGTCCGTCGGGATGGTTCTTCATATATTCCCAGATTCCGTAGGCAATGCGCTTAAGTTCATACTGAATATCCGGTGCGTCGAAAATTGTATCCACCGTGCCTCCGAATTCTATCCACCAGAAGTTGTTGTCTTTGGGACTGTAGATGCGCTTGTAGTTGAATTTTACGCCGGGGATAGTTGATTTGGGTGTGTCATAATCGAAGTCGGCGTCGGTAAAATGATATGCCCAGTCGGGAGCTATGAAAGGGTGGTCTTCATCGGTCTTGCGGAGCTGGAGCAAAATGGAATTACCCATGGTATGGCTGTCTCCTCCCTCTTGAAGGGCGGTCTCGCCGAACTCATCCGGAAACTCGCGCCCGCGGCGGAACTTTGCTCCGCTGAGGCGGAGGATACCGTCACCGGTGCAGTCGGCGAACAACTTGCCTTTGATCAAGTAACGTGTATATGCATTTATGTTCCAGGCCTTGACGGCGGCAATGCGGTCACCGTCCATTACTACATCCTCTACCGAAGTGTTCAAGAGGAGCTTTATATTGGGCTCGCTAACTACCGTGGAGTAAATGACATCGTCCCATAAAGTGTATCTCTGGAGAGGGTTGTAGTAAAAATTCCTCAGCTGCATTTCTTCGAGTATGCCTGCTTCCTGGTATTGGTCTTTGAGGACGCCGACTATGCCCATTCGCATCTCGCTGGAAGCGTTTCCGCCGAGCACAGGCCTGTCCTGAACCAGGATGACTGACGTCCCGTGCCTTGCAGCTGAAACTGCAGCGCATACTCCGGCCAGTCCGCCTCCGGCCACTATAAAGTCGGCCTCAAGAGTTACGTCTTTGATGGTTTTGGAATTTAACTCCGTGAGCATCTCCTGAGCCCCTGCTTGCAGGGGGAGGGTTATGGCAAGTATCAAGGCGGCCAGCCTGTTGAGATTCTTCATATGATAAGCAATGATTTTTCGCAAATATAAGTTATATTTGTCAAAAAATATACCTGATTATGTACACTTCCAGCAACGGACTCTACGTCGCACACGGCCCTAACGGCCCTATAAGCATCACAGGAAAAATGGCTAACAGGCACGGACTCATCGCCGGTGCCACGGGTACGGGAAAAACGGTTACCCTTCAGGTCCTGGCGGAGACTTTCAGCCAGGCGGGCGTGCCTTGTTTCATGGCCGATATGAAAGGGGACCTTAGCGGCATCAGCCAGACAGGCCGGATGTCGGGTTTCATTGAGAAGCGCTGCGCCGAATTCGGCATTGCCGATCCGCATTTTGCTCCCAACCCCACCCGTTTCTACGATGTTTTCGGCGAGCAGGGTCATCCAATGCGTACCACCATCTCCAATATGGGGCCGCAGCTTCTCAGCCGTCTGATGGGCCTGAATGACGTGCAGTCGGGAGTGCTGGAGATCATTTTCAAAGTAGCCGACGACAAGGGCCTTCTTCTCATCGACCTTAAGGACCTTCGCTCCATGCTCGCATATGTAGATGAGCATGCCGCTGAATTGCGCTCCGACTACGGTAACGTGACGTCCATGACCATCGGCGCCATACAGCGCGCCCTTCTGGGGCTGGAAAACGAAGGCGCCGAGCGTTTCTTCGCCGAACCTTCTTTTGATATCCAGGACCTCTTTGCGGTAGAGAACGGAAGGGGAGTGATGAGCGTGCTCGCTGCGGATAAGCTTATGATGAATCCCAAGCTTTATTCTACCTTCCTCCTCTGGCTGATGTCGGATATTTACGCACGTCTTCCCGAGGTGGGTGATATGGAACTGCCCAAGCTGGTGTTCTTCTTCGATGAAGCTCACACCCTCTTCACCGACACTGCTCCCGCACTGGTTCAGAAGATCGAGCAGGTGATCCGCCTTATCCGAAGCAAAGGCGTAGGTATTTATTTCGTAACGCAGAACCCTACCGATATTCCTGATTCTATCCTTGGACAGCTCGGCAACCGTATCCAGCATGCGCTGCGTGCCTATACTCCCAAGGATATGAAAGCCGTCAAATGCGCGGCCGACACCTTCCGCCCCAACCCTGCTTTCAAGACAGCCGACGCTATTTCCACTCTGGAAACAGGAGAGGCTCTGGTAAGCTTCCTTGACGAGAAAGGCGCTCCTTCAGTCGTGGAGCGCGCCCGTATATTGTTCCCTCTGAGCCAGATAGGCGCTATCACTGAAGGACAGAGGCTTGACATACGCAATGCTTCTCCGGTAAGAGGCAAATACGACACTGTCATCGACCGCGAGTCGGCTTTCGAGGTGCTGCTCCTCGACCGTCAGAAGGCTGAGCAGATCCAGGCCCAGCAGCAACAGGCGATTGAAGAGCGCAAGGCGCAAACCGAGCGAGAGAGGATGCAAAGGGAGTATGAACGCGAGAAGCAGGCTCTTGAGCGTGAGCGCGCCGCCCAGGAAAAGCAGGCAAGCAAAGGCAAGAAAGCCGCAAAGGCCGGCATAGGCACGGTAGTTATGGGCGCTGCCATAGGAGCCGCCGTGAGCAGCCTTTCCCGCAGCGCCGGCAATGCTGCAGCCGATGCCATTTCAGGCAAGAAAAAAGACGACAAAAAGAAGAAGACTGGCAAGAGCGCTACCGAAAAGGCTGTTTCGAGTGCTGCATCAAGTGCCATCCGCACCCTTACCCGGAGCATCCTGGGCAGCCTCATCAAAAAATGAAGAAATTTCTTGTGTGCGCGGTTATTCTCGCCCTCTTGCTTCCTTCTTGTAAGCGCAGGGGGAGCGGGGAGCCTTCGCCGGAGCAAAAAGACACTATCTTACCGCTTGGTTTCCGCACGGACAGTTATTTAGTCGATTCTGTAAAAGTCCGTGAAGGCGAGACTTTCAGCGGTTTGATGAACCGTCTTGGCCTTGGAGCCAAGGAGTGCTACGAACTCGCATCCAGTATCGACAGCGTGTTTGATGTGCGCAGGATGAAGGCGGGAAACCAGGTTGAGGCTTATTACAGCACCGATACGAGCGGGCGGAAGCTGACGTACGTTGTATATCATAACGACCGGATACGCAGCACCATATTCAACTGTTCCGATTCGTTGTATGCCTGGGTGAGCGAAAAGCCTGTGGAGAGGCAGCGTCTCTGCGCCGATGTGACCATTAAGAACTCTTTGTGGAACGACATGCTGGCCGAGGGCATTTCACCTCTGCTGATTGTCGATCTTGCGGATATCTACGCCTGGACCGTGAATTTCTTCGGCCTGCAGAAAGGGGACCGCTTCAGGGTTATCTACGACCAGACAGTATGCGAGGGAACGGTGGTTAAAATCGATAGCGTGGAGTTCGCCATGTACGATAGCGGGACATTCCACGCGGCCGCCCTCCGTTTCGATCAGGGTGACGGCGGAAATAAGTATTGGAGCGAGAAAGGGGAGAGTCTCCGCAAGGCATTTCTGAAAGCGCCCCTTCAGTATTCGCGAATAAGCAGCCGCTTTACGTATCACCGTAAACACCCCATTACCGGGGTCGTACGTCCTCATACCGCCGTCGATTACGCGGCGCCGACAGGTACTCCGATCCACTCTATCGGTGACGGCACGGTGACTCTGTGCGGCTGGGACGGTAGCGGCGGGGGCAACCGTGTCCGTATCCGTCACATGAACGGCTATGAGACCTGCTACATGCATCTGTCCAAGTTCGCCTCCGGCATCAAGGCCGGATCCCGTGTCGCTCAGGGACAGACTATCGGTTATGTGGGTGCTACCGGCCACGCGACAGGACCACATCTTGATTTCCGTGTATGGAAGGACGGCACTCCCATAGATCCTCTGAAGATGATTTCTCCGCCTTCCGAGCCGCTCAAGAGCGAGTACCTTGACTCTTTGGGCAAAATGTATTCGGCATTTCTTCAGGAAATCGGAGAATGAATATAGAACCCGTTGCTTTTTTCCGCTCTCCTCTTAAAGAGAAGTTCGGCGTGCCGCGTCAGGCCGGGCTTGTTCCGGTATTGAAGGGGGAGGTGCGTTTCGTGGCTCCATATGACAGTCCCGAAGCCGTACGCGGACTCGAAGAGTTCGATTATGTGTGGCTTGTCTGGGGCTTCTCGCTGAACGGGGTTCAGGAATTCTCTCCAACCGTGCGCCCTCCAAGATTGGGTGGCAATAAACGGGTAGGGGTGTTTGCGTCGCGTTCGCCATTCAGGCCGAACGGACTTGGCCTTTCCTGCGTCAAGCTGGAATCGATAGAAAAGGGTGTGCTTAAAGTAAGTGGCGCCGATTTAGTGGACGGGACTCCTATATACGATGTAAAGCCTTATATTGAATACGCAGATAGCCGGACCGGAATTCGCTCTGGATTTGTAGATTACAGTACTTGGCCTACACTAGAAGTTGATATTCCCGACAAAGTGCTTCAGTTGCTTGGACCCGATACTGCTGGAGTCCTTTCCTCTCTTCTGTCTCATGATCCAAGGCCGCATTATCAAGACGATCCTGAGCGTGTGTACGGGCTTTGTTTCGGCTCGTATAATGTAAAATTTAGGGCGGAAGGAAAAAAAGTGTTTGTGCTCTCGGCTGAAAGTATTACTTTTGCATCCAATGCAGAGTTTGATACATGAATTGTTGAGCTTGCGCTCAAGAGAAGAGATTCTTGCCACACTAGATTACTTTAACGCCCTCCCGCCCAGGCAAGGGCGAACGGAGGATTTAGTGAAGGCCTTGTGCGCATATTTGTCGTCGGACCCCAAAGTATGGCTTAACCAGCTTATGGAGTGTGACCTGCGTATGCTTCAGAAACTCTGCCATGCGGGCCCCGACAATTCTGTCGATTTCATTCCCGCAGATTTCCCCTCGGCAATTGAAGTCCTTCACATCGTCAATGCATCTGAAGAGCGTAAGGACGATATGCTCAGCGTGAGTATACCGCGTGCTATCTATGAATTGATATCAAATGACATAGACGCGGTTATCGAAAGTAAAGAGCGAGATGGTTCTTTCAAGCTTGAGCATATGATTCTCGGTGCTGTGAACATGTTTGGCGCTGTGCCTCTGCGGACTTTCATCGACTGTATCACCCCTGACTTTGAGTCTGTGGCCGAGATGCGCAAGTTTGCCCATGCCCTTGTGAATCATCCTGTTATCAGGACGCATCAGGAGGAGTTTATGGGCGAATCGTATATGGTGTCTCCGGATGTTGTCAGCCTGGAATCGCTTATGAAAGAGCGCCGGCAGTCTTTCAAGAGCGTTCGCCGGTATGCCAAGTTCGCCTCCGCACAATTCGAGATCTGCGGTGAGCATTCGCCCTTCTGCGCTTATGGACGCGATACTGCTGAAGGCAAAGCCTTGTCGGATATGCTGGATGCTTTGGGCTATGTGGGGGAGGAATTGATATATACGGTGCACCTGGTGTGGATTAACTCGCAGTATGTGCCTAACGATCATAACCTTGCAATGCTTCTCTCGCCTCTTACCGAGGCGGCGGGGGATATCGCCGACTACGAACAGTTTGTGCAGTGCGCCCGGGTTATTCTCGATTATGCCAATGCTGCTCCTAAGTGGCTTTTGAAAGGCAACAGTGCTAATGCTACCGGTCTTATGCGCTATGAACTCCCCGACGGGCGTTTCCTTGAACTCTTCGACGAGAATGAAGCGGCCCAGATGGAAGAGGAGCTCATGAAGGTCTTCGACAGCGTAAACAAAGTTCGTCCGGTATCACCGGACGAACCCTGCCCCTGCGGAAGCGGCCTGTCGTACCGCTTGTGCCATGGGCGCCATTTTAGCTGATATCAGCTACTTAATTACCTTTATCTTAAGATTTTCTTCAACATACTTTGCCCACTTGCCAACTTCCTCGTCATTGTCTGCGGCAAGGGAGAGGATAAGCAGCGTGCCTTTGTGGATTTCGACGCACATCAGCAGCATGATGGATCCGTTCTCACATTCGCCGGTGAAACCGTAGGCGGTTTTGCGCTGGAACTTCCATTCTGCAATGGGGCAGTCCTCGTCGTCTTCGTCGCTCCAGCCGATTATTTCGGCATAATTTGCGTATGCTTCGTCTTCGGCGGTAGTGTCGGAGGGCATATCACCCACATAGATGTCTATGAAAGCCTCGTCGCCGGAGCCGCCAGGAGCCGGTAAGTGGCATTCCATGTGTGAAATCTGCGCTCCGTCAATTTCTTCGTACCGGTCTTCTTCTGCCTGCCAGGCGCCGGAGAAGGGGAGAAGTATGTCGTAAGTCATATTTTACAGGCGGTTGTAAGCAATGGAGAACGTGTCGCCGTCGGCAGGATTGCCGGTGCTCAAACCTTTTTTGAGCCAGCGGGAGCGCTGTTCCGAGGTGCCGTGGTTGAAAGAGTCGGGGACAGTGTATCCGTAAGCTTTCTTCTGAAGATAATCATCACCGATCTTGGCTGCTACGGCAAGACCCTCCTCTACGTCGCCTGCCTCAAGCGAGGAGAACATCTTATTGTCGTGATGCGCCCACACGCCTGCGTAGAAGTCTGCCTGGAGTTCAAGACGTACACTGATCTGGTTGGCTTCTTTTTCGCTGACGCGTTGCATTTGCTGGTGAGCTTGCTGAAGGGTGCCGAGCAGGTATTGTACATGGTGTCCTACCTCGTGTGCGATAACATATGCATACGCAAAATCACCGTCCGCACCGATTTGCTGCTTCATTGAAGAGAAGAAAGAGAGGTCGATATAGACGGTTTGGTCGGCGCTGCTGTAGAAGGGGCCTGTAGAGGCGGAAGCAGTGCCTGTAGACGTCTGTACGTAGTCATTGTAGAGGACGAGGCGGGGTGGTTCGTAGGTCCTTCCGTTGGCTTTGAAGATGCTTGTCCACACGTCCTCCGTGCCTGCCAGGATCTGTTTCGAAAAGACGGCGAGCTCTTCTTCTTCGGCTGTGGGGGTGTAGTTGGTCTCGGTCTGGCCGCCGCCGTTCAGTGCCCCTGCTCCTTCAAGTACCGGAGCCGGGTTTATACCAAATACTAAATAGAGAATTCCGGCCAGCAGGATGCCTCCAAGGCCTATTCCACCGGCTTTGCCTACCGAACGTCCACGGCGGTCGTCGACGTTGGTGCTTTGTCTTCTGCCTTCTAGATTCATATTGATAGATTTAATTACTACAAAAATACAAAAAAAATCGATAAAATGCATTTGTCGGGGCTTTCAATAATGGTTAATTGCTAAAATGTTGTATTTCAATTAATAAAACAATAAAGTTAATACCTATAACATTTTTGTTAACGCTCAAAATGGCCTAAAAACAGCCGTTTTTGCTTGATAAAGAGACTAATTTTCACTATCTTTGATGAATATGAAAAACACTTATATTTCTGTTTCTGTGATGTGCTCCGACCTCATGAATCTCGGAGCTGATATCGACACTTTGAGGAAGTATGGAGTTGACTGGCTGCATGTCGATGTTATGGATGCTCATTTTGTTCCTAATCTTACTTTTGGCCCCGATTTTATCAAGGCTATGCATGCCCGAACCGACCAGCCGCTGGACATTCACCTGATGGTAACCGATCCGGAACTGGTTTGCTCGCGTTTCGAGCTGCGGGAGGGCGACTGCCTGAGCGTGCATGTTGAACTTGACCGCAGTTTTGAGGAATTGAGCCGCTCGGTGCGGGCCTGCGGCTGCCGTTTTGGCCTGGCGGTCAATCCGGAGACCCCCGTGGAAGCTTTACGGCCCCATATAGGCCTTTTTGACACCGTTACCCTTATGCTCGTGCATCCCGGTTATGCGGGAGCAAAGATGGTCGAGGGTATCATGGATAAGGTTAAAGTCGCCCGTGAGTGGCTGGATTCCAACGGTTTACACGATGTTATGATTAGCGTCGACGGCAGCGTCAGCGCTGAGCGCGCTGCATATATGGCGTCTATGGGAGCGCAAATCTTCGTGGGCGGAACGGCTGGAATCTATCGCAAAGGCATGAAACTGGAAGAAACAATTCCTACATTCAGAAAATCAATAACACTATGAACAAAATCGAACGTGCGCTGCAGCGTACAACCGACACCAAAGACCTGGTCATCGGCCCCGGAGTAGTAGCCCAGACTGCCTCTATGTTTCAAAAACTTTTCCCGGGGCAAACCGCTATAATTATTGCAGATACAAATACTTGGGAGGTCGCAGGTAAAGCAGTGCTTCAGTCTTTGGAGGATGCTCATGTGCCCCATGAGAAGCCTTTTATCTTTGATGATCCCGACCTTTATGCCGAGTGGAAATTCGTCGAGCAACTCAAGGCTCATCTATCAAACATGGATGCGATAGCCATCGCAGTGGGGTCCGGTGTTATCAATGACCTTACCAAATATACCTCCCATGTACTGGGGCGCAAATACATGTGTGTCGGCACAGCCGCTTCAATGGACGGATATACTGCATACGGTGCCTCCATTACCAAAGACGGCAACAAACAGACTTTCAGCTGTCCCGCCCCTTACGGCTTCGTTATGGACCCGGTGATCGCGGCCGCTGCACCTAAAGAGCTTGCAGCCTCGGGCTATGCCGACCTGATTGCCAAAATCCCTGCAGGAGCCGACTGGATGCTGGCCGATGCAGTGGGCGCCGAGGCTATCGATCCTTTTGGCTGGGATCTTGTGCAAGACGGGCTGAGGGAGTCTTTGAGCGCTCCTGCCGCCGTGCATGCCGGTGACGTTGAAATGACTGAAAAGCTATCGGAAGGCCTTCTGATGAGCGGTTTTGCCATGCAGGCCATCCACAGCAGCCGCCCCGCGTCGGGCACCGAGCATCAGTTTTCGCATTGCTGGGACATGGAAAACCTTGCATACCCCAACGGAAAGCACGTTTCTCACGGTTTCAAGGTCGGTATCGGCACGCTTGCCAGTACAGCATCCCTTGAGTTCCTTCTGAGCAAAGACATCGAAAGCATCGATATAGACAAGTGTGTGGACGCCTGGAAGAGCTGGCCGGAAATGGAAGAAGAAATACGGACCGTATTTGCCGGCAAACCGGGACATCTCGCACGCGGCCTCGAAGAAACAAAAGGTAAATATGTCGATAAAGAAGGTCTTCGCAAGCAATTGGAGGCTCTGAAAGCTGCCTGGCCCGAGCTAAAGGAGCGCATTCGAGAGCAGATTATTCCTCTTTCCGAGGTTTACGAAGACCTTAAGCTCGTCGGAGCTCCCTACGAGCCGGAAATGATATGTGTCGACAGGGCACGCATGCGCAAGACTTTTTCTTTCATCCCCTACATGCGCAGCCGTTTTACTAACATTGACATCGTCTACCGTCTTGGCCTTATGGACGAACTGACCGAAAAACTCTTCGGCAAGGGCGGTATTTGGGAAGTTAAATAAGCATTATGCAAACCACAAAATCACTAAAGTACTGGCAGTGGAGGACAATCGTGGTGACCATGATAGGCTATGCCATGTTCTATCTGGTCCGCAAGAATTTCTCTTTCTCCATGCCCGGCCTGGGCGCCGAATTCGGAATTACAAAGACCCAGTTGGGTCTGTTCCTTACGCTTCACGGAGTTATTTACGGCTTGTCCCGCTACGTGGTGGGTATCATCACCGACCGTAACAGCGCCCGTAAGGTAATGTCGCTGGGGCTTATGCTATGCGCAATCGTCAATATCCTGTTCGGCACGAGCGATGCGGTTGCCGGCTGGATTGTTGCGCTGGCCGGCAAAGCGGGGGACATGGCCGCCATATCGGCCGTTCTCGTGTATGTAATGGGTATTCTCTGGATGGTCAACGGTTTCCTTCAGGGAATGGGCGTGCCGCCTTGCACCAAAACGCTCACGCAGTGGATACACCCCAAGGAGCTTGCAACCAAGATGAGCATTTGGAATATGTCTCATTCCATCGGAGCCGGCCTTGCCATGGCGCTTTGCGGATGGATCGTCATGCCTCATCTGGGTGTGGACATGAGCGTGAACCCCGAGACGGTGGCCGCTATCACCGCCAATCTTAATCTGGACATGGCCGACCCTGCCAACGTGCAGAAAGTCACCAATTTCGCCGCTCACTTCGGAGCATGGCGCTGGTGCTTCCTTATTCCTGCCGGCGTGGCTATACTGGGTTCAGTCTGGCTGTTCTTCACCATGAAGGATTCTCCTTCGGATGTAGGATTCCCCGAGGTTGTCGGTAAGAAGAAGGCCATTGTTACCACTCCTGAAGAGGCTGCCGAGCACAGGGCTTTCGTCAACAAGCACGTTTATCGCAACCGTATCATCTGGACTTTGGCCATTACCAATTTCTTTGTGTACGTAGTGCGTTTCGCCGCCTTGGACTGGGGTCCCACTCTGCTTACCGAGAGTAAAGGGCTGTCGATGGCAAATGCCACTACCTTGTGCGTGGTGTTCGAATTGATAGGCGGTAATTTGGGCATGCTGTTCTGGGGATGGGCTACAGACCATATCTTCAAGAACAAAGCCCATCATACCTGCGTGGTGTGTATGGTAGGAGTCGCCATTTGTATCGCTTTGTTCTGGATGCTGCCGCAGAGCGCTGCGTGGTGGGTCATGCTGATTCCGTTCACTTTCCTTGGTTTCTGCATCTACGGCCCTCAGGCTCTGCTCGGAATTTGCGCCGCCCAGCACGCTACAAACAGGGCTTCCGCTACAGCCAACGGCATTCTCGGCATTTTCGGATACCTGAGCACCATAGTTTCTGGCTTCGGATTCGGCTTCGTCGCCCAGCACTATGGCTGGAATGCCGCCTACATTACGATTTTCGTATGTGCAGTAATAGGCTTGGTCACCGTACTTACCATCTGGGGGGCCAAGGCTACCGGTTATACTGAAGAAGATCTGCATCAAAAGGCATAATAATGAAAAAGTTATTAATTATCGTCGCAAGCCTTGCTCTAAGTCTTTCCTCCTTTGCAGCCAAGGTGCTCCCTCCTGAAGTCAAGGGTAGGGTAACCGATACCGACGGAAAACCTATTGCAGGGGTCGTCGTTTCTGACGGCATTCAGGTCGTGCTCACCGATGCAGAGGGCAAGTACTGCTTTCCCCGTATTCCCGAGGCATATTACGTGTTTATAAGCATCCCTTCGGAGTATGAGATTCCGATCCGCCAGGGACAGCCCGTGTTCTTCAAGAAGCTCGAAGACAGGCCTGCGTATAATTTTGTGCTTAAGCCCCTTAAGGGTGGTCCGGAGAAAGATTTCAATCTCTTCCTTATGGCAGATCCCCAGTGCCAATGGATTTGGCATGTCAAAAGGCTCCGTCAGGAGGGTATCGCCGATATCAAGGCTTATGCCCGCAAATGCAAGGGGCCTGATTATGCCATTACCCTCGGAGATATAGCTTATAGCGAAGGATACCGTAATACCAACTACCTTCTGCCGGTAATCCGCAGCGAATTCGAGGCTGCGAAGGTTGGTATGCCGGTGTTCCAGACCATAGGCAACCACGACTTCGAGTATCCTCTGACGGCCCTTGAAGAGGGGAGCCCCACCATTTCAATGAGGCGCAACCGTTATTTTGAAGATACGTTCGGCCCCGCCAATTATTCGTTCAACAGGGGAGATGCGCACATCGTGTCGATGTTCAATGTCTGTTTCGAAACCTTCGGCCATCCCGGCAAGTACCACGGCGACTTTACCGACAGCCAGGTAACCTGGCTGGAGAAGGACCTTGCTGCGGTTCCCGCCGGCAAGCTGGTTATCCTGTGCGTTCATATTCCTTTCGAGGGCGCCGTTAACAAGTCGCCCAACATGGCCAAGGTGCTGGATATCCTGGGCGCCCGTGGTAATTCCAGAATAGTCAGCGGCCACACTCACACCATCAAGCATATTCATTATCCCAACGGAGTCAGCGAATTCGTTGCCGGCGCGATGTCGGGCAGCTGGTGGTGGAGCAAGAACTGCGCGGACGGAACTCCCAACGGCTATGCCGTATGGAAGATCAGCGGCAACAAAGTGGTGTCCGACATCTACAAAGGCCAGAATTTCAAGGATACTTACCAGATGCGTATTTACCGTGGTGATGCCGAGTTCGGAGGCGAATACGAGAAATTCCGCCTGGAGCATGGCGGCAATACCATTCTGGTCAATGTATGGAACTGGGACGAAGGCTGGCGTTCCAAAGTTTACGAGAACGGCAAGCTGTGCGGCGAGCTCGAAAAGATGCCGCTCACCGGAGAGTATGAAGCGCCTTATAATGGCAGCAAGGACTGGTGGGCGATAGGATACAATGTGGGCGTGGTCGGGCGCGGCCATATCCAGGGCAGTACCCGTAACAATTACTGCTCAAAGAATTACCACATGTTCAAGTATGTCCTCAAGGACCCCGCTGCCAAAATCAAGGTCGAAGTGTTCGACAATTCGGGACGTAAGTTCAGCTGCAGTAAAATTACTACGGCTGAAGATTACGCCACTCTGGCTGAGCGTCCGAAATATCCCGTCGAACCTTCCTGGGAGGAATAAGGGGGTATAATCAGATAAGTTTTATTCCGGCCCGACGGCAAGCTGCACGCTGCTGCTCGGGCCATATGCTTGCCTGTATCTCACCGATGTGAGCCTTCTGCAGGAAAAGCATACAGAGTCTCGACTGGCCTATACCGCCACCGATGCTGAGGGGGAGCTTTCCGGAGAGCAGAAGGGAATGGAAGTACAAGCTTTCCCGTTCAGTCTTCCCGCTGATGGCAAGCTGCCGGCGCATTGACTCTTCGTTGACCCTGATACCCATGGATGATACCTCAAATGCCCTGCCCAAAATAGGATTCCAAACCAGCAGGTCGCCGTTAAGGCCGGTATAGCCGTCTTCGTTGGGAGTGCTCCAGTCGTCGTAGTCGGGTGCGCGCAGGTCATGCGGCTCACCGTTGGAAAGAGCTCCTCCGATGCCTATAATGAACACGCTGCCGAATTTGCGGCATATTGCATCTTCCCGCTCCTTTGCTGTCATGCCGGGATACATCTGAAGCAATTCTTCGGAATGGATGAAATGGATGCTCCGCGAGAGGAATGGGCGAAGCTGAGGATAGCAGGTGCAGATAAACTCTTCGGTGTCAAGCATCGCTGAATATATCTGGCGTACTATGCGCCTGAGGAAGCCCAGGTTTCGGTTTGATGCCGTGATGGTCCTTTCCCAGTCCCACTGGTCGACGTAGAGCGAGTGCAGGTTCCCCAGGCTCTCGTCGGCCCGTATGGCGTTCATATCGGTGTAAATGCCGTGTCCGGGACGTATTTTGTACTCCGACAAAGACATCCTTTTCCACTTGGCCAGCGAGTGGACGACTTCGGCCCGGGCGTCATCCAGGTCTTTAACGGGGAAAGATACTGCGCGCTCTACGCCGCTCAAGTCGTCGTTGATACCTTGTCCCTGAAGGACAAAGAGGGGAGCGGTGACGCGGCGGAGCTTTAGCGCCTTAGAGAGCGACTGCTGGAAGAAATCTTTGACCAGTTTGATTCCTCGTTCGGTTTCTTCGGGTGTCAGGGCCGATTTGTATCCCTTTGGTATAATCAGGTAGCTCATTTGATTCCGGTAAGGTCACTGTCGTTAAAATAGTCAATCCGCATGGCCTTGCGCACGTCGTCAAGAGTGGCGGCGGCAACTTTGACGGCTTCCTGCGTTCCTTTGCGAAGCACTTCCCACACAGCGGGAAGATCCTTCTCAAGCTCTGCCCTGCGCTTCCGTATGGGCTCGAGAGTGTCGTTAAGGATAGCGGCAAGGAAATTTTTGAGCATCATGTCGCCGAGTCCTCCGGCTCTGTACTGCGCTTTGGCTTCGTCGAGAGAAGAGAATGAAAAACTGGCCTTCTTGCCAACAAAACAGGATGCGAACTTCTCAAAATGCTCGGGCTTGCAGAATGCGTCCAGGTAAGTAAATACCGGATTTCCTTCCACCTTGCCGGGATCGCTTACCTGAAGATGTCCGGGATCGGTGAACATGCCTTTGACCTTGCGCGTCACTTCCTCTTCGGAGTCGGAAAGGTAAATACAGTTACCAAGTGACTTGCTCATCTTGGCCTTGCCGTCGGTACCGGGAAGACGAAGGCAGGCGGCATTGTCGGGAAGGAGAATTTCCGGCTCTACAAGCGCTGGACCATAGATGGAATTGAACTTGCGGACTATCTCCCTGCATTGCTCGATCATAGGCTCCTGGTCTTCACCCACAGGCACTGTCGTGGCCTTGAAAGCAGTAATGTCCGCAGCCTGGCTGATAGGGTAGCAGAAAAAGCCTACCGGGGTCCCCGCCTTGTTGTCGGAGCCGTCGTCGGTCTCGGAGAAGCCGCGCAGTTTGATTTCCTGCTTTACGGTGGGGTTGCGCTGCAGACGCTGCACTGTGACCAGATTCATATAGTAGAAAGTCAGCTCGGTCAGCTGAGGTACCATCGACTGTATGAAAATGTTGACCTTGGAAGGATCAAGTCCTGCTGACAGATAGTCCAGGGCAACCTGAATTATGTTCTGACGCACTTTTTCGGGGTTGTCGGCGTTGTCGGTAAGCGCCTGCGCGTCTGCTATCATTATGAATATCTTGTCGAAACCTCCCTGATTCTGGAGTTCGACTCTGCGGCGGAGAGAGCCTACGTAGTGGCCCAGATGGAGCCGGCCGGTCGGGCGGTCGCCCGTTAGGATAATCTTTGACATATTGCTACTTGTACCATTGGCAGGACTTTTCGTTGCCTGCTATCCATATTGTATCGCCTTCCGATAGCCTGAAATCGGCTCCCGGATTGGCTATTATTTTATCGTTGTGAAGTATGCTGATAACTGTACAACCTCCCTTGCGCATATCAGCCTCGCGAAGTGTCTTTCCGGTGAGGAACGAGTCTTCTTTCAAGACTATTTTAACCACGTCGAAGCCGGAACCGTCGCTGCCCTCGACGTATTGTCTGACGTTTTCGTGCAAAATGCTCTCGAAGGCTTCAAGCTGGGCGGGGGTTCCTACGGCAACCAGTTTGTCATAAGGGAACACCGGCTCTTCGCCGGACGGAATCTCTATACTGCGGGAGCCGCGCTGGATCTTTATGATATTAACTCCTGAAGACTTCCTGAACGGCATTTCCTTCAGGGTCTTTCCTATGTATGTAAAGTCGGGCGATATCTCCACGGTTTCGGTGCGTATGTCGTAGCGGGACATCTTTTCCTTCACCGAAGATGCTACCGGGCGCTCTTTCTTTTCCTGCTCTTCCTTGGCGTTCAGATTCTCCAGGAAACGCTTCTCCAGCCCCGACAGGAGGCTGCTGGCGAAGAACTTGGCCAGCAGGAAGACCAGTATGCCCAAGAGTATGGCTATCAGTATGCCCCAGCCGCCCAGGGTGAAATAGCTGGTGATGGCGGCAATGAGAAAACTGATGCCGATGAGGATGCGGAGGAAAAGAAGCGACAGGATCGGCCACTTGTTGGAAGGCCTGGCTTTGAGAAGCTTAGAGGCGTGGGGCTTGATCTTGCCGGTGGTGACTACAAGTCCGTAAAGGAAGGGAATCATCACCAGAAGGGTAACGCCAAGGCATATGGCTTTTCGTGCCGTCTCGCCCAGGAAAGGCAGCAGGCTCTCGCTCAGGCGGGGCAGAAGGGTGCGGGAAAGGATAAGGAGGGCGACCAGTACTACGCTGTACAGCACCACGCGTAAGGCATAGCTCTTGAGCAGATTGCCCCACTCGTTGCTCTCGGCCGACGAGGCCTTCTGCGTGTCGGAATTGGAGGAATTGATTTTGGCCAGGAAGGAAGGAGGCAACTTGCGCTGCAGCCATTTGCTTACCGGGTCTCCGGCCTTAATCATGTAGGGAGCTCCGAAAGTGGTGAGTACCGACACGGCAATGACCACCGGATAAATGAATTCCCGCATTACCCCCAGGCTGCATCCGAGGCTGGCGATGATGAACGAAAACTCTCCGAGCTGGGCCATACTGAAGCCGACGTGCACCGAGTTGTCAAGCCCCGCTCCGGCCAAAAGTGAACCGGTGGTGGAGAAAGTCAGCAAGCCAAGCACCGCAACGACGGCCAGAATGAGAATCGTCACCCAGTGAGCGCCTATCACGGCGGGGTCGATCATCATGCCCACGGATACGAAGAAAATGGCTCCGAAGAGGTTCTTGATGCCGGTCAGCAGATGCTCGATCCTTTCTCCTTCAACTGTCTCGGCCAGTATAGAGCCCATCACGAAGGCGCCCAGAGCCGACGAAAAGCCTGCAGTGGTTGCAAGCGCCACCATTCCGAAGCACAGGCCTATGGATATGATCAGCAGTATTTCGTCGTTCAGGTACTTCTTAGCCTTTCGGAAAGCGATGGGGATAACGTAAATTCCCACCAGGAACCAGAGTATCAAGAAGAATGCGAGGCGCACCAGGCTGAAAATCATTTCGCTTCCCGAGAACTGTCTGGATACGGCAAAGGTTGACAGCAGAACCATGAGCAGCACGGCAATCAGGTCTTCGACCACCAGTGTGCCGAAAATGAGGGTGGCGTAGGGCTTCTTCTTAAGCCCTAAATCATCGAAGGCCTTGATTATCACCGTGGTGGAGCTCATTGACAGCAGTCCGCCAAGGAAAATGCTTTCCATCATGCTCCAGCCAAGGGCGCTACCAGTGACAAGCCCTGCTATGAGCATCCCGAGGCAGATGGTGCCGGCCGTTATGAGTGCCCGGCTGCCAACTTTCAGGAGTTTCTTGAAACTGAACTCGAGTCCCAGGGCGAAAAGCAGGAAGATGATGCCTATCTCCGACCATTGTTTGACCGATTCAGTGCTGCTTATGACAGGGAAGAGCCCCAGATGGGGGCTCACGATGAACCCGGCTATGATGTAGCCCAGAATCAAAGGCTGCTTGAGCGCCTTTGAGATAACTGTGAATATACCGGCTGCTATGAGTATCAGCGCCAGTTCGGCTACAAGGTGGAGTTCTTCTGACATTTAATGAGATACTCTGCTATTTGTACGGCGTTGAGTGCCGCTCCTTTGCGTATCTGGTCACCCGACAGCCACAGGGTTATTCCGTTATCGTTAGCCAGATCCTTGCGTATGCGTCCTACATATATATCGTCTTTACCGGCGGTAAACAGGGGCATGGGATAACTCTTTTGGGCAGGGTCGTCCTGAACGGTAATGCCTGGAGCGGCTTCCAGGGCCTCGCGTACCTGCGCGGCAGAAAGAGGCTTTTCGGTTTCGATCCAGACTGCTTCCGAATGGGAGCGGAGAGCCGAAATCCTTACGCACATGGCGCTGCAGCGAACGTCGGAGTGAAGAATCTTACGGGTTTCGTTGAACATCTTCATCTCCTCCTTGGTATAGTCGTTGTCGGTGAATACGTCAATCTGAGGGATAACGTTGTAGGCCAGCTGGTAGGCGAATTTATCTATCGTAACAGGTTCTCCGGCTGTAATCTGGCGGTACTGCTGCTGGAGCTCGGCCATGGCCTGGGCGCCGGCTCCGGATGCCGACTGGTAGCTTGCGACGTGTATGCGCGTAATATGAGAAAGCTTCTCTATGGGCTGGAGCACGACGACCATCATAATGGTGGTGCAGTTGGGGTTGGCAATGATCCCGCGGGGCCGTACGAGCGCGTCGGCGGCGTTGCATTCAGGCACTACAAGGGGAACGTCGGGGTCCATCCTGAATGCGCTGGAGTTATCTATCATTACGGTGCCGTAGCGGGTGATAGTATCCGCGAATTCACGGGAAGTCCCGGCGCCGGCGGAGGTGAACGCAATGTCGATATCTTTGAAGTCGTCGTTGTGGCTCAGGAGTTTGACTTCGATCTCCTTGCCGCGGAATGTATACTTGCGGCCGGCGCTGCGCTCCGAGCCGAATAAAACCAGTTCGTCAAGGGGGAAGTTCCTTTGTTCCAATACTTTAATGAATTCCTGACCAACGGCGCCACTTGCGCCAACGATTGCAACTTTCATTTGTGTGACTACTTTTATTCTTCAAATATAGCAACATTTATCGGGACACCAAAATTTACGTGTGAAGCCCGCTTCACAGCGGGCTTCAACGGTTAGTTAGTAGTGTATACCTTTAGAAGGTTAATTATTGTTGGTTAGAATAGTTGTTGATTTCCGAGTACAAAGATAATGCAATTTTTGATATTGACAATACTTTTTTACAAAATAATTTAAAAAAAAGATTTTTAATTTTTAAAATATTTTATAAACTATCATCTAACAGCTCGGGTCTCAATAACTTAGTCCTTTCAAGAGCCTGTTCATCCTGCCATGCACGTATGAGTTTTGGGTTGCCGCTCAGCAAAACATCAGGGACCTTCCATCCGTTGAACTCGGCGGGACGGGTATAAACGGGAGGGGAGAGCAGGTTGTCCTGGAAACTGTCCGACAGGGCGGAGGTCTCGTCCGTAAGCGCTCCGGGAATGAGCCGTACTATTGCGTCGGCAACTATGGCGGCGGGAATCTCGCCCCCGCTGACCACATAATCGCCGACAGAAATCTCGCGGGTGATAAGATGCTCGCGTATGCGGTGGTCTATGCCTTTGTAGTGCCCGCAGAGGATTATGATGTTTTCTTTGAGCGAGAGTTCGTTGGCAATGGGCTGGCTGAACCGTTCGCCGTCAGGAGACATGTAAATGACCTCGTCGTAGCTGCGTTGGGATTTCAGCTCCTCAATCATCCGGAACACGGGCTCGACCATCATAACCATGCCGGCGTCTCCGCCGTAGCTATAGTCGTCCACGTTGCGCCTGGGCCCAATGCCGTATTTGCGTAGGTTGTGGACATGGATTTCGACCAGGGAGTTCTTTATGGCGCGTCCCACGATCGAATGACCCAGAGGGCTTTCCAGCAATTCGGGGACGACACTCAAAATATCTATACGCATATCATTTTAGCTTAGAGATACAAAATTAACATTTATTTGTTAAATTTGCGGTAATGAAAAGGATTCTTCTCCTGGCACTTTGTTGGATTTTCTGCCTCCAGGCTTGCTCGGCATCGGCTCCTGTCCAATATAAAATTAAAGTCGTGGCGGAATACAACCACGATACTTCCGCTTATACGCAAGGACTGTTCTTCGATGGCGGCACCCTTTATGAAAGTACGGGCCAGTGCGGCGAGAGCAGCTTCAGGGTGGTTGACTACAAAAGCGGCAAGGTGCTGCGCAAACTTGATTTCGCGCGTAAATACTTCGGCGAGGGCTCGGTGTTCTTTAAAGGCAAGCTTTATATGCTTACCTGGACTAACAAGGTAGCTTTCACCTATGATGCCGGGAGCCTGAAATACATAAAGACATATTCTTATCCCCGCGAGGGCTGGGGGCTTACCACCGACGGCAAGTCGCTGATTGCTTCGGACGGCAGCTCCACCCTTTATTTCATGGATGAGAATTTGAAAGTCAAGCGCAGCCTGAAGGTTACCATGGACGGCCGCCCGGTGCGTTTCCTGAACGAGCTTGAGTGGATAAACGGCCGTATCTGGGCCAATGTTTACACCACCGATATGATAGTAATCATAAATCCCGCGAGCGGCAATGTGGAGGGGATGGTGGATTGCACCGGACTGCTCCCCAAAAAGCTCCGCAAGCCCGACACCGATGTCCTTAACGGTATAGCATATCTTGACGGCCGTATTTTCCTTACCGGCAAAAACTGGCCTAAATTATATGAAGTAGAATTAGTTAAGAAATAAATGCTATATTTGCATTCTAATATTTAATAAAATATCTCCATTATGAGTGAAACAAACATTCCTGAAGAGGTCCTCGCGGCAGCTTCAGACGTAGAAACCAAAGAAAGCGAAGTTATTGAAACCGCAGCAGTTCAACCCGAGGTAGAAGCGGAGGCCGAAAGCGCACCCCAAACCGAAAGCGCCCCTCAAGCCGAAAGTGCAACCGAAGTTGCCGAGGAGGCCGAGGCCGAGGCCGGTGCCAAGGCGGAAAGCCTTGTGGACAAGACCCTTGCCGAACTGTCCGAGATGTTCCGTTCCCTTAAGGAAAGCGCAGACAGCATGATGCGTTCCAAGGAGGCCGAAAACATAAAATCTGCGTTCTACAAGCTTCTGGGCAAACTTAAAGGAGAAAATCCTGACGTTGCCACCTCGCTTTCAAATCCTTTCGAGGCAGTAGAAGAGAACTTCAAGGCCGTGTATGCCGACTACAAAAAAGAAAGGGCGGAATTCAACCGTCAGCAGGAGGCAAAGCGCGAAGAGAATCTTCTCACCAAGAAGGCAATCATAGATGAACTCAAAGCCCTGGTCGAAAAGGAAGAAGATGCAAGCGCATCGTTCCCGGCTTTCCGCGAGTTGCAGAACCGCTGGAGAGAGGCTGGCCCGGTGCCCGTCAACGCATACAGGGACATCAACGATACCTATCAATTTTACGTAGAGAAGTTCTACGATATGGTCAAGATCAGCCGCGACCTCCGCGACCTTGACTTCCAGAAGAATCTCGAGGCTAAAGAAAAGTTCTGCGAGGCGGCTGAAAAACTGGCCGAGAACGAGAATGTGGTCAACGCTTTCCACGAGCTCCAGAAGCTTCACGAGCAGTGGAAGGAGTTCGGTCCCGTTGCCAAAGAGAAGAGAGATGATATCTGGAATCGCTTCAAGGCTGCCACGGCTGTTATAAACAAGCGCTATCAGGCTCATTTCGAGGGCCAGAAAGAGGAGCAGCTTGCCAACCTCACGGCAAAGCAGGCTCTCTGCGAGCAGGTGGAAGAAATAGCCGCCAAGGAAATCAACTCTTCCAGTGAGTGGAATGAGCAGTCACGCAAAATCCAGGAACTCCAGGAAGAATGGCGTAAGATCGGTTTTGCCACCCGCAAGGAAAACCAGAAGATCTACGACCGCTTCCGTGCGGCCTGTGATGCGTTCTACGGTCACAAGCGTGACTACTACAACCAGTTCAAAGACTCGATGAACGCCAATCTTGACAAGAAGATGGCCATCATCGAGAAGGCCGAGGCCCTCAAGAACAGTACTGAATGGAAGAAGGCTACCGATCAGTTCATCGAGCTTCAGAAGGAGTGGAAGGAAATAGGTGCCGTGCCCCGCAAGAAGAGCGAGCAGATATGGAAGCGTTTCCGTGCCGCCTGCGACGAGTTCTTCGCCGAGAGGGACAAGAACGCCAAGCCCGAGAACGATTTCTACGGAAACCTGAAGGCTAAGAAGAAGCTCATTGAAGAGGTCCAGGCATATGTCGTATCGGAAGACGAGGCTGCTAACGCAGAGGCCCTTCGCTCCTTCAACGAGCGCTGGCAGGCCATAGGCCACGTGCCTTTCAAGGAGAAGGACGCAGTGAACGATGCTTACCGCTCCGCCATCAAGGAGAAGTTCCCGCTCAATCCTTCACGCAGGGCTCAGGGCGGCAGGCCCCAGAGAGGTCCCCGTACCGAAAAGGATATCCTTATGGACAAGTACCGCCAGCTGCAGCAGGATGTAACTACATACGAGAACAATATCGGCTTCTTTGCCGCATCCAAGAACTCCGAACCTCTCATCAAGCAGATGCAGGAGCGTATCGAGCAGGCCAAGGCAGAGCTTAAGGAACTCGAGCAGAAGATACGCCAGGCTGAGGAGGGCGCCGAATAATGGACAAGAATACAGTAATCGGCTTTATCCTCATAGCTCTGACGCTGTTCGGATTTACTTTCTACCAGTCGTCTCGTAACCGTAAACTCCAGGAGGAGCAGCGCAAGCTGGACTCCATCGCCCTTGCCAACGCACCTGTGGACTCTCTTGCCGCCGGTGCGCAGCAAGATATAGCTGCCGGCGTGGAGCAGCAGGTTATCCAGAGCACACCCGCTATCTACAAAGACAGCCTTCTGGAGGCTGCTCACCTTTCCGAAGGTGAAGTTGTGACCCTCGAGAACGATCTTATCAAGATTGACTTTTCTACCAAAGGCGCCCAGCCCAGCAGTGTACAGCTCAAGAAGTATTCCAGCTATGGCGGCGGAGACCTTATGCTTTTCAAGGAGGGCGGCGCAGAGTATGCGGTCAGCGTTTATACCGGCCAGTACATCCGTACCACCGATTTCAACTTCATCGTAGCCGAAAAGACCGATACGTCGGTCGTGTTCCGTCTGCCTTTCGGCGGCGGGGGATACATAGAGCAGAAATACTCTCTCGCTCCTGATGGCTACAACCTTAACAACTTGCTCTCTTTCGTGGGCATGCAGAACGTGATCCCGCGTAACGTAAGCTCGATTGACATTGATTTCAACGTCACCGTGCCCAGGCTTGAGAAAGGTTACAAGAACGAGTCGCAGTATTCCAAGATCGACTATTATTTCGAAGAAGATAAAAAGCCGGCCGAAATTGGCCGCGGACGTTCTTCATCCAAGAGCATAAGCAACCGTCTTAAGTGGTTCGCATTCCAGCAGCAGTTCTTCTCGGCGATTATGTATGCGCCCCAGGAGTTCGCTAACGGAGAGGTTTCGGTGCAGTTCCTGTCCGCCAACGATCCGTCGGCCAACCTGATGGCCTGCAGCGCCAAGATGCGCTCCGATTTCCATCATGGATCCGAAGTCAGCATCCCTTATGAGTTCTACTTCGGCCCCAACCATTTCGGCACCCTCAAGGCTATGGGACGCAAGTACGAGAAAATCATCCCTCTGGGCGGTTCGCTCGTGGGCTGGTTCACCCGTTACGCCATCATCCCTATGTTCAACTTCTTCAGCCGCTTTATCAGCAACTTCGGACTCATCATACTGCTTATGACCCTGGTCATCAAGATAGTGGTGTTCCCGTTGACATACAAGTCTTTCTCCTCTTCCGCCAAGATGCAGGTGCTCAAGCCTGAGATCGAGAAGATCAATGCCAAGTACCCCAAGCAGGAAGACGCGATGAAGAAGCAGCAAGCCACGATGGACCTCTACAAGCGGGCCGGGGTCAATACCCTTGGCGGCTGTCTGCCCACTTTGCTTACATTCCCTATACTGTGGGCGATGTTCCGCTTCTTCCCGGCCTCTATCGAGCTTCGCCAGCAGCCTTTCCTCTGGTGCGACGACCTGAGCGCTTACGACTCCATTCTGGATTACGGTACCAAACTGCCTATCCTCGGCGACCACCTTTCGCTGTTCGCCCTGCTTATGGCGGTGGTCATGTGGGTCTATTCAAAGATAACCACAGCCAACCAGACCGCTTCCAACGATCCTACCGCTTCATCCATGAAGTTCATGACACTGTGGATGATGCCTATCATGATGTTCTTCATCTGTAATAACCTGTCGGCCGCGTTGAGCTATTACTATCTGCTCTCGCAGTTGATTGCAATTATCCAGACTCTTGTCATCAAGAAGTTCTTCGTACATCCGGAGAAGATCATGGCGCGGCTCAAGGCTACCGAAGGAAAACCTCTGCCCAAGTCTAAGTGGCAGCAGCGTCTGGAGGCCGCCCAGAAGATGCAGGAAGAGCAGCTTCGCGCCCAGCAGAAGAAACGCCGTTAAAATGAGTATAGCACAGAATATTCATGAGATTAAAAAGAGACTGCCATCAGAAGTAAAACTGGTGGCAGTTTCAAAATTCCATCCTATCGAGGCCATAGAGGAGGCCGTTGCCGCTGGCCAAATGGTGTTCGGAGAGAACCGTCCGCAGGAATTCGAAAAGAAGGCCCTCTCTCTTGAAGGCCGCGGCATTGAATGGCATTTTATCGGGCACCTGCAGACCAACAAACTCAAGATGGTGCTGCCTTACGCCTCACTGGTCCAGTCGGTCGATTCCCTCCATCTGCTCGAGGCGGTCAATGAATGGGGCGCCAGGAATGGCAAGGTAATCAATGTATTGCTTGAAATGCACGTTGCCGCCGAGGCGACCAAGCAAGGGTTTTACGACGAAGAAGTGCTGGATATTTTGTTCCGCGCTGAAAGCTATAAAAACATACGTTTTTGCGGCCTTATGGGCATGGCTACCAATACTGATGAGCAAGATGACATAAGGGCCGATTTTGGCCGTATAAAGGCATTTATGGACTATCTGCGCGACCTGTTCCCGGAGCTGACCGATTTTAAAGAGTTGTCAATAGGTATGTCCGGCGACTGGCCCGTCGCAGTAGAATTCGGGGCGACGATAGTGCGTATCGGTACGGCTATCTTCGGGGAGCGTGCCTGAATCAGATAGCATCGCTCTCCCTTAGAGGGCGGCGCAACTTGTCTTTATCGGAAAGGATCATCTGCTCCGGCGCGATCTTCCAGTCGATTCCCAGCGCAGGGTCGGTCAGCAGCACGCCGGCATCGGCCTCCGGGTGATAGAATTCATCACATTTATATTGGAAGACGGCAGTTTCGCTTAAAACCGAAAAGCCATGGGCGAATCCCTTGGGTATAAAGAACTGAAGGTGGTTCTCTTCGCTCAGCTCAACGGCAAAATGCTCTCCGAAAGTGGGGGAGCCGCGTCGGATATCGACCGCAACGTCAAGAACTCTTCCCCTAGTGCACCGTACCAGTTTGGCTTGGGTGAACGGCGGATTCTGGAAATGAAGGCCCCTGACTACACCGTACGAAGAGAGGCTCTCATTATCCTGGACAAAGTCCACCGGACCTACCAGTTCCTCGAGATCGCGCTTGGAGAAACTCTCGAAGAAATAGCCGCGTGCATCTTCAAAAATGCGCGGTTTTAAAACAACCAGCCCGTTGAGGGCGGTTTGGACAACAGTTATCACTTTTTTGTATAGTATTTTGGCCAGCAAGATAGCAGGTATGCCTTGAGCCTGTCTTCCTGGGCATTGGACTGGGGTTCGTAAAACACTCTCCCGCGCATCGTCTCGGGCATGAATTCCAAATCGGTAAAATGCCCCTCATAGTCGTGGGCATATTTGTAACCGTCGGAATAGCCGAGTTCTTTCATGAGAGAGGTAGGAGCGTTGCGAAGATACAGCGGCACAGGAGCCATCTTGTCTTCTTCAACCGCGGCAAGGGCCGAATCGACGGCAAGGTAGGCGGAGTTGCTCTTGGGCGAAGACGCAAGATAGACGGCGCATTCGCTTAACGGGATGCGGGCTTCCGGCATGCCTATGGAGTGGACGATGCGGAATGTGGCATCGGCAAGCAAGAGGGCGTTGGGGTTGGCAAGGCCGATGTCTTCTGCCGCAAGGATGCATAGACGGCGGGCGATGAAAAGAGGGTCCTCGCCCCCGGCAAGCATACGCGCCATCCAATACACTGCTGCATTGGGGTCCGAACCGCGCACCGACTTAATAAATGCGGAGATTATGTCGTAATGCATCTCGCCGCCTTTGTCGTAAATCGCCATGTTCTCCTGGAGGCAGGCGGTTACGGACTTGTTGCTGATATGCACGGCGCCGTCTTCGGCGGGCTGAGTCGTATCGATTACGATTTCGAGTATGTTAAGGAGCTTGCGTGCGTCTCCGCCGCTGTGACGGAACAGGGCCTCGGTTTCATCTACTGTGACCTTGCGCTTCGACAGTACTTCGTCGGAGCTTAGCGCCCGCCTGAGTAAAAGGTCAAGGTCAGAAGCTTCAAGAGGCTTTAAGACAAATACTTGGCAGCGCGACAGAAGGGGAGTGATCACTTCGAACGAAGGGTTTTCCGTGGTGGCCCCTATAAGGACTACGGTGCCCGATTCAACCGCGCCGAGGAGCGCATCTTGCTGCGCCTTGTTGAAGCGGTGGATTTCATCGATGAAAAGAATCGGGGCCGCAGCAGAAGAGAAGAGCGACTTGTTGCGGGCCTTATCGATTACGTCCCTGACGTCTTTTACACCGGAACTGACGGCTGAAAGAGTGTAGAACTCCCTGTCCAGAGTGTGCGCAATGATGCTTGCCAGAGTGGTCTTGCCCACTCCGGGAGGCCCCCAAAGTATGAATGACGACAGGTTGCCGCTGTCGATCATATTGCGCAAAATGCATCCGGGGCCTACCAGATGCTGCTGGCCCACATATTGCGACAGGTCGCGGGGACGCATTCGCTCGGGAAGGGGAGTGCCGTTGTCAGACATTGGGGTAAGAGAGTTTCTTTATGTATGAGCGGCGTCTCTTTACGCACTCGTTTTCAAAATCTTTCCACTGCCCCTGATTCTTCAGGTTGTCTTCGAGTACGGCGTTGGTTTCGGCCCATTTTACACCCCACTTGCTGAATTTGTCAAACAGGTCGGCAAACAGCAGGGAGTTGATTCCGGAATTCTGATAATCGGGGCGTACGCCCACCAGAAGCATCTCCACGCCTTCTTCGTGCTTGAAGAACATCGACTTTGCCAGATGCCACCATCCGAAGGGGAATAGCTTCCCGCGGCTTTTTTGAAGCGCCTTTGCTATGGACGGCATGGTGATGCCGAATGCTACAAGTTCGTCTTTGTCGTTTTCTACCATGCACAGGTAGCGGAGGTCCAGTATGCTCAGGTAGAAATCGAGGTACTTCTTTGCCATATGGTCAGGCAGTACCGTGAAATTATACAGGTCTTTGTAACACTCGTTGATGAGTTTGAATACTTTAATGCCGTAATTCTCTTTCCTGAGTATCTTGCGGGTAAGGGGCTTGATGTGCACGTTGGCGCGCTGCTCTATAATGGACGACACTCTTTTGAGACGGTCCGGCAGCTGCTCGGGCATAAAGATCTTGTATTCTATCCAGTCGGTGTCTTTGTCGAAGCCCATGCGCTGCAGGTGATCGTTGTAATATGGGTAATTGTAAATGAGCGCCATGGTGCTGAGCCTGTCATACCCGGCAATCAGCATACCTTCCGGATCAAAGTCGGTGAAGCCGAGAGGGCCTACTACCGATTCCATGCCCCACTCCCTGCCGAATTCGTACACTTTTTCCATCAGAGCGTCTGCAACCTCTGCGTCGTCGATTATATCAAACCATCCGAAGCGGACTTCTTTATGATTCCACTGCTCGTTTGCCTTGAAATTGACTATGGCGGCTATGCGGCCGGCAGGTTTGCCGTCTTTGTATGCAAGGTAGAGAGCCGATTTGCAGAATTCCTGCGCCGCGCCCTTTTGCTGGTCGAGCGTATCCATCTGGTCGAATACCAGCGGCGGAACATAGTACGGATTGTTTTTGTAGAGTGTCTCGGGGAAGTTGACAAAAGTGCGTAAATCGCGCTTGGAGAGTACTTTCTTAATTTCTACCGACATAGGTTGAAGGTTTTCGTTGCAACGGCTAATATAGTACAATTATTGGATATAATCAAAGATTTCCCTATCTTCGTATTGTGTACGGAAAGCTCTATACCATTCTGGCGGCCCTCTTTGTTGCCTTTGCCCTTCAGCCCTCAAGTCTGAGGGCCCAGGAGGCGGGCCTCTTCAGTTCTCCCAAAGGGGTGGGAGCCGTATTCAGACTGCCCCAGAATGATAATGTTTTCCACAGTGCAACTTTTTATGTCGACGTTTACGGCGTCATAACAAGCCGCTGCTCTTATCCGGGCTATAAGCTTAATCTGTCACGGCAGTATGTTTTTAAGCGCTTTCAGCGTGACGGCTACTGCATGACCTTGTATTCCGGTCCCGGCATCAGCGCCGGATTTGTACGCGACCACGATAAAAGGCGCGGTATCGATTTCTCGTCTTTGATGAGCGACAACCAGGGCCTGATGTTTGCCCTGAGCGGGGATGCCGGATGCCGCTTTGACTTTGACGGCAGGGTAGCGCTCGATTTATCATTTACCGCCGAGGCAGGGGTTCATGTCCGCCGTAACGAACGGGAGCAGAACTACCCGGCAACCTATCTGAGCGTTTATAATAACGGTCTCATGCAGGTTCTGTACCCGCAATTGACCATTCTGTTCAATATTAAATGAAACGGTTCTTACTGGCAGCGTTACTTCTTGTTTCCGTCCCGTTCGCCAAAGCCGGGGCGGGGAGTTTCCCCCATATAAGTTATGGCTTTGAGTGGGGATATACCGGTACATTCCTTCGCAGCTGGCAGTACAATTATATCTGCAATGAGGGCTTCCGCATAGTAGATTCCGACGAGGTATGGCGGTATTTCAGTAACGGCACCTTCCTTGTCAATGCGGGTGTAGACCTGGCCGACAAGTTGAACCTGTCGGTTTATTCCGGCTTGTCAGGGGTATACTTCAGAAGGTGGATGATTCCCCTGGAGGCACGGGCGCGTTTTTGCCCGTCGGGGCTTGACCATACCGGATTCATCTGCTATATGGGTGCAGGTGCCATGTTGCCCGTGTCGGTTTTGCGCAATGCTAATTTCGGGGCCAAAATAGGGGCGGGATACAGAGTGTCGGTATTCCGTACTATCAGTGTGGATTTCTTGCTTTCGGCGCATTTTACCACCGATCACGACCGGATAACCGATCCGGACACAAAACAATACGTACCCGCCGCGGACGTAACCAAAAATGCCTCGCAGTATACCGCGCTCTGTATAAGCGCTGCCATCAACTTCTAGAACAACTCTGAAACCATGGCGATTATCTCGTCCGAGGGAAGGTCGGGACTGAGTACCAGGTCGGGTTCCTTCAGCACAAAGCCCTTTGCCATGGCCGAAAGCGTTCCGCCTCCGGTGCAGTTGAGCATAATGAACTCGTCTTTATCGACAATATGATCACGGACGGCCTGGGCAAGGCTTGAGACGGCCACGCATGCGGCCGGAAGAAGATCGTATCCTTCGAGGTTACGGAACTGCAGCAGCCAGTACATGATCTCGTCGTTCGAGGCGAGGAAAACATCGCCATGGCTCCTTTCAAGCACGTCAAACAGGCCTCCTGCTATACTGTACGGCGGTTTGCGGTTTGACAGAACCTTGGCCAGAATAACCTCCGCCTGGCGCCGGCCCTGTTCGGGGCTGATGTCTGCAAGCTGTCTGCTTCCTGCCTTCCACGAATCGTACAGGAGAGTGAAGGGAGTGTTCTGCGACACATATACTCTCATGTTGTTCTCTCCGAAGCGGCCGTCTGCGGCAAGCCTTTCGGCGTTCTCCCAGGCAGCTATCGCCCCGGTGCCGGATCCGACAGCCTGGAAATACGCATCGGGCAGACGTCCGGCTTTTTCGACGAAACTCAGTATCGTTGTGCCCATACCGTCGCGGCGGGCTATATTCTTAGCTCCGCCTTCAAGAAAATAGCGGGGGTCTTTGGCCAGCTTGTCCCCTAGGGTTATGGCATCGTAGTAGTCGCATCCGTGAGGAACTGCAACCACTTTGACGCAGCGGTTGAGTTTGTGCCTGAACCAGAGATCATGCTTGTTATCCTCGGGAATACAAATCACGACCGGGATGTCGTTGTCGGAGCACACTTGCGAGAAAGCTCTTGCGGTATTGCCGGCCGACTGGACAATGAGTGTACGCTTTTCCTTGCGGTCCATACGGGCGCAGACGGAAAATGCCTCGGTCTCTTTGAAGGAACAGGTGCTCATTTTGGCACCTATCTTCGGGTTCCACCCCGAGAAAGTTATATATAAATTATTGAGCCCCAAATACTTGGCCAAGGCTTTGGACTTGTATGTCACAGGGGCGCAGGATTTTTTGAGCGTACGTCTGACGGGCATCCACTCCGCGTAGCGGTAGAGCCCCTTGAGGTCTTCGCGCGGAGTGAAACGGGAGTTGTCGTAAACGGCACGTATAAGCGAAGGGAGTTCGCATTCCGGATCGGTGAGAGCCCAGCCCGGATCGTCGAATACCCGTCCGGTCGAGACGGTTTCCAGTTTATAGGAAGTAGGTTTGAACTTAAGAAGATTCATATCAAAGTTTAATAAACAGCCAGACATAATAGGCAATGAAGCAGAGCACGAAGATTGCTCCTTCATAGCGGTCTATTTGGTTCTTTTTGAATGTATAGGAACTCATCCAGACGAGGATCATACTCATCATGAGGGCAAATACGTCAACCAGCGATATACCGTTGAACGACAGGGGAGAGATGGTTGCCGAGGTGCCCAGTATGAGGAGCATGTTGAAGATGTTCGATCCCAGGATGTTGCCCAGAGCGAGCTGACCCTTTTTCTTTGCCGCGGCAACAACGCAGGCGGCCAGCTCCGGCAGGGAAGTGCCGCCGGCAAGGAGGGTAATTGCGATGAATTTGTCACTCACGCCTAGGTATCTTGCGATGTTGACTGCAGAGTCGACAAACCACCTGCCTCCGAAGATAAGTCCGGCAAGACCTGCGAGGGTGAGCAGGATAGCCACGAAAAGGCTCATCTTTTTAACAGGGGAGTCGGCCTCGTCGATGCCCTCGTCGTTTTTGAAGCAGGAATAGATATAAACGGCGAAAAGCACCAGGAATACAATTCCTTCCACTCTTGACAGTCCGTCCTGCTGCCCTAGACCGACAAGGGTCTTGCTCATTCCGCAGAATACCAGAAGGAAAGTCACCAACAAAGTGATGGGAATGTCGCGCCGCTTGTTCGAACGTGTAATGGCCACTGGCATCACTAGGGCGGTTATACCCAGGATGAGCAAAGTGTTGAAGATGTTTGAACCGATTACATTGCCGATCGAGATGTCGGAGTTTCCGGCCAAAGCGCCAGTGACGCTTACAACAAGTTCAGGACATGAGGTACCGAAGCCAACTATGGTCAGACCTATAACAAACTCGCTGATTTTCAGTTTTCTGGCTATGGCAGAAGCGCCGTCCACCAGAAAATCGGCGCCGAAAACTATGGCCAGGAGGCCAACAATTAGCAAAACTATATCGAGGAGCATAATTCAAGTTTGCAAATATTCTCAACATGTTGAGTATGAGGAAACATATCGACCGGCTGCACGGCAGTTATCTTGTACCTGCCTGACATCAGGGCTATGTCACGGGCCTGTGAGGCAGGATTGCAGCTCACATACACTATACGGTCCGGGAGAGCGCGCATGATTGTCGCAACCACATCGGGATGCATACCGGCGCGGGGCGGGTCGACTATCATCACGTCGGGATGTCCGTGCTCGGAGATAAAGTCATCGGTGAGGATATCTTTCATATCGCCGGCAAACCATTCGCAGTTGGTTATGCCGTTGGCGGCTGCATTGGTTCGGGCATCTTCAATGGCCTCGGGAACATATTCTATACCAATGACTTTGCGTGCTCCTGCGCTGACAAACTGCGCTATTGTTCCCGTGCCGGTATAAAGGTCGTAAACGGTTTGGGTTCCGTCAAGGGCGGCGAATTCCCTTGCCTTGCGGTACAGTTGGAGGGCCTGCGGGGCATTGGTCTGGTAGAACGATTTGGGGCCTATGCGGAAGCTGAGGTTCTCCATCTTCTCGTAGATGGCGGGACTGCCGCTGAAGAGGATACATTCCTGATCGGATATACTGTCGTTTCCTTTGGTATTGATAACGTAATACAACGACGTGATCTCTGGGAAACGGTCCCGTACATACTCCAGAAGCGGTTTGATGGCGGGGGAGGGAGCGCCAAAACAGACGATCAACATAACCTGCCCGTCTTCGGTGGTGCGCACGAACATATTGCGCAAAAGTCCGTGATTCTCCCGTATGTTATAGAAACTCAGCCCGTTACGCAATGCGTATTCCTTTATGGCAAGACGAATTGCATTAGACGGCTCCCTCTGGAGATAGCATTTTTCGATATCCAAAACCTTGTCGAAAAATTTGCCAACGTGGAAGCCCAGTCCGGGGTTGGCATCCGTGGGGGGAGTCTCTCCGGGTAGCAGCCAGCGTTTGTTTGAAGCGCTGAATTCCAGCTTGTTACGGTAGAAAATAGTCTTTTCTGAGCCTATAATTGGTTGAAATTCAGGTACTTGGAGATGCCCGATGCGGGTTAGCTGATCATATACCTGACGCTGCTTTGCGCTTAATTGTATACTGTAGGGAAGGGGTTGCCAGCGACAACCTCCGCAAACACCGAAATGCTGGCAGAAAGGCTCAAGCCGCTGGGAGGAAGGCTTTTTGATCTTTATTATCCGGCCTTCCAGGAAATTGCTTTTTTTGCGGGTCAGGCGCACGTCAACCACGTCACCGGGTACTGCAAACTCAACGAACAGCACGCGTCCCTCGGACTGAGGATCGTCTGTGTCGAGCCGGGCGTGAGCGATTGATTTACCTTCAGCGGCAATATCTTCGATCAGTATATCGTGAAGGACAATGTCGAGTTTTCCTTTTCTGCTCATAACTTACAAATATATAAAAAAATATTTTTTGTTGCGAGGGGAGCCGTTCATAGAGTTTAGTTAACATAATATAAATTGTATAACAAGAGCGCAATCTGCGCCCGGTATCGAAAAATATGAGAAAAATACTATATTTGTAGAAATAATTATTGACGAAAGATGAAAAAGTTATTCACCGCAGCTGTGTTGCTTACCGGCTTTATGGCAGTTTCTGCAGCTCAAGAGTTTAAAACCTCTTTTTTCCTCGACAATCACGTTTACAGCTACCGAATCAATCCGGCCGCCCCGTTTGAGAATGATTCATTCTCCTTCTTTGCCGTAGGTGTCGGTAATACTTCTTTCTCAATGCCTTCCAACCTGCCCCTGTCTTCACTCATTTTCAAAACTCCTGAAGGCAAATATACCTGGGGCTTCGGCGAGTCGATTCCGGCCGATAAGTTCCTCTCGGGCATCACTATGGATAATTATATGCAGCCGGAATTAAGCGTCAACCTTATCACATTCGGCCATCAGGAAGAAGACAGGCGCTTTACTGCCGAGCTTAACGTCCGTACGAATACTTATTTCTACGCCCCCAAGGACTTCTTCGGAGCCATGAAGATAGGTCTTAATGACGGTCTTAAGACAAAAACCGGCCGCTACAGCTTCGAGAACATGCATTTTGAATCCAATAATTATGCAGAGGTTGCCGTAGGCTATTCCCGCAGGCTGGAAGATAACCTTATCCTTGGCGGAACTGCAAAGGTGCTCCTTGGACTCGGCGGTGCTTTCCTTGATATTCACAATCTTGAACTCGGAGAATATCCCGGCGATGATTTCGGCGGTACGGTTAACGCCGATGCTTATATTTCTTGCAAAACTATGGGCGTGAACCCTGCATTGGTCAAGAACAGCCTGTATTACCTCCAGGATGCAGGATATAGCGGATTCGGCATTTGCGGCTTAGGCCTCGGTGTCGATCTGGGTGCTACCTGGACTCCCCTCGAGGGACTCGATGTAGGATTCTCTGTAGTCGACCTTGGTTTCCTTACGTGGTTTGATTCTGTTCACGGCACGATTGACTACAAAGACCGCGTTATCGACGATGCCGAGGAGGGCCTGCAGCTTGAATCGGTTGAAAACGTCATCAAGACTAAGCTCATCAATTTCAACATTCATGTTTCCGCTAAGTACCGTATGCCGTTCTACGAAGGCCTGACGGCCGGCGTACTTACTACTTTCCAGAGGCACTTCACTGAAGCCCGTGTCGGACTTGACGTTACGCCCCTGAGGGCCATCAGCCTTGCCGCTTCGGCCGCATTCAACAATTATGGATTCGATTTTGGTGCAGCGCTCAACTTCCGCTTCCCCGGGGTGAACCTGTTCCTGGGTGCAGACTCGTTCGCGGCCTTCAAGATGAACGAATATCACATTCCTTCATCCAAAGGCATTACCAACATAACTGCCGGTCTAGCAATAGCTTTCTAGAGCGACTTTACGGGATTCCCGTAGATGTGCCAGAAAATATCACGGAGGGCGTCTCGATCGAGGCGCCTTTCGAGTTTGGAGAGTTTGTGCTCGGTGTATGCCTTGAACGCCTCCAAATCTTCGGGAAGATACTTGACTCCCAGGTATTCGGACGTGCCATTCATAAGGTCGTAACCCATATAATTGGTCTTCCAGAGCTTATATCCCTTGTGGATCCTCTGGTCCAGAAGGTCGCGGAGCAACTGGTAACGGTCGTTGCCGGTATGTTCAGAGGCTGAATGAATCTCCTCGGCGGTGAGAGGTTTGCCAATATTTAGGTGTATATGGCCTTTTTGCTGCCTTATGCCTGTCAGGATACTGTGGAGGTCCTCCTTGGGCTTCTTGACGTATGGCGCTTCCCTGCTGAGCAGCAATTCACGGGCCTTGCGGCTGTCGCAAGGTTCGTATTCGTAGGATATGCTCATAGGGACGATATTCAGCTCCTCGAAATTCTGCTCGAAACCGTTCTCTCCGCTCATGTCGAACATCTTAAGAAGACCCTGTTCGGTTTTGTCTATACCGTTTTTGGAGCGGCCTTCCTTTTGTGCTACCCAGATCGAGGCGTTGCCGGAGGTGATGCTCAGACGTATATATTTAGAGAGAGTCTGGGAATTCAGGTACATCTGGCGGGCGCTGATGCCGCGGATGACTTTAATCATCCTGTTGGACTTCATCAGGTCCTCCATAAGCTTGTTGGAAAGAAGGTTGCTTCCAACGCACAACTCGGCGAACGGAAGCCCCGCCTCGTGCATGCTGTAAAGGATCAATGCCGGGTCAAGAACGATGTCCCTGTGATTGGAAATAGCAAGGAACTTGCCCTTGATCTTTGTCAGATTGGACATTCCGGAATAAGTGAAGCCTTCTGAAGTACGGGCCAGGACGGCGGTAATAACGCCTGTCATTACAACTGCCTGGAACTCATCGATACTCTTGATTCGCCTCAATGTTCCCCCGAGAAAATCAAGCCCTTCCTTAGGGAAGAGATACTTGGAAATCATGGGCAAGGATGGATGGCGGGATACTCTCTGAAGTGCTTCTACAGCTTCTTCGTCGCTGTACGGCCGTATGTCTTCGAATTCTGAAAGATCAATCATTGTATTGTTATTATCAACAACAAATTTAGCAAATTATCTTCTAAATAACAAAGATGAGTCTCCATAACTGAGGAAGCGGAATCCGTGCCCCAGGGCGTAGTTGTAAATGGTCTGCCAGTCCCCTCCTACAAAAGCGCTGATGAGAAGCAGCAAAGTGCTCTGGGGCTGATGGAAATTGGTTACCATCCTATCGACGAGCCGGAAGTCGAAGCCGGGGACAATTATAATGCGGGTGCCAATTTGTAGTTTGTCCAATCCGTTGTCATCCAGATACTTGACTAATGCCTCAAGGGCTTCTTTCGTGCTGTATGTCCATTCCCTCTCGTACGGTGCCCACTGAGTTACGTCTTCGGGATGGCCCTTCTCAATGCATGAAGCACCGGCGTAGTACAGCGATTCGAGCGTACGCACCGATGTTGTGCCCACTGCCGTAATGCCGCCCGTGGCGGAAAGAATGCGGCAGAGCAGATTGCGGCTTACGCTGAAAGGTTCGCGGTGCATGGGGTGGGATGCTATTGTGGAACTCTTGACCGGCAGGAATGTCCCTGCACCCACGTGAAGGCATACATTCTCGATATCAACGCCTCTGCCGGCAATTGCCTCAAGCACTTCGGAAGTGAAATGAAGTCCCGCAGTAGGTGCGGCAACCGATCCCCGTATATGGGCGTAAAGAGTCTGATAACGTTCTATATCGATTGCTTCCGTAGCGCGGTTCAGGTAAGGTGGAATAGGAATCCTGCCGCAGCGCTCAAGTAATTCAGAGAAAGGAATCCCGCCCTGCCAGGAAAACTCCACGATTCCGGTCTGGCCGTCCCTGCTGATGAGACGGGCCTTCGGTGATATGCCGTCAAACTCTCCGGAATCGGAATCGAGGTCCAGCAATTCATTATCTTTAAGGCGCTTAGAGTTACCTATCACACATTTCCAGCGGCAACTTCCAGTGGTGGCAAAATTGGTATTATACTCTGACGGCGTATCGGGTTCAAGGCAAAAAATTTCAATATGGGCGCCTGTGGGCCGTTTGAAGAACAAACGTGCTGGTACAACTTTGGTGTCGTTGAACACCATCATGCTGCCAGAGGGTATATGTTGAGGGAGATTCTTGAATACTGTTTCCGTGCAAGCTCCGTCTTTATATACGAGCAATTTTGAGGAGTCGCGTTCAGAAAGCGGATATTTTGCTATCCGCTCGTCTGGCAGCACGTATGTGTAGTCTTCAATTTTTATATCCGGTATCATCTTGTTCTAATTTTGCAGCGCAAATATAGCAATTTTCCCATCACGGTCGGCAAAGTATTGATGCGTTCTCCCCTATTTACAAAATGCAATTAATAACGGTCTTTCTGACTTTACAAATGTAAATACTTTTGGCGACGCCAGACAGGTTTTCGAATAGCCGTCAGGATGGCTGTATAAGGTTTGTTTATACAGTATAATAGTTTTGATTAAATCATTGATAATCAGCCAATAATATGATTTATCTAATTCTTTTATTTAGTATTTTGGATGGGCTTTTATTATGGTTTTCGGCTAAATCGCTTAAAAATCGAATTGTTATAATTGGCTATATTAATAATAATCAAGAATTTAATGCGATATAAATAAATATATTCTTTAGGCTAAAATGCTTGTTTTGTGCCTATCCCCTGCCCTTCTTGTGGATTCGATAATTATTGTATATTTCAAATAGATTGATTACTTTTGTAAATCAAATGAACTGCATATGAACACTCGCCTTCTCCGCTTTTTAGAAGCCGAAAATATCAGCCAGTCTCAATTCGCCGACAGTATCGGCGTGGCACGTGCCAGCATCTCGCATATTCTGTCCGGCCGCAATAAGCCCGGATTTGATTTCCTGGAAAAACTTGCCTCGCAATATCCAAATCTCAGCCTTGAATGGCTGGTAACCGGGCGTGGCAGGATGTACAATGCCGGCGGTGAAGATGCTGAATCTCTCGAAAATGCGCTCTCACTTGCCCCAAAGGGGCAAATCGAGCGTATTGTAGTGTTCTTTTCCGACGGCACGTTCAAGGAGTTCAAGTAACTCAAACGCTGCTTTCGGGCTTTTATTTAATCTGCAATTTGTTTATATTTGTAGGTTAATAGAAGTTTGCCTTTATATGTACAGCCTTCTTATCAGACCGATAACTCGCAGAATCAAGGACAGCGGCAAGGCTTCCGCCATCGCACTTCGATACTTCAAGTTCGAGGGTATGATACCTGGCGGCCGCTTTTTTAACCGCTTGATCCACGGAAACAGGCCTGTGGGGCTCGAGCGTGAAGTGTTTGGCATCAATTTCTACAATCCTGTAGGCCTTGGTGCCGGACTAGACGTTGACGGAGACCTGTACAACGACCTTAACGACTTGGGATTCAGCTTTGTAGAGATCGGCCCCTTCTCTGAGGTCGCTGCTATCCGTAAGGCTATCGGGCGGCTTCAGTCAGACCCTCCCGACGATATACTTGCCGCATGCATTGCAAATGAGTATTTGTCTTCTTTCTGCCTTGCATATGACTTCTGTGACTTTTTCGTCATAGATATATCCGGGAATCCCGAGATTGAATTGCTTGATGATATCCTCGATGCAAGGCTCACCTATGAGGAATATAAACCTATAGTGGTCAAGATTCCCGAGACTATTGCGCCGGACGATCTGGATTACATAATCGAGTATTGCCTGATGAACAGCGTGGATGGTATTGAAGCGCGTAATATTCAGCAAATCAGCCATATAAAAGAAAAGACCAAGGGGCGTTTGCCCATTATAGCCAACTGCCATATCAAGACTCCCGCCCAGGCTCGCGAGGCTTTGGACGCCGGTGCGTCGCTAATTGAAGTGCGCATGGGGCTTGTACGCGAAGGTCCATCGCTTGTCGGGCGTATTTTGAAACATCTTTCCGCCAAAACAAAATGAATGTCGAGCAACGAATAGGACTTTTGCTGAAAGAGCATGGATGGAGTTTGAGCGCCGCCGAATCTTGTACAGGAGGACGGATATCGCACCTTATAACCACTGTGTCCGGTTCTTCATCATATTATCTGGGATCGGTAACTTCCTACGCCGTCAGCGTCAAAGAAAAGGTGCTTGGTGTATCCCCTTCCGTGATAGAGAATAAAGGCGTAGTGAGCAGCGAGGTTGCAGCGGCAATGGCCGAGGGGGTGAGGCGGTTGACCGGAAGTACTTTTGCGGTTGCTACTACCGGGCTCGCAGAAGGGAGCGACGGGCATTACCCGGAGGGTACGGTTTGGATTGGAGCCAGTGGTCCTGAGGGTACTTTTACCGAAATTTTCCACTGCGAGGGGCCTCGGAAGTCCAATATAAAGCGCTTTACCACCGCCGCGCTCCGTTTTTTGGAGAAAAACATTGTTCGGTACATAAATAATTGTAAATAAGCTAATAGAACAATTTAGTTATAGGTGTTAACATTTTTGTTAAGGCTGAAAAATGATAAAAAAAGCACTATTCGCCATACTTTTCGCGGGCATTTTGGTATCATGTCAGCGTGAGGTGATACCCGAAACTATCGACGTGCCCGAAACGACCGTCGCGGATATACCGGGCACAAGTGACGGGACAATTCAGCTGGCTTTGACGGGCAGTTCAAATTTGAAGGATTATATCAAAGTCTCATATACAATGGTCGGGCCGGACGATTCAACTGAAAAAGGGACATTCAACAACATCCCGACCAGCCGTTCTTTCGAATTGATGGAAGGAAGTGCCAAATTTGCCGTATTTGCTGAAAAGGTTAATGACATTCCCTCTGCTATGTACAGCAGCGAGGATGGTTTCACCCTTGAGCTCTCCGCATCGGTCGCAACCCCTGACGGCGGTAAGCAATTTGTTTTGTGCGGCTTGAAGAATGCCAAAATCAAAAATGAAGAAGAACTTCTCTCCAAGACGGTAAACGCTATTAACGAGGGCTTGGGCGACGAAATGCCGGGCACCGGTAAAAAGCATTATTTACGATTTGATATAGCCGACGACGGTGATGGCGGCCTTACTGTCAGCACTATCTTTGTTTCGGGTAATTTAATTGATTGACAAGACTTTATGAGTATTCAAGAAGATCAGATCAAGGCCTTGGTCGAGCGCCGGCAAAGTGCGGCTCTCGGTGGCGGTGAGAAACGTATCGAGGCGCAGCACGCCAAAGGAAAGCTCACTGCGCGCGAACGTATTGCCAAGTTGCTTGACCCGGGCAGTTTTGAAGAATTCGATATGTTTGTCCAGCACCGCTGCACCAACTTCGGGATGGATGCTTCGCATACCGACGGCGATGGTGTAGTGACCGGACAAGGCACTATAGATGGAAGGCTTGTATTCATTTATGCTCAAGACTTTACGGTTAACGGTGGCTCGCTCAGCAAAACCATGTCCGAGAAGATCTGCAAGGTAATGGACACAGCTGTAAAAGTGGGTGCTCCCCTCATCGGGCTTAACGATTCCGGCGGTGCCCGCATTCAGGAGGGCATCGACGCGCTGGCGGGCTACGGCGAGATTTTCGAGCGCAATATCCTCTCCAGCGGCGTAATCCCGCAAATCAGCGTTATAATGGGACCTTGTGCCGGCGGAGCCGTGTACTCCCCTGCGCTTACCGATTTTACCATAATGGTCGATAAGACCAGCTATATGTTCCTGACCGGTCCTACCGTGGTGAAATCTGTTACCGGCGAGACCGTGACCCAGGAGGAGCTGGGGGGCGCCGCAGTTCACTCCGGCAAGTCGGGAGTCGCTCATTTTGCTTCTGATACAGAGGATGATGCAATAGATAAAGTAAAGCGTCTGTTGAGCTTCCTTCCGCAGAACAACCTGGAAGAAGCACCCCGTCGCGCGAGTTCCGATCCTGTAGGCCGAGTCTCCGACAGTCTCAATTCAGTCATTCCCGACAACCCCAACAAGGCCTATGATATGTATGGCGTGATTGAGGCCATAGTCGATGACGGTGATTTCTTTGAAGTCCACCGCAATTTTGCACGCAATATTATTGTCGGCTTTGCTCATATGGGCGGAAGGAGCGTAGGTGTAGTTGCGAATCAACCCGGTGTGCTTGCAGGTGTGCTCGATATCAATGCCAGCCGCAAGGCTGCGCGTTTCGTGCGCTTCTGCGACGCGTTCAATATTCCTCTTCTTACGCTTGTCGACGTTCCCGGCTTCCTGTGCGGTACCCAGCAGGAATACGGCGCTATAATAACCAATGGCGCAAAGCTGCTCTACGCATATGGCGAGGCTACCGTGCCCAAAGTTACGGTCACCCTTCGCAAGAGCTACGGCGGTGCCCATATCGTTATGAGTTGCAAGCAATTGCGAGGAGACATCAACTATGCCTGGCCTTCTGCCGCCATTGCAGTTATGGGCGCCGATGGTGCCGTTGGCGTTCTTTATGGCAAAGAGCTCAAGGCGGAAACCGACCCGCAAAAGCAAGCCGCCCTGGCCGAGCAGCGCAAGGAAGAATACAACGAGCTTTTCTGCAACCCTTATCAGGCTGCGCAGAAGGGATATATAGAAGATGTCATAGAGCCGCGGAACACCCGTTTCCGCGTGATACGGGCTTTTGAAGTTCTTGCCCAGAAACGCCAGGAACTCCCGGCCAAGAAACACGACAATATGCCCTTATGAAAAAGCCGGTATTATTTTTAACCGCATTGTTTGCCTGCCTGGGGCTGTGGGGCCAGAATCTTTCCGACCTTATTATCTCCGAGGCTATGCCCGGAAGCCCGGTTTCGGTTGCCGACGACTACGGCAATCATCCTGACTGGATCGAGATCTTCAACACGTCCCAGGGCACGGTAAGTTTCGGCGGGTGTTTCCTTACCGACGACCGGACAAACCTCACCAAGTGCCAGATAACAAAGGATGACCGCTCCACTAGAATAGGTCCCCGCCAGGTGGCGCTTCTGTATGCCGCCGGTAATTCTGCACTGGGCACATACTATCTTAATTTTACTCTCCCCAGCGGCGGAACCGTTTACCTGGTCAGCAACGACGGGCGTACCATCATCGATTCTCTGTCCATCCCTGCGGCCCTTCCCGAGGGCATGAGCATATCCAAGTTCGCCCACGACAACAAGGAGATGGTATTCGACGACATTCATTCAGCGGCTCCTTCTCCACTTTCGCTGAACGGAAGGCATGAGCAGAAGTCAAGGGCCCAGAAGATGAAAGAGACCGATCCTAAGGGGTGGTCTTTGAGCCTTGTCGCCGTAGCGGTGGTGTTCAGCGCCTTGCTCATCCTTTTCCTTATTTACAACCTGTCCGGTAACATCTTTACCGGGAGAGTGAGACTAAAGAGGAAAAAACGCTCCAAAGCCGCGGAAGGCCCCGAAGCTGCCGCCATAGCTCTTGCACTTAAGAGTTATACATCCGGCGAAGACGATATACCCGCAGCCATTGCTCTGGCGTTGCATCTGTATTGCGGAAGCGGAGTTCATGATACTGAGCCAGGCTTTATTACCATCAAGGTCAACAATTCTTCCGCCTGGGCGGACAAGAGTCTTAATTTCAGAAAACAAACGCACAAAATATGAAAACCTACAACTTCAAAATCAACGGTAAAGATTACTCCGTAACCATCAAGGGTATAGAGGGGCGGAACGCGGAAGTGTCGGTAAACGGAACCGACTATAGCGTGGAGATGGAGAATACCCCTGACGCCATACCTGAGCCTGCCGCTGTGACGGCTCCGGCCGCCCCACAGCCCCAGTCCGTACCGCAGCCCGCTGCGCCTTCAGGGGGCGTGACGAGCGTAGTTCACTCCCCTCTTCCCGGCGTTATTATCAGCGTTGACGTCAAAGAGGGACAGGCTGTCAAGAAGGGGCAGAAAGTGGCTGTGCTTGAAGCCATGAAGATGGAGAATGAAATTCAGGCCGAGGCTGACGGAACCGTGAGCGCGATTCTTGTGCAGAAAGGTGATTCGGTGCTCGAGGGCGCGGAAATCATTAAATTGTCATAATGGAGCAGATATTCGACAGCCTGGTTCAGTTCTGGCAGTTTACCGGCTTTGCAAACTGCACCTGGCAACATTTGGCAATGATTGCAATCGGTGCAATCTTCATAACCCTTGGCATAGTCAAGGAATGGGAGCCCATGTTGCTGGTGCCGATAGGCTTTGGCATCATTATCGGCAACATTCCTATGTTCCCGGGAATGAACATCGGAGTTTATGAAGACGGTTCTGTACTGAATACCCTCTACCAGGGCGTCAGGCAGGGGTGGTATCCCCCGCTCATTTTTCTTGGCATAGGGGCGATGACCGATTTTTCGGCGCTTATCTCCCAGCCCCGCCTGATGCTGATCGGCGCCGCTGCACAGATGGGTATTTTCGGCGCATACCTCCTGGCTCTTGCTTTCGGCTTCGCTCCCAACGAGGCTGGCGCCATAGGCATTATCGGTGGTGCTGACGGCCCTACGGCCATTTTCCTCAGCTCCAAACTGGCTCCGGACCTGATGGGCGCCATTGCCGTGTGTGCATACTCGTATATGGCCCTTGTGCCTGTTATCCAAAAGCCTATAATGCTTTTGCTTACCACTAAGAAAGAACGGCTGATCGAGATGCCAAAGCCGCGTGAGGTAAGCCAGAAGGAAAAGATTATCTTCCCCATCGTCGGATTCCTCTGCACCGCTTTCATAGTTCCGTCCGGTCTCCCTCTTTTGGGAATGCTATTCTTCGGCAACCTGCTTAAAGAGTCAGGCGTCACGCGCCGCCTTGCCAACACTGCTGGCGGTCCGCTGATTGACGTAGTGACCACTCTCATAGGACTTACGGTCGGAGCTTCCACTCAGGCGGACAAGTTCCTCACAGGTAATTCTTTGAAAATATTTGCGCTGGGCCTTGTGTCGTTTGTCATAGCAACCACTTGCGGAGTCTTGTTCGTAAAGATCTGGAACCTCTTCCTCAAGCCCGAGCGAAAGATCAATCCTCTTATCGGCAATGCCGGAGTGTCGGCCGTTCCCGACAGCGCCCGCGTCTCGGAAGTTGTGGGACGTGAGGCCAATCCCAATAACCATCTGCTTATGCACGCGATGGCACCAAATGTAGCAGGCGTAATCGGCTCCGCCGTAGCAGCCGGTATCTTACTTGGATTCTTAGGATAATGAAAAAGTTTTTAATCATTGCTTTAAGCCTCATTAGCTGGAGCTTTGCATCAGCTCAGTCAACTCATAATGTGATGAGTTGTAACATCCGTATTACAGGTCTTCCTGCCGATGAGGTTGACGGTAGGCGCTGGGATGACCGTAAGGATATCTGCCTCAAGGTCATCAAGTCACGCAAGCCGGATATCATCTGCATGCAGGAGGTTATCTATGAATCCTACGATTATATGCGCAAGAAACTGAAAGGCTATATTGCCTTTGGTTTTGAAGGGCCTGAGATGGATCCCTGGAAAGAGGGTTATCATTTTATAGGAAAGAACGTTATCTTTTTCAGCAAAAAACGTTACGAGCTCATTTCCGAGGGATGCTACTGGCTTTCCGAGACTCCTACCATAGGCGGCAGTTCATCTTGGGAAACCTCCAGGGCTCGCCATTGTAACTGGGTGCGTCTCAAGGACAAAAAGACAGGCCGGGAGTTCCGTGTGCTGGATACTCACCTGGACCACATTACAAAGCTTGCCAAAACAAAACAGACCGAGGTTATAGTGGCCGAGACCGCACAGTATGCCGAGGATTTCCCCCAGCTGCTATTCGGTGATTTCAATTCCGGAATCAAAGACGAACCATACGCCCTGCTGTCCGCTGCCGGCTGGACTGATGCTTATGAAGCGGTCCATGGCCATGAAGAAGTGGGATACACTGCCCATGGCTGGAAATTTGACCGTCCAAAAGGCCGCAGGATCGATTTCATTTACACAAAAGGCGGGGTGAAGGCCCTGGAGGCCGAAATAGTCAAGGACGCTCCCGGAGGCATTTACCCCAGCGACCATTATTTCGTGTCTGCAAAACTGCAGTTTTAAGCAAACTGATTAATTCGCGAGACATTTGAAGCCTGGCACTCAATTGAGAGTTGTCAGGCTTTCTTTATTTGAAATATGCATTTAAATCACTATATTTGAAAATTCAATAACCAATTCGATATGCAGACAAAATTACAGGAACTAACAGAGCAGCTTTATAACGAGGGCCTTGCCAAGGGCCGCCAGGAGGGTGACCGCTACCTCGAAGAAGCCCGTCTCAAATCGTCCGCCATTCTCGAAGAAGCCCGTGCCCGGGCCGCCGGTATAATAGAGGCAGCCGAGAAAGAAGCAGCCGACCTGCGTTCAAAGGCCGAGGCAGACATAAAAATGGCTTCTGCCCAAGCTCTTCAGGCCACACGCAAGGACATAGAGAATCTGATTGTAACCAAGGCTTCGTCGCAGACTGCTACGTCGGACCCTGAATTCCTGAAGCAGATTATACTTGCCGTTGCAAGCAAATTCTCCTCCCAGGAGGGCACCGACATTGCGCTCGTGCTCCCTTCCTCCTTGAAGGAAAAGCTTGAACCATGGGTTCAGGGCGAACTTGCCAAGACCCTCTCGGCCGGCGTTCAGGCAGAGTTCTCCAAGAAGATTGCCGGAGGTTTTACAATCGGCCCCAAAGACGGGAGCTACTTTATCAGTTTTACCGACAAGACCTTCGATAGCCTGATAGCCGAGTATCTCCGTCCGGTTACCCGTAAATTGCTCTTCGGTGAATAATTACGAATACATAATAGCCTCGCTGCCTGTTCCCGGAAAGGACGATGCAAGGTTGGATGCGGATGCACTCATTGCCGCTGTGCGTTCGCAGTGCTCCCCTTCCGACAATGCATTGATCGACATGTTGCTGGACAGTTTTGACGGAGACAAGCTCTGCGAAGCTTTTTATTCATCGGCCTTCCGCTCCCGAAATGCTTTTATCCGGGAGTTCCTGCTTTTCGACCTCAAACTCCGCAATACCAAGGTCGAGTATCTGAACAAAGCTTTGGGCAGGCCGGCGGGACAGGACCTTATGCCGCTGCCGCAAGGAGCGAGTGAAGAGTTTGACGAGAGATCCGCCGCCGAGGCTGTCCTGGCCGGCAAAGATATTCTCGGACGGGAGAAGGGCCTGGACAATCTGATGTGGGCAAAAGCGGACTCCCTCGTCCAGCTGCATATTTTCGACATAGACATCATCCTTTCATATATTGTAAAATTTAAGATCATCGACCGCTGGAACAGGCTTGACCCTCAAACCGGGCGCGAGCTTTTCCGCCGTCTGGTACAAGAAATACGAAATACAAGATAATATGGCTACAAAAGGCACGGTGACAGGAATTGTATCCAACCTGGTGACGGTCAAGGTTGACGGCCCCGTTGGAGAGAACGAACTCTGTCATATAAACCTGGGCGGCACATTGCTGCTTGCCGAGGTAATTAAAGTTACTGGCGACCTTGCCTCTGTGCAGGTGTTTGAGAGCACGCGCGGACTTAAGAACGGTGACGAGGTGACTTTCCTTGGCAGGATGCTCGAGGCCAGTCTCGGTCCCGGTCTTCTGTCGGGAGTTTACGACGGTCTGCAGAACGACCTGACCACCATGACGGGCGTTTTCCTCAAGAGAGGCGAATACACCGATCCTCTCGATCACCAAAAACTCTGGGACTTTAAACCTCTTGTCTCGGCGGGCGACAAGGTGGTTGCCGCCGACTGGCTCGGAGAGGTTATGGAAGGCTGGCTGCCTCACAAGATCATGGTACCGTTCAGCTTCAGCGGCGAATTCACCGTGCGCAGCATCGCTCCTGAGGGCTCTTACAATATTGACCAGACCATTGCTGTGCTGGCAGATGCCGAGGGAGAGGAACATAAGGTTACGATGTGCCAGAAATGGCCGGTAAAAGTGGCCGTCAAAGGCTACCGCGAGAAGCCCCGTCCGAGCAAGATCATGGAGACGGGAGTGCGTATCATCGATACCTTCAATCCCATAGCCGAAGGTGGTACGGGCTTCATCCCCGGTCCGTTCGGTTGCGGCAAGACCGTTCTCCAACACGCCATTGCCAAGCAAGGCGAGGCGGACCTCGTAGTAATGGCCGCCTGCGGCGAGCGTGCCAATGAGGTGGTGGAGATCTTTACCGAGTACCCCGAGCTCATCGACCCGCATACCGGCCGCAAGCTCATGGAGCGTACCGTAATTATTTGCAATACTTCCAATATGCCCGTCGCCGCCCGTGAGGCCTCGGTTTATACCGCAATGACAATATGCGAGTACTACCGTGCCATGGGCTTCCGTTGCTTGCTGCTCGCCGACTCCACATCGCGCTGGGCACAGGCGCTCAGGGAGATGTCCAACCGTATGGAAGAGCTTCCCGGACAGGATGCTTTCCCCGTGGACCTGTCTGCCATCATTTCCAATTTCTACGCCAGGGCCGGGCAAGTGGTGCTGAACAACGGTCAGACCGGAGCGGTTACTTTTATAGGTACCGTCTCCCCCGCCGGCGGTAATCTCAAGGAGCCTGTAACCGAGAGCACCAAAAAGGCGGCACGTTGTTTCTATGCACTCGAGCAGAACCGTGCCGACCAGAAACGCTACCCTGCCGTGAATCCCGTGGAGTCGTATTCCAAGTATCTGGAATATCCCGAGATCCAGCGTACCCTTGAAAGTACCGTTGAGCGTGGCTGGATTGATAAAGTCCTTGAAACCAAGGTGCTTGTACGGCGCGGAAAGGAAATGGCGGACCAGATCAACATCCTTGGCGACGACGGCGTGCCTATGAGCTACCACGAGGCGTTCTGGAAGAGCGAGCTGATTGATTTCGGCTTTCTCCAGCAAGATGCTTTCGACGCCATCGACGCAGTGTGCCCTATGGAAAGGCAAAAATACATGCTCGACCTTATACTTGATATTTGCCGCCGCGAATTCAATTTCGAGGATTACGAGCAATGCCGCTCATTCTTCAAGGAAATGATTAACATCCTCAGGCAGATGAACTACTCCGAGTTCAAGTCCGAGGGATTCGAAAACTACCGTTCTTCTTTGTTCAAACTACTCTCCGAAAATGGCAACTAAAGCATATCAGCGCACTTATACCAAACTGCAGGCCATTACCAAGGCCACTGTATCTCTCAACGCCACAGGAGTCGCCAATGATGAGCTGGCGCTTGTCGGCGGGCGCCTTGCCCAGGTCGTAAAGACGAAGGGCGAAAGGGTGACGATGCAGGTTTTCTCGGGAACTGAAGGAATTCCTACCAATGCTGAGGTGTCGTTCTTCGGTGAACCGCCGACACTTAAAGTGAGCGACCAATTGTCGGGGCGCTTCTTCAACGCTTACGGCAAACCTATCGACGGAGGTCCGGAAGTGGAAGGTGAGCTGCGCGAGGCCGGCGGCCCCTCCGTTAATCCGTACAAGCGCCGTCAGCCAAGCGAACTGATTCCTACCGGAATCGCGGGAATCGACCTTAACAACACCCTGGTATCGGGCCAGAAGATTCCTTTCTTCGCCGACCCCGACCAGCCGTACAACCAAGTGATGGCCGATGTTGCCTTGAGGGCCGATGTGGACAAGATCATATTGGGCGGAATGGGCCTTAGCAACGATGACTATCTGTTTTTCCGTCAGGCATTTGAAAGCGCAGGTGCGCTTGACCGCATCGTTTCCTTCGTCAACACCACAGAGGAGCCCCCTGTCGAGAGGCTTTTGATTCCCGACATGGCCCTTACTGCCGCCGAGTACTTTGCCGTGGACAAGAACGAAAAGGTGCTGGTCCTGCTTACGGACATGACACTCTATGCCGATGCCCTGTCCATAGTGAGCAACCGTATGGACCAGATCCCCTCGAAGGACTCTATGCCGGGTTCGCTGTATTCCGACCTCGCTAAGATTTACGAGAAGGCCGTTCAGCTGCCGGACGGAGGCTCCATCACCATCATTGCGGTTACTACCCTCAACGACGGAGACATTACCCACGCAATCCCCGACAATACCGGATATATTACTGAAGGCCAGATATTCCTGCGTGCCGACTCTGATTCCGGCTGCGTTATAGTCGATCCGTTCCGCAGCCTGAGCCGTCTGAAGCAGCTGGTACAGGGCAAGAAAACCCGCGAAGACCATAGCCAGGTCATGAATGCGGGCGTGCGTCTTTATGCTGACGCCCAGAACGCCAAGACCAAACTTCAGAACGGTTTTGACCTTTCCGATTACGACCTTCGCTGCCTTGACTACGCAAAAGACTATGCCAAGCAGCTGCTCAGCATCGATGTAAACATTTCGATAGAAGAAATGCTCGATACGGCCTGGCGTCTGTTTGCCAAGTACTTCTCGCCTGCCGAGACAGGTATCAAGCAGTCTCTCATTGACAAATACTGGAAAGAGCGTTAGTTTCAATGGCAGTTAAGTTCCAATATAACAAGACCTCTCTGACGAATCTCGGCAAGCAGCTGAAGATCAGGCAGAACGCACTTCCGACCTTGAAGAACAAAGAGTCGGCCCTGCGGGTGAGCGTGATTGCGGCCAAAGCCGAAGCGCAGGCGCAGGCCCAGGCGCTTGAGGGCAAGTTGCAGGAATACGACTACCTCTGCGCGTTGTGGAACGAATTCGAGCCGGGGCTTGTGAGCATCAAGGACGTGCATCTCAAAACGGTCAAGATTGCCGGCGTCAAAGCCCCTGCCCTTGACGGCATCGACTTCGATCTCAAACCTTTCAACGCTTTTGTGAAACCGGCCTGGTATGCCGACGGAGTGCGTATCCTTCAGGAACTCAGCACTCTTGGTATAGAGTCTGAAATCTCCGAGGAGCGCCGTCAAGTGCTGGAATTCAACCGAAAGAAAACCACACAAAAGGTGAATCTGTACGAAAAAGTCCAGATTCCCGGGTTCCAGGAGGCAATACGCAAGATCAAACGTTATATGGAGGATGAAGAGAATCTCTCCAAGGCGTCGTCCAAAATTGTTAAAAGCCGCCACGAGCAGCAAGAAGAGGAGGAAGAGCTATGATAGTCAAAATGACACGCTACGACTTCATCCTACCTTCGGCGGTAAAGGATGACTTTCTGGACAGGCTCTCCTCTCTGGGTGTCGTGGATATCACGCGCTCATCCAAGCCGGTTGATGAACGCTCCCGTGAGCTGCTGTCCGAAATAGGCAAGGTCAAGTCAGCAATCCGTACAATCGAAAGCGGCACCGACGATCACTATGCGGCTTTGGCCTCTGAAGGCGAGAAACTGCGCAAAGAGCTTGAAGCAGCTACGCACTGGGGAGAGTTCGATCCCGAAAGGTTAAGCGCCCTTGGCGTTCCGGTACACTTCTATTGCCTGCCCGAAAAGAAATTCGCTGCCATTCCCCAGGACGATTATGCCCTGGAGGTTATCGACCGCAGTCACGGCAAAGTTTGGTTTGTGGTGCTGGGAGCAAGTGACTTCCCCGCTTCTCCCCTGCCTGCGCCCGAAAGGCCGGTGTCAGCAATAGAAAAGGCTATCGCGGAGAATGATGAAGAGTGTGCCGCATATGCAAAGACTCTCGACGAGAAACGCAGCCAGATTCCCTCACTAGAAGAGAAAGCCTCCAGGCTTGAGTCCGAGCTGAATATGTATTTGGCGTCCGTTGCCGGTGAGGCTGCAGCCGACAGCGCCCTCACCGTCTTCGAAGGATTTGCCCCCAGCTCCGACAAAGAAAGACTTGAGAAAGCCTTCGACGAACTTGACTGCGTCTGGCTCAGTGCTGAAGCGACGCTTGAGGATAATCCTCCTATAAAGCTAAAGAACAACTGGTTCGTACGTATGTTCGAGCCGCTGACCGATATGTATGGCAGACCCGACTACAATGAGTTTGATCCTACTCCATATATATCGGTGTTCTTCCTGCTCTTCTTTGCCATGTGTATGGGAGATGCCGGATACGGACTCTTGCTGTTCATCGGAGGATTGCTGCTCAGGAAGGTTGAGAGTTTCAAGAGCCTCGCTCCCCTTGTGACCACTTTGGGCGTAGGAACCTTCGTAGTGGGCATAGTCATGCACACATTCTTCGGGGTTGACATCGCCGCCTTGAGCTGGATCCCCTCCTGGCTTAAGAGCATAATGATAACCGGTACCATCGCCGGATTTGAGGCCCAGATGGTGCTTTCGCTCGTGATAGGCGTTGTTCATCTGTGCCTTGCCATGGTCGTGAAGACCGTTTACGCAACCCGCAACCGCGGCTTCCTGGGTTCCCTGGGCGTGTGGGGCTGGACTTTGCTGATAGTCGGCGGGGTTGTTGTGGGTACTCTCGCCATTTTCAAACTCCTTCCCCCGGAAGTCGTAAAGTGGATTATCATTGTACTGGGAGCCGTATCAGCTCTGGGCATTTTCCTCTTCAACGACATCAAGCGCAACCCTCTCAAGAACATTGGCTCAGGCCTGTGGGAAACGTATAATACCGTGACCGGTCTGCTGGGCGACGTACTCAGTTATCTGCGCCTTTACGCTCTCGGACTTGCCGGAGGAATGCTTGGCAAAGCTTTCAACGACATAGCCGCGATGACGCTGGGCGACGGTTCCTTCGGTATCGGGTGGCTGGCCTTCGCGGTCATACTTGTTATAGGCCATGCGCTTAATCTGGCAATGTGCTGCCTAGGAGCTTTTGTCCATCCTCTTCGTTTGAATTTCCTGGAATTCTTCAAAAATTCAGGCTATGACGGTAAGGGACGTACATATCAACCGATAAAGAAATAAAAATATTAACGTAAAACAATATTGTTATGAATGAAATTTTAGGTTATCTCGGACTCGGGCTTATGCTCAGCCTTGCCGGTATCGGCAGTGCTTTCGGTACAACCATCGCCGGCAATGCCGCCGAGGGCGCTCTTAAGACCGCACCCGAAAAGTCAAGTAGCTATCTTATTCTTTCAGCTCTTCCCGCCACACAAGGCATCTATGGATTCGTGGGATTCTTTATGTGGCTGCTCGTGTACAAGTTCGACTTCGCCGCCAACGGCCCCATCCTCTTCGGCGTAGGGCTCGGAATGGGCCTTGTGTGCTTGTTCTCGGCTATCCGTCAGGGGCAGGTATGCGCCAACGGTATCATAGGTATCAGTCAGGGGCACGATGTGCAGACCAATACCCTTATATACGCCGCTCTCCCCGAGTTCTATGCGATTCTCGGACTGGTGGGCGCATTGATGCTTACACTTGCTATTTAAGCAGTCTGGTCGAAGGTAAAAGCTTCCCAAGGAAGCTCTGCGTCTTTGCCCTGGTCGAGCACGGCAGCCGCATGGGCGAGCATAGGATATAGACTCAGGTCTGCCTTTCCTAACTCGGCTTTGCGCACCATAGCGGCCCAGACGCGGCGCGCCACTACAAGGCTCTCCAGGGTAACGCCGGCCAGGATGTCCAGCGCCTCCTGATAGCTCTTTCCTTCGCCAAGCAGGATACCGATCTTGCGGGTACGGCCGCCGTAGACGGTTACGTAAAGGTCGCCGATACCGATGTTCTCGCAGTCGCGGCTTGCTCCCTGCATCTCGAGCAGATAGCGCATCTCCTTGACTGCCTGATAGAACGCGGCAGCCTGTGAATTGTAATGCAGGCCCGCTTCGGCTCCGTGGTGGCGGTTGACCAGGCCTATTGTCATGGCAACCGCAAGGGCATAGCCGTTCTTGAGTGCAACGGCACTCTCCAGCCCTTCCACATCGTTGGTGAGGGATATATGGTAGTAAGAGGTCTGCATGGCCTCTTTCATCATCTTTATCGTAGCGGTATCTTTTCCGCAGAAAGCAACTTCGGTCTGGTCGTGGAATACCAGCTCATAACTGGTGCAGGGACCGCCGATTGCGCATATTTCGCGCTTGATTCCTTTTTTGGCGAGCTCCCTCTTCCAGTATTCAGGATAAGAAATGAGAGTACCGTCGGGCAGGTTGATCAGGCCCTTGGTAACGGAAAGCACGGGGACGGAAGGGTCCAGTTCGCTGAGTATCTTCTCGAGGAACCAGTCCACGCCAAAAGAACTGACGCCTCCGATGATAAAATCGGCGCCCTTTGCTGCTTCCTTCCAATCCTCAATGTAATAATACTTTACGCCTTTCGGGAACGGCCTGTCAAACTTCAGATGCTGGCCATGGGACTTGCAGTGGTCGATGATATCTTTGTCAAGATGAGTACCTACGAGACGTACTTCGTTTCCATTCTCAAATGCGGGGAATGCAAGGGCGGATCCCATCATGCCGGATCCGATAATGGTGATTACTTTTGCCATAATTAGTATTATTTACATTTCAATAAAGCGTAACCGTATGCAGGGGCGAGGAGCGTAGCCTCTGTCTTGTCTATGGAAGCAAGCTCGCGCAGCTCCTGCGGAATAATCAAATCGGTCGATACGACCCCCGGCCCGAAGTTGCATAGTACAATCATGGCTTCGGTGCCGTTATAACGCATAAAGGCGGTGCAGTGGTCAAGGTCGAATCCCGGCGTGTCCTGATTGCAGTAACACAAGTCCCATACGCCGCCGGTGCGGAACAAGGGCGTACGCGCAAGAGTACCAAGGCGCCTGTAGCGGGCAAGGATATCCCCTTCTTTTTCGGGAAGAGGCGTACCGCCGTGAATGAACTTGCCAAGATGTTCCAGCCCGGAAGGATGGCACCAGTTGAAGATGGAAGTTCGGCAGTCGTCACTCTCCGACGCGTCCTCCCCCACCTCCTGTCCGGCATATAACATCCAAGAGGCAGTGTTGAAAAGCATGGCGTATGCAACGGCGCCCCAGGCGCGGGAGGCGCTTTGGGCGAATGCCGCGGAGGATAGCCGCTGCTCATCGTGATTCTCAAGGAAATTGAGCATATTGTCCTGAATCTCAGAGAGGAACTGCCAGTTCCAGCTTAGGTTGCGTGCACTGCAGCTGCCGTTCATTACGCCTCGCAGAATATCATATACGCCCGATTTATCGTACAGCAGATTGAATCCTACTTCATTTATGTAGCGCCTGTAATTCTCCCTCCCATAGACTTCTGCTATGAAAAGCAGGTCGGGATGCTCGATACGTACATCGGCAATGAGCCTGCGCAGACTCTCGGCCGGCACGAGCTCTACCATATCGCAGCGGAAGCCGTCAACTCCCAATCCCGCCCAGAACCGAAGTACTTCAAGGAATTCTTTTTCGGTGGCAGGATCGGTCCAGTCGACTTTGAGAGTGTCGGTCCAATCGGCATCGCACCAAGGGTACAAATGCAGGTTCCCGCTGTAATTGCGCGCTACATGATTGGGTATAAAATCAATGATGACACCAAGCCCGCTGTCGTGTACACGGTCGACCAAAGCACGGAATTCCTGCATGCGGGCGGCCGGATCGTCGGCAAGATAAGGATTGATATCGTACCAGTCGCATACCGCGTATGGTGAACCCGGGTCACCTTTAACGAAAGGCTCTGCGGTAGCGTGCCTGGGAATGCCCGTAAACCATACGTAGTCAACTCCCAATGTGTGAAGGTAGTCCAGTGCGGCAGAATCCCAGCAGGACAGGCGCCCTGAATCCCAGATGCGGGTTAGAACTTGATATATAATTCTTTTTTCACTCATCAGAAAGGATATCCAACACCAAAGTGTAATGTAGATCCGTCACGGCCGACCCAGTCGGAAGGTGAAAGCCAGCGTTTGCCTGCCGCTCTCGAAGGCTCGTACATCTTGATACCCCAGTCGAGACGGAGCAAGATAAAATCAAGGTTCAGTCTCAATCCCAAACCCCAGTCGGCGGCAATCGTTGCGGGCCAGAATTCGGTTTGTTCAGAGTTGAATTCGCTTGGAAACTCCCAGATATTTCCCATTTCCGCGAACAAGGCACCCTCAAATTTCCAGAACAATTTCTGGCGGTATTCTACGTCAAACTCGGCTTTCCATTCGCCGGTCTGGCTCGGGATTGCGAAATATGTAAACATTTCCTCCGCTCCCGGGCCAAGAGCCCTTACCTGCCAGCCTCTCATGCTGCTTGCTCCGCCGACATAAAACTGCTTTTCGAAAGGCATCGACGTTGATGCTCCGTATGCATGGCCGGCTCCGCCGCTGAGGCGAAGTGCGAGTGCGGAACCTGGTGAGAAGCGGAAAGTCTGCCCCAGCTGCACGTCCGCTCTACAATACTGTGAATAGTTCAGGCCGAAAATGGTCTTGCCGCCGTATTCGCCCTCAGGCAGCCAGCGGTCGAAAAGCGAAATGATGTTGCCGGATAAATCCAGGCCCAGACGTATGTAGCGGTACGACCCCTTGGGTATAAGCGCCGCGTCGGTAGTCCAATAAAACTGCCCGCTGACACCGGCGTCCAGATGGTCGGTGAATGAGTCCCAAAGGTATGGGTTGCGGAACAGTGTATAGAAAAAATCTTCGTTAATATTGTCGGCTTTAATGATGGCCGCCCTGAATGGATAAACCTGATAATGGAACAGCTTTGCCTGGCCGATATAGCCATAAGACAAATTGGTGATGAATCGGGTGAATTCGGGGCGGTTCTGGTAGTTGAACGCTGCCTGAATCTCAGTCCGCGGTATGTTCGGGCCATTGAAGATACTGTACGGAAGGCCTAGGAAACGGGGAAAACTGAGGCTTGCCGAAACACCGAATTCGTTTGAGCGCAAATCGGTTTTGGGACGCCACTGGAAATTACCGCTGAAGCCCACGGAGAGCCATTCTCCGCCGTGGAAAATATTCTTGTTGTAGAAACTCACGTTGGGCGAAACGCCAAGCAGGCCGGAGGAATTGGTGGACATGTCCAGGGCCAGTTTTATGCCTTTGAGCTTGCTCTCCCCCATGGTGATACGGCAGTCCACGGTGCTGCTGTCAACCGGTACCATCTCAATTCCTACGCTGTTGAAAAGACGCAGCGACGACAGGCGGTTGTAGGTATTATTGACCATCCTCTCGCTGTATATGTCCCCGGGCTTGATCAGATTGATTTTACGCAGGACGTTTTCCCTGAAAGGTACTTGGGAGGAATGGCTGATAGTAACATCTCCTATATGATACTTTAATAATGGGGCCGAATTGTCTTCGGGTTCGTTTCGGGTGTAGTTGCGGATTTCGTAGGTCAGGATGTTACGTGAGTCCAGCGTATCAGCGGTGAAGAAATAATTGTATTTGCTGAAATCGTAGTATCCCAGGTTACGGAAGTGCGACGCTCCCCTTACGCTTTCGGCCTCGAGCGATTTTTCAGAAAGCCAGTCTCCTGTCTTTACTCCAACGTTGGGCAGGTCTTCGAAAAACTCCTTGCTGAACTCGCCTTCAGGGACCTTGTACACCAGGCTGTCTATACGGCATCGTTCTCCCGGCTGTACATAGTATGTTACCTTGACAAGGCGCCTGACCGTATCGACCTTGGACGTGACCTCGGAATTATAGTAGCCGAGATAGTCAAGGTGCTTGCGTATGTTCTCACAGGAACTGCCCACCTGGAAAGAATTGAATACGACGGGCGCTGTGCCTACATTACGTAACGACCGGTTTATCCAGTCGTTCTTGGAGGGATCCGACCAGTTGTAAATGCAGAGCATGGGGTTCCAACCGAAAATGAACGAAGAGTTGGCGGGCTGCTTGATGTATGACGATACATCGGACGGGGTCAGCTGCTTATTGCGGCCTTGGATCTGCACTTTATTAGAGGCCAGGCGGTATTCTCCCTCGCTGAGCACGCGGGTCGTACTGCAGGAGCCCGCCAGAAGCAAGGCGGCAAGGGAAACGAAAAGTAGTGAAGCCCGTTTTGTCATACTCTCCTCCTGAATTCTGAAAGCATGATTGCCGTGGCTGCGGCTACGTTCAACGATTCCGGACCCCGTCCTTTGGCAAAAGAAGGGATGAGCAGCCGTGAAGAACACATACTCTCAACCTCGTTGCTTATGCCATTGGCTTCGTTACCCATCACTATCAGCCCTTCGTCTCCTAAAGAAGTGCCGTACAAGGGGGTGCCGTCAAGAAATGTTCCGTACACCGGCATATCGGCGCTACGGAAACGCTTGCATATTTCCGCAAGGTCGCAGTAAACCGTCTTGACCCTGAAAATGGAACCCATAGAAGCCTGGACGACTTTCGGGTTGTAAATCTCGACCGAATCCATGGAGGCGAACACCGTGTTGATGCCAAACCAGTCGGCAAGGCGGAGTATTGTTCCCATGTTGCCCGGATCCCTGACGGAATCGAGTCCAAGGTATAGTCCCCTCTCAAGTGCGAGTTTGCCGGGCTTGGGCTTATCTACGACGGCCAGCACCGGCGAGGGGCTGTTCAATGAGGATATGCGTGACATCGCCTCGGTGCCGATTTCGCACTCGCGGTATATGGCGCTCACATTGAAGCCGGACTCGAGGGCCTCCTGGACAAGCTTCTCCCCTTCAACCACAAATTGGCCGTATTCGTCACGGAATTTCTTCTCTTTCAATGACTTTAAGCGCTTTATTTCGGCGTTTGTCAGCATAAACTTTTAATAATATTGCAAATTTAACAATAAATTGTTAAGTTTGCGAAAATCACTTTTTAATAATTCAGAAATGGGAAAGTTTGTTATTACTCTCAGAAAGAACGGAGAATTCCAGTTTAACCTTAAGGCCACCAACGGCCAGGTGATCCTCACCAGCGAGGGCTACACTACCAAGCCCGCATGCCTCAACGGCATCGAGTCTGTTAAGAAGAACGCCCCCATCGAGGCCCGCTTCGAGATCAAGGAAGCCAAGAACGGCAAGCCTTTCTTCAACCTCAAGGCCAGCAACGGACAGGTCATCGGCTCCAGCCAGATGTATGCTTCCGAGCGCACCATGAAGATGGGTATCGCTTCTGTCATGAAGAATGCTCCCGAGGCTCCCGTGGTGGAAGAACTCGACTAGGATTTCCGTCTGAACAACAAAAAAGCCGGCCCGCTTGGGTCGGCTTTTTGTTTGTTAATCAAGCGTTAGAGAGCGAAGGAAACGCCCACGTGCAAATTTGCGCGATTGATGACGGTATCGCTGCTTCCGCGATAGACATTCATCAGGCCGTAATCGTAACCGACATTGATGCTGAACTGCGAGAAACCGAAGCCGACACCGCCGCCGACGAGGATGTTGAAGCGGTTATATCCGGAATTCCCGGAGTACAGATCCCTTGTGTTATCGCCGGAGCCGAAGAATGTAGAGGTCTGCGAGTAGCTCTTTGCAATTACACCTATCTGGGCAGTCGGGCCTGCATAAGCGAACAGGCGGGCGCCGCCGGAAAGGCCAAATGAGAACTTAAAGTACGCAGGAATGTTCAGGTCTATCTCGGTGACATTGCCGCTCGTGTTGATCAAGCCAAGAAAACTGCTGGACGATGAGGAAGAAAGATAGGAAACATAAGCGCCGGGTGCGAATGAAAGACCTTTGACGCCCGAAATATTCATATCCATTGAAACACCGGCATAGAAACCGTTCTGAGCGGAACTGCTGCTGCCTGAAATAAAGGAACTGTTAAGGTAGCCTGCGCCGGGGATGATCTGGCTGAAGGCGGGAGCGGTGGCGAGCACGAATGCTGCGACCAGGATAGCTATTCTTTTCATTTCTGTTGAAAAATAATGATTTACCAGTTAAGAATCTTCTTGAAGTCGTAAGCCTCGGGGTCGGGGACATACTTCTTTGCGGCCTCGTAGTCAGCCGGAGTGATATAGTGGCAGATGTGGCTGTAATACTTGCATGCAATTCCGCCGTTGATATCTACCCTGCGGGGAGGAATCTTGCCCTCGGCATTCTGAAGGTCGTGCAGATACAGAGGAGATGAGTTGCCGAATGCATCGACATACACCATGCAGCCGGTCTCGCCTTTCTTGAAAAGGTCGTAAACACCCATCGCGAGTTCGGAGCAGTAAGAAAGGTCGTAGGCTATAGGATCCTGGCAGCGGACGTCGTATCCGATCTCGACGGGGCGGGTCTTGACTTTCATGCCTACCTTTTTGAATTCCTTCTCCAGGAGTTCGTTGAAGAGGACTGCCTTGCTGATCTTGCCGAGCTCGGGATGACCGTGCTCATCGTAGGTCATGTGCACGCCGGCGGCCTTGATGTCCTCGGCTGCGAGGTCGTGGAATACGCCCTCGGCCACCACTACGGTGCCGTATCCGACACCCATGATCTTGCGCTTGATAATGGCAGAGAGGGTGAGCTTTATTATCTTGTCGATGCTGATCTCGGTCTTGTTGAACATCTCGGGAATGATGGTCATAGGACAGTGGGTGGCCTCGCCTATACCAAGTGCAAGGTGTCCTGCGCTACGACCCATTGCGCTGATAAGCAGCCAGTTACCCGATGTGCGGGCATCCTCGTAAATGGTGCGGGCAATGTGCGCGCCTTCCTGCTTGGCCGAATTGAATCCAAATGTAGGTGTATTGTTGGGCAGGGGCAGGTCGTTATCGATGGTCTTGGGGACGTGTATATTGGCGATAGGATACTTCTTGGCCTCGAGGAATTTGGCGATACGGTTGGCCGTCGAAGCGGTATCGTCGCCACCTACGGTGACAAGCAGCTTGATATTGTTCTGCTGGAAGAGCTCCAGGTTAAAGCGCTGCTCGAAATCTTCGTCCGTGGGTTTGAAACGGCTCATCTGAAGATAGGAACCGCCCCTGTTGAAATACGCATCAGCCTTGAAGAAATCGATGTCCTCGATACGGGGATTATTGTTGAAGAGGCCGCTGTATCCACCGTGCAGACCTATAACGCGATAGCCGCCTTCGATGAATGTTTTGGCAACGGAGCAAACGACGGTATTCATGCCCGGAGCCGGGCCGCCGCCGCAAAGAATAATAATAGAATCTTTCATATTGTTTATAAATGTACTTTCTTGTAGCCTACAAATATAACAATTATTTCACGGAAAAAGCGTATATTTGTAAACTTTATATGTACGCCCGCGCACGTATGGATAGAATTGAAGCCCAGAAACGCATACTTGAACTGAAGGCGGTCCTGAAAGAGAACAGCCGGAAATACTATGTTGACAACGCCCCTACAATGAGCGATCAGGAATATGATTTCCTGATGCATGAACTGGAGGCGCTTGAAGAGGCTTATCCTGAGTTCCTTACTCCCGACTCCCCTACCCAGACGGTGGGCAGTGACATCGATGCTCCTGCAGGTGAGAACGCAGAGCCTCTTGTGGGGAGCGATTTCGTGAAGCGTCCGCACCGCTATCCTATGCTCTCGCTTGGCAATACCTACAGTATTTCCGAGATCGAGGAATTTGCCGCACGGGCAGACAAGGCCCTCGACGGTCCGTTCAGCTACAGCTGCGAGCTTAAGTTTGACGGTACCGCAATATGCCTTACCTACACCGGAGGCACACTTACACGCGCCCTTACCCGCGGAGACGGCATCCAGGGAGACGACGTTACCGAAAACGTCAAGCACATATCCAATATCCCGCTCAAGCTTAAGGGCGACTATCCCCCGGAATTCGAAATAAGGGGCGAGATCCTAATGCCCTATTCTTCTTTCGAGGCGCTTAATGCCGAGCGTGAAGATATTGGCGAGGCCCCTTTTGCTAATCCTCGCAATGCTGCATCGGGGTCTCTCAAGCTGGGCAATCCCGAAGAGGTCGGACGCCGCGGCCTGTGGTGTACTTTATACCATATTCCTGCGCAGAGCGTGCCTTTTGAAACTCATGACGAAGCTCTTTCCAAGGCGGCATCATGGGGCCTTCCCGTATCGGAAGACCGGAAGATATGTAAAGACATAAACGACATACGCCGCTACATCGAGCATTGGGACAAGGCGCGCAAGTCCCTTCCCTATGCTACCGATGGCATTGTTATCAAAATCAACGAACTTGCGGCTCAGAGAGCTCTCGGCTACACTGCCAAGTCGCCCCGCTGGGCCGTCGCCTATAAGTTCAAGGCAGAACAGGCGTGCACCGAACTCCTGAGCATCGATTACCAAGTGGGCAGGACCGGAGCTGTAACTCCCGTGGCCAATCTTGAACCCGTTCAGCTCGGAGGCACTACCGTCAAACGCGCAACTCTGGTCAACGCGGACCAGATAGCCTCGCTGGATATCCGGGTCGGCGATTTCGTATATGTTGAGAAAGGCGGAGAAATCATTCCCAAAATAACCGGGGTCAATCTGGATAAGCGGCCCCCGCTTGCGGTCCCTCCTTCTTTCCCCAAGCTTTGCCCTGACTGCGGCACTCCGCTCGTCAGGCAGGAGGGCGAGGCCAAATGGTTCTGTCCCAACACCACAGGATGTCCCACCCAGATAAAAGGCCGGATTCTTCATTTTACCGGCCGCAGGGCAATGAATATCCTGGCCGGCGACGCTACCGTCGACCAGTTCTTCGAAGCAGGCCTGGTGCGCAGGCCATCCGATTTGTACCATATCAACAAATACCAGCTTCTCAGCCTTGAAGGGTGGCAGGAGCGTTCGGCGCAGCGCTTCCTCGATTCGCTCGCCCAGAGTCTGTCTGTTCCTTTCGAGCGGGTTTTGTTTGCAATTGGCATCAGATTCGTAGGAGAAAGTACGGCCCGCGACGTTGCCCGTCACTTTGGTAGTATAGATGCCATCTGCGCGGCAAGTGAGGGGCAGTTGCTCGAAGTGGCCGAGGTCGGCGATGTGATTGCCGGCAGTATTTACGATTATATGCATCAGGATGACAATTTGCAGGAAATAGAAAGGCTGCGCGAAGCCGGGCTGCAATTCTCGGCGGCAGCACCTTCGGAAGCGCTTTCAGGCGCTCTCGAGGGCAAGACCATTGTCGTTTCCGGCAATTTCAGCATATCCAGGGATGCAATGAAAGAGCTTATCGCCGCCCATGGCGGAAAATGCGCCTCGGGAGTAAGTGGAAACACCAGTTTCCTTCTGGCGGGCACCAAACCGGGCCCGGAGAAATTGCAGAAGTGCCTCAAGCTGGGCATACCTGTGGTATCGGAGCAGGAATTCCGCTCTATGCTTCCCGCAGCGGCCGGAGGGCAGGAGGCTCAGGAATTGACGTTGTTTTAGTATGGGCAGGATACTGGATTTGTTTACCGACCGCATCTGGTCTATCGACACCGACAAAGTTGCCATGGTGTCAAAGGGGTATGCCCGTCTTGTCACCTTCGTGAAGTTGGTAAGGATTACCATCAACACATTCGCGGAGAACCGTATGGGCTTCCAGTGCGTTGCTCTCAGCTACTTCGTTACCCTTGCCCTCATACCGCTCCTCGCCTTCGTGTTTGCCATTTCCGGCGGCATGGGCCTGTCCGAGTACCTCGATGCCTTGCTCCTGATACTTACGCCCAACGTGGACAGCCATTTGCTGCTGCTCATTAAAGAGAAGGCCGGAAACATAATCGACATAGCCCAGAGCGGCGGCGTGGGTATCATATCCGCACTCATGTTTCTCTGGACGGTCCTGTGGATGATGTTCCAGGTCGAGCGGGTGTTCAACAACGTGTGGGGCATACGCAAGATTCCGCGCAAAATTTACAAGCGTTTCGGTTTTTACCTTCTGGTGCTTATTCTCACTCCGTTTATAGTGATTATTTTCGGTGTCGGTATAGCATACTACACCAACTTCACCATGCTCCTCGGACTGGACCTCTCGGACCTTAAATTCCTTCCGAAGCTTATCGGTTACGTCGGCTTCTACATCATTGCCACCTTTACTTTGAGTGCGATGTACAAATTCATCCCGGCTACCAAGGTCAAGTACAAATATGCACTTAAAGCTGCTCTGGTGGGAGCATTGGTATTCGTGGTCTTCCAGTATTTGTACCTCGAGACTCAGGTTTTCGTTGCCCGTCTGAATACGGTTTACGGAGTTCTGGCCGCCATCCCGCTCTTCCTTATCTGGCTGAATTTCAGCTGGCAGATCATCATCTACGGGGCTCAGCTTACATACAGTTTCCAAAACGTCAATAATTACGGCCTTAAGGAGTATCACAGATGAGCAGGAAGGTTAATACAGAATTTGATGCTCTGATGGCCCTGGCCTCCAAGCGCTGCCGGGACGAAAGCGAGCTGCAGGATATTCGCAAGGCCTTCGACCTGGCTTCCAATGCCCACAGCAATGTGCTGACCCACACCGGAGAGCCTTATATTCTACGCTCTGTCGACGTGGCCCGTATAGTTCTCGAGAAGGTTGGCCTGGGCTACAAGTCGATCTGCGCCGCCCTTTTGATGGACGTCCCCGGCAACCTGTACTATACTCTTGACGATATCCGCCTGGGCTTCGGCGACAAGATCGCCCAGCTGGTGGAGGGCCTTCAGAATATCAACAAGATTCTGGCAAGCAACAACGCTTCGGTATCGCTTGGAAAGGACGAAGAGAGCGAGCGGCAGGCAGAGAATTTCAAAAGGGTGCTTCTGACCCTCGGCGACGACGTAAGGGTGGTCTTGATCAAACTCGCCGACCGTCTTCAAGATTGCCGCCACCTTGATACCCTTCCCCGGGCCAAGCGGGACAGGATTCTCTCCGAGACGATGTTCATCTTCATTCCGCTTGCACACAGGCTGGGTCTGTACAGCATCAAGTCTGAGATGGAGAACTACTGGCTAAAATACGAGCAGCCGCAGGCTTACACCGACATCATGAGCCGCATCGACAAGGATGTGCTGGCCCGTACCCGTGACGTTGACGAATTCATTGCTCCGATAAACGCTGCGCTGACCGAGAAGGGTTATGTCTTCGAGATCAAAAAGCGTATCAAGACTCCGTACTCCATCTGGTACAAGATGAAGAACAAAGGAGTCCCTTACGAGCAAATTTATGATATCTACGCGGTCCGTATCATATTCGATCCGGCTAGTCCCCAGACCGAGCGCGAGCAGGCGTACGCCATCTACTCCATAATCACCCGTATGTACACCGACAAACCCTCCCGTACCCGCGACTGGATTAAACAGCCAAAGACCAACGGCTACGAGGCCCTGCACTGCACTCTTATGAGCAAGGCCGGCATATGGGTAGAGGTGCAGATACGCTCCAGGCGCATGGACGATATTGCCGAAAAGGGTATTGCCGCGCATTGGTCGTACAAGAAAGACGGTTATCTCTCCGAGGCGGGGAGCGACGTCGACAACTGGCTGGTAAAGATACAGGAGATACTCGGCAGCGGAGACATCAATTCCCTTGAAATGCTGGATATTATCCAGGATGACATCCTCCCCAACGAGATCGTGGTCTTTACCCCCATGGGCGAGCAACTGAGCATCCCCAAAGGCTCCACGGCTCTGGATTTTGCTTACCGCATCCATACCAATATCGGCAACAGCGCCATCGCGGCCAAGGTAAACATGAAGCTCGCTCCCCTCTCACGCAAGCTGAAAGCCGGAGACCAGGTGGAGATCATAACTGCGCGGAATGCCTCTCCCAAGACCTCGTGGCTCAGTTTTCTCCACACCGGTAGCGCGAGGCGGAAGGTCCTCGAGTACATCAAGGCCAACGATCCTGACGCCTTGCAGTTAGCCGAAAACATGATCAGCCGCAAGCCGGAAGAAGTGTCAATACGCGTCAACCTGCTGGGAATCAATCATCCCGGGCTTGCCGAAGAAATAGTAAACGCTCTCAAAAAAATAGACGGCATAGAAGATGTGTCGATAAGTGAATTGCAATGAAGCTAAAACGATTCATACCCCTGCTTATCTCGGCGGCGATATTCGTCCCCATGCTTTTCGTGCACTCCTGTGCCAACACTACTCAGGCTCCTACCGGAGGCCTGAAGGATACCCTGCCGCCGCTTATCATCGACATCAATCCCCTTCCCGGAGCCGTGGGCGTCCCTGTGTCGGGGGCCAAGATCATATTCCGTTTCGACGAATACGTCAACATCAAGAACCCCAAGAACATTTTCCTCTCGCCTCCGCAGGCCAAGCCCCCCAAGGCCAGGATCAAAGACAAGTTCCTGGTGGTCCAGTTCGAGGAGCCTCTCGATTCGAATACGACCTACACCCTTAACTTGACCAACGCCCTGGCCGACAATAATGAGGGAAACATGTTCCCCGGCTACACTTATGTGTTCTCTACCGGCCCCTCTATCGACTCCCTGCTCATCTGCGGTGTGGTGCAGGACTGCAATACCTTGCGTCCTGTCAAGGAGGCGACCGTGCTTTTGTATAAAGACCTTTCCGACTCGGCCGTATTCCTTCACAGGCCAGATGCGGCTATCAAGACTGACGACTGGGGCTACTTCTGCCTCCCCTACCTCGCCGATACGCTCTACCGCCTGTATGCCATAAAGGATGAGAGCAACAACAATATCTATGACCCTGACACCGACCTGGTGGGATTCGTGGACTCGTTGATACGCCCTGTCAAACGGGTAGTCGATACACTCCCCGAGATGCTCAAGTACGATATGCTTGACACCCTTATGTGCGAGGCCCGTCCTAAAGATTTCAAGATACGTCTTTTCCGTGAGAAACCCAGCAAGCAGTTCCTGGTGAACAAGGTCCGTACCGACGACAGGAGCGCCTACATAACATTTATGGCTCCTTATGTCTGGATCGATTCTTTGTGGGTTAAAGGTTTCAAAGCATCGGAGCTCATTACCCAGTTCAACGTGCTCCAGGACAGCCTCGAGATCTGGATCAATAACCGCAAGCCTGCGCCGGACACTCTGCATCTGTTTGTCAACTACCGCAAAACCGATTCTCTGGGCGTACCCCGTCCCACCCTCGAGCATCTCAAACTCACTATGCCGGAGGGCCGCAGGGTGCTTCAGAAGATGCAGCGCAAGAGCATCAAAAAAGAAGATACGACTTGCGTGCTCAAACTCACGGCGACTCCCGAAACGGTAGAGCAGAACGGAATTGAACTGGAGTTCAAGCACCCTATTGTGTACGAAAAGTTCGACTCGCTTGACTTCCGCTACCGTAACCCCAAGCAGAAAGAATTCAAGGGTTCGGTTACCGTGGAGCGTGATACGGTCAATCTGAGACGCTACATCATAAGGCCGACCGAAAAGATGCTTCCCGGCTACGAATATACTCTCAAGGTCCCGCACCATGCCTTCCGTAACATCAACGGTTTCTATTCCGACAGTACCGAAGTCAAAGTTTCCCTCCCTACCGACGAGAAACTCAGCATCCTCCGCACTCCTATGTCGCGCGTTGACAGGAAGATTATCGTTGACCTGCTGGACGAGAGCCGGAAAAAGACCCTCCGCAGCTACATCATCGATTCGGATACGGTCCTTGAGTTCCCTTATCTCCAGGAAGGCAAGTACAGCATACGCATTACCGACGACGGTAACAGGAATACCATTGTAGATACCGGTTCCATCCTTGAGCACCGCCAGCCTGAAGCTGTGCTGTTCTTTACCATAGGAGACAAAGACTACATTGAGATTCCTCCCAGCGCCGAGGTGGAACAGGAAATTGACGTCAAAGCTTTGTTTGAACAATGAAGAAACTGATTCTCATTCTCCCCTTCCTGATTTGCGCCTGCCTCCTGAGGGCGCAGACCGATTCGCTGGTGTTCACCGATGAATACCTCGATACGGTTGTACTCCGGAAGGCCGAGTCGATAAACGACTATCACATGATTGGCGTCAATTACGGTGTCACGTTCTCGACGGTTTATTTCAACCCCGACAAGATGGGCACTGATTTCCGTTTCAATCCGACATATTTTTCAATAATGTACACCCACTACGAGAAAATGTTCAACTATCTGCCTTACTTCGGCATTACCCTGGGTTTCTCCTATTCGCACGAGGGGTGTACTTTCCGCGACAATCCTGAAACAGGTTACCCCATGGGTTATATAGACGGGGCGACCGATGTTTCCATCACCACCATGGAGATGCCAGCCATGATGCATTTCCACGTGGACGCCGCTCCTACCAAGATTATGGCAAACCTTGGCGGGTATGTCGGCTACAGGACGCAGATCGAGCGCAGCGGAATATATATGGATGCCGAATACGCGGACAAATTCCGCGACTATGAATACCGCTTCGACTATGGTATAATCGGTGGAGCAGGCATTGCGTTCATGATAGATCCTATCGAGCTTCATTTCAATATCCTTGCCCGATGGAGCATGCAGAGCCTGTATGAACCGGACTATTTCAATGAGACATTCCACCCGTACAACACATATTATTACCGATATGCCAATCCTATAGACATTTCGGTTACGGCGGGTATTTATTTCCAGCTCACCAAGCGTACGGGCAAGACAAGCAAGCAACTTAAGAAACAAGCCAGAGATATTGTGTATGGAACGACTGACAACACTGCAAGTCAAGATAGGTGACGATGTGGTAATCGGCGGCGGAGCGCCGGTGGTGGTGCAGACGATGTGCAACACTCACACATCCGACGTACAGGCCACTGTGGCCCAATGCCTTGAACTTGCCGCGGCCGGGGCACAAATGATACGAATCACTGTGCCTGGCTTGCAGGACGTCCCGTCCGTCAGGGAGATTCATTCCATTCTCCGCGGACAGGGATGCCGTGTTCCTCTTGTAGCTGATATTCATTTCTCGGCCGATACTGCGATCGCCTGCGCCCAAGTGGTTGAAAAGGTGCGTATCAATCCCGGCAATTTTCATCCCGACCATCAAAAAGCGAGGAGCAAGTTCGCCGAATTCCTGGAGGTGTGCAAAGCCCACGGAACGGCTGTCAGGGTAGGTCTCAATCATGGCTCGTTGGGTAAATACATCACAGAGCTTTACGGCAATACGCCCTATGCCATGGCAAAGGCGGCTATGGAGTGGCTGGACATGTGCGCTGATGCTTCGTTTTTCAACGTGGTAATCTCGCTCAAAGCATCCAACACCGTTGTAATGGTACAAGCTTACCGTGAGCTGGTCAAACTCATGAAAGAGCGCAAGCTCATGTTCCCTCTTCACCTTGGCGTTACTGAAGCCGGAAACGGCGATGCAGGCAGAATTAAATCTTGTGTGGGCATTGCATCGCTGCTGAGGGAAGGAATTGGCGATACCATACGTGTATCTCTCACCGAACCGCCTGTAAAAGAGATTCCTGTAGCTCGTCATATCGTTGATTATTTCAGCCGTCCCGAAGGCTTCGAACCCGACCCCATGCTGGATGCGGCAATTCTCTGGGGTCCCCGTCTTCTTGACCGTGAGATAGATGCTATCCCTCCTGAAGCCGGGCTAAGCCCCTATCTTGAAGATGAGATTATGCAGGCGTCAAGGCGCCGTTTCTACAGGCCTGAGTACATAGCCTGTCCCGGATGCGGCCGCACGATGTACCGCCTGGAAGAGACATTTGAGGAAGTCAAGAGACGCACCGCCCATCTCAAAGGAATGGTGATAGCCGTGATGGGTTGCATAGTCAACGGACCCGGCGAGATGGCCGACGCCGACTGGGGCTATGTGGGAGAAGGCGGCGGAAGAGTATCCATCTACCACAACGGCCAAAGGGTCCTTGCCCATATCCCCGACAATGAGGCTATAGACAAGCTCCTTGAACTGATAGAGAAATCCTGATTATTCTACGTATAGCAGAAGCCCCTTAAGGTATTCACCTTCAGGGTGATAAATGCTTACCGGATGGTCTCCGCCCTGGCACAGGCGGTCTACTATCCTTACGCTCCGGCCGGTTTGAGCGGCAGCGCTGAAAACAAGCTGCGCAAAAGCAATCTTGTCCACTACCTGCGAGCAGCTGAACGTAAATACAAGCCCTCCGGGTGCGACCCTCCCGATTGCCGCGGCATTGAGCCTTTGATATGCGCGAAGGGCGTTTTTCAAAACCCCGCGGTGCTTTGCGAATGCGGGAGGATCAACTATTATCATATCATACTTTCCTTCCGGTGCCGCGGCAAGAAAGTCTATTGCATCGGTGCAATATGAATTGTGCTTTTCCGCTTTGCCGGTAAGCGCCACGTTCCGGTCTACAAGCGCCATGGCCTTGGCGGAAGAATCGACACTGTCGACTTGCGCGGCTCCTTGCTCAAGAGCATATACGCTGAAGCCGCCGGTATAGCAGAACAGGTTAAGTACGTGGCGTCCTGCGGCATACTTGCCTACCAGATAGCGGTTGTCCCTCTGGTCGAGAAAGAAACCGGTCTTCTGCCCCTCTTCCCAATTGACAAGGAAAGAATGTCCGTTTTCGAGCACGCATGTTTCCGCGCTGTTGAACGAAGGGGCTTTGTACAGGTAACCATCCACAAGTTCAAGCCCCGCCTTGAAAGGCGCGGTAGATGAACTCTTGTCGTAAACGGCCTTCAATGACTCTCCGAATACTGCCTGAAGAGCCTCGCAAATGCTTTTCTTTGCGCGAAACATGCCCACGCTGTGGGCCTGAAGCACGCAAACGCCATCATACCAGTCGATAATCAAGCCGGGAAGACCGTCTCCCTCGCCGTGGACGAGCCTGAAGCAGTTGGTCGATGAAGACGGCAAGCCTATAGCTTCACGTTCCAGGCGTGCACGCTCGATAGCGATTTTCCAAAAAACGGGAGACAACGGGTCGCCGGAGAAGCTCAGCACCCTTACCGCAATGGATCCGATCTGGTAATGCCCCGATGCAAGGAACTCCCCCTCTGCGCTGTGTACGGCAACTATGTCACCCTCGCGCGGGGAACCCTGAATCTGTGCAATCGCCCCGGAAAACACCCAAGGGTGAAAGCGGCGCAGAGACTCATCCCTGCCCTTCTTCAGTATTACTTTTATCATTGGTCTTCTTTTTCTTCCGGCGAGATTTGCGGCGCTTGGACGTATTGGCCCGGGCCTTTTCGGCAGCTATGTTGGCCTCTTTACGGGCTACGGCTTGCTCGTGAGCCAGCCTTTCCTGAGGAGGCATCATTTCTTCGGGTGTAAGCGGATGCTTTTCGCTCTCAAGGAGCTTCAGGTACATCTCCCTGCAGACCCAGGCATCGGTGGCTGCATAGCGGCACTGGGAAGGACTCAGCACAGGAGCTTCCCAGTTGGACAGCTGCTGTGCCTTGGATATGCGGCAGCCCAGTATATTGGCGGCAAGCTTCTTTACGCTCTTGTCCCTGATGCCCCACTCCCAGGCGATCTTCTGCAGGTCCACAAACCCTGCGGCCTGGAACTTATGGATGCGCTGGAGTCCGCGCACATCGTCAAGCGAAGCCGCGCCGACTTTAACGATCTTGCTGTTAGAGAGAATATTGCAAAGCGACCTTCGCATTCCAAGCATCTGAACCCTGAAAAGAAACGCTTTCTGCGGCCCGGACAATTGCAGGAGAGCCACTCCGTGGCCGTGCTCTCCGGGCGAAAAGGTAGGGCGGCTTTCGGTATCGAAGCCCAGAACTTTCTGTCTCCTAAGGTATAGTATGGCCCGTTCGTAGTCGAGCCCTGGCTTATCTATTACTCTAATCTCTCCGGGAAAGCTGCCCAGCGGCATCTGCTCGATCTCTCCCTGCTCTACGGTGATTTTAAACATTCTCGCTAGGAATCAACAGAAACTCTTGGGTTTTTCCTCCGGGTAAAGGCTTGATTGTGTAAAACTTCAGTTCGGGCAATGCGATCCTGTGCGTGAAGAGGCTGAGCTTCCTCATGGTCAGGTAGCACTCATGCATAGTAAGTTCGGAACTGCAGAAGATGGTAAAACCGGGCGAAATCATTTTGCCGTAGCGCATCGATTCTTCTTTCTTGAAATCGCGGATATCCGAGAGCTCGGCCATAAGAGCCTGCTTGTTTACGCTCCAGTCGTCCACCAGCAGCACATCAAGAGGAGCAGGATTCCCAGACGCCATGTACTTGTCGAGGAATTCGGCAAGGATATGGCCTTCGGATCCGGAAGTGGCCGCTTCAAAATAACCTGTGCCCATTATTGAGTGCTCGGCAACCTTCTCCTCGAACACCGACTTGTAGACACCCGTTCCTATGTAAAGGGAGTCACACATCAGCCCTATGTTAAAATATTTCTTCTCCCCGGCGAGAGCCGATTCCATAAGCAGTTCCAGCGGTGAAACCACAGGCACTTTACAGGAAGTAAGGGAAAAGAGAGTATCAACGTCGAACTTGCCGCAGAGAAGCATCCAGGGGTCGGCAAGAATAATGATTTTGGCGGGAGTCTTGGACTTGTTGCCTTCAATGTCGTAAATGCTGATATTGCATTTTTCTCTCAGCGCGGCAAGGGCGGTGCGGACAGTCACTTCCCTCATGGCGGCGCTGCCCTCTGAGGTTACATAGTCTCCGTATGGAGCGAAAGCCTCGTCGGAGGCAAGGGCGACAGTCTCGCCGGAAAAATCTTTCAGGCCGTCGCTGAACAGGCGCGCGCGGACGTTGTCAAAATCGTCACAGTCTTGAAAACTGTCTCCGATCAGAGAGCATAACTGGGGAGAGCCTGCGACGAAAATGCTGCCGGACGAAGGAATCTTGGCGAAAGATGACAGCATGATATGCTCAGGAGAGCCGGCGTTCCCGGCTATGCTATTAACCAGAGGAATAGTTTCCCTGCCATTCTGTACCGGCCCCGTGCAGGAGACTGCAACAAGCAGCGCGAGAAGGCAGGCGCTAAGGGTTCTGCTCATAAAGATTCTTTTTAAGAATACAAAAATACAAAAAATCCATATCTTTGCACACTTTGATTTGTTTTCTTATGGGACACGAACATAATCACCATCATCACCATCTCCAATCTATCACCGGAGATTTGAAGAAGATTTATATCTGCGCCATCATCCTCAACGCGCTGTTTGTCGCTTTCGAGGCCTGGATGGGCTTCCATTCCGACTCGCTTTCCCTCGTTTCGGATGCAGGTCATAAGCTGGTGGACGTTTTTTCGCTGTGCCTGACGCTCTTTGCTTTTATACTTGCGTCAAGCCGCCCCGGCAAGAACTTTACCTTCGGTTTCCGTAAGCTTACGGTGCTTATTTCGCTGCTTAACGCCGTCTTCGTGGTGATCATAGCGGGCTCCATCATCTATGAGAGCATCGAAAAAATGCTTGACCCCTCCTCTCTTACTCCGGACGGCACGGCTATCAGCATCACCGCGGCCGTGGGTATAGTAATCAACGCCATTTCCGTAACTCTCCTTTCATACAAGCGCAGGCACGACGTCAACACCCGTGGAGCGTTCATTCACATGCTCACCGACTGCCTGCTGTCGATCGGCGTCGTGATTGCCGGATTTATTATAAAGTGGACCGGCTTCGTATTGCTTGACCCTATCGTTAGCCTGTGCATCGCAGGATTCGTATTGGCCAATATCCTTGGCGTGCTCATAGAGAGTTTCAAGATGAGCATAGACGCTGTTCCCGAAAGGATTGATGCCGTCAAGATCAAGGATTCCATATCCTCAGTCAAGGGTGTGGCAGAGGTTAAGGATCTTCACATCTGGCCCGTCAGCACCACCGAAACGGCTCTTACCGCCAGGCTCGTTATAGACGATCCGGCACGTATTGCCGAGATTACCTCACAGGTAAAGGAACAAGTCAAGGCCGGCGGAGTCGACGACTCCACCATCGAGATTCAGTTGCAGCAGTAATTATTCCGCGGCAGGCTTGAAAACGGTCTCGACGCTGCCGTCGGGATACCTTATCGTGGCCTTGTCCCCTGAAGCGTCGGAGAACCACTCTACCGACTCATAAACCTCGTTGCTGTTGATAAGCGTACGTTCTTTGTCGGGGTGTATGAAGTACATGGGAATCAGCGGAATCTCGCCTATGGTTTCCCCGTCGTTTACCCATTCGACCAGCGTGTAGTTGCCGCCGGCACGGCTTTTTGAAGAGAAGAACTGAATCTTGTCTCCAAGTACCCAGTCGTAGCTTGCCACGCAATCTATATCGTAGAGGTAATAATAATCGTTGGCTTTAATGTAAGCCGACTGGTCACTGATGCTGATGGGGCCAACGGTCTCGCCTTTGTAATTCGTCTGGACAAAGCGGAAGTAGCCGTTGTAACGGCTCGACGTAGGATTATAAATGAGTCCGGCGTTCATTTTGAACTCGGCGCCTCTTGCGAGAGTGCCGGACGAAACGCTGAGACCATAGTAATCGTGTCCTTTATGGCGGCCGGCCTTCAGGTAAATGCTGGTGGGTGTGTCACTTTCGGTAACTATCGGCACGGGCTCGTCCATCTCTACGGGAACAGGGGTAGCGCTCGTATCGGGCTCCAGGTCGATGATCGCGTCGTGGTTTGAATCGAAAAGATTATCGCTTTCGATTTCGGCAATTTCCTGGTCGGTATAGCCGTATTCCTTAAGGTCTACGTCTTTGTATGGATAGAAATAATCGATGTCAAAGTATCCGTTGCAGTCTCCGCCCCAGCCCCAGTTTACATAAAGGTTGCCGTCCGCATCGTATCCGTGAACCACGAACTGGTGCCCTCCCTCATTGCAGTCGGCACCGTAAATCACGGGAAGGCCCTTGTCTATCTGGTCTTTGAGGAGCTCGACCCATTCCTCGGTGCTGTATGAGCTCTTGGTTACATACTTTGCCGATGACTTGTAATACATGTACTTTGCCAGACGGGTAGGAATGAGGTAGGAATAGGCTCCGGTACCTTCGGCGCTGTAGCTCGCTTCCATCATGATACCGCAGTCGTACATCAGCCAAGCAACTTGTTTCTTCCCGGCGGAAGGAGTGACAGGCAATTCGCTGTAGAAATCATTCATGGGCATGATGCTCCATTGGTATTCATGGCCAAGCGCATGGCCTGGCATGGGGATGTCTATAGTTTTGTAGCTGCTGGGATCCGGATAGAAATCCATGACATAGTCGGGAAGGGTTCCGTTGCCGCAGGGCGGCCACTGGTGATACCTCATGACCATGCTGATGGCCGTGGCCACGCAACCGGTGAGCGATTTCTCGCTTTCGTACGGGGCGATCGTAGGACAATACCAGTTGTACGGATTCTCCTGGCTCCACTCCGGAAGAGTGAGCAATACTCCTTCCGTTCCGCTCGCCTTTGTCGCGGGAGCGGACATCCTCTTATCACGCCCGGTAAGAGCGGGCACATTGTGCCGTCGTAAGAACTGGACCGAGCGCCGGATGCCGTCAAGCCAGAACAGCATGTTCTCCGGCATAGAAGATTCATCTATTGCGCCTTTCAGTGAGTATCCCAGAATGGGCTCCAGGCAGTCGTCGCCCGCCACGATGACGAATCCTCCGCCATCGTTATTGAAAATATAGTAAGCAGGGTCGGATACATAAGTAGTGGACAAGACGGAGCGTCCGCCCACTATCATACGGGGCGAGGAAGAGCTGGCGCCGAAAAACCTGGCGGCAGTCTCTTTGGCCTGTGAAGGACTGACCGGAGAGGATAGAGCGTTTACACTTACAGCTCCTATGGCAAATAATATCAGAAACAGCTTTTTCATAGTTCGTCGGCGATTATGTATCCAACACTGTAAGTTATATCTTCCAACCAGCATTTGCCATTCTCGCGTTTAAGCAGTACGGCGCTTACGGTGGCGTCGTTCAGCCCTGTGTCACCGACCGACTGGAGGACAAGATTGTACGTCTCCCCTTCAGTCATGGATGAGGGAAAACTTATGGTCAGGGCATTTGCGTTGACCAGACTCTGGATGCGGAACTGCATTTCAATGCCGCTGCGAAGTGCTGCCTGGTCATCTTTGTCAAAGACCCTTACGGCCTTTGCTTCTGCCCCGGACAGATCATAAACTCCCCACTCTGTACAAGCAAGCAGCTTTGAACCTGACAGCGGGCAGGAAAGAGCGGCCATATGCTTGAGGGTGGACCTGAGAATGTTTATGGAAGCGGTTGTCCGGGTGGATATCTGGTGCCCGGACAAGTCGGACACGGTGATACTGAAACCTTCTGACAAAGATCCGGGAGGAATGACAAAGTAACAGTTTACCGCTTCTTCGCCAAGGGTGATGCCTTCGCCGCAGTCGAGGGTTATGCTCTTATGCTCCTCGTCGGGAGCTTGAGTCATTTCGAGACCGGGAGCGTCTGCATAGTCCATGCTCACTTTGGCCGAGCCCCACAAAGCTTCCTGAGCGGCCGTGGTGATGGTAATCGACTTGACGGTACCGCTGCCTTTGAGGGGGACAAGCAGCAGGCCGCAAAGATTCTTGAAAGAAAGATTGCTGTTCCGGCTCACTGCCACCATGGGGTTGGCTCCCGAGCCGAAACCTCCGTCGCTGTAAATCTGAGTGCCGGGAAGGGTGAAAGATATGGCTCCTTCACCGAAAGACCCCGACAGCGAATGGGGATAAAGTGAGTACCAGGGGCCGGCGCCGATGTCGGTACCTGTGAAAGAGGCTTCTCCCTTGCCTGAGTCTCCGGGAGCAATGGAGTATTCTTCGCCCGCGGGACAAGCGGCGTTGAAGATGCTTATGCAGTCCCCTTCGCTCCACAGAACCTGATTGCCGGAGAGAGAAGTTTTTGTCCCGGAGTTGGATTCTCCGGTGGCCTTGAATGTCTTGGTGATGCGTTCTTCCGATTGCTTGTTATGCACGCAAGACAAGCACAAAGGAAGGAAAAGCGTTATAAATATCAGTTTTCGCATGAATACAAGCTGTTCCAAAAAACAGCACAAGATAGCCACTTTTTTCCTTTTTTCATTATATTTGTAAGCATTAGACAACTGAAAGATGAAGAAGTTATTGATTATCCTCGCGCTCTCTTTGGGCGCCGCGTCTCTTTGGGCTCAGCCTAGAGTCGCACCCAAACTGCCTGATTATCAGTTTACTACTGTTAAGGCGAATCCTATAACGTCTATCAAGAACCAGTATCGCAGCGGGACTTGCTGGGCTTATTCGGCAATTGGATTTTTTGAGTCCGAGGCTATTCGTCTGGGCAAGATTTCCGATACTCTCAAGTACCCCGACTTTTCCGAGTTCTTTGTGGTCAGCCACTCCTACATGGAAAGGGCCGAAAAGTATGTCCGTCTGGACGGTAAGCTCAACTTCGCCATCGGCTCTGAGGCCGACGATGTGCTTGACGTTATACGCGACTACGGCATTGTGCCCAATGAGGCTATGCCTGGCCTGAATTACGGCACTTCCCTTCCTGTCACCGGAGAGATGGATGCCATCCTGCACGCAATGGTTGACGCAGTGGTCAAGAATCCCAACAGGACCCTCAGCACTGCTTGGAAAAGGGCAATCCAGGCCGTCCTTGACGAGTATCTTGGCAAGATTCCCGAGAAGTTCGTCGTAGACGGCAAGGAGTTCACCCCGGCAAGCTACCGCGACGCTCTCAAGATCAACCCCGCCGACTATGTGACCGTCACCAGTTTCACACATCATCCCTTCTACACCAAGTTTGCCATCGAGGTCAGCGACAACTGGCGCTGGGACCAGGCCTGGAATGTTCCTGTCGATGAGTTCATGACTATCCTTGACAATGCCATCAATAACGGTTATACCGTAGCCTGGGGCGCCGACGTGAGCCATCCCGGCTTCACCCGTGACGGCCTTGCCATCAATATCGATCCTAATGCACCCTCGACAGCCGGTTCCGACCAGGAGCACTGGGTTGGCAAAGAAGAAGGCAAGCCCGCACCCGTTTCCGTGAACGAAAAAGAAGCGACTCAGGAGAGCCGCCAGATCGACTTTGACAATAAGACCATGACCGATGATCATGGAATGCAGATTTACGGTATTGCCAAAGATCAGTGGGGAAAGAAATACTATATGGTCAAGAATTCCTGGGGCGAGACCGGAAAATACAAAGGTATTTGGTATGCCAGTGAACTGTTCGTTAAAGGCCAGAGCCTTGACATCATGGTCCACAAAGATGCTATCCCCCGCGACATTAAGGCCAAACTTGGCATTAAGTAATTCATAATGAAGAAATTCATTCCAGACTGCATCACCTCGATGAACCTCCTTTGCGGGATCATCGGGGTGGTTTTCGCTTTTAAGGGCCGTCCCGACATTGCATTCCTGCTAATGCTGGGAGGCGCTGCCGCTGATTTTTTTGACGGCTTTGCAGCAAGGGCTCTCGACGCTTACTCCGATATGGGCAAGGAGCTGGACTCCCTCTCCGACCTGGTCACTTTCGGCGTTTTGCCCTCCATTATGCTTTATAAGCTTTCCTGTACCTGTATGTTCGGTGAAAGCTGGATTTGCTGGATTCCTCTGATTGTGACCGTTGCCAGCGGGCTGCGCCTGGCCAAGTTCAATGTGGACGAAAGGCAGAGCGCCTCTTTTCTGGGGCTGCCTACTCCGGCCGCGGCACTTCTGATCGGCTCTCTTTGCTACTATGTGGCCGCGGATCCTGCCTGCTTCCTGTCAACCTGGTGCTCCGGACCGGTGTTTATTCCCCTGTTGAGTGTCTGCCTGAGCGCTTTGCTCCTGAGCGAAGTGCCCATGTTCTCATTCAAGTTCCACAAAGAAGACGGCGCCGCGCTTAAGTCCAAGCGCCTGGCTTTTGCCTTTATAGTGCTGGCTGCCGCTCTCGTTTGTGTATTCTGCTCTCTCAACTGGTCGGTTATAATACTTCTGAGCCTGACCTGCTACATCGTCAAGAATCTGGTTTACGCCGTATTCAAGATTTAGCAATTCCGGGTAAAATAAAACGGCATCGGTTCATTACAAATCGATGCCGTTTTTCTGTATAGCAGCGCAGCTAATTCTTAGAAGCGGTGTAATTGTCTGCCATCTTTTTCATGCGCTCCATACGCTTTTCGGTCTTGGGATGATCGGCGAACATGTGCGCAATTACTGAACCGTTGCCTCCGTCGGAGAGTTGCATGAGTTTCTCGAGGGCGTTGTACATACTGTACGGATTCTTACCCCTGTCGATAGCGAACTGGCAGCCGTGCTCGTCGGCCTTGTATTCCTGGGCCTGGGAGAACTGGGCGCTCACAAGGGCTTCGCCCATATCGCCAAGAAGGGCTGATGCCATGGCGCCGTAGGAGCCTGCCGATGCAAGAATGTCGCGTGCCGCCGAGGCGACATAAGCGTTCTTGATGGCGCGCTTGGTGTCTTTGTGGCGCACGTGGCCGAGCTCATGGCCGATGATGGCGGTAAGCTCATCGTCGTCCATTACGTCCATCAGGCCCGAATAAACGCGGATAGAACCGTCACCGCACGCGAATGCATTGATTTCTTTGGTTTTGTAAACCTTGAAATTCAGAGGGAGACCGTCCAGGTCTTTCAACCCCGACAGTACGCGGGAGAGGCGCTGTTCATATGCGCCGTGGTCGATGACGCTCTGCGCATCCATTTGTGCAATGGTCTGGCGGCTCAATTCAACCACCATATCGTCGCTGATGCTTGCAGCGGTGGCAGCCTTGCCGGCCGCACTTACCAGGCCCTCGGCGTTCCAGTTGATACCGCCGAGAACAGAACAACTGCAAAGCGAAAGCGTTGTTGCTAAAATGACAAAAAATCTTTTCATATGCTTTATGGTTTGATTTCTTCAATCATTGAACGTGCTGCCTTAAGCGAGGCTCCTCCGCCCCCCAGCATCTCGCGCAAACGGGAGTAATCTTCCTGCATGGCTGAGCGCCGCCCTTGGTCTTCTAGCAAATATCGGACCTCGGCGGCAAGGGCCGGGGCATTGAACCCGTTTTGAATCAATTCCTTAAATATCGGCTTGTCGAGACAAAGGTTGGCAAGGGAGATATATTTGACATGCTCCAGTACCTGAAGGACGTATTTGCCCACGAACCAGGTCAAGCTGCTGGCGCTCCAGCACACCACCTGGGGAGTGCCTATCAGTGCTGCTTCCAGCGACGCTGTGCCGGAATTGACAACGGCGGCGCGGGCATATTTAATAATGTCGTAAGTGCGTTGGAACAGCACTTTTACATTGCTGCGCGAGCCGATGAAAGGAGCATAATCTTGCTCTGTCATTGACGGGGCTCCCGCTATCAGCACATTCATGCCGAGCTCGTCGGCAGCTTCCATGCATACCGGCATCATACGGGATATCTCCCCTTTCCTGGAACCGGGAAGGACGGCTATGTAAGGCTCTTCAGAGGGGCAGGACCAGTTATGGGAATCAATCTCTTCAACTAGCGGATTGCCTACATACTCGAACGGGATGCCTTTCCCGGTGAAATATGGAACCTCGAAGGGGAAAATAAGGTAGAGCTTATCCACATAAGCCTTCAGTTTGGCGTTCCGGCCTTCACGAGAAGCCCAGGTCTTGGGAGCTATGTAATAGAAAACCTTGAATCCTTCGTCGTGGCAGAATTGTGCGATTTTCAAATTGAAGCCCGGATAATCGATGAGTATTACTGCGTCGGGCTTCCATCGGACAATGTCCTGTTTGCACTTCTTCAGGTTGCCAAGCAGGTCAGGAGCTTTGTGCAGGACATCCGTAATGCCCATCACTGCGCAATCACGATAGTGGACCACGGGAGAGGCAAGGCTTGCAGAAGCCATCATATCCCCTCCCCAGAAACGGAATTCGGCGCAAGGGTCCACAGTTTTAAGGCCCTTGATCAAATTCCCTCCGTGGAGGTCTCCCGAGGCTTCCCCCGCTATCAGATAATATCGCATAGACGCTTGAGCTCGTCGAAATCGGTGTTATATATGTTCTGTGGAGTGACGGTAATGTATCCTTGGGACATAAGTATGTGGTCAGCGTCCGGTGCATTGTCGCTTTCGCTCACAAATTCACCGGCCATGACGTACAGTTCCTCGTCGGGAAGCTTGGTGTCGGCATATGCCCTGGCGGCAAATGACTGCTGATGCCCGCGAGAAGCGAGAAACTCAGAATTGTAACGCAGATACTCCTTCTCCCAGTGTGCGTACCCTACCCTTGAAGGGCGGACGCCTTTGATCTGGTCCTTAGGCAGATACGGGAAATTGATGTTATAAAAAGAGCCTTTGCGGGTGTTGAAAGCCGGAAGGAGCTTCTTTAAAAGGCCCGGGAGCAGGGCTTCCACGGCCGAAAAATCGGCGTCTTCGTCGAAAGTGTCGAGACTGACACCGATGGCGGGTATTCCGTTGAGCGCGCCTTCCATGGCGGCACCAATTGTTCCTGAATAAAGGGTAGCCGTGGCGGCGTTGTTCCCGTGGTTGATGCCGGTCACGACCAGGTCGGGCTTGGCGGGCCAGAAAATGTTGTCTATTCCGAACTTTATGCAGCTGGCAGGGGTTCCGTCAAGGTACCACCAGTCCTCTCCGGGCAAATCGTACAAGTGCTTTACGGCTATTGGCTTAAAGCCCATCGAAACGGCCATGGACATGCCGCTCTGGGCCGATTTGGGTGCTACAATAGTCAACTCGCCGAACTGCCGGAGAGCCTCTACCAGACTCCGTATGCCGCGTGCCTGGTAACCATCATCGTTCGAGACAAGAATTCGCATCTTTTTTTTGCAAATATAATTGATTTTAAGTAAATTTTTGATAAATTTGCGCCGCCTTTCAAGGAAATATTATTGTTTAACTTTTATAAACACAAAAATGGTAAAACTTGGTATTAACGGATTTGGCCGTATCGGCCGTATGGTATTCCGTGCAGCAGTTGAAAATTTCCCCAATGACATCGAAATCGTAGGTATCAACGATCTTCTCGATCCCGACTACCTGGCCTACATGCTCAAGTACGATTCAGTTCATGGTGCTTTCAAGGGTGATGTGGCAGTCGAGGGTAACTATCTGCTCGTCGGCGGCAAGAAAATCCGCCTCACCGCAGAAATGGATCCCGCCAACCTTAAGTGGGACGAGGTAGGTGCCGAGGTCGTGGTCGAGTCCACCGGTCTCTTCCTTACCGACGACAAGGCCCGCAAGCACATCGAGGCCGGCGCCAAGAAGGTCATCATGTCCGCCCCTTCCAAGGACAGCACTCCTATGTTCGTCTATGGTGTGAACCATGAGACCTACTCCGGACAGGACATCATTTCCAACGCTTCCTGCACCACCAACTGCCTTGCGCCTATAACCAAGGTTCTCAACGACAACTTCGGCGTTGTCCGTGGCCTCATGACCACCGTTCACGCTGCAACCGCAACCCAGAAGACCGTTGACGGTCCTTCCAAGAAGGACTGGAGAGGCGGCCGCGGCATCCTCGAGAACATCATCCCCTCTTCCACCGGCGCCGCCAAGGCAGTGGGTAAGGTTCTCCCCGAGCTCAACGGTAAGCTTACCGGTATGAGCCTCCGCGTTCCCACTTCCGACGTTAGCTTCGTCGACCTGACCGTCGAGCTTGCAAAGCCCGCTTCCTATGAGGAGATCTGCGCTGCCATGAAGGCCGCCTCCGAGGGCGAGCTCAAGGGAGTTCTCGGCTACACCGCCGACGCCGTCGTAGCTACCGACTTCCGCAACGATCCCCGCACTTCCATCTTCGATGAGAAGGCCGGTATCCAGCTCGATCCTACCTTCGTCAAAGTTTGCGCCTGGTACGACAACGAGTGGGGTTACAGCAACAAGGTTCTCGAGATGGCAAAGGTCATCACGAAGTAATTTGCTGCCGAACCGATAATTGCAGCGGGCGGGAATCGCAAGATCCCCGCCCGCTTTGTGTCATGCCATATCTGATCAAAGGGCGTTGGCTATTTTCGAAGCAACAACGGTACCGAATTCCACTTTCCCTTTAGCATCAATTAGATAGAGGGACGGGATCCACTTAACATGATAGTCTCTTCCAACGGCTGAATCTTTTTTGCCCGAGGGATCGAAAAGCTGGATTCCCGGGAGTGCGTTATCGGCAACATAAGCTTTAAACTTTTCAAATTCACGGTCGAACGACACCGACACAAAAGCCACTTCAGAAGGATCTGCAGCCTCGTACATCGCTTTAAGTTCAGGCACTTCCGCCCTGCAATCCGGACACCAAGATGCCCAGAACACAAGTACTACGCGACGGCCCTTGAGTGACTTAAGCGAAAATGGCTTCCCGTCAATATCATTGAGCCTGATCTGTGGAGCCTTGTCTCCTTTTTTGAGCAATTGGGTTGCATATTGCTGGTCCGGGTCATCAGATGCCGGAGTCTGAGCGGCCAGTCCCGAGCATAGCAGAAGGGCCGCCAAAGCTATTATCAGATGCGTTTTCATATACTTAACTCTGAAGCAAAAATACAAAATAAATCATTACCTTTGTAAATATGAACATCAGGCCTATGAATTTAGTTTGGATAGCCGTGGCATGCATAGCTGTTGCTGCCGCAATCATTTACGCCCGGAGGGGCAAAGATAAAACTCCCGTTCCGGGAAAGGATGGTGACAAATACGTTCCTTATGAGCAGCGGACGGGCGCTGAGTCCGTGGTTTACTTCACCCGCGACCTCTCCCCCGAAGGCCTTATCAAGGCGTATGAAAAAGTAAACGGCAACATCACCGGAAAGGTTGGTGTAAAGCTGCATACAGGCGAGCAGAACGGCCCCAATATCATCCCCAGCTCATGGGTTAAGGCACTTTTCGAGAAAGACCTGCCCGATGCCACCATCATCGAGACGAATACCTATTACGAGGGTGACCGTTCCACCACCGCGCTTCACCGTAAGACCATTGAAGTTAACGGCTGGACGTTCTGTCCCGTTGACATCATGGACGAAGAGGGCAATGAATGCCTGCCCGTTAAAGGCGGTAAATGGTTCAAGCAGATGTCGGTTGGCTCCCACCTCCTGAATTATGACTCCATGGTGGCGCTCACCCACTTCAAGGGCCACACCCAGGGAGGTTTCGGCGGAAGCAACAAAAACATAGGCATCGGCTGCGCCGACGGGCATCTGGGCAAAGCATGGATACACACTACGCCGGGGCAGCCAAACCAGTGGGATATCGCCCAGGAAGAATTCATGGAGAGGATGACCGAATCGACCAAGGCCACCATCGACCATTTCGGCGAGCACGTCAGCTATGTTAACGTAATGCGCAATATGTCTGTCTCCTGCGACTGTGAGGGTCTGGCCGCCGAGCCCGTCGTTACTCCCAACGTGGGCATCCTTTCTTCTACCGACATCCTCGCCATCGACCAGGCCTGCATCGACATAGTGTACGCTATGAAAGAGGAAGAGCACCACGCCCTTGTCGAGCGTATCGAAAGCCGCCACGGACTGCGCCAGCTCAGCTACATGAAGGAGCTTGGCATGGGCAACGACAGGTACGTCCTTATCGATCTTGACAACGGTGGAGCGCGCATTAGTGCCGCCGATGCTGCCAAGGGGCTCAAACCGTTCGTCCTTCCGGAAGAAACACCGGCCGAGCAATGAAAGTACTGGCAATAACCCAGGCGAGGTACGGATCGACCCGCTTACCCGCCAAAATACTCAAAGAAGCAGGAGGTATGCCCCTGCTGGAGATCCATCTTCGCAGGATACTTCAGTCGAAATTGATAAGTGAACTGAAAGTGGCCACCACGCCTGAAGAGGGCGCGGTTTATATTACGGCTATTGCGGATAAACTCGGCGTGGGATATCACAAAGGTTCGGTTGACGATGTTCTTGACCGCTTCTATCAAACCGCCCTGCCCCAGAAGCCCGACTATGTGGTGCGCCTGACTTCGGACTGCCCCCTCATCGATCCGGAGATCATCGACCTGGTAATCAAGACCTGCATCGAAGGCGGATACGATTACGTATCCAACACGCTCATACCGACTTATCCCGACGGAATGGATACCGAGGTCTTTAAATTCTCGGCTCTGCAGAGGGCTTGGGAGGAAGCACGGCTCCAGAGCGAGCATGAGCATGTGACTCCATACATCAAAAAGAATTCGAGCGTTATGGGAGGCAGCCTGTTCAGTTCTTTCAATGTCCGGGCTGCCGTCGACCGCTCGGAGCTTCGCATGACCATCGACGAACCGCGCGACTTCGAACTCATCAAGACACTTATAGAAAACGTTGGAATAGATAAGCATTGCTCTGATTACATTGCATATTTGGATGCCAATCCCGATGTCAGGGACATCAATTCATCCATTATGCGCAATGAGGGTTATGCCAAGTCTCTGGCCAACGATAAACTTATCAAATAATGGGAAAAGGACAAGAATTATACAAGAAGGCAAAGAAGATGATTCCTGGCGGCACAATGCTCCTCTCAAAGAGGCCCGAGCAGCTGCTGCCCGAGAACTGGCCTTCATATTTTAGCAAATCGAAAGGCTGCAGGGTCTGGGACCTTGACGGCAAAGAGTATATAGACTGCTCGATGATGGGTATCGGCACCAACACCCTCGGCTATGCCAATCCTGCCGTTGACGAGGCAGTGATGCGTGTAGTGCGCGACGGCAATATGACCACGCTGAACTGCCCCGAGGAAGTGTATCTAGCAGAAAAGCTTTTGCAGATGAATCCGTGGGCGGGCGGCGTGCGTTACACCCGCGGAGGCGGTGAGGCCAACTCGGTTTGCGTCCGTATCGCCAGGGCCTTTACCGGCAAAGATAAAGTTGCGATTTGCGGTTATCATGGCTGGCACGACTGGTATGTGTCGGTGAACCTCGGCCAGAGCGATGCCCTGGCGGGGCACCTGCTTCCCGGCATACCCACCGGAGGCGTTCCGCGCGGTCTCAGGGGATCGGCCATCCCCTTCCATTACAACAATTTCGAGGAGCTGCTCGAGATTGTAGATACCAATCCCGATCTGGGCATCATCAAGATGGAAGTTTGCCGCAATTTCGGCCCTCAGGACAATTTCCTTCAGAAAGTGCGCAAGCTTGCTACCGACCGGGGCCTGGTGCTCATTTTCGATGAGTGCACCAGCGGTTTCCGCGAGGCTTTCGGCGGCCTCTTCCTGAAATATGGCGTTGAACCCGATATGGCCGTATTCAGTAAGACCATAGGCAACGGTTATGCTTTGAGTGCGGTAGTTGGCCGCGGCGACATAATGGACGCCGCGCAGGGCTCCTGGATCAGCAGTACCTTCTGGACCGAGCGTATCGGGCCGACTGCGGCGCTGGCCACTCTTGCAGAGATGGAGAGAATACGCTCCTGGGAGACCATTACCCGCCTTGGACTTGAGAACAAGCGCCGTTGGCAGGCCCTTGCCGACAAGTATGGCCTGGAGATAGAACAATGGGGCATTCCGGCTCTGGCCGGCTATTCTTTCAAGAGCCCCAACCATCTTGCCTACAAGACTTATATTACGCAGCAGATGCTCGAAAAAGGTTTTCTTGCCGGCAACAGCATGTACACCTGCATAGCCCATACGCCAGATATAATCGACCGGTATTTCGAAGAACTCGACAAGGTATTTGCAGATATCCGAGATTTCGAGGACGGCCGGGATATTTCCAAGGCCCTCAAAGGTCCCGTATGCCAGTCGGGCTTTAAACGTCTAAACTAATTACCGATATGCTTAAGTTCAACAAAAACATCAAGATAGGCGACCGGATGATAGGTCCGGACTACCCTACATATTTTATCGCGGAGATCGGCGGCAATTTTGACGGCAGCCTCGATAAGGCCAAGCGTCTGATAGATGCGGCCAAGGAAGCCGGTGCCGATTGTGCCAAATTCCAGACATTCAAGGCCGAGAGCATAGTTTCCGAAGGAGGCTTTTCCAAGATGACACTCCACGGAGTGCATGGATCTTGGGGAAGGACCGTCAGCGAAGTGTTCAAAGATGTGGAATTCCCCCTTGAATGGCACCAGGAAATTGCCGATTATTGTAAGCAGGTCGGCATTGACTTCTCTACGTCTCCGTACTTCAAGGAAGCAATTGACGCTTGCGTAGATCTCAAGGTCCCTTTCATCAAGATCGGTTCAGGCGAAATAACCTGGCTGGAGATGCTGGAATACACGGCCTCAAAAGGTATTCCGGTAATGCTCGCCACCGGAGACGCCACCATGTCGGAGATCGACGAGGCGGTCCGCGCCATCGAGAAGACCGGCAACAAAGACCTTGTCCTTATGCAGTGCATAACCAACTATCCGTCCAAGATAGATAGCGCCAATGTTAATGTCCTCAAGACATACCAGTCTGCGTTTGACTGCCTTACAGGCTATTCCGACCACTCCCCCGGTCACGTCGTGGCCCTGGCTTCGGTAGTCCTCGGAGGGCGTGTTATCGAGAAGCACTTTACGCTCAATAAGCACGACAAGGGCCCCGACCACCCGCACTCGATGGAGCCCGCCGAATTCCGTTTCATGGTGGATTCTATACGCGAGGTGGAGCGTGCTATGGGCAGCACCCGCAAGGAAGTGGTAAAGGAGGAAAGCGAAACCGTATTCGTACAGCGCCGCTGCCTGTATGCCAAGCGCGACCTCAAGAAGGGAGATGTTCTCCGTGAAGAGGACATCGACGTTCTGCGCCCGGCGCTTGGTATCCCGCCCAAATTCAAGCAGACCATAATAGGCAAGGCCGTCAATAAAGACATTCCCGCCAGAGATCCTATTTTCTGGGAAGATTTGTAATGATAACAGACAGAGAAAAAATACTGGCAATTGTCGACAACGACTGCCTGATGCATTCCGACGCCGCAATACTCCTTGAAGGCGACGGTTTCTTCCGTTTCCAGAAGGCTGTAGATCTCTACAAAACGGGGCAGGTCGACCGTATCGTCTTCAGCGGCAATATTATCGACAAAGACTACGGCAGTTTCCCCTACGAAGAGGTTGCCCCGTTTATCCTTAACCAAGGAGTTCCGGAGAAAGACCTCATCCACGAAGCCAAGTCGCAGCATACCCGCGAACAGGCTGTCGAGGTGGTGAAGATGGCACTGGATAATGGTTGGAAAAAGCTGGCTCTGGTTGCATCGCACGAGCATCAGTACAGGGCTTACCTGACTTTTCTCCGTGTCGTTCTGGACACTCAAAGCGGCATACTGCTGTTCAACGCACCTGTGCGTAACCTGAACTGGTTCGTGGACAGTGGCTGGGGCATGCGCTTCGAGCGCCTGGGCGCCGAGATTGAACGTATAGAAAAGTATTCAGCCCTCGGCCATCTTGCAAGCGCCGATGAGGTGATAGAGTACCAAAAATGGAAAGAATCATTCCTCAAGCGATGAATACCGAGCAACTGCAGGCCCTGTTCGGAGAGAGATTCTTAGGCCGGGAGCAAATCAACAAGATGCTTGAGCGGATGGGCATGGAGCCCCTCGGCGAGGCGGATGTGCCCCCTGTGAACTTTTCCGAACAGATACTTAAAGAGAATGCATCCACCCATCTGCTGATCCTTGGATATGCGGGGAAAGAGGGCGCGCCCCTGAATATCCTGCGTTTCCGTGAGTGTTTCGGCACCGACCCGGAAAAGAGTGAGCCTTGCTTGTACAATCAGGACTGGTATCTCCATGAAGATTTTGTGCTCCGCACTCTTGAGCCGCGCTGGTATCTGGTCAGGAAAGACGTGTTCGAGCAAAGCAGGGCCGTGCAGCCTGATGCCCTGCTGAAGAAGGATATAGTCTTCCCTTCGGCAATCCTTTGTGTCTATACTTTCTTTGCCTGGTACTTTGCTTGCGGGCAGTATCTTTGGTATCACGACTTCGTATGGTGCTCCGACCTTGACCACAACTCCGACAGGATTTATGTGGGCAAATATCACGATATTGACGGAGTGAATAAAAACGGTTTCAGCATACACCGCCATCTTGCCCTGCGTCCCTGTTACGGAAGCATTTCGGCTCTGTAGGCCTGAGGCGCAGACAAATAAAAGAATCAGCAAAGTCTTAAAGAATCGTAAAAAAGACGTTGCTGATTTTTTTGATTTGTAGGAAATAAGCCTCCCCCGCCGCACCTTTGCGGCATGAAATGCATGCGCATAAAATGCCTGCTTGCCGCGGTGTTGTCGGCAGCAGCCTGCAGTACCCAGCACAAAATCGATGTGCTTAAAGCAAGCGATGCCCAAGCCCGCCTGGTACTGCCCGCAAAAGAGCAAGTGCGGGAAATCAAGTTTGGAGAGCAAGTCCGCGATACCCTGCAGGTCGTTGACTTCGAAGGGCAGGAAATGTTGATAATGAATGCCATACGCGACGAGGACGGAGAGATGGTAGCAACCGACCGTATTACCGCTTCTTATGTCACGGCACGCTTCCGCAATGTGGCGGAACGCAGAGGCAGCGTAAACCTCGAATTCCAGGTGATCGTGCCCAAAGAAATGCAGGACAGCAAGTGGCAGCTGCGTCTTGACCCGGATATGTTTGTTCTCGGCGACTCGCTCCGCCTGGAGCCTGTCATCATAACGGGACGTGACTACCGCAAGGCCCAGCTCAGGGGATACCAGCAGTACCAGAAATTCCTCGACTCCATCATTACCGATACCACGCGGTTTATAAACCTTCGCGCCTTGGAGATCTTCCTTGAGCGCAACATCCCGCAGGTTTATGCCTTTCGCGGCGATACGACATATGTGTCAGACGAGCAGTTCGCATCGGCATATGGAGTGACAGAAAAACAAGCGGTTGACCACTATACCTACATGCTATGGAAACGCTGGAACCGCTACCGCGCGGGCCGTAAAGACATAATGTTCAGACGATTCGTAAAGGCACCTATAGTGAGCGGCGGAATCAGGCTTGACACCGTGATTACGAATGCAAACGGCGACTTTGTGTACAACTACATACAGACTATCCATACCCGCCCCGCTCTTCGTAAAGTGGATATTGTACTGTCGGGAGATATACGCGAGCAAGACAAGCGCATCTATACCATACCGCGCAGCGAGCCTCTGACATTCTACATTTCGTCGCTTTCTTCCCTGGCCGACAACACCGAAAAGTACCTCCAGAAGATTATCAGCCGCCGTGTAGAAGCCAATACAGCCTGCTATATCGAGTTCCCGCAGGGCAAGGCTGGCATCGATGAGACCCTGGGCAACAATCCAGGAGAAATAGGAAGGATAAAGGGCAATCTGCGCGACCTTCTGGTAAACGAAGTATATGAACTTGATTCTATTTCCATCGCGGCTTTCGCTTCGCCTGAAGGCGCTCAGAAAGCAAACGAAGCGCTGTCTGAAAAACGTGCCCATAGCGCATCCGGCTACTTTGCCTCTTATGTCAGGGAACTCAAAGACTCGCTGGCGGCGGCTCAAGGCGCATTCTTGAGCCTTGACGGAGGGAAGGCCATGCACGCCGAAAGTCCCGAAATTCAGTTCCAGGGGAGTAGCGGCGGAGAGAACTGGTTGATGCTCAACCGCCTGATCGAACAGGATCCGGCGGTTTCAGCCCGCACAAAAGAGCGCTACCGTCAGCTTTGCGAAGATTGGTCCGATCTGGATCTGCGTGAAAAGCTTCTTTCTCACGAAGAGGGCTACAGGTATATCAGGGAACATCTATATCCCAGGCTGCGAATTGTTAAATTCAACTTTTACCTTCACCGGAAGGATATGGAACAGGACACCTTGCATACTACCGAACTGGACACATGCTACATGCGGGGAGTCGAATTGCTGCGGAGCCGCGACTATGAGCAGGCTCTAAAAGTACTGAGGCCGTATGGCGACTACAATACCGCTGTAGCCTGCGTAGCCCTTGAACGCGACCATTCAGCGATGGAGATTCTAAATATGCAAGAAAAGAACGCCAGAGTAAACTACCTTATGGCCATAATATATGCCAGGCGCGGAGACGACAGGAACGCCGTCCAGCACTACATTCATTCTTGCTCTCAGGACCCGTCATTCATACACAGAGGGAACCTTGACCCGGAAATCAGCAGCCTGATAAGCAAATATGAGCTAAATTTGGACAAATAAAGCCCTTTTAGTATTTTTGCTGCTTGTATGTTGAGTACGAAGTTCGTATCGGCCGATGAGGCCGTGAGCCATATTCCCTCGCACTGCCACGTGCATCTGAGCAGCGTGGCCAGTGTGCCCCACTGTCTTATCGAGGCGCTATGCCGCAGAGCCGATGCCGGCGATGTGTGCGACATCCATTTTCACCATTTCCACACCGAGGGCCCGGTGCCTTACAGCGAACCCCGTTACGAGGGCATTTTTTTCGACCAGGGTTTCTTCGTAGGACCTAACGTACGGGCCAACGTCAATGCCGGTTATGCCGATTATCTGCCCGTACACTTGAGCGAGACTCCCCTCCTGTACAGGAGCGGTGCGATAAAGCTTGGCGCTGCCCTCGTAAACGTTTCGCTTCCCGATAGCGAAGGGCGCGTTTCGCTGGGGACTTCTGTTGATTGCTCGCCTGCTGCTATAGAATGCGCTGATTTGGTAATCGGCGTGGTCAATCCCAACGTCCCATTTTCGTATGGAGAACTGATTCCGCTGAGCGCTTTCGACTATCTGGTCAGTGACGCTTCTCCCCTCGTGACTGCAGAGTTTGTGGAGCCTACTCCTACGGAACTGCAAATAGGAAAGAACTGCGCGGAATTGGTAGAAGACGGAGCTTGTCTGCAGATGGGTATAGGCTCGCTTCCGAACGCCCTTGCCTCACAGCTTGAGGGGCACAGGAACCTGGGCCTCCATACCGAGATGTTTGCTGACGGTCTCCTGCGTCTTATCAAGAAGGGTGTAATCAACGGCGCTGAAAAGCAGATCGACCGCGGCAAGGTAGCAGCTTCGTTCTTACTGGGCTCAAAGGAAGTTTATTCTTTTATCGACCACAATCCGGACGTACTTATGCGCCACATTGAATATATCAACGATGTGCGTGTAATATCGTCCAACCGCAAGGCTACCGCCATTAATTCCGCCATTGAAGTTGACCTCACCGGCCAGATTTGCGCCGACAGCATCGGTACACGCATGTTCAGCGGTACCGGAGGACAACTCGATTTCGTCCGGGGTGCGACTCTCTCGGAAGGCGGCAAGAGCATTACCGCATTTGCGTCCCGCACCAAAAAAGGCAGGAGCAAGATTGTCCCCCTCATCCAGCCTGGCGGAGGCATTGTAACGCCGAGGGCCGACGCACACTGGATCGTTACCGAGTATGGGTCTGTAAATCTATATGGCAAAAGCCTCCAGGAAAGGGCCCGCCTGCTTATTTCCATCGCTCACCCCGATGACAGGGAGAATCTGGAAAGGGCGGCTTTCGAGCGCTTCGGGCCGCATTTCCTGATGGCTTAACAAATAATCAGTGGATGTAGATTTTCTGCCCTATGCTCAAGCGGTCGCTCCGTAAATGGTTCCAGGCCTTGAGCTGGCTCACGCTTACCCTGTAGCGCCGGGCGATGTAACTTAAAGTGTCGCCTTTTTTAACCACATAACAGGTGCGCATATTTCCGCCTTCTTTAGCGGCTTTACCTTCGGCTATATCTTTCATCACCTGGTCCGACAAGTAAAGCTTGGCGTTATGGGAATACAATGAATCCGGCTCTGCGGCGAGCCAGGCGGCACTCCAGCTATAGGGAACGGTTACTGCATGAGTCCCGCTGCTGCCCGGAATAATGTCGTTATAATACTGAGGGTTCAGGTACCGGAGTTCATCGTACGGTATACCCACCACTTCGCTGATCTGTTTGAAATGCAGGTTACGGTGAACCTGGAAAGTGTCGGTCTGCGCCGGCATGCCCACGGCAGCAGAATCGAGGCCGTAGTCGGAACTGTAGGCAAAGGCATACATAACGCCCACAAAAGCAGGTAGATAGCCTCTGGTCTCTTTGGGAAGGTATGGATACACCGACCAGAAGTCCCGGCTTCCGCCTGCTCTTCTGATGGCCTTGTTGACATTCCCGGCGCCGCAGTTATAAGCGCTCACCGCAAGAGGCCAGTCGCCGAGCATATTGTACAGGCTCTTGAGGTAACGAGCCGCTGCGTCGGTCGACTTCTCCACGTCCATGCGCTCATCGATATATGAATCGATAGTCAGGCCGTACGAGCGTGCCGTTTTGTACATGAACTGCCAGATACCCTTGGCTCCGGCACGCGAGGTGGCCGTCGGCTTGAGCATCGACTCCACTACGGCCAGATACTTGAGCTCCAGCGGAATACCGTACTTGCAGAATACCTCTTCGAATATCGGGAAATAGTACGAACTCAGCCCCATGGCCTGCTTCATGGCGGCTCCCCTGCGCTCCGAATACACGATCATGTAGTTCTTGACCACGTCGTTGAATGGAAGCGTGAAATAAGGATTAAGGGCCGAGAGCCTGTTCATCATCACAGAATCGCTTACCGCCGATGACAAGTGAGCCGAATCCATATCGATGGCCGGCATGGAGTCCTGGCGTCCGAAATTGCTCCGGTACCAAAGCGCCAGCAGGCTGTCGGTTACCTCCGGCGTATAATCCATGGGCTCAGGAGCCTCAGACGGCACGTTGCTCCCCTCGTCTTCGGAAACAACCGGAATTACAACATCTGAAGCATTCCGAAGGCTGTCCACAAGAGTGCGTAGCGAATCCAGGCGCTGTTTGAGCTGCTCGTTTTCTTTCTTCAAAGCCTTGTTCCTGCCGGGCTGAAACAGCTGCGCGTATGCGGGCGCGGGCGGCGCAAGCAGGCAGACAAGAAGAAGGATAAGCAGACGGCGCATATACTCAGAATCTGAATCCGACGCTGACTCCGAATGCCGGAGCCGGATTAAAGGCAAGCTGCGTGTCGGGCATTATAACGGCAGGTTTGACTTCAAACGCCATGTCGTCAACGATCTCAAAATCGTGCATGTAAGAAAAAACGTTGGCGTCTATGACCTGAAGAAGATACACAAGGGCGATGGCCAGCACGGAATAGTCGCGGTAGCGTCTGAAAACATCGCGGTAATAAAGTGCCTGCTCCGATGTAATAGGCCCCGTATAGGGGACGTCTTTATTGCTGGCCTCTTTGTAGATGCGGCGGTAACGCTGGTAATTGATGTTATTGGTGTTGTAAAAATAATACGCAGCTCCCATTCCGCCGAGGTATATGGGAATCTTCCAGTATTCTCCGTTGTAGGCTTGGCCTAAACCCGGAAGCAGGAGCGAATAGAGAGTCGCTCTGCCCGGTAGAGGATAAGTATCGCTCTTATAACTTGCTACGCCGTCCATCAGCGTAGCCCAATATCCCAAGCCTGCTCCTATGAAGCAGTATTTAGCACCCTCATGACGGCCCTGGGTATTAAGATATATGCCGGTACCGAGAGGCGCAAGAATCGCCGAATAGACTATGGGAAGCTTCCAGTACTGCCGGTTATAAATCTGCTCGCCGCCTATACACAACAACGAACCGGCGAACATGGTGCCGATTTTAATTTCGTTTTTATGAGAGAGACCGGCAAAGTAGTCCTTAAAAGAGAAGAGTACGTCGGTAGAATCCTTGCTGGTGGCCTTGTCGTCGTTGTACGACTGCTGGAACGCCTCCGAGCGGAACTGAGCGGAAGCGCCTGCAGCGAACAGGACAAACAATAATGTTACAAGGAACTTTTTCATCATTTCAATCCTTCCAGGGCGGTGAGGAACCGTTCAATTTCATCATCAGAATCAAAACGCACGGTCATCGAACCTTTGCCGGTAGCGGAGCGCTTGACGGAAATATCTTTGCTGAAATAACGTCCCATATAAGAGAGAAGGCGTCCGTACTGCTCCGGAAGAGGTTCCGCGCTGCGGCCCCTATCCTTTGATGAAGGCGTTGCAGCGCCTTCACGCACAAGAGCCTCCAATTCGCGCACCGACAGGCGCCTGGCCACAACACACTCGCATAACTGCTCCTGAAGATCAGGATCTTCGACGCCAAGCAGAACCTTGGCATGCCCGGTCGAAATGAGTCCGACTTTAAGATCGTGCTGAACCTTTACAGGAAGTTTGAGCAGCCGCAGTGTATTGGCCACTGTAGCGCGTTTTTTACCAACCCGGTCCGCCATCTGTTCCTGGGTCAGGCCGCATTCGTCTATAAGACGCTGATAGCTCATTGCGACCTCGATGGGGTCAAGATCCTCTCTCTGAACATTCTCTACGATGGCCATTTCCAGCATCCCCTGGTCGTCCGTCGGACGCACATAGGCCGGGATCATGGTCATTCCAGCTAGGCGGCAGGCCCTGTAGCGGCGCTCACCGCTGATTATCTGGTAATGCCCGTCGGGGAGACGCCTGACGGTTATGGGCTGAATCAATCCGAGCGAGCGTATGGAGGAGGCAAGTTCTTCGATTGATTCCTGGTCGAAACTCATACGGGGCTGGAAAGGATTGGCCTGCACCATATCTGCCGGGATGCGGAAGATATCGCTTTCAGACGCCGGACTCTCTCCGGCTATCTGCTTATTGATGTAGCCTACCGGCCTGCGCAGTTCTTCCACTCGGGGCGCAGAGCCTATCAGTGCTCCCAGGCCCTTGCCCAGGCCTCTGTTCTTTACACTCATACTTCTGAGGGTTTATCTCCGTTGCGCTCCAGCAACTCGGATGCCAGGTTAAGATAATTGGACGAGCCGGTGCAGGAAATCTCGTACAGCAGCACGGGCTTGCCGTGGGAAGGGGCCTCGCTAAGGCGTATGTTGCGTTGGATTACAGTCTTGAATACCAAGTCTTTGAAATGTTCGCGCAATTCGGAGAGAACTTGCTGGTGCACCTTGGTGCGGCCGTCGAACATAGTCACTACGAAGCCCTCTATGGTCAGCTCGGGATTGAGCCCGTTCTGGATGATGCGTATGGTCTGCAGCAGCTTCCCAAGGCCCTCGAGGGCGAAAAACTCGGGCTGGACAGGAATCATGACGGAGTCTGCGGCAGTAAGCGTGTTGACCGTGATAAGGCCCAGCGACGGAGAGCAATCGATGATTATGTAGTCGTAATTGTTACGTATCGGAGCGATGGCTCTCTTGAGAGCGGACTCACGGTCCGGCTCGTTGATCATTTCTATCTCGATACCAACCAGATTGATGTGCGAGGGAATCATGTGCAGGCCGTCCATTTCCGTTTGGATAAGGGTATCCTCCACGGAAATCGACCCTTCCATCAGCTCGTACAGGCTGCGGTGACGGTCGTCATCCGGAGAGAAATTCAGGCCGGACGTGGTATTGGCTTGAGGATCAGCGTCTATGATAAGTACCTTCTTCTCCAGGGCGGCGAGCGACGCGGCCAGATTAATGGCCGTGGTGGTCTTGCCTACCCCACCCTTCTGATTGGCAATAGCTATTACTTTACCCATAGTATGCAAAAATACGAAATAATTCTTACTTTTGCACTATGATTGAGCCTAAAACTGAATGGTTTATAATAGTCAATCCCCGCGCAGGTTCGGGTAAGACTATGTCGCTGTGGGTGCCCGCCGAGCAAAGAATGCAAAAACTGGGCATCCCCTTCGTTACGGCCATGACCGACCATAAGCGCCATGCCACAACTCTTGCACACGATGCCGCTTCCGAGGGCTACCGCAAGATCCTGGCCGTCGGCGGAGACGGCTCCCTGCACGAAACGTTTGCCGGAATTGCCAGGTATTGTGACGAAACCGGAACCCCTACTGAAGAATTTACCTTGGGTGTGATGCCCATCGGTTCGGGTAACGACTGGATCAAGTCGCTGGATGTTCCCAATGACCTGGACAAGGTAATAGACCTTGTGGAAAAGGAGTCTGTGGGCGTGATGGACGTGGTTAAGGTCACCGGTGGCGGAGGCAAGGTTTGCTATATGGCAAACGTGGGCGGCACCGGGTTTGACTCTCACGTCTGCAGCCGGGTCAACTTCCAGAAAGAAGGCGGTAAGCGCGGCAAGCTGATATACCTCGATGCGCTGCGCTATACCATCACGCATATCAGTGCAATTTCGGTCAAAGTGATTGCCGATTCAAGCATTGTTTTTGAAGGCCCCTGCTACTCGATAGCTCTTGGGAACGGCAGGTACAGCGGCTCCGGCATGCGCCAGGTACCGCTTGCCACAATCGACGATGGTATAGTTGATTATATGATTGTACCTAAAGCTCCGCTTCATGCTCTCGTAAAGCAGATTCCCAAACTCTTCAACGGTACCGTCAACGAATCGCCTCTGGTTATTTCGGGCCGCTGCTCGCATTTACTTATCGAACCTCTTGACGAACAGTCGGAAGACATTTTCGAACTGGACGGCGAGATAGAGGGGAAACTCCCTATGAGCATTGAGATGGATGGCCGGCGGATCAATGTCATCAAAGGCTGAGCTGATACTGTAGCTTTACTTCAAGTTTACCGCTTTTAGTATCTGTCATCCAAGGATATTCAACATCCGATACCCTTAAATAGAAGCTATGCCTGCGGCTCGGCTTCCACACCCCGTATACCGATGCTGCCCAACCTTTGCCATAGTAAGCCGGCACATTGAAATTGCCGGGTGCGTCACGTTCGTAAACATATATCCTGCCCTCCCAACTGTCTACTCTGAAAAGTGTCCAGCGGGCGAACAGTTTGAACTTTTCGGCCTCTCTTCCGGCCTCCGCATAGAAAAGCCATGCCAAGTCTTTGGTATGAACCAGGTCAACCCTGCTTTTCAGCACCCATTTCCAAGCCTCCAGTTTCAGCTCTCCCCTGCCTTCAAGCCTCCAGTCTTTCTTTTTGCATGCAGCAGCCCTAATCGAAGGACTGATCACCAGAGCCCCTGCAGACAAAGAAGGCGACCACTTTCCCATAAGTCTGAATTGCTTTGAAGAATAATAGACGACACCTTCCAGGGTACGCGAAGATGCGCCCGCAGCTACCTCTGCAAGGCCATCGGACAGGCGACCCATAGCTCCGAGCTTGATGCCGTAAGAAGGGATCCAAAACGCTCCCAGCACGCCTTCCGGGCGTCCTTTCCAGCATAACTCTCCATATAGCCCTACATTGGGCAAACCTATTCTGAAATCGGCCGACATTGCTTTAGAGGTAGCATTAAGCCCCGCCGTAAAGCGTTTGCCCGTATAAGAAAGATATCCCATAGGCGTCCCGTCCGCAAAAGAGTAAGCCGCTGCAAGCGACCATCGTTTATAATCAAAATCGGCCGCTATGCCGCAATATCCCGGGTTATATGATCCGGTGGCGGAAAAACCGGTGGGACTGCGCCTGAATGATGCCACAGAACTCCACGGTTGCAGCGAGAATCCGCTCCATACGGCGAGACCTTGTCCAAGACGTGCGTTGAAATGGCCGAGAATCACTTTCCCAAGATATTTGCGGCCGTAGTACGTAGCGCTTAGAGTGCCGATTCCGGGGCTTACATCATCGTATGTGCTTCGCGCAGCCCAGTTGAGCTCCGCCCTTTCGCCAAGCGATGCTTTATAGCGGAATCCTGCTGCATACTGCAGCTTGTCCACCGACTTGGCCGATGCGCGCAGCATAAGGTCATGATGCAGTTTATGCGCATTTCTTTTGCCGGGAGGCCCGGAAGAACTCAGGCGCGTAAAAGGTTTAAGCGCTTCTGCATATTCAGGCCCGAACCCGTCGACCAGGGCAAGTTCGGTATAAGACAGAATATCGCCCGAACGCTCCCTCTCGTCTATCAATGCGGCGACTTGAAAAGGGCTCAGCAGCCCGCACGAAAGCAGGCGGCTGCGGGGGCTGAGGTTAAGCTCTACAGGATGCAGTTCGAGGGCCCTGTATGCTTCAAGGGTAGTTTGGTCAAGATCTTCCATACAAGATGCTCCGCACAGATAAAGAACCGCCTCCTCAAAACCGGGTCCCGCGAAGCACAGGAACAACAATAGCAGCGTTTTCATAGTCCATAGTTTAACACCGAAATATACGATTATTTTGCGTATATTTGTACTTTGTTATGCAGAAAGAGATTGTACGAACCTATAACCTTGGCGGAGATTTGTATCTGAAGATGCTTTCTCAAGGCTGCGCACGCCTTGGAAAGAACCGCCAGGCAATTAATGACCTGAATGTTTTTCCTATACCGGACGGAGATACCGGAGACAATATGTGTCTGACTCTTGAAGCTGGTTATGCCCAGGCATCACCCCTTCACGGCGCTTCCCTTTGCGAGATTGCAAATGCAGTTTCCTCGGGCATGCTTATGGGCGCCCGCGGTAATTCCGGAGTAATCCTTTCCCGTATCTTTGCCGGCCTGGCCAAAGGGCTCACCGGCCTCAAGGAAACCGATACGGCAGGCTTTGCCGCTGCTATGGCAAGCGCTGTCACCGAGGCTTACAGTTCCGTTTCCAAGCCTGTAGAGGGCACCATTCTTACCGTAGTACGCGAAGGCGCCGACAGTGCCGCTCCATACAAGAAAGACTCCATGGAGAACTATATTTCAGCTCTGACCCACGCGATGGAAGACTCTCTTGAAAAGACACCCGACAAACTCCAGGTGCTCAAGGAAGCAGGAGTTGTGGACAGCGGCGGCGCGGGGCTTCTCCAGATTTTCTACGGCTTCCAGGATGCCTTGCTCGGCATAGAAGAAGGACGCCATGAGAGTGCCGGCGCACCCTCCGCCACAAGGGTTGACCTATCGGCATTCGACGAGAATACCGAACTTGAATTCGGCTATTGTACGGAGTTCCTGCTCCGCCTCCAGAGCAGCAAAGTCAATCTTGACAGCTTCGACGAAAAAGAGATTGAAGATTATATCCTGAGCGCAGGCGACTCTGTAGTCTTTTTCCGCGAGGGCAGCATCATCAAGGTTCACGTCCACACCAAGAAACCCGGAGATATTCTTAACCGCTGCCAGCAATGGGGCGAGTTCCTTACGCTCAAAATAGAGAACATGACGCTCCAGCATCACAATTCTTCTTTTGCCCCAAAACAGGAAGAGGTAAAGCGCAAAGACTTCGGTATTGTCACCGTCGCCAATGGCTGCGGCCTCGTGGATGCTTTCAAGACCCTTGGGGCAGACTATGTGGTGGAAGGAGGTCAGACCATGAACCCCTCGGTAGCCGACTTTATAGCTGCGTTTGATGCCGTAAAGGCTCGAAACATTTTTGTTTTTCCCAATAATTCAAACATAGTTATGACTGCCAGGCAGGCGGCCGATATTTACACCGGCGCCCACGTGCTGGTCGTTCCCACCAAAGACCTGGGAGCAGGTTACGTGGCAATTGCATCTCTTGATACTTCGGCAGGTGACCCTGAGGCCATCGCCGAGTGCGCCGAGGAAATTGCCTCCGGAGTAGTCTGCGGCCTTGTCTCCCCTGCCAGCCGCGACACTGTAAAGGATGGCATGGAGGTACACAAGGGCGGTTATATCGGCTTCCGCGGCAGCGAGGTCCTGAGCAGCGGAGATGAACGCTTCTCTACCGCACTCGATCTCCTTGGCAGCCTGGATGCCGGAGAACATGATGTGGTAATCGTGTTCACCGGCGCCGACGTTCCGGAAGAAGAGTCGCAGGCGTTTTGCAGCGCCATTACCGCTGCATATCCTTCAACCGAAATTATTTTTAATCACGGCGGTCAAGCCGTATATGATTACATATTCATCTTATGCTAAGACTATTCACCGACACCGATTGCGATGTAACTCCCGCAATTGCCAAAGAGTACGGCTACGAGCTCATTTCCATGCCCTATACAGTTGATGGGAAGCTCTATCATCCTTATGTTTCAGAGCCCGACTTTGACCATAAGACTTTCTACAACATGCTGCGCGCAGGTACACTTCCTACGACCAGCGCCATCAGCGAGGCCGTTTACATCAGTTACTTCGAGCCTGTTTTTGCAGCCGGGGACGACATTCTGTACGTTCATTTTTCATCTGGTCTGTCCAATACCTTCGAGAGTATGCGCATGGCGCTTAAGACTCTCAACGAGAAATATCCCGAGCGCAAATTCTGGAGCGTGGATACCCTTGGCATCTCTGCTCAGTCGCTCAATATGGCACTTGAGATCGGTGACCTTTATAAGGCCGGCAAAAGCGCCGAAGAAATAGTTGAGTGGGCCAAGGTCGAAGTGCCTAAGTTTCCTCTGTACTTCATTGCCGACGACCTTAAGTTCTTCCGCCGCAGCGGCAGGGTGAGCGGCCTTGCCGCCACTATGGGTTCGTTTATCGGCATACGTCCCGTAATCTACGTCGACGACAACGGCAAGATGATATCCATCGGCAAGGAAGTCGGCCGCAACAAGGCTATCGACAGGCTCGTCCAATACGTCGAAGAGCTCGGCGAGGATGTCAAGGGACACCGCGTGACCATTGGCCATGCCGACTGCCAGGAACTGGTTGACATACTTGTTGCCAAACTCCGTGAGAAGTTCGGCGACGACCTCAATATCGTCATCAGCCTTGTCAACCCCACCATCGGAAGTCACTGCGGTCCTAACGGCCTGGGTGTGTGCTTCCACGCAAAACACCGCTAGGCTATGGTAGAAATCAGAGAAGTCAGGACCTGTAAGGAACGCAGGGATTTCGTCAACTTCCCCCTTAAGCTCTATAAGGGAGTTGACTGGTTCTGTCCCCCGCTGTACTCCGATGAGATGGCGATTTTCGGCAGCAAGAACATCTACAACGATACCTGCGATACCGTCTATTACAGCGCCTACAAAGACGGCAAGATGGCCGGCCGCATATCCGGAATCATCCAGCGTGCCGCCAACGAAAAGAACAACGAAAAAAGAGTGCGTTTCGGCCGTTTTGACTCAATTGACGACCAGGAAGTTGCCGACGCTCTTTTCAAGGCTGTCGAGACCTGGGCTGTTGAGAGAGGTATGGACACCGCTCACGGTCCCCTGGGCTTCTCGGACTTGGAGAGGGAGGGCCTGCTGATTGATGGTTTCGAAGAATACTCTACCTTCGAAGAGCAGTACAACTATCCTTATTACCAGAAGCTTATCGAGTCCAACGGATACACAAAGGAAGTGGACTGGAACGAGAGCAAGCTTACTGTTCCCAAAGAATACGACGGCAACATCGAGAAGCTTGGCGAGTTCGTGATGAAGCGTTACAAGCTTCATATAGGCCCGGCCAAGAATGTGAAGGATTTCATCGACCGCTATGCGGACGGGCTGTTCGACCTTATCGACAAGTCGTACGATAAACTCTACGGTACCGTCCCTTTCACCGATGCCATGAAGAAGCAGATGATAGACGGTTTCAAGTTCATAGTCGATCTGCGCTACGTGGCGGTCATACTTGACGAGAACGACAGGATGGTGAGCTTCGGAGTGTGCTTTCCCAGTATCATAGAGGCCTTGAGACCTTCCGGCGGGCATATTACTCCCGGAATGCTGCTGCGCTTCCTTAAAGCAAAGCGTAAGCCACGTGTCATAGACCTTGGCCTTGTGGGTGTTGACCCCGAATACCTTAACAAAGGCATCAGCGCCGTATTCGCGGCTGCTCTTATGAAGATGCTCCGTGAAGAGGGTATAGAATATGCCGAAACCAACCTGAATCTGGAAGACAATTATGACATCCAGAATCTCTGGAAGCACTTTGGGCGTACCATACATAAAAGGCGCCGCGCGTTCGTAAAGAAGTTGATATGATTAAGATAGTACTTGACTGCTTTGGCGGCGACCATAGCCCCGAGGCCAATGTGGACGGTGCAATCGCCGCCCTCGGGCAGTTTGACGACCTGCATTTGATTCTGAGCGGAGATGAGTCCGCGCTGCGCAAGTGCCTGGAGGGCAAGAGCTACGACCCTTCGCGCATAGAATTCCTCCACGCCCCGCAGGTAATAGGCTGCAACGAGCGTCCCACTGATGTCATCCGCCTCAAGCGCGACAGCTCCATGGTCAAGGCCATACGTCTTCTTCGTGACGACGACTCAGTGGCAGCTATGGTAAGCACCGGATCCACTGGAGCTCTGGTTGCCGGGGCCCTCACCCGCCTGGGCCGCCTGAGAGGCATTATACGCCCTGCTTTCTGCCCTATCCTCCCCACGATGAACGGAGGCCTGGTGGGCATATGCGACAGCGGCGCCAATGTCGAAGTCACACCCGAGCACCTGCGGCAGTTCGCCATCATGGCATCGCTCTACATGGAGAATGTGTATGGTGTAAGCAAGCCGCGCGTGGCCCTGCTCAACGTGGGCAAGGAGGCCGAAAAAGGAGATGAACTTCGACAGACCGCTTACAAGCTTCTGAGCGAGACATCCGAGATCAATTTTGCCGGCAATATGGAGAGCCGTGATCTTCTCAGCGGCAACTACGACGTGGTGGTCGCTGACGGTTTCAGCGGCAACGTGTTGGTCAAGACCACCGAGGGCACGGCCCTTGAACTTCTCGGCAAACTCAAGAAAGAGATTTACGCCAAATTCATTTATAAGCTGGGAGGTGCACTGATGGCGCCAATGTTCCGCAGCCTGAAAGATTTTATGAATTATCAGAACTACGGAGGAAGCGTGCTTCTCGGCACTTCCAAAGTTGTTGTCAAAGGACACGGCAGCAGCAAGGCCACCGCAGTATGCAAGTGCATCGAACAGGCCTACAGGATGCAACTCAGCGATCTTGGGGGCAAGATCGAAGATGTAATCTGCCGTTACGACCATTACGAACTATAATTCGCTACAATATGTTTGAAGAAGTAAAAGCAATCCTTGCAAAACAGCTCAGGCGTGCCCCTGAGACCATCACCCTCGATTCCGATATCAAGAAAGATCTCGGAGCCGACTCGCTTGACATCCTTCAGCTCCTCATGAGGGTTGAAGACGATTACGGCATTGTTATCCCCGACCAGGAACTGGCCGGTTTCAGGACCGTTGCCGATGTGGTGAATTTTCTGAACAAACAAAAACAATAAAACCATGGAAAAGATCCATCTCCACGACAAGACTTTCCGCAAGTTCATCTTCCACTCCCGCATTCAGGAGGCAATTGATGAAGTAGCCGAAAAAATCAACAGGGACTTCGAAGGCTGCGAAGACGTTCCCGTGATGATTTGCACTCTTAATGGAGCGCTCCCCTTCACAGGCGAGCTTTACATGCGCTTGAAATTCAACTGCGAACTTGGCAGCGTGAAACTCAGTTCTTACCGCGGCACCGAGACTACCGGAACGGTGCTCACGGTGCAGGGGCTTTCCGAAGATGTCAGGGGCAAGCGTGTAATTGCTTGCGAGGACATCGTCGATACCGGCAATACTATCCTGGCGCTCAGGGAGTTGCTGCTTGCCAACGGAGCTACCGAGGTGCGCATTTGCACCATGCTTCTTAAGCCCGATGTTTACGACAAAGACGTCAAGCTTGACTACGTAGGCATGGAAATCCCCAACGACTTTATTGTAGGCTTCGGTCTCGACTATGACGGGCTCGGCCGTAATTACAAAGACATTTACGTTCTGGACAAATGAAATACTACATTCTGTTTGGCCCTCCCGGGGCGGGCAAGGGCACACACGCAGGCGCTATTGCGCAGAAATACAATCTTAAGCACCTCTCTACCGGAGAACTGCTCAGGGCGGAAATAGCTGCCGGAACTCCTCTCGGTCTTCAGGCCAAAGACCTTATCGCGGCAGGCAGCCTGGTGCCCGACGAAGTGGTGGAAGGCATGATCGAGAACGCTTTTGAGAGCATCAAGGGCGTGGACGGATTCCTCCTTGACGGATTCCCCCGCACTCTTGCCCAGGCAGAAGCTCTGGACAAGATTCTTGCCGCCCGCGGCGAGAAGGTGAATGGCGTAATTTCGATAATGATTCCCGATTCCCTGGTCTTTGAGCGGATAGCGGGCAGAGCCAAGATCGAAGGCCGTGCCGATGATGCTTCTCCCGAAGTGATCGCCCACCGGATTCAGACTTACCATTCCCAGACCGAGCCGCTGAAGGAGTATTACCGGGCCGCGGGCAATTATTATGAGGTGGACGGTTACCCCGGAACTATTGAGGAGAACCGCAATCGCGTGCTGGCAATGGTAGAGACCATCTGTTAATCAATGGCCCGTGTTAAGGAAGACATAGAGGCTCTGAGCCGGAAACTGATAGAGGACGCCCGTGCAGGGGTGTTCAAGCCCCTGTATGTCCTTATGGGGGACGAGCCCTATTACCCCGACTTGGTATGCCAGGCCATTATCGACAACTGCGTAGACGAGTTCGGGAAAGATTTCAACGAAACCATATGCTACGGCGCTGACGTGACTGCCGAACAAGTAGTCACTGCTGCCCGCCGCTACCCCATGATGTCGGACCGCCAGCTGGTGGTAGTCAAAGAAGCCCAGCTCATGAAGTCGCTGGAAGATATTGCTGTTTATTGCAATGAGCCCCTCGACTCCACCGTGCTAGTGCTTCTTATGCATAAAGCGTCGCTTGACAAACGTAAGTCTCTCTACAAAGGGGCGCAGAAAATCGGTGTAGTGCTTGACAGCCCTGCCCTGCGCGATTATGAGATGCCGGGATGGATTGCCCGTTACTACGCTTCGCGGGGCCTGGACATCTCTCCGGAAGCTGCTGCGCTGCTTGCAGAATCGGTCGGTACGGAGCTTTCAACGATAGTTGTAGAGACCGACAAATTGCTGAAAAACCTGCCTGAAGGGGCTACGTCAGTATCTGTAGCAGACGTTGAGAAGAATGTAGGTATCTCTCGGCAGTTCAGCGTGTTCGAGTTAACTAAAGAACTGTCGTACAGGAATGCTTCCAAGGCTCTGAGCATTGCGGCTCATCTCGGTAATGCCGCACGCTTTGCCATGCCGCAGGCGGTAAGTGCGCTTTATATGCATTTTTACCGTATCCTTAAATACGGAGCTCTTTTGTCGCGCCCGGGCGTACCGTCTCCCGAAGACAAGGCGGCCGCACTTGCCGGAGTTAATCCGTACTTTTACAGGGAGTATGATACGGCGGTCCGCAACTATCCCCTGCCCAAGGCAATTGCTGTGGTCTCACTTCTTTGTGAATACGATTACCTTGGCAAAGGAGGTGACGGTCTTGCAGCCACTCCCGCCGAACTCCTCACCGAGCTAGTTGCAAAAATCCTAAACACTTAGCATCGGTAGCTCCACAAAAATAAGGGTTCCGAGTTCGGAACCCTTATTTTTGTGGAGCTGGCGGGAGTCGAACCCGCGTCCAAACAAAGCGCCAAAAAGCTTTCTACACGCTTATTCTTCCTTTGGTTGTCGGCGGCTGTACGAGGGAAGACGCCCTTAGCAGCAGCTTATCCTCTGAATCTTAATGGAACCTGGAGGCGGCAGTTCCACGCATCCGCTTTGAATGATACCCCTTGGCCCGGACATAAGCGGCTTAAAGCCGGAGGGATATACGTCAGTGCCGCAGCCTTGGCGGCTCTGATTAATGCTTAATCTCTTGGAGATTAGCAAGCGTATGAATAGTTGTAGTTGCCTACTAATTGTTTGACATCCGGGATTAACGGGCCGTATGCCGGCGCCCGACGTGCTTACCTTCCGTCGTCAATGCTGTCAAAACCAGAACAGCCCCAAAGCGAAAGGATTGCAAAATTGCAAAATAAATCCTTCAAATGCAACTTATTTGCAAATCATAGGATAGTTTTGTAATTTTAAAGACCAATATTCATTTACCTATGTTCGGATATCGCCCTGACGGAAAAAAGGTTAAAGACCTAGACCCTATCCAGAGGATAATGCCTCATATTATGGTACATCGCCACGATGCGCAGAACCTTACCTCTTACGATTGTCCGTGTGAACCTATGGATGAGTTCATCAAGGCAGAATACGAGAGCGGGCAAAAGTATAACTATATGCATATACTCATTGCTTCACTCGTGCGTACAATAGCACTGTTCCCCCGCCTTAACCGCTTCATCTGTAACGGACGCATCTATGCGCGCGACTGCATACAGATATCGTTCGTCGTAAAGAAGGGCCTGAGTTCGGATGTGGCGGATACTACCATAAAACTCAGTTTTACCGGCCATGAAAGCATAGGCGAAATACGTGACGCCATTGACGAGGCCATTCAGAAGAACAACACCCTCGACACTTCAAACGGCACGGACAAGCTTGCCCACATTATAACACTTACGCCTAATTTCCTGATACGGCTGCTGGTTAACCTTATCCGATTTGCCGACAAACACGGTTTGCTCCCCCGTTCTATCATTAACCTGAGTCCTTTCCACACCACTGCTTTCATCACCAATCTCAAGTCAATCAAGGGGCCTTCCATCTTCCACCATCTTTACGACTTCGGTAACACCGGAATGTTTTTCGCCATGGGCAAAGAATCGCTTCAGCCGGTGGTAAGCGGCGGCGAACTTGCAGTCGGCAAGATAATGCCCATCCAGATTGTAACCGATGAGCGCTTCTGCGATGGTTTCCACTTTGTATCGGCCATGAAGCAGATACGTATGCTCCTTGCCAAACCGGAACTGATTAAAGAGAGGCTGGAAAGCGTTGCAAAAGACACAGTTGTTCAACATAGCTTCAGGAATAAAAAATGACTCCCGTTTCTTTTACCTGCGACTACTGCGAGGGCGCGCATCCCAAGATTCTCCAGCGTTTGCTCGACACCAATATGATTCAAGCCTCCGGCTATGGGGAAGATCCGTTTTGCTTCAGCGCCAGGGCAAAAATTAGAGAAGCAACATGCTGCCCCAAGGCCGATGTGTTCTTCCTTGTCGGAGGAACCCAGACCAACGCTACGATCATCGATTCCATGCTGCGGGGATACGAAGGAGTGATTGCCGCTGCTTCCGGCCATATTGCCGTACACGAAAGCGGAGCAATTGAGTTCGGAGGCCATAAAGTCATAACTCTTCCCGCAAAAGAGGGCAAACTGGAAGCAGTTACCATTGAAGATTACTTGAAGGTTTTCCATGCCGACGAGGCCAAAGACCACATGGTCCTGCCAGGCATGGTGTATATCTCCTTCCCCACCGAATACGGTACAATATACAGCCGCAGCGAGCTTGAGGCCATAAAAGCAGTGTGCAAACGATACGGGATTCCGCTCTTCATTGATGGGGCGCGCCTGGGTTACGGCCTCCAAAGCCCGGCCTGCGATCTGACTTTACCGGAGATAGCTTCGCTATGCGACGTTTTCTATATTGGCGGAACCAAGGTCGGTGCGCTTTGCGGGGAGGCTGTAGTATTCCCCCGAGGCAACGCACCGGCACATTTCTTCACCACCGTAAAGCAACACGGAGCCCTTCTTGCCAAAGGACGTTTATTGGGCCTTCAATTCGATACGCTTTTCACTGACGGCCTGTATTTTGAGATAAGCAGGAACGCCATAGAAAAAGCCACGGAGCTTAAGCAACTCTTCCTCAGCAAGGGCATTCCTCTGTACATTGACTCCCCTACCAACCAGCAGTTCCCCATAATGACAAAAGAAGACCTCGCCCCACTGGAGGGCAAGGTCCTGTATGAAGTTTGGGAGACTCTCCCGGACGGCCGGTTTGTTACCCGCTTTGCTACCAGCTGGGCGACCAGTGAGGCGCAGATCGAGTACCTGGCGTCTCTACTTTAGCACGCCGAGTTCCTTTCCGACCTTGATAAATGCCGCGATGGCCTTGTCCAGTTGCTCACGCGTGTGGGCGGCTGACAGCTGAACGCGTATGCGCGCCTGCCCTTTAGGCACCACGGGATAATAGAAACCGGTGACAAATATACCTTCCTTTGCCATGGCTGCGGCGAATTTCTGGCTGAGAGGAGCATCGTACAGCATAACGGCGCAAATGGCTGACTGCGTAGGCTTGATATCAAAGCCTGCGGCAATCATCTTGTCCCTGAAGTAGGCTACATTCTCCTGCTGGCGGTCGTGCAGCTCGTCGCTCTCGTCGAGGAGTTTGAAAGTCTCGATTCCGGCGGCGCAAATCATTGGTGGCAGGGAGTTGGAGAAAAGGTAAGGACGGCTGCGCTGGCGCAGCATGTCGATAATTTCCTGACGGGCTGCGGTAAATCCACCTACGGCTCCGCCGAAGCTCTTGCCAAGGGTACCGGTGTGAATATCAATGCGGCCATACAGGTCAAACAGCTCCGCTACTCCCCTGCCTCGCTTGCCCACCACTCCGGCGCTGTGGCTCTCATCGACCATCACCAGGGCATCGTACTTCTCGGCAAGGTCGCAGATCTTGTCCATAGGGGCCACGTTGCCGTCCATGGAGAATACGCCGTCGGTCACGATAATGCGGAAACGCTGGGCCTGCGCCTCCTGGAGGCACTTTTCAAGCTCTGCCATATCGGCGTTTGCATAGCGGTAACGTACAGCCTTACAGAGGCGCACGCCGTCGATGATGGAGGCATGGTTAAGAGCATCGGAGATAATGGCGTCCTCGGCTGTGAGGAGCGGCTCGAACACACCGCCGTTAGCATCGAAGCAAGCGGCGTACAGAATGGCATCGTCGGTATGGAAATATGCGGCAACGGCCTTTTCCAGCTCGCGGTGAAGGTCCTGGCAGCCGCAGATAAAACGGACCGAAGACATACCGTAACCACGGCTTTCCATTGCCTTTTGGGCGGCCTTGATGAGCCTGGGGTTATCGGAGAGTCCAAGATAGTTGTTGGCGCAGAAATTAAGCGCCTTGCTGCCGTCCGCAAGGGTGATCTCGGCGCCCTGCGGTGAGCAGATTATACGTTCACGCTTGTACAGTCCGGCCTCGTCTATGGCCTTAAGCTCCTGCTGGAGATGGGATTGGAATTTTCCGTACATAATTTATGTGGCTTAATATCTTTTTCTCCTACAAATTTAATAAATTTGCACTATAATTAATAGCACAATGAAAAATGTTTTAGTTATAGGCGCTACCGGCCAGATAGGCTCGGAGCTCACTATGAAACTTCGCAAAACTTACCGCCACGGCCGCATCGTGGCCGGATATATTCCCGGATCCGAACCTAAAGGCGATTTGCTTGAAAGCGGCCCCGCCGAGCAGGCCAACGTTTGCAACGGCAAGCAGATAGCCGAAATCGTAGATAAATACGATATCGACACCATCTACAACCTGGCGGCATTGCTGTCCGCCACGGCCGAGCGTCTTCCGCTCAAAGCCTGGGACATACAGATGAACGGTCTGATCAACGTTCTCGAAGTTGCACGCGAGAAGCATTGCGCCGTGTTCACTCCTTCATCAATCGGTTCTTTCGGCCCCGATACCCCGCGCGACAATACTCCCCAGGATACAATACAGCGTCCTACTTCAATGTACGGCGTGACCAAGGTTGCAACCGAGCTGCTGAGCGACTGGTATTTCCATAAATACGGCGTTGACACGCGTTCCGTACGCTTCCCCGGCCTTATATCATATAAAACCCTTCCGGGCGGCGGAACCACCGACTATGCGGTAGAGATTTACTATGCGGCGGTAAAGGGAGAGGAATTCGTCTGCCCCCTTGCCCACGGTACCTTCCTTGACATGATGTACATGCCCGATGCCATCAAGGCCGCGGTCAATCTCATGGAAGCGGATCCCCGCTACCTTGTGCACCGCAATTCTTTCAACATCGCCTCCATGAGCTTCGACCCCGAAGAGGTGTACGATGCCATACGCAAGCATATCCCCACTTTCAAAATGCGCTATGAGGTCGATCCCGTACGCCAGGCTATAGCTGATTCGTGGCCCAACAAGATGGATGATGTGTGTGCGCGTAAAGAATGGGGCTGGGCGCCCTCTTACAACCTTGAGACCATGACAAAAGACATGATCAAGCACCTGAAAGAAAAACTGCTCACCGGGAGCAATGAGCAATAAAAAAAGGGCGGCCCTTCGAGGCCGCCCTTGGCGTGTTTATTTGTCAAACAATTTTTCCTTGGCCCTGGTGAGCTTCTCCTTCATGGCGTCAACTGCACCGGTAATTGCATTCTCGAACGTGTCGGACACTTTTTCGATGATGAGGTCGTCCCCGGGAAGGTGGATGTGAAGCTTTGCCTTCTTTCCTTCCTTGACATCTTCGAGTGTCACTTCGGTCTCGGGTGCAACACCGGGAAGGAAAAACTTCTCCAGACGTGAGACTTTCTTTTCGACAAAGGCGACAAGCTTCTCGCCGGCGTCGAACTTGAGAGCTTTGAGTTTAATCTCCATTTTTACCTCCGTTTTTGGCCCTTGGATGGGCGTTTTTATAAACACTTTGCAGCCGCTCGACAGTATTGTGCGTATAGACCTGCGTGGCGGCAAGGGAACTGTGACCAAGGAGTTCCTTGATGGAATTAAGGTCCGCTCCCCCGGACAGAAGTTCCGTGGCAAGAGTGTGGCGGAGCACATGCGGAGAGCGCCTGACAGTAATGCCGGGCACAGCCGCGAGCTCGCTTTTGACCACCCTGTCCACGTAAACAGGATACAGGCGTGCACCTTTTGGCGTGCGAAGCAGCGGCGCCGAAGGCTCATACGCATCATCTGTCAAAGAACTGACTGCTTTCAAATATAATGAAATTTCTTCACAAAGTGAAGGAATCAGCGGAATTTCTCGCATTTTGTCGCCCTTGCCGGTAACTCTCAGCACAGAGCGTCCAAAATCGACAGAACCCACGTTGAGTGAAATAAGCTCAGCCCTGCGAAGGCCGCAGGAAGCGAGCATGCTTATGATCAGCCGGTGAAGCTTCTGCTCAAGGGTGCCGAATTCCGGATCGCCTTTGGTGCCTTCGAAATAGGCTTCCATCGACTGGTCTTTGTAAAACACCGGAAGCCGCTTTTCCACTTTCGGGCGCTTGACCAGGTGCACCGGATTGCTCTGGATTACATTCTGCTTGATTAAGAAACGGCAAAAGCTGCTCAGTACGCTAAGGTGCTGCGATACGGTGCGTGAGGAGAGTTTCCGCGTATCCATCAGATATACTTCATACGCGCGTATGGCATTTACGTTCATCAGGGTGCCGAAATCTTCCGAGCCCTCGCAGAAGCGTACGAATTCATCCAGCACCTCGCTATAGATGCTGCATGTGCGCTCGGAATAACGCCGCACGTCCCGAAGGTAACTTAAGAACTTATTTCTCATTCAGGCCAAGCTCCGGAGCACGCTTTCGCATATATGCGTCCGCTTCTTCAAAGTTATTTCCTATAACTCCGTCCAGGATAGCTTCTTTCACCAATTCCTTCAGAAGGCCTATCTCGTGGCAAGGAGGGATGCCATACACCTGCATAACGTATTCGCCGCTGATGGGATTCTTGAAATTGCGTATGCGGTCCTTTTCTTCAACTACGGCCATCTTGCCCTTGACGAGTTCGAAGTTAGAGCGTATCCGCGCAACTTTAGCCGGATTCTTGGAAGTAATGTCCGCATTGCAAAGAATCATCAAGGCGTCGATATCGTCGCCGGCATCGAACAGTAGGCGTCTGACGGCGCTGTCGGTAACTTCGTCATCGACCAGTGAAATGGGCCTCATGTGGAGCCACACCAGCTTGCGCACAAGCTTCATTTCTTCTTGCGAGAGCCTCAGGCGGTTAAAAATCGAAGGCACCATCTTGCTCCCGACCACATCGTGGCCATGGAAAGTCCAGCCAATTGCAGGGTCGTAGCGCTTGCAGACGGCTTTGCCTATATCGTGCAGAAGGGCCGCCCAGCGGAGAGGCAGACTGTCCGATACGGAAGCTACATTGTCCAGCACGGCCAAAGTATGGGCGAAATTGTCTTTGTGCCCCCGTCCGTCAACCGTTTCAACGCCCTTCAGGGCGGAAAGCTCCGGCAAAATGTGGGGCAGCAGGCCGGCCTCGTCCAGAAGGCGGAAAGCCATCGAGGGACGAGGAGTCGCGAGCATCTTGGTGAGTTCTTCGGCAATACGCTCCACCGACAGGATACTGAGGCGCCCGGAAAGAGCGCGCATGGATTCCATCGATTCGGGAACGATCTTGAATTCAAAACCGGGAGTGCTGAGCTTGGCGGCGAAACGCACTGCCCTCAGCATTCTCAGGGGATCGTCGGAGTATGTGGTATCCGGATCGAGAGGAGTGCGAATAATTCCGGCGGCAAGGTCGCGAACTCCTCCGAAAGGATCGACCAATTCTCCGTAATTGTCGGGCATAAGGCTGAGCGCCAGCGCATTGATTGTAAAATCGCGGCGCAGCTGGTCGTCTTCGAGAGTGCCGTTCTCGACGATTGGCTTTCGGGATTCGCGACGGTATGATTCCTTCCTGGCGCCTACAAACTCGATCTCGTCGCCATGCCATTTGAGCATTGCCGTTCCGAAACTGGGGAAATACGACACTTGCCTGCCGCACCTTTCTCCCACGGCGCGGGCGAAGTCGATACCGCTGCCTTCAACCACAATGTCTATGTCGGTGCACTCTCGCCCCAGAAGGCAGTCACGCACATATCCTCCTATCACAAAGGCGCGTACTCCCCTCTCGCCGGCCACTTCGCCTACAAGCCTGAACACAGGCCGGTCAAGAAATTGCGACATTATTGTTGACATAACATCTGTTCGTATAGCGGCAGGGAGCCGAAAGCTTTGAAAGCTGGGCCGTCCCTGCGGAAAATCAATGTTTTAACTCCATTTGTCAGTATCAGCCAGCGCACATTCAGCACCATATTGTAACGCATGGCCTGGGCGGCAACTGAACTGTCGATATCCACCTCGGGGCGCTTGCACTCAACTACGGCAAGCGCCTTGCCGTTACGGTCGTAAACCAATATGTCGGCCCGCCATTTCTTGGCTCCGAACTGCAGGGGCGCCTCGCTCATCATAAGATGCGCCGGCACGGCGCAGTCGTTCAGCAGTACAGAGATGAACCACTGGCGCACCCTCTCCTCTGCGGTTGCAGCAACCTCTTTGCGCCTGAGCGGGTCGAACAGCTTGTCAGTTGACATTACCATATTTCATGTAGGCCGGATACCAACAGTCGGTGGAGACGATACTGGTGCAGGTATAAGTGTTCCCGTAAGGGTCGGTGGCCACCACCTTGACGCTTGCCGCAGGGTCTTTGAGCGTATAAGTGTACATATGGAACATGCTGGTATAGTACGAAGTGCTGTTTGAACGCCCGCGCCCGCGCACTCCGATATGATAACCGATAGCCCACCAGTCGTTGGAAGAAGATGCGTCAACGGTATAAGTGGTCCCGGAAGTGACGGAATCAAAAGTCTGGCGCTTGTAAGACATCAGGGTTGCCGTGCCGCTGAGGACATCGTTCTCATACACCTGCACCTTCCAGCGGGAGTCACCGTTGAATACGTTGATCATAAGACGCGAGGCTTCGTGAGGCCACTTGAACTTGGCATAGTTGCCGCCGTTGGTAATGTTGCCCTGATAGACCCGGATCTGATAGTCGCGAGTGTTCATGCTGGTATTCATTCCTATCGAGTACTCATCCTTGAAAGAAGTGCCCTCGATCTTATAAACGGTGTAGCCGTTAGGCGCGCCGTCACCTTCTACATTGCTCCACCACCACTGTCCGCACACTGCCGCGTGAATATGCTCGGCTATGCCTCCGACGCTCGGGGCGTATCGCTTGTAGTGCGTATGGCCGGAGAAAATCTTGGCCGACTTATACTGCTTGAGCAGGGACAGGACTTGGCTTACATGTTCGCGGCTGGTGTTGCTCACCAGAGGAATATGGCCGCACAAAATCACCATCTTGGTCTTGGGTACGTTGGCGAGGTCGGCCTGGAGCCAGGCCCACTGGTCGTCGGTGTATCCGCAGTGGTATGAGGATGCATCGGTATTGCTGTCGTAGATTATGTTGCGCATACAGACCACATGCACGTCTCCCCTGTTGAACGAGAAGTTCACGGGACCGAACACTTCCTCGAAATTGCGCTGGGCACGCAAGTACAAAGTGCTTGTGCGCGTGTCGGTTGCGAGAGGCTTAGTGCTGTAGAAATATGTGTAATCGTGGTTGCCCATGGTTTGGAACACCGGCATATTGAGCTTGGCAAAATGCGAGCGCATTGTTACCATACCGGGGTTGGAATTCCTGTTTCCTTCGGAATACACGATATCGCCAAGCGTCACTCCGTAGCAAGGAAGCGGCTGCGCAGCGATCTGGGCATTGATGGCAGGAACAGCCTCCTGGTTGAAACGGTCGGTATCGGCCTTGCCCGTGCCCCTGTTCTGATAGTGAGACTGCGGGTCGGCCATTGCGAAGAGCATGAATGAATTCTCGACTGCTCCTTTCTTAAGGGTAAAGTTATAATCAGTTCCCGGGCCTGTGTAAGTCTGGTAGAAGGCCGGGCAGCCGTCGGAGCGTTTTTCAATAACCGCATCGGAAGGCAGAGATACGAAAATGTACCAGGAATCGGGACGCGTGGCCAGGCGATATTTACCCTGGGAGTCGGTGACTGCAACAGAGAAGCCGTCACTGACGCTGATTCCCGCTGCAGGTGTATTGTCGTCAAAAGCAACCGTTCCCTCGGCATAAGTCGCAGGGCCTGGAGTGTTGCAGTAGGCATAAATAACATGCACGGTCGCCACAAAATTCGTCCCCATAAGGAAATCGCGGAAATTCCTTTCGGTAAGCTCGGTGGAAACTCCTCCGGCGCTTACAGAACCTTTCACCTCGATTGGATTCTGTGCGGAACCGAGGGTTACGCTTGAGGTATTATTGTTGTAGACGCCGATCACCATACCGACGTACTCCCTTCCGGAGTCACCACTCACCACATCGCAAAGTACCTTGCAACTCTCGGAAGTAGCGAGATTAACGCCACCGTGGCAGCCAATCAATCCGCCTATACCTCCTTGCAGGGCGACGTCCGACTTGACATCTCCCTCGTTGATGCAGGCGTCAAGAATGTGGTCCTGGGAATGGAATCCGTTGATACCGCCCACAGCGGAGCTGGAGTTCGCCGAAATGACGTGTATAGTACCTTTGTTGGTACAGTTCTCGATCGCGCCTGTACCTCCCATTATGCCTCCTATGCGCACTTTTCCGGCACCCGACATAGTGATATTGCCGGTATTTGTGCATCCGGAGGTCTTGCAGGCAATTGTTTTGTGTTCTCCGTTTCCCCAACCGACTATTCCTCCTACCGGAGAATTGGACTTGCTGCAGTCGAGCACAAGGTCAATATTTCCTCCGTTTGTACACTGGCTTATGTTGGTATGGTCGTTAACAGCTTGATAATCGGCAGTCTCGTGAAAACTGCCTCCGCTGATGCCTCCCACGTCGAAGATGTAATAATTCGCCGTATAGGCAGCGCGTGTGGTGGTCGTAGCTGTAACAGAAATGTTTCCCGTATTAGAGCACTTGCTGATGTCTCCGTAAGGCGAGCCTGCTATGCCGCCGATCTGGCTGCGCTGATATGTGGAAGTGCACTTGTCGACCTCATCGTTGATGAACACAATTTCGCCGCTGTTGACGCAAGATCTGGCAGCGAATCCCTCGAAAGCAGCACCCGCGATGCCGCCCAGGTTTGATGCGGAAGAGGCTATTTTGCCGATTGCACACATGCCGCTGCCGTATTTGGCAACCAGGCGGACCGGAGCACTGTTGGAGCAATTATCAAAAGTGCCCTCACTGTAGCCGGCCACGCCACCGAGAGCTGCACCGGTTATGGAAGAAGTGCTTGTAAATGACACTTCCCCTTCGTTGGTGCAGTTTACAACGGGTCCATAATTGTATGCTGTTATACCACCCATCACAATGGGGCCGGACAGAGGGGCGGAAGCGCTGCCGCTGATCTTTGCCTTGTTGGTTACGTTTATCAAGCGTCCGTTATTGGTCAGTGAGAGCGAAGCACCCAGCCCGGAGGAAGGCGCAGGGGTGCCTGTAAGCACAAGGTCCGTAATTATACCGTTGTTCGTGCCAAACAAAGGAGACTCTCCTCCGGTAATATCAATCTGCCTGAAGTTTCCATCGAGGAATCCTCCAAAACCGGAAGCCGGCTCGAAAGACGTGCCTTGCATGTCGATATCGTTCAAAATCAGCACTCTCGATTTGTCACCTGCAGATGTGGACTTAAGGAACGCGGCCAGCTCGGCAGGTGTTTTGATGATGACGCAGCTCTCGTCAAGGGCAAGTTCTCCGAGGGACACGCTCAGTCCCGTGGTGATATCGAACGGCGTACTTGACTCCATGATATAAGACCCGCCGTCGGCAACTATATACAGTGTCAAACCGGAATAACTACCCGGATTGATGGCAACCGCATAGTTCCCGGCAGTGCCGGGCAAATTCATGGTAACCGAGCCTTCGTCGAGACGGAATACCAAATTGCGTACGCCTTCAGGGGCACTGAAACGCAGCATGGAAGTGCACTGGCTGAAATGCAAAGCACTTCCGAGCTGTCCCTCGCTGTACATAACAAGAGCCTGCGGATCGGCGCCTGCAGCGCTGACGCTTTGCTCGGCAGGGACGGAATATGTCAATTTGCTGCCTTCAAGCTTTGCCGCCGAATAAGGATATACTGCCTTAAGGTTTGATGCAGAAGCGGAAATCTGTCCGCTGAAAGTGGCCTGGGAGGATCCGGCACCCGAAAACAGGGTAAACTCACGGATGGCGGAGCCGTCGTAAACGGCAAGGCGGTCACCCTCCTGCCAGGAAGGATGAAGAAGGGTCTCGTCCAAAGCGACTTTGGAGCCGTCTATTCCGGCATTAAGGCTGACTTCAATGAGCGTTCCATCCTCGGGGACATCGTTACCCGACTCAGGTGTACAGGCATAAAACAATGCCGCACAAACGAGCAAAGACAGATATAGTTTATTCTTCATAACCAACAAAAATAAACAATTCTTGACAAATATTACTATTTAGAGCCAAGAATCATCGATGCGATACTATCCGCAACTCCGCCGCCCTGCCTGCAATAGCCGGCCGCGGCTTTGCCCATAGAGGCAAGATACCCGGGCTCGGCCTTGAGCCTTGAGTACCAGGCACAAAAATCTTCCCTGTCCTGCACGGCGACTGCGGCTCCTGCGGCAATCATATTCGTGCAGTGGGTCTGCTGGGTGCCGAATAACGGGCCGAAAGAGACTGGAATACCGTAAGCGGCCGGTTCTATGATGCTGTGCGGCGACTCTCCGCTGAATCCCGAACCCACAAATGCTGCAAATCCGTAACGATACAAGCGTGAAAGCATGCCCACAGTATCGACAATCAGCGCCTGGGCATTCTCCGGAAGTTCACCGGGATCGGTATATAAAACGGCGCCGCCTTTGATGGATGAGAGCAGATGATTAAGCTGCGTCTTCCCCTGTTCGTGGGGAATGATCAGGAATTTGTCCCCGGGATTACGGTTGGCAGCGGCAATAATGCACTCATCGTCCTCGTCGGGGAGGGTGCTGCCGGCCACGAAAACCTTACGCCCGCCGCTCCAGCGCTCTACAAGGTCATTGCTCCAGGGCTCCGCGGCTATGGCATTAACCCTGTCAAGACGCGGGTCTCCGGAGAGAGCAATATTGCTTAGCCCCGCTTTTTTGAGCACCTCAAGCGAAGACTCACTGTTGACTATTATTTTGGTGAAGCAAGTTCGGAACGCGTCAAGATATATCTTCCCGATAGGCTTAAAATACGCCATATCAGGCAAAAAACGGGCTGATATCAGATATGCCGGTATATTGCGGTCGCGCAGTTCGTGAAGGAAGTTGAGCCAATAGTCGCTGATAGACACTATGACCTTTTCGGGACGCACCAGATCGAGGAAGCGCCTGGCGTTACGCTTGGTGTCAAGGGGGAGGTAAAAAACAAAGTCGGCCACCGGGTCGTTTTTCAGATGCTCATAACCCGAAGGAGAGAAAAAAGTCACCAGAAAACGATACTTGCTTTCCCTCTTTCTTATGGCCTCGATAACAGGACGCGCCTCTTCGAATTCGCCATAGGAGGCAGCGTGGACCCAAATAATGTTATTTACGCCTTTACAGGCAGCCTCAATGCGTTCGAACTGGCCTGCCCGGCCCTTGAAGAATTGGTATAGTTTAGAACTCATAAATACTTGGCTGTAAATGTAGACGCCGATTTAATCCCTTCGGGTGTTCCTTCGAAAACTATGCGGCCGCCTTCATCGCCGGTATCGGGGCCGAGGTCGATAATCCAGTCGGCGCTGCGTATTACGTCGGGGTTATGTTCAACCACCACAAGAGAGTGCCCGGCCGCAAGGAGCGCATCGAAACTTTTCAGCAGTTTCTCAACATCGTAAAAATGGAGGCCGGTGGTGGGCTCGTCAAAAATGAAGAGTATTTTCTCGCCCTTTTTGTCGCGGCGGCTCATGTTCAGGAAATATGCCAGCTTTATGCGCTGACTTTCGCCGCCGGACAAGGTGCTGCTGCTCTGGCCAAGGCGTATGTACCCGAGGCCCACATCGAGGAGCGGCTGAAGACGTTCCACGACTTCTTTCGCCTCCGCCTCCGGCCCTTCGGCAAAGAATTCCGATGCCTCGGAGACGCTCATCTTAAGTATGTCGTCTATGTTTTTGCCACGGTAGCGCACTTCCAGTACGTCGGGCTTGAAACGCTTGCCGCCGCACTCGTCGCAAACCATGGTAACGTCCGCCATGAACTGCATCTCAATCTTCACAACGCCCTCGCCCTGGCACTCCGGGCAGCGGCCGCCTTCCTGGTTGAAACTGAAGTAATTGGGCCCGAAGCCGTTGATTTTGGCATATTGCTGCGCGGCCAGCAGCTCCCGTATGGGGTCGTATGCCTTGAGATAAGTCATTGCATTGGACCTGCTGCTTCGCCCGATGGGGTTCTGGTCTACATATTCCACCCTGTCGATACGGTCCAGATTGCCGCTCAGGCCGCGGAATACGCCTGGAAGGTCACCGGAATCGTTGATGCGCCGGTTAAGAGCCGGATACAAAATATCCCCTACCAGGCTGGATTTACCGGAGCCGCTCACTCCGGTCACCACCGTCAGGACCCCGAGAGGGATACGGACGTCTATATCTTTCAGATTGTGCTCATGCGCACCTTCTACGGTTATGCTGTATTGCCAAGGGCGACGCGTGCGTACATAACGGTGGCGCACGCCGTCGAGGTACTGAAGGGTGAGCGAGGTCTCCAGCTGGTCGTTGGAATAGTTGCCCGGATAACCTTCGTAAATGACTTTACCGCCGAATTCTCCAGCCCTGGGGCCCATATCGATGAGCCAGTCGGCAGAACGTATTATCTCCTCGTCGTGTTCCACCACGATGACGCTGTTTCCCAGGTCGCGCAGGCGCTTGAGCACCTTGATGAGGCGTTCCGTATCGCGGGGATGGAGGCCGATGCTCGGCTCGTCAAGAATATACATCGATCCGACAAGGCTTGAGCCGATAGCGGTAACGAGATTGATACGCTGGCTCTCGCCGCCGGAAAGGGTATTGCAGGCGCGGTTGAGCGTAAGGTACCCCAGGCCCACGTCATCGATGCAGCGAAGGCGCGATATTATTTCGGAGCGTGGTTCGGCAGTAACTTTTGCCTCGTTTGGGGTAAGCTGAAGATCCTCTATGAATGTAAGCAGTTCTTTTACATTCAGGTTCAACAGCTCGGCTATTGTTTTACCGCCTACTTTTACCCATAGCGCTTCCTTGCGGAGACGCGAGCCCTTGCAGGCGCTGCAGGTAGTTCGTCCGCTGAAGCGGCTGAGCATATACTTATACTGTATTTTGTAACGCTGCGTCTCCACCCACTCGAAGAACTCGTTGATTCCCACCAGTGAATGCTCGTCGTTACGCTTGCTGCGGGCGTTCCAGATCAGGTCTTTTTCGCGCTCTGACAACTCGCAATAAGGCTTGAATGCATCTATATCGTAGTCGGGAGCCAACTGAACCAGGTGGTCTTTGAACCATCCCATCTTTTCTCCCCTCCAGCATGCGATCGCGCCATCGTAGATGCTCTTGCTTTTGTCCGGAACTACCAGATCTTCGCTGATTCCTATTATCTTGCCCAGGCCTCCGCATACGGGACAGGCCCCCAAAGGGCTGTTGAAACTGAATAGATAGTCGTCGGGCTCGATGAACTTTATGCCATCCAGCTCAAAGCGGCTGCTGAAGCTGCGCTGTATGCCCCCGTCGGTAGCTATGTACATAATGCCGTCCCCGCGAGAGAAAGCATCGGAGAGACTGGAATGGAGACGCTGGCTGTCGGACAGGTCACGGAAACGGTCGAGCAGCAAGTATGCTTCCACGGGCTCTTTGCCCTGCAGCACGTCTTCGATTTTTGCGGGATCGCCATCCGCCCATAGCCGGTTATATCCGTCTTCTTTAAGCGCGAGCAAAAGTTCGGTGCGGTCGGAACGGTCCTTCCATCCCAGCTCGGCAAGGATATAATGTGGTTCCGGCAGAGAATTTCCGTCAGCAGTGAGCGATTTGAGGTAATCGATTACGTCGTTCACGCCCTCTTTGCGCACTTCCCTGCCGCTCACCGGGCTGTATGTGCGGCCGATGCGGGCGAATATCAGGCGCAGATAGTCATAAACCTCCGTTGTGGTGGCTACGGTGGATCGGGGATTCCGGATATTGACTTTCTGTTCTATGGCAATTGCCGGAGGGATGTCTTCGATGGCATCCACGTCGGGCTTTGTCATACGTCCCAGGAACTGACGTGCATATGAGCTTAAGCTCTCCGCAAAACGCCTTTGTCCTTCGGCAAAAAGGGTGTCGAATGCCAGGCTGGACTTGCCGCTGCCCGATATGCCGGTGATAACCACCAACTTGCCACGGGGAATTTCAATCGTGACATTCTTCAGGTTATTGACTCTTGCACCCTTGATCAGCATAATAGGATACAAATTTGCTAAAAAAATACGAGAAAGCCGTTGGTTTTTTAAAAATTGTTCCTATATTTGCAACCGCGTTTGACGCAAGCCAGCACAATTGGTGCCCGCACCGCAAGCAGCTCTTCCAGGCAACTGGAGGAGCTGCTTTTTTTTGTTTATGGCCTGTTTTTTCGCTTTGGTTGTGTCAAAATCTGCGACCAGGTTATTTTTGAATCGTGCGACCAGTTCATAAGCGCAATTATATCAAATCATTTTATTAGATTTGCGAAGTTGAAGCAGAAATAAACCTTAATATGAAACGGCTCTTTATACTTGGTATCCTCACCCTGACGGCCCTGGCAGCTGCATCCTGCACCGACCCGTTCGGTCTTCCTGTTACGGACACGTCGCTTACCTACACTACTTGGCGCTACAATGGCTACGACTTCATGAGCGACATTACTTTCATGGAAAACGGAAACATTTATCACCATGAGTATTATTACGACGACGGCACTTCCTGGGATTACCGCGGTTCTTACGGTTTCGATGGCGTTAACGGATCTGCAGTCCTTGATTGCTTCGACCAAAGAGAGCGCTTTGATTTCACAGTGTTCGGCAACAGGCTCACCGTCGATTTTGAAGGCGAAAAGATAGTGCATGAACGGGTTGAATTTGTGTATCCTTATTAGATCAATGAGTCGCAGTTCACAAATCATACGCACCAGCGTTATCGGTATTGCCGCCAATGTGCTTCTGGCGGCGTTCAAGTCGGTCGTAGGCATTATTGCAGGCAGCGTCGCTATCGTGATGGATGCTGTGAACAACCTCAGCGATGCCCTTTCGAGCGTCATCACCATCATCGGCACCAAACTCTCACAGCGGCCAGCTGACCGCAAGCATCCCTTCGGTTTCGGGCGTATAGAATACTTCAGCGCCATTATCATTGCCGTCATCGTGCTGTCTGCCGGTATTTCGTCGCTTATCGAGTCGGTAAAGAAAATCATAGAACCTACGCATCCGAGCTATACTACGGCAACCCTTATAGTTATTGTCGTGGCGATTGCCGTCAAGCTGGTGCTTGGATTCTACGTCAAGCGGAAGGGCAAGCAACTCAGCAGCGATGCGCTTGTAGCATCCGGTTCGGATGCATTGTTCGATGCGATCATCACCACTGCCACGCTTATATCGGCAGGTGTAATGCTCATCTGGCACTTCTCCCTGGACGGAATCCTGGGCGCTTTGATCTCTCTTGTAATCATAAAAGCTGGTATCGAAATGCTGGCTTCGCCGGTGAATGAATTGCTTGGGGCCAGGGTATCGCCCGATTTGGTTAAAGAGATCAAGAAAGAACTGATGGGTGTCGAGGGCGTCAGGGGCGTATTCGATATCATTCTGCACAATTACGGCCCGGACGTTATGATAGGATCGCTCCACATCAGCGTGCCTGACAGCTTGTCGGCGCATGAGATCCACATCCTGACACGCAAGATTTCGACAATGATCTTCGAGCGTCACGGTATTATCCTGACGGTAGGTATCTATGCCACGGCAACTCAGGACAGCACGCGTGCCGAGCTCCAGTCCAAGGTCATACAGACTCTTGCCGCCCACAAAGCGATAGTGCAGGTCCACGGTTTTCTATATTCCGAGAATGACCGCCTGCTTTCCGTGGATGTTGTGCCTGACATCTCTTCCCATGACGATGCGGCGCTTAGGGAGACTCTGACCGAAGAGATTCAAAAACTCTGTCCTGACCTTCAGGTAGTGATTGTAATCGATCACAACTACAGTGAATGACCGGCTGTTATTCAAATCATGTTCATAACTTTTGAGCTGAATTCTTGACTGACAAAGTTTATTTACTTACATTTGCATCCCGGTTAACTCTAATCGGGTTTTTTTATGTCCAATTGTTTGCAGGGAGCGAGCCTTCGTTTTGTCGGCTTGCAGCAAGAGACAAGTATATACGAACTGCACTCCGGTCAGTTCATCAATGACTATTTCATTCTCAGTCATTCCGGTACCCGGCAGCTGATGACATTCCCTGAAGTGGTGGGATATGATTCCTACCAGGCCATGCTTCCCGCCACTGTCGCCGCCCTTCGCCATCTGATCAATCAAGGCAAGGGCGGCGATGTCGATATACTGACCATACTCCGGGGCGGCCTGAACTATCCGGCCGAGGAAGCTTGCAGCATCAGCGGAATACGAGTGAGGGACATTCATTTTATCTCCTGCGAGCGCATAATTGAAGACCACATAATAACGGGCCTGGAAATCAAATACGAAAAGCTCCGTGTCAAGAATGACTGCACTCTTATCATCGGCGATATCATCGCCACCGGCGATACCCTGAGGCTCTGTCTTGACCAGGTCGTGGACCGCTTCCGCCGGAGAGGCGGCAGTATCAAGAGGATTATCTTCTTTACCATCGGCGGCACACGCGCCATTGACCTCATGGAAGAGAAGACACGTGAAATACGGCAGATCTTCCCCGGCTTTGAAGGCTTCCAATGCTTCTTCTACGAGGGTGTGTTCACGGTCTACGAAGACCAGGGCGCAAGCGGCATCAACGTCCCCGATATAGACTTCGGATGGAAAGGCGGGGCCGTGGCACCAGAATTCCGCCGTTTCGTAATGGACCATCCGTACTCGCTGCTTGAAAAATGCATAATCTACGACGGGGGTGCCCGCCGCTATGAAATACCCGTTCACTTTCACGAGGTGCTCGAATATTGGGAGGGCCTTTGGGGCCGTGCCGAGCGGATCGACCCGGTGGCCATGGTGGCAGAAAAACTGGGATACGATACTCCCCTGCCGCTTGGACAGTGGCTTGAGCTGAACCACTTTACAGAACTCAATAATCCCGACCTCCCCTCTCTGTACGAGGACGAAATGCACTTGCTTGAAAACGCCGCCGCACTGTCACTTGAAACTATAGCCATGCAACGCATCAACGCCATCAACACAATTTTACAGCAATATGAGTAAAGTAACAAAGACAGACGTCGACTACACAGGCATTCCGGTCGACAAAAACGGACGCAAGAGCAACATCAGCATGTTTATGGTGATGCTCGGTTTCACCTTCTTCTCTGCCAGCATGTGGGTTGGCCAGCAGTTGGCCGCCGGCCTTGATTGGCGCGGTTTCGTATGGGCGCTGATACTCGGTGGAGCTATTCTGGCTGCTTACACTGGCGCACTTGGCTGGATAGGAGCGGAGAGCGGAATGTCGCTGGACATGCTTTCGCGCCAGAGCTTCGGTACCAAGGGCAGCTGGCTGCCGAGCGCCATGATCAGCTTTACCCAGACCGGATGGTTCGGCGTTGGCCTGGCAATGTTTGCGATTCCCGTCGCCAAGGAACTGATGGGCCTTGAAGTCACTCCCGATTCAATGCCCTGGCAAGGTTATCTGCTGGTGGCTGTAGCCGGTATTCTTATGACTGCCAGCGCCTATTTCGGAATCAAGAGTCTGACAATCATCAGTTATATAGCAGTCCCTGCAGTGGCAATTCTCGGCACCGTAGCAATGATTATGGCCGTGCGCCACGGAGATGCCGGATTGGTCGAACAGTTTGCCAAGGGCACCAAAGACCTGGGCATCATTGCGGGCGCAGGACTTGTGGTAGGAAGCTTCGTATCGGGAGGAACGGCCACGCCAAACTTCACCCGCTTTGCCAAGAGCGGTAAAGTGGGCTTAATCATCACCGTTATCGCTTTCTTCCTCGGCAACAGCCTGATGTTCCTCTTCGGTGCAGTTTCCAGCATCTATGTAGGCGGCAACGACATCTTCGAGGTGATGCTCAACCTTAATCTGTTCTACCTAGCGGTGCTTGTTCTCGGTCTGAATATCTGGACCACAAACGACAATGCCCTTTACACTGCCGGTCTCGGGCTTTCCAATATATTCGGACTGTCAAAGAAGACCATGGTCATCATTTCCGGCATAATAGGCACGGTGGCTGCCGTGTGGCTGTACTGGAACTTCTGCGGATGGCTCAACGTGCTCAACTGCACTCTGCCGCCGGTCGGCATCATCCTTATCCTCCATTACTTTACCCACAAGGGCAAAAAAGTCCAGGAAAAGACCGTCAACTGGAGCGCAATAGTAGGTGTGGTAGCGGGCGCAGTGGTGGCCAATCTGCTGCATTGGGGCTTCGCATCCATCAACGGCATGGTGGTAGCAGCCCTTTGCTGGGGTGCGGGCGAATTGATAGCACGCAAGAAATAATCAGTCCAGAATCTGGCCGGCGGCGTTTTTGGTATCGACCTTTTCGATAATACGTTCCAGAATGCCGTCCTCGCTGAAGATAAATGTACGGCGAAGCGTTCCGAGCGTTGTTTTGCCGTACATTTTCTTTTCGCCCCAGGCGCCGAAATCCTGAAGCATCCGGGTGCCGGTATCGGCCAGCAGACGGAACGGAAGCTCGTACTTGGCGCGGAATCCGCTATGTGATTTGGCGCTGTCTTTGCTCACTCCTACCACGTTGTAGCCGGCAGCGGTAAGAGCTGCATAATTGTCGCGGAACGAGCAGGCTTCGGCCGTACATCCGGATGTATTGTCTTTGGGATAGAAATAGATGATGGTTTTCTTACCCTGGCCGATAAAGTCGGCCGATCTTACCGTATTCCCGTCCTGGTCGAGTACTTCAAAGGACGGCATGGGATCTCCGATTTTCAACATAAGTGCTTGATAATTTAAGGTATGAAATGAACGCAGCCACTGTCCCTGCAGGCGCAAAGATGTATTTGCCATCCGGAGAGAGAACGGCGCAGTGCATATGAGCGCCTTTGGCTCATTCGTTTAATCTACAAACTTCTTTCCGTCGCCCCAGGCTTTGCCTACTACATCGCCGATCGCCCTGTAGCTCATGGATGCTGCGTCGAAAACTATGGGCTGAAGTTTGGATAGATCAACCTTTCCCTCAGTAAGGATGCTTTCTGCAGCGCTCATGTTCACCACTTCGCCTACCAGGATTCCGTCGTCCCAGCTAACCACTTTGCATTCAAGGGTCAGAGGATATTCGTTTATAATAGGCGCGTCAACATTGGGGCTGGGACTGACGGTGAAACCGGCCTTGGCCACCTTGTCCGGAACCTTAGCACCACTCACTAGTCCGAAATAATCCGACTCGGCAACCGTGTGGATGTCGGCGAAACTGACGGTGAAAGCGCCTGTCTTTTCAAGGTTTTCGGTGGTCTTGTGCTTGGACAAACTGACTACTATCTGCTTATAATCATACTGCCCGGCCCAGGCGGCCATCATTACATCGGGATTGTGGTCTTTATCCCAGGTGGCTATCATAACGCAGGGCTGAGGGGTAGTTACAAGTGCTCTTTTACAGGATTGGATGTGCTCATATCAATTTGATTTTTCCATAAAGATATAAAAAATCCGGCTCAAACTGCAAATCGCAGCCGGGCCGGATAATAAATAATCAAAAACCGCTGTTAGCTCACATCGGCGCGGGCCATAGAATCTTTGTAGTACTTCTGGTTGATGAATACGTCTTCCTTGTAAGGATTGATGTGGCGCTTCTTGGATACACAGATGATATAACCGAGAGCGACAGCGTTGGTTACAAGGGCCAGAGCGCTGATTATCACCATCATGGTAGGATTGGCAGCGACTACGGAAGGATCGACTGTGGTGCCTACGATACCGTCAACTGCGGCCTGGCCGCCGGCTGCATAAAGCTTCTCGATGGTAGCGACTCCCTCAGGATAGAGGACGGGCAAGGTTGCCCAGTTGAACCACTGCTGGCCGTTCTTGAAGGTCTCCTGGAAGAGAGGGAAAACCTGGGCGAACATGCACCAGATAGCAAGGGTGTTGGCACGGTTCTGGATCCAGCCGCCACGGTTCCACAGAAGAGCTGCGATGGTAGGAGCAAGCAGAAGTGCGATACCGCAATACCAGCTGTGGGTAGGCAGACAGTTGTAAGTGTAAGCAAAGTTCCAGATGTCGTAGATGACGATGTAGACCCAGGTCATGTCGGCCCAGATCATATCCTTCTTATCCTTGGAAGGATACACGTTCCACCATGCGGTCATACAGAAGATGTTGAGCAGACCTGCGACACCGTTCATCACGTTGTGCCAGCCACCGTACTGCCATACGCCTTCGGAGGTGAGCCACCATTTGTTCCATCCCATTACTGCAGACTCGAAGTCGGAAACGCAGGCAATAAGGATGTTGATACCCACGATGATGAAGGGGAAAGGCTTGAACCAGTGCTTGGCACCGATGCCCCACTTATACTTGATCATCATGAAACCGATGCACCCTGCAGTGGCAGCATAAAGCTTGGCATAGTGGAACCAGCCCTGCATGTAAACATGTGTCTGATTGTCAAGAGCCCACTGTGCACCGCTCTTTACACCTACCCAGATGGCGATGAAATAAGCGGTGAGTGCAAGAGGAACCGCAAGGAAAGTAACGACGCCGCCGAATTTGGTGCGGCGTGCAAATTCATTAAGGAGAATAAGGCCGAGGAGGACTACAATAAGCATTCCCCACTGTGCAAAGGCGTGCTCTCCGTAAACTTGAAAAAACATAATGAAAAGGTGTTAGAATAAATTGGTTATTTAGTTTGATATTGTACTGACTTCTTTCCTTTCAGGACAGCGTAAACGGCCCATACTGCGGTAACTACCAGTGCCATAGGCACTCCCACCGCAAGCATTTCGTGCAGCATCACTTCCCATCCCCCGGTCTGGCCGAGGGCGGTGAAGAACGGGAAGCGCCAGCTCAGTTCTCCCGAAATGATGTGGTCGATGATGAGCATGACCGTGCCGCCCCAGAGCATCTTCTCAAGAGTGGGCACATGGCGTTTAAGCGCCGGTGCATCGGCCCTGCCGATAGATGAAGAATTGACTTTTCGATAGATGGAGACAGCTACCGCCTCTACCATCGGAACAATAAAACAACACATAATTATGTAACTTCTATTTCTTTGATTTCAACTTCGTTCCCCTGAAGCAGCCAGGTCTTGTCGCTGCCGCAGTGAGGGCATTTTTTGCCAAACTTTACTGTAGGATACTGCTCCCCGCAACTATCGCAATGGGTGATGGCGGGGACAGTGAGGATCTTAAGCTCGCAGCCCTTTAGCATTTCTTCTTTATCCGCGGCCCAGCGCCAGCAGTCGGTGAGGTACTCGGGTACTATGGTCGATACCTCACCGATGTTCATAACGACGGCGGAGACGTGCTCCACGCCGTTCTGCTCGGCGGCTTGCTTTACGTCGCGGATAATGTAGAAAACTATTCCCAGCTCGTGCATTTACTTCTTCTTGAACAAAATCTTGCCGGTACGCTTGATCATATAAGGCAGGATGCCGTCAAACTTGTTCTCGGAAGTGCGCATGTGGCTAGCCTCGGGATGCACGCGATGAAGATGGATGGCGTCGAATCCGCACTTGGTGGTGCACACGCCGCAGCCAATGCAGCGGTTCTCGTCCACCACGGAAGCGCCGCAGGAGAGGCAACGGGCGGTCTCCTTGCGAACCTGTTCTTCGGTTAGCGTATTGTGATACTCGCGGAACGGGTCTTTGTGAGGCGTGACGCCCGGATCCTGGCGGGAAGAGTTGTCGTATGACTCTACCAGTATGTCGCTCTTGTCTAGCTCGATAAAGTCCCGCCTGTTGCGTCCGATAGTCATATGGCCGTGCTGCACGAAGCGGTGCAGGCTCTCGGCGGCCTCCTTGCCTGCTGCAATGGCATCTATGGCGAACTTAGGCCCGGTGAAAACGTCGCCGCCTACAAAGATGTCAGGCTCGGCGGTCTGATAAGTAAGTTTGTCGGCTACAGGATAAACGCCGCGGAAGAACTCGACACGGGTGTCTTTGAGGAGGTCTTTGAGCACAACAGTCTGGCCGATTGCAAAAATGACCAGATCAGCGTCCAGCGTGATGAGTTGCGACTCGTCGTACTCGGGAGCGAATTTGTGTTCGGCGTTGAACACGGATGTGCACTTCTTGAACACGATTCCGCTCACACGGTCCTCGCCAAGCACCTCCTTGGGGCCCCAGCCGGGATTGATGACCACGCCGTCCTCGCGGGCTTCCGCCCTTTCTTCCAGGGAAGCGGGCATGATATCTTCAGTCTCCAGAGAGAGCATGGTAACTTCGGAAGCGCCGCTTCGCTTGGCTACGCGCGCCGCGTCAATAGCCACGTTGCCGCCGCCGACGACGACCACCTTGCCTTCGACCTTAACCGAGCCTGTATTGGCTCCGTGAAGGAAATCTATGGCCGTAACAGTTCCGGGGAGAGTTTCTCCGGCAATGCCAGGCAGGCGTCCGCCCTGGCAGCCTATGGCCACGTAGAAGCCTTTGTAGCCTTGCTCGCGGAGTTCGGCAATCGTAACGTCTTTTCCAACCTCCACACCGGTCATTATGTCAACTCCGATCTCTTTCATAATGTCGATTTCGGCAGCGATGACATCTTTCTCAAGTTTGTATGAAGGGATGCCGTAGCGGAGCATTCCGCCCGGTTCTTCGTTCTTCTCGAACACTGTGGGCTTGTAACCCATCGTAGCAAGGTAATAAGCGCAGCTGAGGCCGGCAGGGCCGCCGCCGATGATGGCGATCTTCTCTTCCCAGCGGTCCTGAACGTTGGAGCAGATGTTGACTTCAGGGACGAAACGCGTCTCGGCATGAAGGTCCTGCTCGGCCAGGAATTTCTTGACGGCATCGATTGCGATGGGCTGGTCGATGGTGCCGCGGGTGCAGGCGTCCTCGCACCGGCGGTTGCATATGCGGCCGCAGACTGCCGGGAACGGATTCTCGCGCTTGATCAGTTCAAGCGCCTCGCGGTACTTGCCCTCGGCGGCCTTTTTCAGATATCCTTGCACCGCAATGTGCGCGGGGCAAGCTGTCTTGCAGGGGGATGTGCCTGTAGGATAGCAGTTTATACGGTTACGGTCGCGATAGTCCTCATTCCATTTATGAGGTCCCCACTTGGCGGCGTCGGGAAGTTCCTGCTTGGGATATATCTGCTCGCCGTGCTTGGTGCAAAGTTTCTGGCCAAGTTTGACTGCTCCGGCAGGACAATACTCCACGCACCGTCCGCAGGCTACGCAGTTCTTGGGGTCCACCTTGGCAACGTATGCACTGCGGCTCATGTTGGGCGTATTGAACAGCTGGGACGTACGCAGTGCATTGCATATCTTTACGTTGCAATTGCAAATGGCGAAAATCTTGCCCTCGCCGTCAATATTGGTAATCTGGTGTACGAAGCCGTGGTCTTCCGCCTTGCGCAGTATGGCCATTGCCTGCTCGTATGTAATGTCGTGACCGCGTCCGGTCTCACGCAGATAGTCTGCCATGTCGCCCACGCCTATGCACCAGTCACGATAGTCGTCCGCGCAGCCTTCGTCCAGTTTCTTGCGGCCGTAGCGGCACGAACAGATACCGACGCCGATATGGCCCTCGTATTTTTTGAGCCAGTAAGAAATATGCTCGATATCAACCGACTGGTTCTCCATACTGATAGCCTTTTCGACCGGAATAACATGCATGCCTATACCCGAGCCGCCCAAGGGCACCATGGGCGTTATTTTTTCAAGCGGGAGGAAAGTCATGCGTTCAAAAAACATCGCAAGCTCGGGATGCTTGTCCATAAGGGCCGTGTTCATGTTGGTGTACTCGGCACTGCCCGGCACAAACATAGGAACCCAGTAAATGCGGTCTTCCCTATTGTAAGTGGTGCCGGGAACGGGACCCTGGGAGGTGTATTTGTCGCCGTAATCGTACTCGAGCATTCCAAAATAGGACAGTTTGTCGAGCAGGTCGTCAAGTGATTTGTCGTCAGGAGTATAGTGACTCTTGGCGTTCATTTCATGAAGCTGGGCGTACGTGTGATGCTTGCGGACCTTGAATGTGCTCGGCGGGAGCATATCCAGCAGCAGGTCGAGAGCCGCTTCGCGTGTGACGGCATCCATCTCGTCTTCAAAGATGCAGGCAAGGCCCCAGTATTCAGGAGCGTCCGTCGTCATCTTGATTTTCCCGGGGATGCGGTCGGTTACGTGACGGACAAATTTCAAAAGTTTGGGGTTCGGGTTCTTGTCGCCCTTATGCTTGGGGACAAACTTACTCGACATTTCAGGCATATTGGTTCAGTGTTATTAATTGCGGTCAGTTATTGTTTCCAGTTTGTGACTTCCTCCAGAAGCCAGTCGGCGAATGCTTCCACCCCTTCGCCGTTCAAGGCGCAGATCGGGATAACACGCGCCCGGGGATTGCGCATCTTTACATACTCCTTGCACTTTTCCAGATCGAAATTGAAGTACGGAAGCACATCCATTTTGTTGATGATGACAAGGTCGCAAACCGAGAACATCAGGGGGTATTTGAGGGGCTTGTCATCCCCTTCGGGGACGGAAAGGATCATGGCGTTGCGAACCGCGCCGGTGTCAAACTCGGCGGGGCATACCAGATTGCCTACATTCTCGAGAATTACCAGGTCGACGCCTTCCAGCATCACGTTGTCAAGGCCCTGGCGGGTCATTTCCGCGTCAAGATGGCACATTCCGCCGGTGTGCAGCTGAATGGACTGAATGCCGGTAGCTTCTTTGATTTTGACGGCATCCACATCGCTGTCGATATCGGCCTCCATAACCGCTATCCGCAGCTTATCCTTGAGCAGATTGATGGTGCGTATGAGAGTGGTGGTCTTGCCGCTGCCCGGCGAAGACATGAGATTCAGCAGGTAAACGCCTTTGCTTTTAAGCTCCGAGCGCAAAGAATCTGCGTCGCGGTCGTTGTCCGCGAAGACGCTCTTCTTTATTTCGATAACTTTTACTTTGTCCACGGCACTATATCGCTTCTCCGCCTACAACATAAGGAATCTCTGAGGAAACTTTCCCGTCGTCAACGGAGAGGATTTCGTAAACAATATAGTGCTGCATGCCTCGCCACGGCAGCATGCCGTTGTATTCTTTGTAACGTAATTCCACCATCTTGCCGCTGCATCGCATAAGCGAATCGGCTACGGCCTTGTCAACAACTGAGAAATTGAATTCGTTTGACTGTATGCCGTTGCCTTTTTTGGCTCCGCGGAAGCCTGTCTGGATAAGACGGCCCTCATAGGTTTTCCAAATCCAGCCTTTGTACACTATCTGGTTCAGCTCGCCGGCCTTGACGCCCTCACCGAGAACGAAATAGAATTTGAAATACACGAAACCGGCGGCTGCAAGAAGCAGAAGTGTGACAATAATGGAAATTACTTTAGTTTTGGTTTTCATAAGTGTTACATTTAACCTTACAAATATAATAATTTGTTTTAAATTTGCCCCCTGAAATGTCGAGAGTCAAAGTTTTATTGTTCATTATAGCGGTTTACGCCATCCTGGCGGGCCTCTGCCTGATAGTTCCCGAAGACGGAATAGAGCTGGGCGGAGTATCGCTGCAATTCCCCGGCATTAAAGAAGTTGCATCTTCTCTCGCTCCCAAGGCAAAGCAGCCTGCCTCACCCTCACCGGAGGAGCTTCTGGAGCAGAGATTGTCGGAAATACGGGTTGCCGAGAACAATAAGTTCAAAAGCTATTTCAAGGATAATCCTGCCCGGATTCATTTCCCGGATGATGACGTAACGCTTTTCGACCCTTTCTTCAGGGCTTTGGAAAACGCCGGCAATAAGTCGGTCCGAATTCTCCACTACGGCGACAGCCAGATCGAGGAAGACCGCATTTCATCCACGATACGTACCGGACTACAGAGCAAATTCGGGGGCGGCGGCCCCGGTCTGATGCCTTTCGGGCGTCCGTACTATACCATCAGCGCATCCCAGTCTTCAACCGCCAATCTATACCGCTACCTGGTATTCGGCGAAGGCGGACGGCGCAGGGACGGACGCTACGGTATCATGGGCCAGTGCGCCAGGATGGACACAAGTGTCTATACTACAATTAATTCTGTCAAGAAGAGCACTTCCCCCAGCAAGCATTTCCAGCGCCTCACCCTGCTTGCGGGAAACATAGGCGGAAGCCTGAATGTAAAATGCAACGGCAAGCAGTACAAGCTCCAGGAAGCAAGTGACCCGTCTGGAGTGGCCCGAATCGTGGTCGACCTTCCCGACAGCAGCACAAGCGTGCGCTTCTCGGCCTGGGGCAGCGCCGACATATACGGAATGCAACTCGACGACACCCTTGGCGTGAGCCTCGACAATATTCCCATGCGGGGTTGTTCGGGAACCATATTCACCAGTATCAACTCGTCCCAGATCAAAGAATATGTGCGTAACGACAACGTGCGCATGATTATCCTTCAGTTCGGCGGAAACTCCATGCCCTTCCGCAAAACGCCCAAGGCAATTTCGGAGTACAAGGCATCTATCGAAAAGCAAATCAGGCACTTACACTCACTGGCGCCAAACGCCTGCATTCTCTTCATCGGCCCTTCCGATATGTCTGTCAATGTAAAGGGACGCATGGTCACATATCCGCACCTGCCGATGATGGTAGATTCGCTCAAGGCCGCAGCCAACAATGCCGGCGCCGCTTACTGGGACCTGTATTCGGCTATGGGCGGAGAGGGGTCGATGGTAAAATGGGTAAAGGCTCGTCCGTCCCTTGCAGGCACCGACTATGTGCACTTTACGCCCAAGGGGGCGGAAGCTATGGGTAACATGCTCTTCGAGTCGCTGATGCTTTATTACGATTACTATAGCTGGCGCAAGAAGGGCAACAGGAAGATATGAGAAAGGTAGCCGTAGCAATTCTGGCGGCATTTTGCTGCATATGCGCAGGAGCGCAGGACGTAAAAGTGAGCGCAGACAGTTCTGTACTGCGTTTCCCCGGTGACCGCAGCGGAATCGTTCGTTTTGCCAACAAGCTTCGCCAATGCAAAAACTACCCCGACCTTGGCGTAACCATCTTGCATATAGGCGGCTCCCACGTTCAGGCGGGCTGGTTTTCCTCCCGGATGCGGCACAACTTCGACTCTCTCGGGCACTACCCTGCCGGAGGCCGCGCATATATTTTCCCCTACCCTCTAGCAGGCACTAATTTCGACCGCTCCTACCGTGTCGGATACAGTGGAGAATGGATAGGCAGCCTGAGTTCAAACCCAAACCGAAAGATGCCGGTGAGGCCCGACTACGGCATTACCGGAATCGCAGCATACACTTCTGACACTTGTGCCTGCTTCAGCCTCAAACTCCCCCGTGAAGTGAACGGGATCCATATTCTCGGCAAAGGGTCCGGTAACGAAGTAGTACCGTATGTCATAGCAGGTTCCGACACCATTCGGTGCAAAAGGGACCCTTTTATCAAAGGCTTCGTCGCCGAGTTCTCCACCGAACTGGACAGCATAGTGGTCGAGCCCAGGCTCAAAGACGGAGAGTATTTTATGGTGACGGGCATCTTGCCTGAAGAGGCGCCCGGCGGAGTCAGATATGTATCTACCGGAGTCAACGGTGCTCGCACTACCACGTGGACCGAGCGCTGTCCGGAATTCGAACGCGAACTGAACCAGGTCCGTCCCGACCTTGTGATACTCGGGCTCGGAATAAACGATTCAGCCTGTCCGCCTGAAGATTTCAACCCCGAGCGGTTCAAGAGCAACTATCGTAAGTTGCTGAAGATTATACTGGAACAATCGCCCGACTGCGGCTTTATCTTCATAACCAACAACGACTCCTGGCGCTGGCACAGGCGCCGCATGGTTCATAACGACAACAGTACTGCCGTGCGGAAGGCCATGTACGAGCTTGCAGGCGAATATAATGGTGCTGTATGGGATTTATTTGAGCTTATGGGCGGTAACGGCAGCGCTGAAGCTTGGCGCGAGGCCGGCCTTATGAAGAACGACAGGCTCCACTTTACCCGCGAGGGTTACGAGCTTCTGGGCGATTTGTTGTACACCGCTCTGATGCGGGAATGTGAATAAGAGAGATGCTGGAGAAACTGTTTGCATACGATCCGTCTTCGCCGCTGATTTTCACCCAGTTTTATTTCTGGGCATTTTTCGGGGTAGTATATGCCCTGTTTGCCTTGGTGGGGAGCAAGCGTCACATGCGGAACGTTTTCCTGTTCTTCGCAAGCCTTTTCTTCTATTACAAGACCAGCGGTCTTTCCATTCTCATACTGTTGTTCGTTATCTGCTCCGACTTCTTCATAGCAGGGCGGATGTCCAAGCGGCCCCAAGGCAGCTGGTCCCGCAAGGCTTGGCTGATACTTAGCGTGTGTATCGACCTGGGACTGCTGTGCTATTTTAAATATGCCTACTTCCTGGCAGATGTACTTCACAGCCTGACCGGTACCGAGTTCAAGGTCGTAGATGTTTTCGCCCAGTTAGGTAACATGATCACTGGAAGCGAGCGCTTTGATGTGGACAAGATAGTGCTCCCGGTAGGCATATCGTTCTTTATCTTCCAGATTATCAGCTACAGCGTTGATGTATACAGAGGAGACGTCAAGCCGGTCAAGAACATTCTTGATTTCGGCTTCTATGTAAGTTTCTTCCCACAGTTGGTCGCCGGCCCTATAGTGAGGGCGTCGGAGTTCATTCCCCAGCTCTACAAGCCGTTCTCGCTCAGCCGGAGGCAGTTCGGCGTGGCGGCTTTCTGGATACTTAACGGTCTGGTAAAGAAGATTATACTTAGCGACTATATCGCCGTCAATTTCATCGACAGGGTATTCGACAATCCTCTGCTGTTTACCGGTTTCGAGAACCTTGCGGCACTGTTCGCCTATTCGCTGCAGGTGTACGCCGACTTCTCGGGCTACACCGACATTGCCATTGGCGTTGCGATGCTGATGGGCTTTTATCTGCCCGTCAACTTCAATTCGCCTTACAAGGCCCCCAACCCCCAGGACTTCTGGCGCAGGTGGCATATGTCGTTAAGCCGCTGGCTGCGCTCATATCTGTACATACCTCTCGGAGGCAACAGGAATGCTTCTTTCGGCACTTATTTCTGGATAGTGCTCTTTGCCCTTATCGCCCTCATTCTTTCGGGCAGCTGGATAGTATCGGTGATTCTGGTTGCCTTCGGCGCCGCGATGCTGCTGCTCGCTCACTTTAAGCAAAGCAGCCGCAAGAAGCTCTTCTCCAACATCAACCGATTCATTACCATGCTCTTCGGCGGTATGTGGCACGGTGCAAGCTGGAATTTTATCATCTGGGGCGGACTGAACGGTATCGGCATGATAATCTATATCCTGTGGAAGGATATGAAATGGGGTGTGAGACTGCTTCTTACAGGCCTTTGCGCCATAGGCCTCGCAGCGCTGTGCCGTTATGAGCCTCAGCCGGTATGGCGCATCCTGGGCGTATGGATGGCGGTGGTGTTTGCAGGAACTCTGGTGCGCTTCATCTATCATTTGTTCAGGCCCGATGCCATGGGAGCCCCTTCAAGCGGTATGGACAGCGTGCGTATGTGCATAGGCGGCACGCCCGTCAAAGGATCGAAGAGAGTCAGCATTACCACCAAGCGCGACTCGGCCACCGCTTGGCTTGGCACCGTATGGGCTATAGCTCAAACGTTTACCTTCATCACATTCACCCGCCTGTTCTTCCGCAGCGGCTCCAACCTGGATCCCGCGACAGCCAATCAGGTGGCTTGGGAAACCGCCCGCAACATGGTGTCGCAGATAGGTTCGCCGTGGGATATTTCCGTCATTCCGGACGTGTGTGCGGGGTATTGGAAAGTGTTTGTGCTGGTAATAGCCGGAATGGTCATACATTTGCTGCCTGCAAGGTGGAAGAGGCGCTACCGTCTGGGATTCGCAAAGCTTCCGATTCCGCTTATGGCGGCTGTGGCTGCCGCTGTGGTATTTATTCTGTATCAGTTTGTTACTGCTGATACCCAGCCATTTATCTATTTCCAGTTCTAAATCTGAAAGCTTACTGAAGCAAGTATGCTCCGCCCGGGCATGGGATAGCCCTGTACTATCTCGTAGCGGAACGAGAATACATTTGAAACCAAAAGCGAAGCCACTGCACTTATCTTCCTGCCCAAGGCATTCAGCTCAAAGCTGCGTGACAATTGAGCGTCGCTAACGCTCCAGGGCGCAATATGATAATCGGCAATGTTGGCACTGCGCGACCAACGTTCCCCATTATAAAGCGTGTTCCAGCTGAGCGTCCAGGCACGCCACTTCAGCAGAAGGTCGGCGGAAGCGCTGTGACGGGGTATATATGGCAGCTGGTTACCGTAAGTAAGGCTCCCAGGCATACTGTGGTCAAGTGCGCTTTGGTATGAGTATCTAAGGGTAAGGGAAGATGAAAAATCGCTTTTGGTCAACGTCGCGCAACCTTTAAGGTCCAGCCCGGCAATGTCGGCAAGACCGATGTTCAGCATGGTCCAGCGGAACTGAGACACCGTAGGAATGGCGACGATTTTGTCGGAAACCCTGTTGTAATACGGCGATACCCTACCCTCCCATCGCCAAGGGCCCGAGTTAGTGTGAATAAATAAATCGAGTCCGCTTTGGAATGCGCTTTCCGGCTTGAGGGAAGAATTCCCCATCAGACTGTAATATAAATCGTTAAAACTCGGGAGACGGTAACTTCGCTTGGCAAATGCATCAAGTTCCATCCACTCCAGGGGCTCCCATGCAAAGCTCAGAGAGGGCATCCAAGCGCGGAGGGGCTCCCCTTCGCCGCCATCCCGGGCTCCCTGATATGCGAGATGAGCGCAGAATCTCAACGATTCGGCCTTGTAACGGGCTGCAAGAGCTCCCGTAAAACACAGGCGCCGGGGATTCCGGCTCAGAAAGGCATCACTCCGCAGGCTGTTCCACTGAAGGTCTGCAGCAAGATCGAACGACCATTTATAATCAACTGCATATGACTGCACGGCGGAAATATAAGCAGATTGCTGGAGGTAGTGCAGATCGTATGGCATTGCCATTGGGTTCTTCTCGGGATGCGTTGCGTAATGGGTGTAATTATTTGAGTATTTGGCCCTTATGGCGGTAGACCAATACTCTGACCAGTCCTGGATCCAGCTCATCTGGGCAAACAGGTCGCGGTCGGCCTGGCGCTCGGCGCTGAAAGGAAAGCCCGAAGCCCTGCGGATCACAGGTCCCGGGAATCCCCTTTCAGAGCCATATCCGTAGAGATGAACGTCCCAGGACCCCTTGTCCAGAGTTCCGCATACACGTGCCTCCAGCCTGAGGCTCTTGATGTCGCCATTCTCGCGTACGAGGGTTGTATCGAAGTATGGATATTTATAGTTCCCTTTGCTGCCCACAAAGCCGGCACTGGCACGCAAACCGATGCGGCCCAGGCACTTATCCCATACGATAGAGGGATTGAAAGTGCCGAACGACCCGCCCCTTACGCGCAGCCACAGGGCATCTGAACGTGGCGCGGAAGAGACGAGGTGAAGCGCCTGGCCGGAGGCGTATTCTTTTGCACTTTGAAGGCGCACGTTTTTTTGCGCGTTGTACAACGAAATATCACTCAGCCCGTCGAGGGAAAGCCGCCCGAGGTCGACTTGCATGTTTTGTGCGTTGTCTATCTGCACGCCGTCGAGAAAAACGCCTACATGTTCGCTTCCCAGGCTGCGTACGTTGATGGTTTTCAGGCCGCCAAGGCCGCCGTAGTCTTTAACCTGAACTCCGGTGAAGCGTTTTACGGCCTCGGAAATGCCAGCCGCCCCGCAAGCTTCGACCCCGGTGACCTTAATCTCCTCAGCCGGTTTCAAAGTGGGCAGGTCCCTTGGCGCCGACAGCATAGCCGCCACCAGGGTGTCCGGAGTCTGCATGCACAATGCAGCCCAAAGCACAGTGAGGATAGAGAGCATCAAGCTTTTTTACCAAATGGCAAAATGCCCGGGGCACACACCGGCGTTCACGCTCCAGTACTTTTCACCGTCATTGAACTCCAGAGCATAGCAACTTACAGTCCCGGGATTGAAATAGTCTCCTGCATCTCCGAGCACCAGATAGTGTTTGGAATCTGCTTCAGCCCCTGAGGCTTTTACCACCGCCATGCCATAGGGTGTGCCCGAAAGTGTCTGGGGATATAGCGAAATGGTGCACTCTCCTGAAGCGTAATCGGTTATTTTGCAGGACCATATGTAGTAATTGTGAGGAACGCTCCAGTTAAACTCATCCTCGGTTCCTATGCAATAAACCGCGCCGTCTGCAAGGTACGAGCAACTCACATGCAGGGCTTCTGGTTTGATTGCCGTGCCGCTTCCTACGAGGGCAACTTTGGATGGATTATCTGCATACAGGACATACAGCCCCGTATGGGCATCCCAGAAATTTCCCATGGAAGTAACATAAACGGCACCTTTACCATCGGACCATACACTTTTGAGATTCACCGCCACTTCGATTGTCTGAACGAGTTTGAAACTGGCGGCATCGATAATGCTCAAGGTATTGTCGTACGCATACAAAGGAGGCAGCTGACTGGATATTCCTCCGGAGTTGGCTACATATAGCCGGCCACCGTATAAGGCAATCCCCTCAGGCTGGAGGCCGACTTCGACCGTTCCCTCTACCTTTTTGGTTTTCAGGTTTATGCGGTAAACGCAGCCTTTGGGATTAGACGAATCGGTTATGGTGTAAACACCTTTATCGTCATAAGTTCCGGAAGCATATGCGCCCGCCCAGGATGTGACATAGGCATAATTGTCATCGAAAGCGATATTGCGGGGTGTCGGTACGGGTATGGCGGCGATTTCAGTCTCATCAAAGGCGGAAACCACTTCCACGATTCCCGAATTGTTAATCACCATCCACAGTTCCTCACCGTGTAGGGCGATGTCGTTGCCCACGTCACCCAGGCCCCCCGATACTGCAGGATTCATCTTTCGGAAGGCGCTCCTGACGTACATTCCCCTCTGAAGGCGCAGAACATCAAGGGTAGCGTTGTTAGCTCCCAATCCGCCTTCATTCAGCACGAACAATTTTCGGTAATTCTCGCCGAATCCCTTGAGATTCAATTCATCGCCCTCCAGAAGAATGTCCTTAGAAGGCTCCAGATCTTTAGTGCACGCGGCTATGCATAGCACGGCACAAAGCACTGAAAATGCTTTTTTCATTTATTGCTGCGTTTTACCGGAGCTTGCCCCCGAGCCCCTCTGTTCAACTTGATTGCGGCAGGTCTTCTGACTTCTCCCCTCTCCGGCCTTCTCGAAGAGCTGTCTTCAATGGCATAATTTGGAGCGGTTAAGGATAACACAGCTGCGGGCACAGTCCGGGATTCTCACCCGATTCCCTATTAAGGCCCTCCCGGGCCACCGTAATCTGCAGCAAATTTACAAAACGGATACGTTCTCACAAAAAAAAGATGGAACGTTTCCGCTCCATCTTTTGTGAGAACAGACAGATTTGAACTGTCGACCTCTTGCCTGTCAAGCAAGCGCTCTAAACCAACTGAGCTATGCCCTCAGACTTGTGCTCCCTTAGGGGCTCGAACCCTAGACACCCTGATTAAGAGTCAGGTGCTCTACCAACTGAGCTAAGGAAGCAATGTTTCAATTTTGTGACCCGTTCGGGGCTCGAACCCGAGACCCCCACATTAAAAGTGTGATGCTCTACCAACTGAGCTAACGAGTCCTCCTCTGTGTTTGGGAATGCAAAGATAGAATGTTTTCCGAAATCTGCAAAACTTTTTCAAATATTTTTTAAAGGGTTCCGCCCTGTAATCTGCTCAATGGCCTCAAAACTCCCCAGATCACTCCATTCCCAATCGGCCGCAAGCATATATACCACAGACGATTGCTCCATTACTGCATAGTCGATGCTGATTTTGGGACACTGCGGGAATAATTCTTCAAGGGCATTCTGCTCAGAAGGAGTATTGAACGAGGGGTCCAGCGCATCCATCACTTCACATATCTGCGGGGCGTAGCGTCTCAACTCTCCTTCTATGGTGCAGACATTCCACACGAAGATGCCGGCGTTCCACCAATATCCGCCCTCGGAGAGATAACGCTCCGCCACCGAAAGCTCCGGCTTCTCTTTAAACGCCTCCACTTTGACCACCTTACCGGGCAACGCAGATGCCTTGATATAACCGTATCCTGTGTGGGGCGAGCGCGGCGCGATACCAAGGCACACTACCGCCTCCCTCCCTGCGGTGAAGTCAAGCGCTTCGCGGATTGATGCCGCAAAAGCAGCGCTGTCCGGCACATACGCATCAGAAGGGGCAACCACCACATTGGCGTCGGGATAGAGTTTACTGATCTTCCGGCATGCATAGGCGATACAGGGAGCGGTATTGCGCCCGACTGGTTCGGCAAGTATCTGATCTTCCGGGATTTCGGGAATCTGTTCCCGGACAAGGCGGGTGTAATTTGAGCCTGTTACTACCCAGAAATGCGCATCGGGTGAGGCTTGCAGAAAGCGCTCATATGTTATGCGGATCAACGATTTTCCGCACCCGAGCAAATCCAGGAACTGTTTGGGACGCTCCGGGGTGCTGATGGGGAAAAGACGGCTTCCGACTCCTCCGGCCAATAGTACAATATGTTCTGTCACAATACAAAATTAACAATTTTTATTATATTTGTACACTTTATGGACGTTCAGAGACTCGATTCTTTTCAGGATACCTTGCAAGACGGGCTCCTGAAACTGTGCAGGAACGCCGGAATCTGCGGCGCTGAATTGCTTTCGTCTTCCGACATCGAAAGCAAATGGTCTTCTTTCGCAAAAGACTACATCGCCGACGCTGTAGAGAACTTCAACTCGTACCCCGAAGCCGCCATAGCCTGGGCCGCCTTCCTGGGAATGGGCGTCGCTAACGACTGGGACACCGACTGGCAGGCCGCCAAGGACAAGCCTTACAAGAGTTACTACGGTCCCCGCGGCTGGGATGACATGGACGAGTACATACTCGGTCCCTGCCTCCATCTGAAAGCCGATTACGCAAAGAAGGTATCCCAAACTTTCGACAGTTGCGCCCTCGCGGCCATGGGGCTTCTCCGGCACGAGGCCATCGAGACCTGGAGCAAAGAGGGTTTCTATGCCCTCGCGCGCATCTACGGGACCATGTTCCGCATTGGAGCGTGCGCCGAGCTGTACCGCCTTGGATATAAACTGACCGCATTACCCGATATTATCTCAAACAAATAACTTTTATGATCAAGAAAATCTTCATTTCCGCTCTTTCTCTCTTCCTTCTGATTCCTGCAGCGACGGGACAGGAAAAAATAAAGGAAGTGGTAACCAGCGATTACAACCGCAACAGTATTTCGATGGTGGCTTTGCTCAGGGGCGATTCGTACGATTCCCAGGCCGCTTCTGTTGTAAAATCCTACAAGCCAAGTGAGAAATTCGACATCAACGACCTGAAGACCAAAACCGTCAAGGCCTATAAGACCCGCAGCGAATCTGTCTATCAGACAGAAGTGAACGAAGCTGTCGGCAAAGTGGGCTTTGCCCGTGAGATTCTTGCATCTATCTTCAACCGTGACTCCAACGGCATGATGGACGACAAAACCGTGCGGTACCGAGGCAACTACGACGCTAAAGACCAGGACGTTATCAATGCCCGTGCTGCACGCGTGGGCACCGACGCCCTGGGTGACCTCGGACATGCCCTGGTCAGCGGCAGTTACATAGTGGTGACCGACTTCAGCAAAATCGAAAGAGACACCGACCAGAGAGGCAACGTGCACTGGAGCACCAATGCCAAGGCATTCGCCTACAAAATCGGCCTTGACAGCGACTCCCTGAACGATTTCTACGAGAAATGCTGGATTTATGATGACGACAGCGATGCTGTCAAGCAGGCCAAAAGAGTCGCTTTCCAGAATCTCGACATACCTATGATTCCCGTAGCTGAAGCGAGCTCTTCAAGCAGCGCATCCACTTTGGAGGAAGCTATGCATTCATGCATATCCGACTTGATTTTCAACCTCGAAAGCCGCATTCCTGCATGGGAGGTGGCAGTTACCATCATAGGCAAGCGCCCTCTCAGGGCAAAGATCGGCACTAAAGAAGGTCTCCGCAACGGCGACCGCTACCGCGCTTACTCCTACACCGAAGACCGCAACGGCAACCTGAGGTCTGTCCCCCGCGGCTTCCTGCGCGCTACCGAGATTTCAAGCAACAGCGGCATGTCGATCGGCGAAACCGACCCTTCCAAGTTCTACCAGATTTCAGGCCTTTCCAACATCGACGAGGGATGGACAATCAAGCAGAGCAACGACAGCCGTATCGGAGCAATAGCCGGGCTGAAAGTCGGAAGCATGGGTACTTCAATTGCGGTTGACCTCGACTACCTGGCCAATGTCAGCAATGTGGGCACTATGTCCTATGCAATTCTTTCGTTGGGATTTGACGTTGCCGACGGCAATTCAAACTATTTGCCCATTTACTTCGGAATCGGTTTCGCATATGGTCTGCACCTCACCCGTTTTATCGAAATCGCCCCCTATGCTCTCGTTGCTTTGGACCATATGGGATACTCGATGGCCGACAAGTCGGACGACCGTTTCCTCCGCGAATCGGCCCTTGTCCTGGAGCCCGGCGTAAGGGCCGCGATAAATGTGGCATACCCCTTGCAAGTCATTGCCAAGGTTTGCTATGACGTAAACCCCGAGTTTATTCAGGGAAGCCTGTATAAGATGTATAACCAGAACCTGTCCCACCCGCACAAAAGCGGCCTCGGAGCACAGTTCGGACTTAAATGGACATTCTAATTTTTTAGTGCAATATGAGAAAAACACTTATGATCGCACTCACACTGCTGATGACATTCTCGGCAGTGAGCGCTAACGCCCAGAGCAAAGACCGCAGAAAGTCTTTCAAAAGCTGGGATAACTACGAAATCACCACCGAGAAAGTAGGTGTCGACGGCACCAAGTTCGTCAAGGTATGGGGCTTCGGCAAAACGGTCGACGCAGCCACCATGGCGGCAAAGGAGAATGCCGTCCACGCTTGCATCTTCAGGGGACTTCCCGGATGCGCGACCGCTATGAGCACACCTCCTATCTGCCCCAATCCCAACACTCTGGAAACCCACGAAGATTATTTCCAGACTTTCTTCGCCCCTGGCGGCCCTTACCTCGCATATGTGAGCATGACTACTGACGGCGTCCCTTCCGGCACCGACAGGCGCAAAGTCAAGGGCGGCTACAAGGTGGGCATCTATGTCCAGGTAATGTACGACAACCTCAAGCGCAAGCTCGAGGCCGACGGCGTTGCACGTAAACTCAGTTCCGGATTCTAGGATATGAAAAAATCTTTGTTGATCGCAGCTCTGCTGCTTGCCTGCCAGCTGGTCGGCTGGTCCCAGGCCAAGAAGCCCACGATTATGGTTGTCCCCGCAGATGCTTTCTGCGAGCGTTACGGATACGTCCAGACAGTTAACGCGATGGGAGAGACCGTATCTTCCCCCGACTATTCCAGGGCGATGAAGGAGAATGCCGACATCCGCACCCTCGTTTCAGCGATGGCCGATTTCATGGCCAAGAATGACTTCCCCATCCAGAGCCTCGAGCAGGAGCTTAAGAGGCTTCAGACCGAAGACGCCGAAATGGCGATGATGACCGGCCGCAACGGAGGTGAAGTCGAAGAGACTCCCCTCGAGAGGCTTCGCCGTACCGCAAGGCCCGACATCATCCTCGACCTCGACTACGAAATCCACCGTGTCGGTCCCCAGAAGCAGGTCAGCTTCAATCTCCAGGCAATCGATGCCTATTCTTCCAAAATCATCTCCGGCAACACCGGCGTGAGCACTGCCGCCAACGTACCCATGACTTCCCTGCTGGAAGAATGTGTGCTGAGCTTCAAGGACAACTTCCTCAGCGGTCTGCAGCACTACTTCGACGACCTGTTCGCCAATGGCCGCGAGGTTTCCATCACTTTCGTGCGTTACGACAACTGCCCGTTCTACTTTGACGACGATATCGAAATTGACGGCGAAGATTACGAATTCGGCGAGTGGATTGAGGAATGGCTCCAGGACAATACTGTCGAAGGCCGTTTCACCACTGCTGCAAGTTCGGCCAACCGCCTTCGTTTCAACCAGGTACGCATCCCTCTGTACGCTCAGAACCGCAGGGGCCGCGACGTGGCTATCGACGCCGACGACTATGTCAAGCCGCTCGTACGCGAACTCAAGAAGAAACTCAACGTTACTGTAGGTTCCTCCCCCAGAGGACTTGGCGACGTTTGGATTACCGTAGGCGACAAATAGCGAATGAATATGAAAAAGATAATTGCTAGCATTATTCTGGCTGCGGCTGCCGTTACGTCTTTTGCCCAAAACAACCAGGGCAAGATGGATGACATGGGCCGCATTGCCCTGACTCCGGTAATCCTGGAGAACAGCTACATTCCTGCCGCAGCATCCAATGTGGTGCTCAACAAGCTCACCCAGATCGTCACCCAGAACGGCCTGGCCGGCGACAGCTTCGACCCCCGCTTCATCATTACCGCAAATATGGTTGAGCTGAGCCACGACGTGACCGCTACCACTCCGCCCATGCAGGCTTATACCCTTAGCCCCACACTGTACATCGGCGATGCCGCCACCGGTACGCTGTATGCCACCTGCGCCCTGAATCCTATCAAGGGAGCCGGCACCAACGCCACCAAGGCTTACATGCAGGCAGTGAAGATGCTCAAGGCCAACGCCCCCGAAGTACAGCGTTTCATCGAGACCGGCAAGACCCGCATCATCGAGTGGTACAACACCCAGATCGACTTCCTTATCAGCGAGGCCAACGCTCTCGCCGGACAGGACAAGTACGATGAGGCCATCGCCCTGCTCTTCACCGTCCCCACGGTATGCAAAGACGCTTTCGACAAGGCCATGAGGGCAGCGGAGCAGATTTTCCAGCAGAAGATAGACATCGAGGGAGCACAGCTCCTTAACATGGCTACCCACGTCTGGAATGCCAACCAGCACTGGAGCGGCGCCAACGAGGCCGCCGGCTATCTCTCACAGATTCATCCCCTGTCATCCGCAGTACCCGGAGCTATGGCTCTTTCCGAGAACATAGCCAAGAGGGTCAAGGAGCTTGACAACAGGGAGTGGAATTTCGAAATGAAGAAGTTCGACGCTCACGTGAGCCTTGAGAGCCAGAGGATTTCCGCAATGGCGGAGGTCGGCAAGGCCATGGCCAAGCGTCCTGTCAACTATTACAACATGAACAGCTTCGGCTGGTGGTGATATGAAAAAGTTAGTATTTGCAATGCTTGCACTGCTCCTCTCAGCAGGAGCATTCGCACAGGAGACCGAGTGCATCAGCAAAGAGATGGACGGCAGCCTCACGCTCCGCGTATGGGGAACCGGACGCAACCGTACCGATGCTCTCGAGCAGGCCAAGAAACAGGCCGTGTATGACGTGTTGTTCAAGGGTGTGACCCGCGGCAACACCGATTACAACATGCGCCCCATTATGACCGAGGTTAATGCCCGCCAGCGTTACCAGGACTACTTCGACATCTTCTTTATGGACCGCGGCGAATACCGCAAGTACATTAGCATGGAAGATAAGCGCGCAGGTTCTACCCGTGTCAAACGCAATTTCAGGGACGTATCCGTAGGAACTACGGTCAGGGTCCTTGTGCCGCAGCTTCGTGCCAGACTTAAAGAAGACGGGTTGCTATGAGAAAGTTTTTACTCGCCTTCAGCTTTGCGCTGATGTTGCTTCCCGCCACCCTTATGGGCCAGGCCAAGCATTCGGGATACACTCTGCCCGATGAGCCCAAGAGGGCAAAATACATCGACTTCCCCAGCCTCGACCAGGGTCTTTGGTTCGCCGCTCAGGCAACGGGTGCGATGGCATTCGGTCAGAGCGCGTCATTTCCCATCGCTCAGGTGGACCTCATCGGCGGTTACCGCTTCAATGAATTCATAAAGCTCGGTCTGGGTATTTCGCCAAGGCTGGCCCTCGCCGGTGCTCCCGGTTACGGTTTCAGCGGCGGGGCGGTGTCTCTGCCCGTTTATCTGGACGTCCGCGGCAATGTCATCTCGCAGGAGTCCAGGATGTCAGTTCCCTGGTGGAGCGTCGACCTGGGTTATTCGATACCCGAGGGGTTCTATGCATCCCCTACCGTGGGCGTACGTGTAGGCGGTCCGCGCAATAATTTCATTGCCGGCGTGACCTATATTTTCCAGAGCGTAGCCGCAGCCAACACTTCTTACCATGCAGTAGGCTTGAGACTGGGATACGAATTCTAGTCTTGCATTCTTCAGATGAAAGTCCCGGTCTCAAGCGAGTCCGGGACTTTTGCTATATTTGCACAAACACTTTAGCCGTATTAATAAGCAGTTCTTTCGGACAGCCTGAAAAAATGGGACGCCGGCATGCCGCTTGTCCGCGGTACCGGCGTCCCTGTGGAAATGCCTGACGAGTTACTCTAGTATCCGAATATCTCTTCAAGCGTTACAATCTTAACGGGACCGAGGGTCTTGAGGAAATCGGAATCCAGGTCCTTGATGTCACCCAGGATGGCATACGCATAAGTGCGTCCCTTGATCCACTGTTCCTGAGCTGCTTTTACATCCTCGAAGGTAAGTGAAGGCAGGGCCTCGAACACAGCCTTGTCAAGCGGTTCTTCCAAGCCCATGCGACGGCAGTAGCGATACTCGCCGAGAACGCTGCGGCCGGTTGTACGCTGGGTACGGAAGCGGCTGTCAAGAGCATCCTTGGCAACGGCGAACGCAGCGTCGGACTCAGGCATGTTGTTGATGATATCGTCAAATGCTTCGACAGCCTGCTGCATCTTGTCGTTCTGGGTGGCGATGAAAGCCGAGAAGGAGAATGTCCCATCCTTGCAGACAGGATCGCGAAGCCTCGCATTGGCGCTGTAAGCCAGGCCACGGGCCTCTCTCATCTCCTGGAACACTATGGCGTTCATTCCGCCGCCAAAGTACTCGTTGTACAGAGTCCTCACAGGCTCGCTGGCAGCGTCGAATTTCTCGCCGCGGTTGGAGTACTGCTGATAGTAAATCTGAGGGGCGTCATACTGCGCCATGTAAACCACGCTCTCGGGGGTCTGGAGCTGCTCGGGATAGATCTCGGGGAGCTGGGTGTAAGAGCCCTCGAAAGGAACGGCCTCTTTAACCTCGGCCTCTGACATAGGGCCGTAATACAGCACCTCGCAGCCATTGGAAAGCACGTCGGAGACAGCCTTTAGCAAGTCTTCGGAAGTAAGTGCGGCAAGAGCAGCATCGCTCAGATGAGTGCGCTTAACAAACTCGGGGCCATATGTCACATAAGATACAAGGGCTGAGTAGCAGCTGCGCTGGCTCTTTTTGCTATCGGAGCGCGACTTGAAAGCATCGGCCTTAAGGTTGGCAAGAATATCCTCATCGGGAACCGCATTGGCAGCCAGGTCACGTACAATCGAAAGGGCTTCGGCCATATTCTCGCTAAGGCCGGAAATGCGGACAGAGGTCTGGTTGGCTCCTGAAGAGCAAGAGAAGCTGCATGCCAGCTCATACAGGCGGGCGGCGATGTCTTCGGCGCTCTTGTCGGCGGTTCCGAGGTACTGCAGGTAATCGAATGCCATTCCCAAAGCAGGATTATTCTCAGTACCGGTGTTATATACCATCTCAAGCGAGAACACGTCGTTGATGTCGTTCTTTTTGTAGAGGACATCCACTCCCTCGGCAAGCTGGAACTTGGACATATCCTTGCTGAAGTTCACGAACACAGGCTCGATGGGCTTGACCTTGGTGTTTTTGATCTCCTTGAGGAAATCGCTCTGGGCGTCACGGTTGGAAACGATAGGAGTAATCTTCGGTGCGGAAATCTTCTGGACGCTGGTATCCTCGCCCTGGCGCTTGTAAACCACGGCATAATTGTCGTCGTCGATGAATTCCTTGGCCCAGGAAACTATATCTTCCTTGGTGACGGCCTCGTAGCGCTCGATTTCGGTGGCTGCATCTTTCCAGTCAACACCATTGATGAATGCGTCCACGTAAGCCATTGCACGGGAACTGTTGTTCTCCAGCTGGCGCATCTTGGAGAGCTTGATATTATTGATGGTAGCGCTGATAAGCGACTCGTCGAAATCGCCTTCAGCGAGTTTGGAGACCTCTTCCACAGCCATTTGGCGGAGTTCGTCAAGCGACTGCCCCTGCTTGGGACGGGCCATGATGATGAACTGGCCGTAATCGGGCTGAATGCTTGCACCCGAATACATGAACAAAGCTTTCTGCTGCTGGTTAATGTCGAGGTCGATAAGACCGGCCTGGCCATTGTACAGAACAGAGCCAGCAATCTCGGCCACGGCGCAGTTCTTAAGGTCGGTTGCGCCGGGGAGCCTCCAGGCAAGGGCGATGCTCTCTGCCTCTTTGCCGAATACTTCCTTGACTATAGGTTCGGTGATAGGCTCTTCCTGCTCGTACTCGAGGACAGGGATGGAAGGATTGGGTTTCCAGTCTCCGAAGTATTTCTTCAGAATCTTGACCATCTCGTCAGGATTGAAGTCACCCGATACGCAAACAGCTATGTTGTTGGGGACATAGTACTGGTCGTGGTATTTCTTCACATTGGTGATGGAAGGGTTCTTGAGGTGCTCCTGACTGCCGAGAGTGGTCTGCTGGCCGTAAGGATGGTGAGGGAAAAGAGCCTGGGCAATTACTTCCCAGATCTTGCGGCTGTCCTGGGTAAGGGACATATTCTTTTCCTCATAGATGGTCTCAAGTTCGGTATGGAAACCGCGAATAACTCCGTGACGGAAACGGTCGGCCTGGATGCGGGCCCAGTTGTCGATCTGGTTGGAGGGGATGTCCTCGACGTACACGGTTTCGTCGTCGCTGGTAAATGCATTGGTGCCGTCGGCTCCGATCATGGACATGAGCTTGTCGTACTCATTGGGAATGGCTATCTTGGAGGCTTCGTAGCTGACGGAGTCGATACGGTGGTATATGGCTGCACGCTCGGCCGGGTCTTCGGTCTTGCGGTACTGTTCAAAAAGCTGCTCAATCTCGTCCAGGAGGGGCTTTTCGGCGGCATAATCGGTGGTGCCGAAATTCTCGGTGCCCTTGAACATAAGATGCTCAAAGTAATGGGCAAGTCCTGTGGTCTCGGAAGGATCGTTCTTGCTTCCCACCTTGACGGCAATGTAGGTCTGAATGCGGGGTTGCTCTTTGTTAACCGACATAAACACCTTCATTCCATTGTCGAGAGTGTAGATTTTAGTCCCCAGAGGGTCGTTGGGCACGGTTTCGTACTTATTGCACGAAATGGCCGCGATGCAAACCGCTAAAGCGGTGAAAATGAATCGTTTCATATTACACTAACTAATTTTCACAAAGTTAGAAAAAAACAATCATTTTTTTTTGCATGTATAAAAAAAAGATATATCTTTACGGCGAAGTTTTTCATAGTTTAAGTTTAGGTTAAGTAGCGGGGCGCTCGCAGTGATGCAAGCGCCCCGTGAATTTTATCTTCAAGGTCATTCCTTACTCTTTTAATTGATACTCAGAGATATTCTGCACTCCGGGTATTCCGTAATAAGCTTCCACAATAGTTCCCTTAATAAAGATTTGCCTGCCCACCAGGGAAGGATGGTCGACCAAATTCAAATTGTCCCTGACATTGCCTTTCGCGAGCTGGACAGACATACACAAAGACTTGTCTTTGCAGGAGGATTTAGTAGCCAGGACCAGGTTAGTGCGCGACGAGAATGGAGGCGAAAACGAGCATTTGCTTGAAGACAAATCCCCGCCTACAATGTAGCCGTAAACCCATACGTCTTCTTCGCCGGCGTGTGACTTGGCCTCGCTTACGCTATATGCCTTTTCCATATCGAAACCGGCGTTGTCTCCTCCACCTCCGACAGTAATGTCTTCCTTAGTCCAGTTACGTGTAGTATCCACCTGGACGACTATTCCGTTCCTGGAGCTTTTACCATCCACATTTACTCCAAGTGTCAGGACTTGCTGCGGCTCAAGGCGCCTTGAGAAAAGAGTAGTCTCCACTCCCCCGTCATTCATCTCCAGATTGACCGTACCTGGCTGGAAATACGCTATCCGGGTTTCTTTATAACCGTACATCAATTTGCCGGCTGCAGATTTGAGGAAAAGCGTCGCCCCCGGATATGCGGTAATGAATGTCGATGCTATGCGCAGGCGTATGCCCGAATTAAGTTGTACGCACGCAAGGGTCACTACCGTGGTCTTGCCGGCCTTGACCGAGGCCACCTGGGTGTCTCCCCATTGCGGCGAATCGAAAAGCGGAGCCGAAAATTCACAGGACCTGGCATTTACGGTATATGTGCCTTCGTCGAGGGTAAAACTCTCCTGGGACGCGCCGTAGGTACCTTCGTAGATAATCTTGCCCTTGGAATCGCTGACCGTAAGCAGAAAGTCGTTGGTGTCGGGAAAGGCAGCCCTTGTTGAGGGCAGCGTACCGTCGGCGAAGCGGATCTGAAGAATTCCCTGGCGCCCGAACGGCTGCATCAGGGCTTCACAAGAGGCCGACATCATGGAGACGGCCGCAGTTAAACAAAGAAGCATCTTTTTCATAGCTAATGGTTTTGCCGGCAAGATAAGACGATTTTCGTCACACCCCTTTAAAAAACAGCAAAACTTTACCGAAAAAAATGCTTTAAATCTTGTACGCCCTAGGCGAATCGAACGCCTATCGTAGGAACCGGAATCCTAAATTTTATCCATTAAACTAAGGGCGCATAAAACGGCATTGCAAAAATAATAAAAAATACGTAATTTTGTAAGAATGAAACGAGCATTTGTTTTTCCCGGTCAAGGCTCCCAGTTTACCGGTATGGGCAAGGAGTTGTATCAAAGCAGCGCCGAAGCCCGTTCCCTAATGGAAAGAGCCAATGAAATACTGGGATTCCGCATAACCGACATTATGTTCGAGGGCTCCGACGAGGAGCTCAGGCAAACGCGTGTCACGCAGCCGGCCATCTTCCTGCATTCGGTCACATTGGCCGGATGCAGCGCTCTCCCCATACCCGATATGGTCGGCGGTCACTCGCTGGGCGAATTCAGTGCCCTGGTGGCCGCCGGTGCCGTGTCTTTTGAGGACGGGCTGCGCCTCGTAGCCGCAAGGGCAAGCGCCATGCAGCGCTGCTGCGAGCTCCATCCCGGAGCCATGGCGGCAATCATCGCCCTCCCGGCCGAGACCATCGAGCAAGTATGCAAAGGCATACCCGGCACGGTCGTCCCCGCAAATTACAACTGCGAAGGACAGATTGTTATCTCAGGCGAGAGCGAGGCTGTGTCATCAGCCTGCGCCGCCCTTAAGGAGGCAGGAGCTAAAAGGGCACTTCCCCTGAGCGTCAGCGGAGCTTTCCACTCCCCTCTTATGGAAGAAGCCCGCACGGAGCTGGCTCAGGCCATAGAAAAGACATCATTCAGCATCCCCTCCTGCCCCGTGTACCAGAACGTGAGCGCCAAGGCGGAGACCGATCCCGGACGTATCAAGGCCAACCTGCTCTCCCAGCTCACCTCGCCCGTGCGTTGGACCCAGAGCGTAAAGGCGATGCTTGATGACGGCGCCACCGACTTTACCGAAATCGGCCCCGGCTCCGTACTGCAAGGGCTCGTGAGCCGCATCTCCAAAGGTCTGGAGGGCATTACAATACAAGGAATTCAATAACATTCACATATTTTAACACACATGGCACAAAAGAAATTCATCACCTGTGACGGTAATCAGGCAGCAAGCAACATCGCATACCTTTTCAGCGAGCACGCTGCTATCTACCCCATCACACCTTCCTCCACAATGGCGGAGAACATCGACGAGTGGGCTGCCCAAGGCAAAAAGAACCTCTGGGGCGAGACTGTTAAAGTGACCGAGATGCAGAGCGAGGCCGGTGCAGCCGGCGCCGTTCATGGCTCTTTGCAAGCCGGAGCCCTCACCAGCACTTTCACCGCATCCCAGGGTCTGCTGTTGATGATCCCGAATATGTACAAAATCGCAGGCGAAATGCTCCCTGCAGTATTCCACGTATCGGCCCGCGCCCTTGCATCGCACGCCCTCTCCATCTTCGGAGACCATCAGGACGTTATGGCATGCCGCCAGACCGGCTTCGCAATGCTCGCTTCCGGTTCCGTCCAGGAAGCCCAGGACATGGCAGCCGTCGCGCACCTCTCCACCATTAAATCAAGCATTCCTTTCCTGCACTTCTTCGACGGTTTCCGTACATCCCACGAGATTCAGAAAATTGAAGCTCTCGACGAGGACGCTCTCCGCGGCATGGTAAGCCAGAAGGCCCTTGATAGTTTCCGCGCACGCGCACTTAATCCCGACGCTCCCGTCACCCGCGGTACCGCCCAAAACGGAGACGTCTATTTCCAGGCTGTTGAGTCGCGCAACCAGGCATACGATGCCATTCCCGACATCGTGGCCCGCTATATGGGAGAAATCAGCGAGCTGACCGGCCGCTGCTACAGGCCCTTCGAGTACTACGGCGACCCTCAGGCCGAGAATGTGATAGTGGCCATGGGTTCCGTAACCGAAACCATTCGTGAAACTATCGATTACCTTGCAGCCAAGGGGCACAAATACGGTCTTGTCACCGTCCACCTCTATCGTCCTTTCTCCGAGAAGTACTTCCTCAAAGTGCTCCCCGCCAGCGTCAAGAAGATTGCGGTTCTCGACCGCACCAAAGAGCCCGGCGCACTTGGCGAGCCTCTCTTCCTCGACGTGAAGGCCCTCTTCCAGGGCAAGGAGAACGCTCCTCTGGTGATCGGCGGCCGCTATGGACTGTCTTCCAAGGACACTACTCCCGCCCAGATCGTGGCAGTATTCGACAACCTCGAGCTCAAGGCACCCAAGGCCGACTTCACCATCGGCATTGTGGACGATGTTACCTTCAAGAGTCTTCCCGTAAAGGAGGAGATTTCTATCGTCAAGCCCGGCACCACCGAATGCAAGTTCTACGGACTCGGTTCCGACGGTACAGTGGGCGCCAACAAGAACACCATCAAGATCATCGGTTCGCACACCGACCTTTACAGCCAGGCATACTTCGACTACGACTCCAAGAAGTCCGGCGGCTACACATGCTCGCACCTGCGCTTCGGCAAGGCTCCCATCAAGGCTCCTTACCTGGTAGGAACCCCCGACTTCGTGGCTTGCCACGTGCCTTCATACCTTAACAAGTACGACGTGCTCAAGGGCATCAAGGATGGCGGCAGCCTCTTGCTCAACTCCCTCTGGGATGAGGAAGAGACCCTCAAGCACATTCCCGACCATGCTAAGGCCGTGATCGGCCGCAAGCATATCAAGCTCTACATCATCAACGCCACCAAGATCGCAGCCGAGATAGGCCTTGGCGGACGTACCAACACCATCCTCCAGAGCGCCTTCTTCCGCATCACCGGCATCATTCCCGCCGACGACGCTGTCAAGTACATGAAGGACGCCGCCCTCAAGAGCTATGGCAAGAAGGGCGAGAACGTAGTTAACATGAACTACGCCGCAATCGACCGCGGTGGAGAGTACACCGAGGTCAAGGTTCCTGCCGAGTGGGCAAATATCTCCGCAAAATTCGAGAATCCCAATGCCAAGAGGCTTGCGCCCGCATTCGTCAAGGAGATTGCCGACGTGGTCAACGCACAATGCGGCGACACTCTCCCCGTGAGCGCTTTCATGCCCTGGAAAGACGGTACCATGCCTGCCGGAACCGCAGCTTACGAGAAGCGCGGCGTAGCTGTCAACGTGCCTGTCTGGGATGCCGAAAAGTGTATCCAGTGCAACACCTGTGCTTTTGTCTGCCCTCACGCTGCAATACGTCCCTTCCTCCTGACCGAAGAAGAGGCCGCTTCCGTACCCGCAGGTCTCAAGCTCGCAGACGGCAAGGCCAACCTCAAGCAGTACAAGTATGCCCTTAGCGTTTCTGTCGCCGACTGTACCGGTTGCGGTAACTGCGTGGACGTTTGTCTCGCCAAGGAAAAGGCCCTCAAGATGGAGTCCTATCAGGACAACGCCGCCGAGCAGGCCAACTTCGACTATCTTAACGCCAAGGTCGGCTACAAGCAGCCTATGGATCCCAAGTCCAACATGAAGGCCGCCCAGTTCGCCCAGCCTCTGTTTGAGTTCAGCGGCGCCTGCGCAGGTTGCGGCGAGACTCCTTACATCAAGAACATCACCCAGCTCTTCGGTGACCACATGATGATTGCCAATGCTACCGGTTGTTCTTCGATCTACGGTGCATCCTTCCCCGCTTCTCCTTACTGCACCGACGCCAAGGGCCGCGGTCCCGCATGGCAGAACTCCCTTTTCGAGGACTTCTGCGAATTCGGTCTGGGTATGAGGCTCGGTAGCGAGCGCATCCGCGAAACGGTTGCCCGCTATATGCAAAAGGGCCTGGAGTGCGAGAAGTGCTCAGCCGAGATGAAAGAGCTCTACCAGAAATGGCTCGACAACCGCGGCGACTACGCAGTTACCCGCGAAGTAGCCGACAAGCTCGTTCCCATGATGGAAGCTTGCGGATGCGACGTTTCCAAGAGCCTGCTTGCTCTCAAGCAGTTCATCCCTGCACGCAGCCAGTGGATCTTCGGCGGCGACGGCGCCTCCTATGATATCGGCTACGGCGGTCTGGACCACGTACTTGCAAGCGGCGAGAACGTCAACATCCTGGTTCTTGACACCGAGGTTTATTCCAACACCGGCGGTCAGTCTTCAAAGGCCACTCCTGCCGGCGCTATCGCAAAGTTCGCGGCTTCCGGCAAGAAGATACGCAAGAAGGACCTTGGCATGATGGCAATGAGCTACGGATATGTTTATGTAGCACAGGTGGCTATGGGCGCAAGCCCCGTTCAGTACATGAACGCCATCAAGGAGGCGGAGGCCTATGACGGACCTTCACTCATCATCGCTTACGCACCTTGTATCAATCATGGTCTGAAGGCCGGTATGGGCCTGAGCCAGAAAGAAGAGAAACTCGCAGTCGAGTGCGGTTACTGGCATCTGTACCGCTACAACCCGCTTCTCGAAGAGGCTGGCAAGAACCCGTTCAGCCTCGACAGCAAGGAGCCCGACTGGACCAAGTTCCAGGACTTCCTGAAGGGCGAGGTGCGCTTCTCATCTCTTGCAAAGCTCTATCCCGACACTGCAGGCGAACTGCTTGCAAAGACGGAAGAATTTGCAAAGATCCGTTACAACACCTACAAGAAACTTTCGGAGTAAACGGATATCCAATATGCAATCAGGCCGGCCCTTTCGGGTCGGCCTGATTGTTTAAATAGGCAATATCACAAAGACCAGCGCATCCCACAGTGCGTGACTGACAATCAAGGCCGGGAGCGCCTTTGGACAAAGGTAGTAGATAAACCCCCACACTGCACCCGCCACAAGCGCCGCCATGATGAGCATAAAGTTGAGCGACCAGATGTGAACGAGCGCATAAATGACGGCGGTGAGCGCAAAAGCGGCCAGACGTCCGGCCTTACGGCACTCCAGCAGCGCAGAAAGACTTCTCTGCACATATCCGCGCCAGAACAACTCTTCCGCCGGGCCTATGAGCAAAAGCAGCAGAGTGGCAATGAGCCACGGAGACTGTCCGTCCTTCATGGAATACACTGCATCCACCTCAGGCCGGGCAAAGTCGAACAGCATCGATGAAAGTTTATCCCCAAGCCAGAATACGCCCCAAAGGGCCAGTGCTATCAGAACACCGGCGAGCACTTGAAGCAGAGGCTTTTCAATACGGAGAAGCGATTTTTTATCGGGAGTAAAACACAGGGCCATCGACGAAAGGATGATGGCCGACGCTGACATTACCACCCAAAAGTCCGGGGCACCTTTGGTCCAGGGACTGAACATATAGAACCAAAGGAGCGCGGCTACAGAAAGCGCTATGCAAAGGCGCTTTTTCATAGAAGCACCGACAGGAAAAGACCGGCGGAAAGCAGCACCGAGAAGAGCAGTTGGAGCTTTGCCGATGCCTGGTCGAGACCCTTCATGGCTTCTATGCCAAGCGAGTCATATTTAAATGCCCGCTGCATGTTTTTCCATGCCGGAATGGCCGCCGCAAGACAAATAAGCGAGAGTGGATGAAGTTTTGAGAGGCTCACTGCCGCCGCTATGCTCACGAACGGGATGACCATATAGATAGCGTAAAGAATGCTGGAAGTCTTTCCGCCAATGAGCATTGCAAAGGTCTTGATGCCTGCAGCACGGTCGCTTTCTGTATCGTAGGTATTGTTGGCATGCAGCACCGATACGGTAATTATACCGATGGGCAGCGAAAGCACAAGGGCGTCCCAATGCATCTGTCCGCTGACTGCGTACGCCGTGCCCAGTACTGGCAGAATACCGAATATTATAAAAATGTCGGCATCCCCAAGGGCATGGTATTTAAAGAACGAATAGAGAGCGGTGAGCAGTACTCCCACTCCCCCGATGATCCACAGGGCGGGGCCGCTGAGCAAGGCAATAACAATGCCCACGACGCACCCGGCGACAAAAAGGATAATGCTGAAGCGCAGATACTCCTGAGGCTCGAAATGATGGAAAACCAGATTGGGAACGGCAAAAGCGTTTTCGTTGTCCACGCCGGAGCGATAGTCAAACCAGTCGCTCAGTACGTTGCCTGCGGAATGCAGAAGAACCACCCCGAGAAGGCAAAGGACAAAAAACAAATAAGGCATAAAGCCGCCGGGAAGGAAACCTTTGCTGAACATGTAGGCAAAAGTTGCCAGAACCGGCATTGTGGAAACCGGGAAAGACCAGTAGCGAGTAACTACAAACCAATCTTTTACGCTGTGCTTACTCATAATGATAAAATCCAATTATGTATTAAAATGGCTCTTCGCTCCAGCACTTCGTAATCGAGTGTCTGGGCGGTATCGGACGGTTTGTTGGTGTTCATGGTGATTCCGGACGTAAACATCACGGCCTTGATTTTCCGCTGGAGGAACGGGGCCTGGTCCGAAATGCGGGTATAAAAATAATCGGTAAATCCCTTGCTGCGGTAGTAGTCGTAATAAAGTCTGAGCTTGGGGCCTTCGTTGGCCTTGTCAAACTGCTTTTCGTACTCTTTTCCGCCTAGCGCGATGAGGAAATCGGGACGGTATTTATTGGGCGGAGCAAGGGTGCTGCCAATGGTGTCGATGTTGACAACCATCGAAATCTTATATGGCAGCCCGGCCAGGTTCTCCGCACCTGCGAGCCCGTCATGGACGTCAAGGGCCGCAAAAATGTAGTTGCATCCGTTGTCGGATAAAGACTCCGAGAGATACAGCATGACAGCCACCCCGGAGGCGTTACTGTCGGCGCACGGGTACAGATTGTCACCGATGACGCCCAGGCCGTCGTAGTGGGCGCATATCAAAACGTATTTATCCGACTTGGGATTCTGCCTGCACACCGAATAAACATTACGGCCTATGCCGGCCGGAGCAAGAAAGAACTGCAGCTTTGGCTGAAGTCCTATCTGCTGGAAGCGGCGCATTATATAAACTGATGCCTCAACGGATCCGCGGGTGCCGGGCCGGCGGCCCTCAAGCAGAGGATCGCTCAAGTGCTCCACATCCTCCTTTAGAGAGGCTCGCAGCGGCAGGCACACAGCCCCGAGCAGCCCCAGGCAGGCAATTATTTTGCAGATACGCTTCAATTCGGCACGATAAATGTTTATCTTTGCAAAAATAGTGAAAAAGTTTCTCCTGACAATAGCGATTTTGCTCGCCTACGCCCTCTCGTCCTTTGCCCAATACGACAAAGACGTTTTCACCATGCGCGGGCGCCTCGCCTTGCAGGATGGGAAATATACCCAGGCTATTGAACATTTCAACATTCTTGCCAGACTTGACAGCACCGACTACTGGTGCTTCTTTTTCAGGGGCATAGCAAAATACAACCTGGGCGATATCCGCGGCGCCCAAAGGGATTTCAACACCTCCGTGCGCCTTAACCCGGTATTCACCAACGGATACCATTACAGGGCGATTACAGAGAGCCGTACGGGCGATTATGAAAAGGCTTTCGCCGACTTCGACAAAGCCATAAGCCTGCGGCCCGGCTTCAACGGCCTTTACTACAGCCGCGGAGTCACCAATTTCCTGGCCCGTCGCTTCCCCGAGGCCGTAGAAGATTTCAACCGCTATATCCGCAAGGAGCCCAAGGATCCTTCGGCTTTCCTTAACAGGGGTGCTTCGTACCTTTTTCTGGGCGACACTCTCAAGGCTCTTGAAGATTACAACCGCGCCCTCAAGCTGGACCGCTTCGAGCCGGAGTGCTACATCCGCCGCGGCAGGGTTTACGCCGCACAGGAGCGCTACCTCGATGCCCTTTCGGACATGACAAGGGCCGTAGAGCTTGACAGCACCAATACCTTCGCTTATTTCAACAGGGCCCTGCTCTACTATGAGCTGCACGACTACAACTCAGCCATGCGCGACCTCAACCGCGTGCTGAAGGAAGAGCCCGGCAATGCCCTGACACTCTATAACCGCTCGCTTTTGTATGCCCAGGTGGGAGATCTCGGCCACGCCCTTGAAGATATGGACCGCGTCATAAACATCAATCCCCGGAACGTGCTTGCATATTACAACAGAGCCGCTTTCTTTATGGGAATGGGGCGCTGGCGTGACGCTCTGGCAGACTATGACAAGGCCATCGAACTGTACCCCGACTTTGCAAAGGCATATCTCAACCGATCGTACGTAGAGAATATGCTGGGCATGACCATGGAGTCTAAAGCCGACTACCGCACCGCCCAGCGCAAGGTAGGCGAATACCGGGCGAAGAGCGCATCGGGAGAAGCATCATTCGCGGATACCACCAAGAAATACGACTCCCTGCTTGCACTTGACGCCGATTTTGCCAAGAAAGACTTTGACGACGAACTGCTCCAGCACCGGGATATAGACATCCGCCTGCGTCCGCTTTACAAGTTCCACCTTGCTGCGCAGAGAGAAGACCGCAAACTGGCGCTCAGCAGGCGCTACGAGAATGCGCTTATCGACCATTTCATCGATGCGGTGCCTGTCCCCGTAGTGGTTTCAAACAGCGATTCGCTCGCCACTCTCAAACTGGTCCGTTCACTTGGTTCAGTGCTTTCGGGAGACGGTAGCGCGGGCGCCGGCACGGTCAAACTGAGCCCGTCGGAAACATTCTTCCTGATGGGTATCTACGATGTGCAGCAGAAGAATTACACCGGAGCGCTGAATTACTTCGACAAAGCCGTATCTGCAGCCGGAAGCGATGAAGAGAAAGACCGCTACTCACGCTACTATAAAGCTTTCTACCTAATGAACCGAGGTGTCCTGAGGGCGGAAATGATAGAATTCATAGCTTCGCTGGAAGGCAATGTCCAGACCTTGGCTATGGATGACCAGGGTGCCACAAGAGCCCGTGTAAGCGACCGCGTGGCACGGAGTTACGACTACTCCGAAGCCATTGAGGACATGCAGGCCGCGACAGAGATAGTGCCGGACATACCATATCTGTATTTTAACCTGGGCAACCTGTACTGTCTGGGTGGCGAGCTGGTGAATTCCATAGACGGGTATACCCGCGCCATCAAGCTTTATCCCGAGATGGGCGATGCTTACTTCAACCGCGGACTGGTACTTATCTATCTTAAGGACAAAGAAAAAGGCTGCATCGACCTGTCACGCGCCGGAGAGCTTGGTGTCAAAGACGCTTACAGCGTAATCGATAAATATTGCACTTCTGATGAGCAGCGTTAAGTTCAAGTCTTTCTCGTCGGGGAGCTGCGGCAACTGCTATTTCCTTGGCTTGTTCGAGCCGGAGAGCCGCCGATGCGAGGCAGGTGTTCTTATCGATGCCGGAGTCAGCCCGAGAAGACTTAAAAAAGAGCTTCAGTCAGACGGGCTGTGCTTCGACGACTTCAGCGCCGTTCTGATAACCCACGATCATCTCGACCATATCCGTTCACTGGGCTCGTTTTGCAAGCACATCGGCAAGCCGGTTTGGGCGACCGAAGAATTGCTCAGGGCGCTTTCGCGTCACTCCATGACACGATATCAGATAACCGATTATCGTATGGAAATGCGCCAGGGGGTCTGGAACGATGTCGTTCCCGGGCGGATAAAGGCCCGCTGCTTTACAGTCCCTCACGACGCGACCCAAACCGTCGGATACGCCATACTGATGGACGATTATAAGTTTGTCATAATGACCGACATAGGCAGCATGACCCGGGAAGCCCTCAGTTGGGCGGGACAGGCCGACACAGTGGTTATTGAAAGCAATTACGATCCCGAGATGCTGCGCCTCGGCCCATACACTCCGGAATTGCAGGCACGCATCCGCGGCGGCAGAGGTCACTTATCGAATCAGGAATGCGCGATGGCCATACAAAGCTTCAACCACAAAGGGCTGGAACACATCTTCCTTTGCCACCTGAGTGAGCATAACAATACACCTGAACTGGCATACAGGGAGAGTCTTCCTTTCGCCGGTGATGCATCGCTCGCCCCCCTTCCGCGCCAAAGCGCCTCACCTCTGATTATCTTACGATAAGACTTTAAGGTCGGCAGGAGTAAAGTACAGGAAGCCGAACTGGTAACTGCCGGGACCTTCTGAAGGGCCGTACAGGCCAAAGAACTCCAGCACTTCGCGGAAAAGCCTCTCACGGTCGGAATCCTTCTCCATGCACTCCAGAGGCACGCCTATGGATACTGCCTTATGTTCCTGCGCGTTGAATTTGACTGCAGCGGGCACTCCCGAATTGCCATATCGCAACCAAATGGAGCCTCTCGAATCGGAGTTCCTCAGGCCGTCGGGGTGAGGCACGGCATAGCAATGCTCATTGATTTCGCAGTAGAACGGCATTCCGGCAAGTTCGCCCGTATTGGTACCGTAAGACGATGCCCAGCGGTATCCAAGCACCTCGGCGATAAACTCTTTTGTGGAGTTCACTGCTGCAGGGTCTGGCTTGACTCCGTAAACATCGCCCCAAACATCAGTTGCTATGCGCGAGCCGGAGACCAGAATACTGCCTCCCCTGCGTGCCCAAACCCTCAGGGCAGACTGAAGATACTCAGGAAATACGCTGTAACGGGCAGGGAAAGCACCTCTTCCCGATTTGGTGGACAGCTGGGCCCCGCAAATCAAGTCGAGGGCCCCGAAGCGAGAGGCAAGAGTAGTGTCGGCGCAGAAACTCTTGCAAGACATGCTGCAGAACGGGAACCCGAGGTTGAGCAGAGCCCGGCCGTGGACAGAAGGATAGTCGAAAGTATTACCCGCAACCGGCACTCCCGCCTTGTCGCTGTAGGAGCCTCCGAATCCGGGTGCGTCATCGCTCTCCCACTGAAGAGGACGCGTAAACTCGTAATTCTCTCCGATATAAGTTATGTCGCGGATGTACGGCATTCCGTTGTCAAGGCGGGAGTCAAATCCGGCATACTCCGGAGTATCTATCCAAGCAGGCGGGGCGACTCTGTCGAAGTTATTGACTATCAGCATAGTCTCTCCCCTTTTGTTAACCGGCATGCCAACCGACAGCACTTCCGACGGGAAACTGCCGCCGCCGTCATTCCATGCTACCACCTTGTAGGAGTAAACATGGCCGGGCACGATCTGCATGGTCGCTTCGGGGTCGGAAACGGGAACTCCTTCATCGAACGCGCCGTCATCCACCCGGGTATAGACTGTATAACCCTTCGCCGCTGCAGTAGGTTCCAGGGGGTCCGGAGTCGGAGCCCAGCTCAACTGCACTTCCCCATCGTCATTGAGCAATGCGGAGAAAGCCTGAACAGGCAGTGGCTGGACCGCATAGCTTACTCCGTAGCGGCACGACAGGTATTTGAGCAGACCTTTGTACACGGCCCGGCCGACGGTAAAGCGGAATGCGGGGTCGAGCCCGTATTTCATATCGGCAAAGTTCTGGTGCGAAAGGAGTTCCAGAAGCATGGCCGGCACATCAGTTGTACGTGATTCGCTATACGACCGGTCCCAAAGCTGACGGCGCTGCCACTTGGGTTCGTAGCTTTTGCGTATATCCTCCACAACCTGGGTCTGCACAAAGTCGGCATAGGTACGGGAGGTCATACGGTCGGAGCCGTCGGAAAACTTGCGGGAGTTGTCGCACTTAAGCGTATAGATGGAAAGAGTGCCCACTATACTATCGTTGGGAGTCACGCCCGCATCAGTATGGAATGCCAGGGAACAATCGAAAGGAACGCCTTTAGTCTTGCGCATCATTCTCGTCCAGGACCCGCGCGTGGCATAATCGCACACATAATCGGTTTCCCATTCCCTTAGCGTGCTGTCGGCGCCTGCCCAAGGCATCCAGTACGAAGCGCCTTCGACATAACTGGGCATGCCGGAAATGTGCCCTCCGCGCTGGATCTTGCCCATACCACCGCCGAAGCGCACAGCATCGGCGCTCACCCATTCGCCGGAAGCGCCTTTGTTGTCAAGCTCCACGAAGGCCGGTCCTTCCGGAGAGAATTCAAAGGTTCCCAGATATACCCAGGTACCTCCGCCCTTACGCTGATCGACTTCGAATTCAGTTTTACCGCCGAGATGATGAACGGTATAATGTGCTGATTTGCAGTTATTGCGTCCGCTTCCGTAGCTCACATATACGGCATACTCCCCTCTGCGCGGTATCGCGGGAGTCCACCTCGCAACGGATGCCGGGGTGATGCTGCACGCAGCTTTGCGGAAGGTTCCGAGACGGAAAGGATTGTCGGTAATATTATATACCTGCTTCAGGTCGGCGAAGCCTTCACCGCCCTTCTCCCAGGCGCCCGACTCGGAATAAACACCGGCGGTCCGGACAAGGGCGTCATCGCCACGGATGAATGTAGAGTCATTATCGCACACCGATTCCATGCGCTGAACATCGCGCTCGCGGGGAGTGAGCACGCAGGCGCCGGCATTCTCCAGCATAGGAATAAGATAATCAAGCACATAGCCCTGGGTGTACATATCTTCTACCGTCCGGTGTAGAGTTGCCCTCTGCCAGCGCCATACACCTTGCTCTTCATTGAAATAATAGCCGTGACTCTGCCACAGGGCAATATGGCGTCCCTCCAGGCCGCGGGTGAGCTTGCGGGCTCCGATCCGGTGCACGAGAGGAAGCTTTGGAGAGTTCTTTACCGAATAATGGAACGAAGGCGCACGTCCGTTGCGGGTAATGGACGGCGTCTCCAACTCTTCGAGGCGGCAGCCGGAAGTCATGCAAGAACCGACGTTATAGCCCTGAAGGACCTTTTCGCCCTCGGTATTCAGCTCCGAAAGGAACCAGAGTATATCCTCGCTGTGCCAGGGATAATCGGAAAGTGAATTAGCGAAATACAGGTCGAGAGCCTCTCCTCTCAAGTATATCTTGTCAATACGGACCCGGGAAACAACCTGGAAGCGCCGGTTGCAGCGTGCGGTCAGAGTATCGCACACTACGCTGAAGTCTGCGGCGCGAGGTATGCCCTGCGCTGCCGCTGACACCGTTCCGGCAAGAATACCCAGTATGAGAGCGAACCTACGCATTTATCTTCTTATGAGAGAACAATTTGATAAAGAAAGCAATTATAGAGCCACAAAGCAGGCCGAGGCGGTCGGCTCCGAAGTCGGCAGGATCCATACTCCGGTAAGGCAGCTTGCCCTGGATGTATTCCGTTCCCCAAGCGAGAGCGCAGCCCACAATAAACACGGCTACTAGCACCAGGATGGTCTTCACCACGCCTCCATGCCGGATACTCAGCGAGAAGAACGCCAGCACAGGGAAAGGCAAGAACAACAAAAAGTGAACGACTTTATCGGCCGGAATCCCGAAGATACTTACCGGCGACGGCGGCATTGCCGAGAATTTGGCAAAGCACAGAACGGCAACAGCAATGATATACAGCAGCGTGAGAACGCGAAATATCCAGACTCTTCTCATAGCGATTGCATATCATAAAGTTTCTTATAATACCCGTCGCGTGCGAGGAGTTCCTCATGGCGTCCCCTTTCCACTATCCGCCCTTCGTCCATAACCACAATCTCGTCGGCACCCTTGACCGTGCTCAGACGGTGCGCGATAGCTATGGTAGTGCGGGTACTCATCAGGCGGTCAAGCGCATCTTGCACGGTGCGCTCCGACTCGGTGTCCAGCGACGCCGTCGCCTCGTCGAGAATCAGAATCGGGGGGTTCTTGAGTATGGCTCTTGCTATGCTGATACGCTGACGCTGGCCTCCGCTGAGCTTGACGCCCCGGTCGCCGATGTTGGTATCGTACCCTTCTTCCTTCTCCATTATGAAGTCGTGAGCATTGGCTATGCGCGCAGCCGCTTCGACCTGCTCGCGTGTAGCATCCTTGACCCCGAAGGCGATGTTGTTGAAGATAGTATCGTTGAACAAGATAGGATCCTGGTTGACATTGCCTATCAGGCCGCGCAGATCGCGCAGCGCCATATCCCTTACATCTACTCCGTCTATGCAAATGCTGCCCTCCGACACATCGTAGAAACGGGGGATCAGGTCAACAAGGGTGGACTTTCCGGCTCCCGATGCTCCGACAATGGCAAGCGTATGACCCTTGGGTATGGAGAGGCTTACATCACGCAGCACTTCCCTGCCGTCTTCGTAATGGAAGCTGACGTCCTTCAGTTCTATGCTGTCCTTGAAATCATCGACACGCACGGGAGAAGGGCTCTCGGTAATGGGGTTCTCGGCATTCAGGATCACATCTATCCTTTCCATGCTGGCCAGACCGCGAGGGATGCTGTATGCCGCTTTGGCGAGCTCCTTGATGGGCTGGATCACGCTGTACAGGACCACCATATAGAAGATGAAAGTAGGCGCATCAATAACGGAACGCTCTCCCAGAATCAAAGTTCCACCGAACCATAGCACGATTGCAATCATGAGGGTTCCCAGGAATTCGCTCACCGGATGGGCAAGTACCTGGCGCGTAGCAACGCGGGAGTTCTTGCGCTTCATTGCGTCAGTCACGCCTTCGAAGCGCGATGACATTTTCTTCTCGGCAAGGAAGGCCTTGATAATGCGCAATCCACCTAGAGTTTCCTCCACCTGGCTCATGGTGTCGCTCCACAGGGTCTGCGCCTCAGTGGACTGCCGCTTGAGTTTACGGCCGATGAGGCCCATAAGCCACATCATTACAGGCGCGAACACAAGAACGAACACGGTCAGCTGCCAGGAAATGACTATCAAGGTGGCCATATAGAAAACTATCAATATAGGGTTCTTGATAAGCATGTCAAGCACGCTGGTAATGGAGTTCTCCACCTCCTGGACATCTCCGCTCATGCGGGCGATAATATCGCCCTTGCGCTCCTGGCTGAAATATCCCAGGGGCAGGGCGAGTATCTTATTGTATATCTGGACGCGAAGGTCTTTGACGATTCCCGTGCGTATCGGCACCATCACAGCCGAAGCGCCGAAGTAGCACGAAGTCTTGACTGCGGTAAGAAGCGACAGCGAGAGGCAGAGCAGCAGAAGCACCGTGCCGGCGCCCCACTTGCCCATAGCCTCGGTAACATACCAGTAAAGGTTGTTGATAAGTATATCCTTAAATGATGCAGTATCGGAATTCCAGGCTATGAACTCATACTGCATCTCGTTGATATTGAACAGTATCTGCAATATCGGAATAAGCAGCGAGAACGAAAACACATTGAATACGGCCGACAGTACGTTGAGTACCACCGACCCGCCCAGATATCCTTTATAGGGAGAAGCGTAACGTTTTAATATCTTCCAGAAATCCTTCATTATTTAAAAAGTCTTGACGGGGCAGCCGAACCAGTGGACCATCATCAGGTATATAACGCCGCTGACCACTATAACCGCCGGGATAGTGAGTATCCAGGCCCAAACTATGTTCTTGGCCGTTATCCACTTGACCGACTTGACGCCCCTCGTGAGACCGGTACCTATGATGGAGCCGGTAATGGTATGCGTAGTGCTCACGGGAATACCAAGCACGGCGGTAAGAATAAGCGTTATAGCACCCGAAGCCTCGGCGCAGAATCCCTGGGTCGGGAAAAGCTTTGAAAGGCCTTCGCTGAGCGTACGGATTACCGACCAGCCTCCTGTCACGGTACCGAGGGCAATGAGTCCGTAGCAGGTAATCTTAAGCCACAGAGGCACGTAGAAGCCTGTAAAGCCCGCAGCCTGGGCAGCCGTAGCACCGTTGCCGTAAAGGAACTGAAGCACAGGATTGTCGGGATTGGAAGCGAACGCGGTTGCAAATAGTATAGCTATCACACCCATTGTCTTCTGGCCGTCGTTGCCGCCGAAGCCAAGCGAGAAAGCCGCGCTCGACACAAGCTGCATACGCCGGAAGGTCTTATCCACCTTCTTCACGTTGACCTTGTGGAACAGCAGCATAATCACGCAGTTGAGCACAAAGCCCAGGACTATTCCGATGAGCGGGGAGATGAATATGAAAGCAACGATCTTGAAGATGCCGCTGGTGATCAGGTAGTGTCCGCCATAGACGAACCACACGGGGCCTATAAGTCCTCCCACCAGTGCATGAGAGGCCGAAACCGGCAGTCCCATCTTGGTGCAGAAGAAAATATACAGCACCGAGCCGAGCAGGGCTGCCAGAATAACATAGACGTCAATGCAATTCTCGTCCACTATACCTTTACCCATTGTTGCGGCAACGGTAGTGTCGAAGATGAAAAGCGCCATGAAAATCCAGAATGCCGCCCAGAACACAGCCAGTTTGGGAGGCAAAGCCTTGGTAGCCACGACGGAAGCGATGCAGTTAGCCGCATCGTTCATTCCGTTGGTGAAGCTGAAAGCCAGGGCTATCAGTGCAGTTATGAGAACTATTGCAACCATATCAGCTGTTCTTAACAACTATGCTCCTGATCTTGCTCGAAACGGCCTTGGCCACGTCCGAAGTATCTTCAAGGGCCTGTGCGATATTCTTTTTCTTGACAAGTTCTATCGCATCTTTTTCGAACTCGAAGAGGTTGGACATGTAGGACTCATAGATGTCATCAACGGTATGCTCGATTTCCTTAATGTCGTCACACAACTTGTCCATCTTCTTCGCGTCCTTGCGAAGGGTGTCGAAATGGCCGGTCAGTTCGACCATAATTGCCGCCGCCTTGTCGATGTACTCGGCAATCTCGATGAGTTTCTTCGAAGACTCCTTGGGCTGATAGATGGCTATCTTCTTTGAGGAATCCCTGATGGAATCAAGAAAACCGTCCAGTCCCTCTGCCAGTTCGTGAATATCGTCACGGTCGAAAGGAGTGAGGTAAGCATTCATAAGCACGCCCACTATCTGGCGCGTAATTGTATCTCCCTTGGTTTCGTGTTCCTTGATACGGTGTGCCAGGATACGCCGCTTGTCGGGATCCGATTCTCTGGTCTGCTCAAGAAGCAGAGCCGATGCCTCCTTGATATTCTCTGAGGACTGTACAAATAGCGGGAAGAAACTCTTTTCCTTCACCACAAATAACTGGAGAAAATGGTCGAAGTTCATATCTGTTTGTTTTTTAATAGATTATACTTTAGAGAAAGAGTAGCGCCAAGGCAATACGGCAGCATTTCGCCTTTGTCGAGATAGATTCCGGGAATAATGTGCAACGCCCCTTTAAGGCAAGGAATCAACGCGTTAAAACCTGCGCTGAACTGCCGGAGCGGTTTTTCGCGAACCAGATCAGGGTTATATCTGCCGTATGCATCGAAATAGCAGCCATAGTTCAATGAATACGTAGCCACCAAACGGTACGGGATTTTTCGGAAAAGACTTCCGGACACGGCAACATGGTGAGCCTGAAGCAAATTGTTGCCGGTACCTAGCATGGTATAATCACCCGGGGTGTCGGGAGAAGCCGTATAGCGCGAATAGAAGAGCGGATTACCCAGCTGACGCGTATAAGCGCTCCACCCGGAACGGTAGGCGAAATTGTTGCAGTAATTGTCAGCCCCGCCGACTATGAAGTAATACTTTCCGTCATAAGGAGCGAGGTACAGACGCTTGCTTCCAGAGGCTATCTCCTCATCAGTGGCAAGCCTGCGCTCGCAATCGCCCGACTGATTGAGGGTATAGTGATACTCATATACAATATCACTCACCCAGCGTGACTTATCTTTAAACGAAAAGCACAAGGTATTTGCGCCGTCGGGGAAATTACGGAATATCATACCCGAGCGGTCGTCATATGGAATATCGTGCTGAAAGCATACCGACCAAGAGTCGGTTTTGTAATCGACTCTAAGCAGTTCCCTGCCACGATGGTCTCCCAGGGAATTAATCTGGTCTCCCAGGGAAGCGTCCGCCCCTCCGGAAGAACCGGTAAGCACACGCAGATAATCGAGAAAAGAATGAGGTTGTACGCCAATCTCTTCATTCGATCCGGCCCAGAGACTGTAATGGTCAAATCCTCCGGTAAAGCTCAAATGCTCCCCTGCCAGTACACGGACATACAAGGCGGTGTTATGCACGAGAGCTCCCTGCAGATATCGCTTTCCCAGCGTGCTGTAATCGCCAAAACGGCCGTACAGCTGGAGATGGCCATTGGTAAAAGGGACATCCCACGGTTCGAGCCTCAGCGCATAACCCGGAAGAGTCCGCGCGTTGCCGCTCATCATAAAGTTGCCGCCGGTAACGGAAAGAGTGCCAAGGGTAGCATCCGAAGCCATAAAGTCTTGCTCGGGATGAATCATTCCGAGGTCAAGGCGCAATTTCCGGTAACGCACCGAAGCATTCAATTCGTCGATAATGATTTTATCACCCATCCAGTCGGAACGGAACCCGAGCGATGAGCCCCAGCGCCACTGGAAGGTGCGGCTCTCGTCAAATGAGCTGCCGGCACGAAGCAGGGCCAGGGCCCCGTTACTCTCGGGCATAACGCCAAACTGGTTTGCGGTCGCCCAGAACGGCATCTGATTCAGATCGTTCGACGAGATTGCTCCAAGGAGCAGAAGGGAGACCACAAAATCGTTCATACGGGCTATAAGGAATCGCTGTAAACTGCGGCGGGCAGGTCGTGAAGATTATATCGCGACGCCATGGACATGCCATAGGCGCCGGCTGACTTTATCGTCAGCAAATCTCCCCTGCTTGTCAGCGGCAGGGTAACGCCTTCGTCAAATATATCGGTCGACTCGCAGGCAGTGCCGGCAATAGTATAGCGGGCGTGCTCCGCGGAGCGCGAAGTTATATTCTCTATATTGTGATATGCTCCGTAAAGGGCGGGCCTGATGAGCTCGGTCATGCTGGCATCCACAATCACTAACTTACGGCCTGAGGCAGTGGTCTTGTTGAAAAGGACGCTGGTAATAAGCTCGCCGCACTGGGCGACGATTGCCCGGCCGAACTCGAAATGCACGGGACGTCCGCCCACTTTGAGATGGGAGTTAATAATGGAGAAGACAGAAGCGAAGTTGGGGACGGGCTCGTTCTCAGGAAGGTCGTAGTTCACTCCCAGGCCGCCACCAACATCCACGAAGCCGAAGTCGAGGCCCAGGGCTCCGAGGTGTTCGACAATGCTGTTGACCTTGGCGCACAGGTATTCAAAAACATGCAGCTCGCGTATCTGGGAGCCGATATGAAGATGTATCCCCGCGACTTTTATGTTCTTAAGGGATTTGATCCACTCGAGCCTGGACACCAGTTCCTCATAAGAAATGCCGAACTTGCTGTCGGCCTGCCCGGTGTCGATGCATTTGTTGGTCTTGGGGTCAATATCAGGATTGACCCTCAGGCCTATGCTCTGTACCTTTCCGCAAGAAGACGCAATTGAATCGATGACCTCAATCTCTTGAAGCGACTCGGCGTTGATGGCAAAAATGCCCTGCTCGATGGCATAGCGGATCTCATGGTCGCGTTTGCCGACTCCGGCATACACTATTCCGGAAGGGTCGAAGCCTGCCTCAATGGCGCAGCGCACCTCGTTGCCTGAAGCGCAGTCCACTCCAAGCCCATACTCCTTGATAAGCTCAAGGATATGAGGGTCAAAATTGGCCTTGATGGCATAATGGATCACATATCCGTAGCGCGCCGCCACGGATGTCACGCTCTCCAGGGTCTGCCGCAGCAGATCGATATCATATAGATAGAAGGGCGTCCGGTGTTTGCGGAGAGTCTCCGCGATTTGTCTGCTTAACATATACTACTCTAACTAACTGTTTGTCCTGCCGGGATAAGCCTCCAGGGCCTTTCTAAGGCACATAAGGGCCTTAGCCAAATCTTCTTTATTCAGCACATATGCGATACGCACTTCCTGACGGCCTTCGCCGGGCTCGGTATAGAAGCCGGCGGCCGGAGCCATCATGACCGTCGCGCCTTCGAAACTAAAGTCACGAAGGCACCATTTACAGAACTTCTCCGCATCGTCGACCGGAAGATGGGCAACTGTATAGAAAGCACCCATCGGTATGGGGCTGAATACGCCAGGAATACGGTTCAGGCCGTCAATAAGGAAATTGCGCCTGTCGAGATACTCCTCATAGACCTCGTGCAAGTACGACTTCTGCACATCCACACTGGCTTCCGCCACTATCTGGCCGAGCAGGGGCGGGCTCAGGCGCGCCTGGCAGAATTTCATCACAGCCTCCCTTACTTCTTTGTTCTTGGTACACAGGCAGCCTATGCGTACGCCGCACTCCGAATACCGTTTAGATACCGAATCGATAAGGATCACGTTCTCTTCTATGCCGTGCAGGTGGAAGGCACTGATGTAAGGCGTTCCGGAATAAACGAACTCCCTGTAAACTTCGTCGCTGAACAGGAACAAGTTGTGCTTCTTGACTATGTCGCGGAGTTGCTTCATCTCGGCGCGGGTGTACAGGTATCCCGTGGGATTGTTGGGATTGCAGATAAGGATTGCCTTGGTCCTCGGCGTTATCTGCTCTTCAAACGCCTCAATCGACGGCAGCCTGAAGCCGTTTTCGATCGATGTCTTGACAGACTTGATAACTGCGCCTGCGGATATGGCAAATGCCATGTAATTGGCATAGAAAGGATCGGTGATGATTATCTCGTCGCCGGGATCCAGGCAGCTCATAAAGGCAAACAGCACGGCCTCGGAGCCTCCGGTGGTGATAATTATTTCATCGGGACTCAGATAGATTCCATATTCGGCATAATAACTGACCATCTTGGTCCGGAGCGACAGATAGCCGTCGGAGGGGCTGTATTCCAGAATGCTGCGATCCAGGTTGTGCAAGACATCCAGCGCACATTCGGGGGTCTTTATGTCGGGCTGGCCGATATTCAGATGATACACGTGAATGCCGTTGCGTTTGGCCGCCTCGGCATAGGGGGCGAGCTTGCGGATTGGCGAGCTCGGCATATCTATCGCTCTTTTACTGAGTTCCATAATCGTTACTTAATGTTGAAGCGTATTCCCAAAGATCCTGCTATGCAGCGCGGAAGAAGTTCTCCCGCATCGGCATAGAGTCCATATATAATATCCAGGCAGCTCCTCCCCTTCAGGCTGAAGGGCACGTATCCGGTAAACGCCGCCGAAAACTGCTTCAGGCCTTTGTCGATAGTGTTCTTTTCCCACCAGTTCCAGCCGCTGCGGGCCGACGATGGCGGTATGTAAGGACTGCTGTAAGTTCCGTAATTATCGCTGAACGTAAGCATCAGCTTGTAAGGGGCCTTGCGGAAGAGCATACCGGACACGCCAAGATGAACGGCCATGTAGCGGTTATTGCCGACGGAGGTAATGCCGGCGGCAGAAGTACTTGTGAAAAACAGCGGGCATCCTATCATTCTGCCGAAATGAGTCCAGCCGGACTTATACTCACCGTTGGTGAAATAGCTGTCCATGCCGAAGATATTCAGGCTCTTGTTCTGATGCCAGTCGATCTGCGCCCCCGAGTCGTCGGTTTCCCTTTCGTGGATAGTGCCGGACTGCCACATCGTATAGTGGAATTCCACCAAGGCATCGCTGATCCAGTTCCGCTTGTCTTTAAGCCCCCAATGCAGAGTGTAAATGCCATCCGGGAAATTGTTGAACCGCATTCCCGATTTGTCGTTGTACGGCTTCTCCAGCTGGAAAAGGATATCATACTTATCTGCCTTCCAGCCTATGCGCAGCCTTTCAGCGCCGCCGTGGTCACCCAGGCAGTTCATCTGGTCGCTCCTGGATCCCGAAGGTGAGGCGCTTCGGCCGGTGCAGATGCGGAAATAATTGGACAAGTTGACAGCAATGGGAACATACTTGGGATCGGATGGTGTGCCGCCCCACAGAGCATAATGGTCGATGCCGAACTGGGCGTAAAAATGATTCAGGCTGTCGAAAGTCAGAAATCCTTGCACGCGGTGAACCAGCGCTCCTTTAACAAACCGGTCGTCAAAGGTCTTATAGTCTCCCCACATACCGTTAAGAAGCAGATGCCCCCTTGTAAAAGGTATGGCCCAGGGCTCCAGCACAAGCTTGTAACCCGGTATTGTGCGGGCATTGTTGCTCTCGATGATATGACCTTCGCTCACCGAAAGGGAGCCAAGCGCAGGGTCGGCGCCAAGGAACTCCCTCTCACGGTGCATCATACCCAGGTCGGCGCGAAGAACCTTCCAGCGCACACCGGCATACAATTCATCCACAAAGCCCTGGAAAGGAGATCCCTCAGCCACTGCCTGATAATTGGCGGCCAGAGACGCTCCGGCCTGCCACTGAAGGGTATGGCTCTCGTCAAATGGCTTATAAGCGCTCAGCAGCGCAACGGCTCCGTTGTTCTCCGGCATAATGCCGCTCTGGTTCGATACCGCCCAGAAGGGCAGGCTCCCTCCTGACGAGAGGGCGCCGAGCAGCATTAAGGAGAAAACGAAATCGTTCATTACTCAGGCTTGTAGGAGTCTTTGAGCGTAGCTGTGCGGTTGAATACAGGTTTTTCAGGAGTGCTGTCGGAATCTTTGATGTAATAGCCGGTGCGCTCGAACTGAACGGCAATGCCAGATGCATCATCGAGCAGGGCCGGTTCTGCAAACCCTTCGGCAACGATGAGCGAATCGGGGTTCAGGAAGTCTTTGTAGTCTTTGTCTTCCGGAACCTGGCTCATATCGGCCAGGGTGAACAGGCGGTCGTAGTTGCGTATTTCTATCTCCTGCGCATGGGCGATGCTTACCCAATGGATGGTGCCCTTGACGGAGCGCCACTCCCCTGCTCCCGGACGGGTAGAAGGGTCGTAGGTGCAGCGAAGCTCCTTAATGTTACCCTCCTCGTCCTTAACCACCTCCACACATTTGACGATGTAGGTGTACTTAAGACGCACCTCTCCGTCAGGCTTGAGGCGGAAGAATTTCTTGGGAGCATCTTCCATAAAGTCGGCACGCTCGATAAACAGTTCGCGGCTGAAAGGAACCTTGCGTGTAGCACCCTCAGGCTCCGCGGGATTGAGCGGGCAGTCGAACCACTCCACCTGGCCCTCAGGATAATTAACAATGGTAAGCTTGACCGGATCCTGGACAACCATATAGCGGTTGGAGCGGGCGTTCAGATCCTGCCTTACGCACCATTCAAGCAACTGTATATCCATCAGCTGGTCACGCTTGCTCACACCGATCTTGTCGCAGAAGAGCTTCAGTCCTTCGGGAGTATATCCGCGGCGCCGCACTCCGCAGAGCGTAGGCATACGCGGGTCGTCCCATCCTGCCACCAGGCCCTTCTGCACCAACTCCAGCAGCTTGCGCTTGCTCATGAGGGTGTAGGTAAGGTTGAGGCGGGCGAACTCGTACTGATGGCTGGGATAAATGCCGAGGGTTTCAATGAACCAGTCGTACAGAGGCCTGTGCACATCGAACTCAAGGGTACATATCGAGTGAGTGATATGCTCAATGGAGTCGCACTGGCCGTGGGTAAAATCGTACATAGGGTAAATACACCACTTATCTCCGGTACGATGATGATGAGCGTGCTTGATACGGTACAGCAGAGGATCGCGGAAGAACATGTTGGGATGCGCCATGTCTATCTTGGCACGCAGCACCTTCGCCCCGTCGGGATAGACGCCGTCCCTCATTTCGCGGAAGAGCTTGAGGTTCTCTTCTACGCTGCGGTCCCTCCAGGGACTGGGCGTACCGGGAGTATCAACCGTACCGCGGCCCTTGGAGATCTCTTCCTGGCTCTGGTCGTCGACATAGGCAAGCCCCCTCTTGATCAACTCCTCGGCCCATTCGTAAAGCTGGTCGAAATAGTCAGACGCATAGAGTTCCTTGTCCCACTGGAAACCAAGCCACTTGATATCTTCCTTGATAGAATCCACATACTCGGTATCTTCCTTGGTGGGATTCGTATCATCATAACG
>CADBAY010000003.1 GCA_902792815.1 uncultured Bacteroidia bacterium
CTCCCACCGAGTCCTCGCCCGTGTACGAGGGGCCTTTTGCAATCAACCGCCAGCAGCGGGTTACCGCCGCCGCGTTCCGCAACGGAAAGATGATTGGAGATATTAAATATAAAGAATTTTAGCGAAATGAGCATTAGATTAACTGAACAGCCGTCATTGTACGACCATCTTGAGACCAAGTCCGTAGCGGAGTTGCTGCGTGACATCAACACCGAAGACAAGAAAGTGCCTCTCGCAATCGAGGCGGCCCTTCCTGAAATAGAAAAACTTACCTGCGCCATCGAGAAGCAGCTCCGCAACGGAGGCCGTTTTTTCTGGCTGGGTGCCGGAACCGGAGGCAAGCTTGGTGTTCTTGACGTGCTGGAAGTACCTAACACCTATGGTGTCGATCCTGAGATCTGGCAGGCGGTGCTTGCCGGCGGCAACGAGAACCTGGTGCTTGACCTTGAAGAAGCCGAAGACGATGTGGACGAGGGTTGGAGGACTCTCAGCGAGAAGCATCATATCACGCCCAAGGACATCGTTGTGGGTATATCCGCCAGCGGCAACACTCCTTATGTGATGGCCGCAATGAAGGCCTGCAAGGAGCATGGCATCCCTTGCGGAAGCATCTGCAACAATCCCGGTTCTCCCATCTCCGATTATGTGGATTACCCGGTAGAAATTGTGATGGGGCCCGAATTCATCACCGGCAGTACCCGTATGAAGTCCGGCACTTCCCAGAAACTGCTCTGCGATATGATCAGCACTACCATCATGGTGCGTCTGGGCCGTGTGCAGGGCAACCGAATGGTGTGCGCCAATCTTATCAACAACAAGGTTATCGACCGTCTTACCCGTACCATGGTGGAGCGTAACCCTCAGCTCAGCTATGAGTTCTGCGAGGAAGTAATCAAGAAGACCGGCGGACTCGTTAAGGCGGAGAACTACCTTAAGGAACAAGGCATATTAAAATAAGAAGGAATGAATTGTTTTAAAACGATCGGTTCGTTTGCCCTGCTGCTGGCGGTGGCGGGTTGTAATCCCAACGGCCCCGACCCGGGTAAGGGCAAGATCGACCCGAAGTACCAAGGCCTGGTGCTCAACGAGATTGCCGCTCACGAGGAGAATCAGGATTTTGACACCTGGGTGGAAGTTTGCAATGCTTCCGACCAGTCGCGTGATCTGGACGGCCTCGGGCTCTTCATAACCGACGAGTATTTCAAGGGGCAGAAGATTGCCGACCTTTCGGGTACACTCGCTCCCGGTGAGCGCAAAGTGTTCTCTACCGCCGACGAAACCCTTGTGACCGGTATTTCTTCCGCCGCGCCTTTCACCCTTGTTATGGGTACGGACAAGGATACCGTGGCAGACAGCTACGAGCACAAGGATGGAGACCCTTCGCTCGGCTATTTTGCCAGCTATCAGAGGCTTCCCGATGCCAGCGGAGAGTGGCGCCGCGTTACATATTCCAGCAAAGGCAAGGTCAACGAACTCTTCGACCTGTCAAAGACAAAGCCCACAGCGGTATGGGCCTGGGGATCGCATATGAGCGACCTGGTCGCCAACGACGGCGCCAAGCTCAAGGAGCTGAAAGCCAAGGGATACGATCATCTTCTGCTCAATTATTCCGCCTTCGATTATCCTACCAACAAGCCGCTTGCCAAGCGCCTCATCCCCATTTGCGATGAACTGGGCATATCCGTCCACGCCTGGCTGCAGGCATTCTATGACGGCGACTGGGTAAGTCCCATCGACGATGAGAAAAAGGCTTTCAAGGAAGAAATATTCGAGCGTATCCGCACCGATGCAGCCCGCTACATCGAGCAATGGGGCGTAAAGGGCATTCATCTGGATTATATCCGCTTCGGCGGTACGGCATACAAGCACAATTACACCCAGGAAGTGAATTCCATAAATGCCGTCAACCGTGCCTGCCGCGAGGTGCGCGAGACCTGCGATGCTTTCGAGGAAGGCATTGTAACCTCTGCGGCGCTTATGCCGGAGGCCAACTCCAGCGAGTACTACGGCCAGGTGCCCTCGCAGATGGCCAAGTACATACACATCCTCATGCCCATGATTTACCGCTACGGCTCGTACAACATGAGTGACAATACTTTCAAGAGCAATTCTAATTACTTTGCAGAGCGGGCGGCTGCCGGCGGCGGAGTATCGTGGTCGGGTATCCAGACCTACGATGCCAACACCAAGGGCCTTTCGGCCGAAAAACTCCGTCGCGACATCGACCTTATGGCCGAGACCAAAGCCAGCGGAATCGTCCTCTTCCGTTACCAGCTGGGCACATTCCCCGATGTGAACGATCTTTGGAACTAACATATAAAACATCATTATTAACCAATCATTTTTCATAGCGTATGAAAAAAATCCATTACCTCTTGATGACTGCGGTGGCAGCTTTGGTAGCTTTCACCGCCTGCCGAAAAGAGCCTGAACAGCAGACCGATCCCAATGCGTTCGGCAAGTTCAAGCTTTCAGAGATTGTAGATGCAGCCAGTACTGCCTACAAGGCCTGGGAAGAGAGCGAGGCTTTCCCCGAGAGCTTTACCCTCGGAGACAAAACCGCCACTATCGCCCAGTACCAGAACGCCATTTGCCAGGCATTGGTTAACATTAGTGCCGGCAAGACCGACGACATTACTGTTATCACCGTCAAACCTGCCGACCATCCCGAGAGGGACAGCTACGACAAGGAGACAATCGCCATTGCCAACGGCCCCAAGAACGGTGATGAGACCGAAGATCTGGTGAACGTTGCAAAGAGGATGATTGAGCGTATGACCAAGGAGCTCAAGGTCCCCAACCAGACCAACTTCACCCGTAACGGCTCGGCCATCGCTTTCTCCACCGACCGTGCAACCATCGTCATCTCCCGTGCACTTGCCAATTACAAGAAAGACGGCAAGCTCGGCGAGAGCATCGACGCAGGTTACAAGGGCGCTTCCAACACCCTCAAGGCATTTGCCAAGGAATTGGTTAAATACCTCGACATTTGGGAGAAGACCGTAGGTACCGTCGATGCTGACGGTTCACACTGCACTTCCAACAATACCGCTTGGGAGAACGTACACTTCATTCCTATCGAGTACTCCGGCGGTTACAAGGACGGTACCATGTACAGCGAGTACTACCAGCCTTACTACCACGTGAAGGTAGATAACAAGGAGTACACTTCTGCAGAGTGCTGGAGCATAGCAGCCCAGGGTATCATGGACCTCGTAACCCTCGAGGGTTCTTCACTCATGCAGCCTACCCGCAACCCGTTCATCCATACTTTGGGCAACGGTAAGACTCTCGACGAGCCTATCCCTACTCCCGCAGAGTATGTTATCACTACCGGTTGGGGCAAGTGGCCTTGGTATGAGAACACCAACGACGGCGGCAAGGTTATCAACTTCTCCGAGTCGAATCCTTGTACCGTAGAGTTCCTTGCACACGAACTCGGCTGGTATCTGACCCGCTGCACCACACTCGATCCTCCTGCCATCGGCAACTTCCAGGAATTCGGCACAAGCGAGAGCACGATCAACTTCAACGGTTACGTAGGACAGATCTCCGCTATGCGTACCTTCCTTATCATGATCCGCTTCTACGACTACCTGCTCAAGAACAACATCACAGAGAACGTTTGGGATGCCGTCAAGGATGTTCATCTCAACTACGACCTCTACGGTGTGGATATGCCCGATATCGAGCTCGTTACCAGCAAACTCGAGTTCGACTGCGTCGAGGAGACCAAAGAGGCCAAGTTCTCCGCCAAGAAGGCATGGACCGCTACTGCTACCGAAAGCTGGATTACCGTAGAGCCCAGCTCCGGCGAGGCCGGCGACATTACCCTTAAGATTACCTGCGCCGCCAACTCCGGCGATGCCCGTGAGGGTAAGGTGATCGTCAAGGGCGGCAATGTTACCGACGGACTTGAGATTGTGGTCAAGCAGGTCAAGTACACCGAGCCCAGCACCGCTACCATCAAGGAATTCGCACAGGAATACATCAAGATTATCGACGAATGGGCCACACATGTGGGCACCATCAACCGTCTGTCCGACTGGGAGCTCGCCAAGGATGGTGATAAAGACATTGTTGAAAATGCACACTATGTTCCCAACGGCTATACCATAGTTGTAGGCGGCAAGACATACACCACCGGCGACATGCTCGAGCTCGCTCTCCGCTCTTACCTGCTGCTCCGCGGCTGGGACGGCAACGAGACAGAGAAGGCCGGCTGGGGCAACTTCCCTGAAGTTACTCCGGTTGACATCAATGCTCCTCTGCCCAAGGCACATGATTTCATATTCGGCAGCCCGCTTATCGAGACATCCAACGGCGGATATCTCTACAAGCAGGTAAACGGCCAGGAGGTTTACGGTCAGGTCGATCCTGTCATCCTTGACAACTGGGCACAGCGCGCCCTTAACTGGCCGTTTACCCACGACAAGGTTCACAGCAACCTGTGCGGTTATCCCCGCGATCCTATCACCAACTATGGCGGTTGCTTCAGCTCTGGCCGTGCTCTGCTGACCTTTGCATTCTTCTTCAAGTACATGCTCGAAAACGGTCTCGAGAAGGCCGACAACCTCGGCGCCGATGTCGTAATCCGTTCCGAGCTCTTCGGCATTGAGACTGCAAGCGATGCCAAGTACACCATCAAGGACTTTGCCGAACAGTATGTCAAGATACTCAACGTCTGGCAGAACAATGTGGGTACCATCAACCGTCTTTCCAACTGGGAACTCGCCAAGACGGGCGACAATGATATTGTTGAGAATGCCCACTATGTCCCTTCCAACACTACGATCATGCTTGGCAGCACTGTATACACCACTGGCGACATGCTCGAACTCGCACTCCGCTCATACCTGCTGCTCCGCGGCTGGGACGGCAACGAGACCGAGAAGGCCGGTTGGGGCAACTTCCCTCAAATCACTCCTGTTGACATCAATGCACCTTTGCCTGAAGCACATGGCTTTACCTTCGGATCTCCTCTGATCGAGACATCCAACGGCGGATATCTCTACAAGAAGGTAGACGGCCAGGAGGTTTACGGTCAGGTCGATCCCGTCATCCTTGACAACTGGGCACAGCGCGCCCTTAACTGGCCGTTTACCCACGACAAGGTTCACAGCAACTTGTGCGGTTACCCCCGCGATCCTATCACAAACTATGGCGGTTGCTTCAGCTCGGGACGTGCCCTGCTGACCTATGCATTCTTCTTCAAGTACATGCTTGACAACGGTCTTCAGAAGGCCGATGCCCTCGGCGCCGATGTCGTAATCCGCTCCGAGCTCTTCGGCCTCGAAACCGCCAAGACCCCCACGCTCAAAGACTTCGCCCAGGAGTTTGTAAAGGGTCTTGAAGTTTGGGAGAACACCGTGGGCACCGTCGAGTCCGAGAGTGATCACCTCATTGAGAAGGGCGCTGCATGGGAGAACGTACACTTCATCCCTATCGTTCCCAACCCCAATTGCGAGTACCTGAGCCACGCCGGAAACCAGTACGATCCCAAGTGGGCCAGCAAGATCTGGAAGCTCAAAGTCGAAGGCACGGAGTATAGCTCTTCCCAGGCTTGGGAGATTGCTATCCGCGGTCTTATGAACATGTGCACCGCCGAGGGCGAGGCATTCCTTGAAGGAATGACCGACCGCAACAAGGCATACACCGTTCAAGACGGGCTGGCTTTGTCCAAGGCTCCCATTTCCGAACCCAGCAAGGACAACAAGTGGGGCAAGCACCCCTGGTACGAAGATGGCAGTCTTGTGAAGGACGGCGGTAAGGAAATCTCCGAAGTCGGTATTGACTTCATGCTCAAGGTAGGTGCCTGGCATGTTGTCCGCTCGTTCATCCCGGCGGGCTCCAACAACCCTCTTGGAATGATAGGCAACTTCCAGGAATTCGGCACTTCTTCAGGCTCCTTGAATCTCAAGGGCGATAATGGCGACTATGTCGGCCTCATCTCCCCCATGCGTGAACTCCTGGTTATGATGCGCATTTACAAGTACTTGCTTGACAACAACATCGACAGCAATGTCTATTCCGCCATCAAGGACAAGAAGTTCGACTTCGACCTTTATGGAGAGAGCCCTGCACCCGCAGCATCCATAAAGATCGACGGTGACCTGTCCGACTGGGATGCCATCGATGCGCAGGCTGGAACTGGTGACAGAATTACTGAATGGAAGATTACCTCTGATGCTGACAATATTTACCTCTACTTCAAAGTCCCTAATTCTGTGGCAAAATCCAGGGGTAAATGGAATGCATATCTTGTTGCGGCATTCGATACAGACAATAATTCAGCTACCGGTTCAGATGCAGGCTATGGATTGGGCTCTGACTACGAAGCCCTTACGGTTACATTCCCGTTCAGCAATGCCTCCGGTGAAGATCCGGTTCTGGCTAATGAGGCTATAAGCGACAGCAAGATAGAGTGTCCAATAGGCACAAAGGTCGATACCCTCGGCTCGATGGGCAAAGTTTCCGGAGATTCTTCGCTTATTGAGTACAGTATACCTCGCGCCAAGATTGGTTCTCCTGCTTCCGGCTCAACTATTGGAGTCAGAGTTGGCATGGCATCACAGAGTATACCGGAAAAAGTACAGATTACTCTTAATTAATTCATCTTTCTGGCAGCAGGGGCCTGACCGCCCCTGCTGCTCCTAAATGGCAGTCCGGCACATATACGGCTGCCAATTGATTTTATTGAGTATGAAAAAGTTCATTTTCCCTCTGCTGCTAGCTTGCAGTTTAATTCTGGCCTGTTCCTGCCAGCCCAAACCCGTGGAACCCGAACCCGAACCGGAGCCGGAAGTCCCTACTGAATTCACGGCCAAGTATTACAATGGCTTCTTTGTAGATGCACTCGCCGGAGCGTACGAGTATTTTGTCGAGAATGACAAGCTTCCTACGTCGGTAAACGTGGAGGGCATACTCTACGGCAAGGGCCAGTATATCTGTGCCGCCTGCCTGTTGCTGAAAGCCATTCAGGAAGACCCTGAGCACTGGGAGGACGAGGAGGTGGATGTCCCCGTCAAGATGAGCTGGGGCAGCAACGAGGGCAATAACACCTTCGAGCAGGACAGCATCTCCATAGAGGCGCTGACCTGGGCGGCGGACAAGGTGTACAACTACTCCGTCAAGAACGGTGCTACTCCCAATTACTGCAACTTCGGCACTATCACTTGCCCCGGATACGGACGGGACAGCACCTATACCTATACTTACGACACTCCGTTCAAAGACGGGGTCAAGTACATAGGCAACCTTATCTCCCGCGATTACGGCACTGCGCTTTGCCGGGCATTCCATTTCTATAAGCACAACCTCAAGTTCCCCGAGAAGGTTAGTACCTGGGGCGCAGACTTCCTGCACAAGGTTAACAACTGCCCTATAGACGATCCGCTGGTGCTTTCAACCCTGCAAGACGCACTCAAGGGCCTCAGCGCCGATGCGACTCCCCGTCAGAAGGCGGAAGCTATATTCAAGTACACCCGCGACGAATGGGAGTGGGAGAATTACGCAAATACCAGCAAAGGGGCCCTGGGCACCATCAAGGCCAAGGGCGGAAACTGCTGTGACCTCACGCACGCCACGCTCGCCCTTTGCCGCGCCGCAGGCATTCCTGCCCGTTATCTGCACGGACAGTGCTATTTCCTTTCCGGCGTGATAGGCCACGTCATTCCCGAGATCTGGGCCGACGGCCGCTGGTGGATTTGCGATCCGTCCAACAACAGCTGCACCTGGGGCCAGCCCAACTGGAAGGGCATGCAGAAGTTCAACGGCCGTTACAACGAGTTACCTTTCTGATAATTACCGATTTATGAAAAAGTATATCCTTATAGCCCTGTCCTTGCTTTGCCTGGCGGGCTGCAAAAAAGCCGCCGAACCCAATTTCAACGGTATCTGGCTCTGGTCGAAGTTCATGAACGAGGTTAACCTCGACACTCTTGCGGCCAAAGATATCAAGAACATCATTCTTCACGAGGTGTCTTTCGAGCGCCACGGAGTGGATTCTACACTCGCATTCATAGACGAGGCCCACAAGCGTGACATGAAGGTGCACATATGGTTCCAGGCCTTCTACAATGAAGGGAAGTGGATCAATCCTGTCAAAGACTCGCTTAACTGCTACGACCAGGAATATTTCGACAAGGTCATCGAACGTGCGGTCAAGTACGTAGGCTACGGAGTGGATGGCATCCATCTTGACTACATCCGCTTCGGAGGCACGGCTCACAAGCACAACCCTTCCGAGGAAATCACCGCCACCGGCTGCGTGACGGAGTTCTGCAAGCAGATCAGCGAAGCTTGTAAGGCCGCCAATCCCGATATTATCCTGTCGGCGGCTCTGATGCCCGAGCCCGACAGCGAGTACTACTATGGCCAGGATCCCGCCCAGATGGGGCAGTACATCGATATCCTGATGCCCATGATATACTTCCATTGCGACTCCTATCGCAAGGGTGGCAGGCCCTGGGCGCAGATGGTAGCCGACCACTTTGCCACAAAGGGCGCTCCCGCCAAGGTCTGGGCCGGCCTGACCACATATTATGATACCGATTCCACCAAGGTGGTCCCTATGAACGCCGGGCAGATACTGCAGGACTGCCGTATGTTTGTCGATTCCACCAAAGCCGAAGGAGTAGTCCTCTTCCGCTACGGCCTTGGAGGCCTCCCCGACCTTAACGGACTGTGGAATAAATAATTACACACGATATGATACTTATTGCAGACAGCGGAGCTACTAAGACCGAGTGGGGGTGCGTGTCAAGGGACGGCAACACCCGTATAGGTTTTTTCAGCCAAGGGTACAACCCGAATTACATTACGGGCACTCAGATTGTGGCCGACATAAGGGCCAACATGCCTAAGGAGCTTGATCCTAACCTTGTAGATGAAATTTATTTCTATGGGGCCGGGGTTACGCCACTCCAGTATCCGTTCATGGAAAAGACCTTGCGGGAGGTGTTTACCAAGGCGGGCAAGGTGTTCATAGCCATGGATACTCTGGCCTCGTGCCGGGCCCTGCTGCAGGACGAGCCGGGGTTTGCAGCCATACTCGGTACCGGGGCCAACAGCTGCCTGTACGACGGTTGCAACGAGGGTCTTAACGTTGACAGCTGCGGATTCATCCTGGGCGACGAGGGATCGGGCGGAAACCTTGGCAAACGTCTCATAACGGACTACATACGCCGTAACATGCCTCCCAAAGTATATGAACTGGTGGGAAAAGAGCTCGGGCACAACAACGACGAGTTGCTGGACATCATCTACACCAAACCCTTCCCCAACCGTTTCTGCGCCCAGTATGCCCGGTTCATTAATGAGCACTTGGATTTCGATCCATACTTCCCGGACCTGGTCACCGACGCCTTCCGGCAGTTTTTCAAGTTAATTGTCACCCATTACCCTGACTATCAGAAATATACATTCAACGCCGTAGGCTCCGTGGCCTACTATTTCAAACCCCTCCTCCAGCCAGTAGTTGAAGAATTCGGCATGAGGATGGGCATCATCCTCAAAGCCCCTATGGAAGGACTCATCAAGTATCATTTGAACAATGGCTAAAAGCAACAAATACATAATCCCCCTGGCGTTCATAGGGATGATGTTTTTTACCGTGGGCTTTGCCACCGGTATCAACGGGTACTTCGTGCCGTTCCTGGAGAACAACCTCCATCTTACTTCGGCACAGAGCTATCTGGTTATCGCCGCCACTTTTCTGGCGTTCCTGGTGTTCAGCTTCCCGGCCTCCAGCATAATTGCCAAGATAGGCTACAAGCGCACCATGTCGCTGAGTTTCTTTATGTTTGCGCTGGCCTTCGGGCTCTTCATCCCCGCCGCAAGGCTCGAGAGTTTCGCGCTGTATCTGCTGGCGTGCTTCATAAGCGGCACCGCCAATACGGTGCTGCAGGCCGCCATCAATCCGTATGTGACTATTCTGGGCCCTATCGACAGTGCCGCCCGGCGTATAAGCATTATGGGAATCTGCAACTCCTGCGCCCTTGCCCTGCCGTCGGTGTTCATTGCCGCCGTTACCCGCAAGCCCATCGAGGCGGTAGGGCTTCAGGACTTGGATAAGCCGCTGATAATCATCATAGCCGTGGTTGTACTGCTGGGTATTATCACCATCTTCGCTCCGCTTGAAGAAATCAAGGCGGAAGGGGAGGAGAACCCCGAAGACTGCCCCTATGCAGCAGGCAAAAAGAGCATCTGGCAGTTTCCTCACCTGGTGCTTGGCGCACTTGCCCTCTTTGTGTATGTGGGAGTTGAGAACTTGGCGCTGCTCACCGTTCTTGACTACGCCCAGGGCCTCGGCCTCTCCAACCCCGAGAGCTACACCATCTGGCCGGGCATAGGCATGGCCGCCGGATACATTCTCGGCATAGTTTGCATCCCCAAAATCATCTCCCAGGTAAAGGCCCTGCGCATCTGCACCTGGGTAGCGGTTATCGACTCGCTGCTCATCGTCCTCACGCCCCCGCAGGTGTCGGTGTGGTGCGTGGCGCTGCTTAGCTTCGCCTGCTCGCTGATGTACCCGGCCATCTGGCCCCTTGCCATAACGGAACTGGGCAAATTCACCAAGAAGGGTTCCTCGCTGCTGGTGGCCTCCATCGGCGGCGGTGCCCTCATACCCCTGCTCTTCGGCGCAATGAAAGACTGGGTAGGCATGCAGAACGCCTACTGGATCTGCCTCCCGTTCTATCTGCTCATAATGTACTACGCATATTACGGATACAAGATTCGCAAATGAAACGCCTCCTGCTGGTCATAGCGGCGCTGATAGTCAGCGTGGACATTTGGGCATGCACCACTGCCGTAGTGAGTGCCGGAGCTTCCGCCGACGGACGCCCCATGCTCTGGAAGCAGCGCGACGCTCCCGACCCGTATAACGTCATAGCGCACATCAAGGGCGGCAAATACGCCTTCACGGCCCTGTTTCCCACCAAAGACTCCCTGCACACCAGGGCTTACGCCGGTATCAACGAGGTTGGCTTCGGCATTATGAACAACCTCTCCTACAACCTTGCTCCCGACTCTCTGGTCGGCAGCACCAGGGCGGGCGCGCTCATGGCAAAGGCCCTTTCGGAATGCCGCACGCTGGAGGACTTCGAAGCCCTCCTGCGCAGTCCTTCCAAGCCCCTGCACCAGAGTTCCAACTTCGGGGTGATAGATGCCCTTGGCGGCGCTGCTTATTTTGAAGTATCTGATACATCTTTCGTGCGTTACGACGTGCCGGAGGGCGGTATCCTGTACCGCACCAACTATTCACTCTCGGGCGATGAAGGCCGGGGGCGAGGCTTTGAGCGTTATGCCACTATGGGGCGGCTGACCGCAAAGGTTAAGCGCTATTGTCCGGCTTTTTTCTTCAAGACCGGGCGCAGCCACATCCAGCACGGCGCCGATTCACTCCGGAGGCGCTGCAGCGGCTGGCTGCTTGAGCACGACTACGTCCCGCGTCCCACTACTACAGCATCAATAGTAATAGAGGGAGTGCCGCAGGGTGGCAATGAACTCTCGGGCATGCTTTGGTGCGCCACTGGATATACCCCCTGCTCCTATGCTATTCCGGTTTGGGTAGCTGCGGGAGACGAAATTGCGGAGCCCTTGCTTGGCGAGGCCAACTTGCTGTCAGTTAGCCTGAAGGAGAGAGTGCACTCTCATCCTGACCATCCCAAGATGATGGATGTCAAGCAGCTAAGGAAGATCAGGCGTGCTGTTATCAGGGCGGAGCGACGTGAAGCCCGGGCCGCCCGTACGCTGCTGCGGCGCGGCGCTCCCGGTATCGACGCCATACGTAGTTACAATACCGCCGCCGAAAGGCGTTTCGAACAATTCAAGAATAAGCTTTCGCAATGACTTTTACACCCTGGACACTGCTGATAGATGTAGGTATTGTTTCGCTCCTCCTGCTGCTCGGAAAGCTGCTGCGGAGCAAGGTGCGCATTATCCAGCGATTCTTCATTCCTCCAAGCCTGCTGGCCGGAATAACCGCTCTTGTGCTGGGGCCTGAAGTGCTTGGCTGGCTGCCGTTGAGTTCCAATATGGGCACCTATGCCGGTATTCTTATAGCTTTGGTGTTCAGCTGTATACCTTTTACGTCGCAAAAGAGCCAGACCAAAGGTGGTGCGCGTGTAGGACGTATGTGGGCCTATTCCCAGGCAGGCATGCTGCTGCAGTGGGCTCTGGGAGGAGCCCTTGGACTTTGGGTTCTCAGCCGCCTGTGGCCGGTAAACGAAGCTTTCGGCCTTTCGATGCCTGCCGGATTCTGCGGCGGACACGGCACGGCCGCAGCCATCGGAGAGTCGTTTGCGTCGTACGGAGTTGAGGAAATGCAATCTCTTGCCATGACGGCTGCCACCGTGGGCATCATAGCCTCTGTAGTGATAGGAATGTGGCTCATCTCGTGGGGCGCCGCCCGCGGGAAGACCAAGTACATATGCGCCTTTGAGAATCTCTCGCCGGAATTGCGCACCGGCATCCTTCCTCCCGACAAGCGCAAGAGCATGGGCATGGCTTCTTTCTCCGCCATATCGCTTGACTCCATGACCTTTAACTTTGCGGTAATCGCAATGGTGGCCCTGGGCGGATGGGGACTTACCAAACTCATTGCCCTGGCGTGGCCCGCGCTGATGCTGCCGGTGTTCAGCTGCGCCTTCATCGTGGGTATCGTGGTTAAGTGGATAATGGGGCTTGTTAAGGCCGACGAGCATATCTCCAAGCCCATCCTGGGGCACTTGAGCGGAGCTTTTACCGACTATCTGGTAGCATTCGGCGTGGCTTCCATCCGCCTGCAGATTGTGGGACGCTACGTGGTGCCGCTGCTCATCCTGCTGGCCGTTGGCCTGGTGCTCACCCTTTTATACGTGTTCCTGATAGGTGCCCGTATCCACCGTACCGACTCGTTCGAAAAGTCCATCTTTACCTGGGGATGGTTTACCGGCACCATGGCAATGGGCATAGCCCTGCTTCGAATCACCGATCCCGATTCGCGCAGCGGCTGCCTTGACGACTATGCCTTCGCGTACCTGTACATAGCTCCCGTCGAAATAGCTCTTGTAAGCCTCTCGCCCCTAGCTTTCGGCAGCGGATTGGGATGGCTGTTCGTCACGGTGTGCGTGCTTGGCGGGGCCGGAATACTGGCGTTCAGCGCCCTCAAAGGTTGGTTCAGAAAGTAACTACCATATGAAGAAATCAGTAAGAATAGTTGTGCTCTTGTTTGTGCTTTGCTCTGCGGTGCTCCCTTCGGGGGCGTCCGGCGGGCGCAAGGCAATGAAGAACAGTCCGGCCACAGGCCTCCGCTATCTGGAAAGCAGTTTCCACCTCTACGACTCGCTCCAGAAGCGTATCTGGAACTATGCCGAGACGGCCTACAACGAGCGCAAGAGTGCGGAGCAATGGGCCTCTTTCCTTGAAGGTGAAGGCTTTAAGGTCGAAAGAGGCGTTGCCGGTATTCCCACGGCTTTCGTGGCCAGCTACGGTGAGGGCTCTCCGGTCATCGGCATGATGGCCGAGTATGACGCGCTCGCGGGTATGTCGCAAGATACGGTTGCTTACCGCAAAGCTCTCGTGGAGGGAGCCAACGGGCACGGCTGCGGCCATAATCTGCTGGGCACCGGTTCCGTAGCGGGCGCAGTGGCGGTGGCTAAATGGCTCACCGCGGGGCACAAGGGTACCGTCAAACTGTTCGGCTGCCCTGCCGAGGAGGGTGGCGGCGGCAAGGCATATATGATGCGCGAGGGCGTGTTTGAGGGGCTTGACGCCATGCTTGACTGGCATCCCGACACGCGCAACACTGTCAATACATCTTCCGGACTTGCCAACGTGCAGGTGCAGTTTACATTTTCCGGCCGTTCTTCGCATGCTTCGGGAGCTCCCGAAGAGGGCCGCTCCGCCCTCGATGCCGTGGAGGCTTTTGACTATATGGTCAACCTTATGCGCGAGCACGTGCCTTCCAGCAGCCGAATCCACTATGTCATTACCGACGGCGGCAAGGCGCCCAATGTGGTGCCCGACAAAGCGGGCGTAAAATATTACTTCCGCAGTCCGTCACGTAAGGTGGTGGGAGAATTGCTCCAAAGGGCCCTGCAGGCTGCCGAAGGAGCCGCCATGGGTACGGGCACCACAATGGACTATGAGCTGCTTTCCGGCAACTACGAGCGCCTTCCCAACGAGGCCTTGTCGGAACTTATCGGCAAGAGCCTGGAGACAGTGGGAGGAATACAGCTGGACGCCCGGGAAATGGAGTTCGCCCGTGCCGTCGCCGCCGAGTCGGGAGTGAGTGCGGATCTGATCGACCGCCTCTCGGTGGTGGTGCCTCCTGCCGATGAAGGCTACGAGGCTTATGTGTCAAGTGACGTGGGCAACGTTACCTGGGCCGTGCCGACGGGCAGTTTCCGCTATGCCTGCTTTACTCCCGGGGGAGTCGGCCATAGCTGGCAGCAGGTGGCCTCGGCAGGCACGACGATAGGAACCAAAGGGGCGCTGGGCGCCGCCAAAGTACTGTATCTCACCGCGTACGAGTTGCTTACCAATCCCTCTGCGCTTGAGCGCGTGCGCTCCGAATTCTTCTCCCGCAGGGGCCCCGACTTTAAGTTCGAACCGCTAATGGGCAACCGCCGCCCTCCTTTTATGGAAAGCGCTGACCTGAGTGCCGCCATGCCGGCGGTGCGCAGTTTTGCCTTGGTACCCCGGAACGCCGATGCAGCCGGCCTGGACGGGCTTTGCCGTCAGCACCTTTTGGAGTCCGGAGGCAAGGATGAGGCGGATATCAGCGGGCTGGATGTGTTCCTTCGCTCGTCGGGCATTACCGACCAGGGCTCATCGGGCCGCTGCTGGTACTTTGCTACAGCCAACGTGCTCAAGGGAGACGGTAATTTCAGCACAGCCTACGCCTACTTCTACGACATGCTGGAAAAGGCGAACTTGTTCCTGGTAAGGGTATGGGAGCACCGCAAGGAGGCCCTTGACAGCCGCTACAATACCTCCATCTTCGGCCGTCCGACCTGGGACGGCGGGCAGTTTGCAAACGCCATGTATCTGATTGATAAATACGGCATTGTGCCTCAGGAGATTATGCCCGATACCCCCGATGCCTACGATTCCGAGACACTTCGCGCCACACTTCGCACCCTTCTCCGCTCTTACGGCCTGCGCCTGAGGGAGAGTTCCGAGCCCGAAGCACTGCGTTCCGAGGCCCTTGGCGAGGTGTATAAAGTGCTGCAGGCAGCACTCGGAACACCTCCGGAAAATTTTAAATGGGAAGGTGAGCTTTATACTCCCTTGCAGTACCGCGATGCCCTTGGCCTTGCAGGATTCGGCTCCCGATATGCGCTTCTTATGAATGACCCGACGCGTCCCTACCATAAGATGTACAGGGTGGAGGATTCACGCAGTGCGGCCGACGCCCCGGAATGGACTTTCCTTAACCTGCCTGTGGAGGAACTCGAGGCCATAGGTGTGCGCTCCCTCAAGGGCGGGGCGCGATTCTATTTTACCGCCGATACATCCAAGGACGCCCTTATGCGCGAAGGAGTGTACGATGTGCGCCTTGCGCCTGTAGAATATATGGACAAGCGGCAGGAGTTCCTCAGCCGCGATGTGAGCTCTGCTCACGCCATGGCAATGTGCGGAGTGAAGCAGGAAGGTTCCGGCGAGTCCTGGCGCTGGGTGGCCGAGAACAGTTTCGGCGAGGCGCGCGGCTCCGGCGGCTACATAACCATGCAAGGCGCGTGGTGGCGCAAATATATGTTCCGTATGGCCGTTGAGCGCCAGTACCTTACCGGAGAGCAGCTTAGCGCACTCCAGACTACTCCCGAACTCATTCCCTGGTGGAACATTTACTAGTATCATATGAAAAAGACCATACTCCTGCTCCTTAGCCTTGCCCTGTCTTTCCAGGCACTTGCCGACGAAGGCATGTGGCTCCCCAACCTTATAGCCAGGCGGATTGACGATATGGGCGCCAAAGGCTGCCGCCTTAGCGCTGAAGACATCTACAGCATCAACCAGGCGTCGCTCAAAGACGCCGTGGTGCTGTTCGGTTCCGGCTGTACCGGCGAACTGGTGTCGCCCAAGGGCCTTCTGTTTACCAACCACCACTGCGGCTACAGCTTCATCCAGCGCCACAGCAGCGTGGAGCACGACTATCTCAAAGACGGATTCTGGGCTATGTCGCCCGCCGAAGAACTGCCAAACCCGGGCCTTACGGTGAGCTTCCTTGAGAGGATGCAGGATGTGACCGGCGTCATTCTGTACGGCTGGAATCCTTCGATGGGCGAGGAGGCGCGTGACTCGGTGGCAAAGGCCAACAGCGCCCGCCTCCAGAAAGAGGTAGCCGACCCGGAGAATGGCATAAGCGCCTCGGTGGAAGCACTTTACTATGCCAACCAGTATTATCTTTTCGTTTACAGGGTATATCGTGACGTGCGTCTTGTGGGCGCACCTCCCTCGTCGATAGGCAAGTTCGGAGGCGATACCGACAACTGGATGTGGCCCCGCCATACCGGCGACTTTTCCATATTCCGCATCTATGCCTCCCCGGACGGAAAACCGGCGGATTATTCGCCCTCCAACGTGCCCTACCGACCCAAAAAGTACTTCAGCATCTGCCGTGACGGAGTAAAGGAAGGGGACTTTACTTTTGTGTACGGATGTCCCGGAAGCACCCGTGAGTACGTCCACTCCGAGGAGGTCAGGTACATAGGCGAAGTGTCCGACCCTCAGAAGATTGCGCTGCGCACCCTAAGGCTCGGCATCCAGAAGAAGTATATGTCGCAGAGCCAGGAGGTCCGCATCCAGTATTCTGCCAAGAACGCTTCGGTCTCGAACGCTTGGAAGAAGTGGCAGGGGGAGTCGAAGGGCATCAAGCGTCTCCGCACTGTGCAGGCCAAGCGGGAGTACGAACGCCGCTTCAATGAATGGGCTGCCGGAGGGCCTTACGAGGGCCTTACGGAGCGGCTGGAGGATATCTACAAGCGCCGCGAGCCGTACTATCTTGCTTACGAGTATTTCAACGAGACGGTGCGCAGCCTCGAGCTGCCCTCCCTGGCATCTCACGTTTACGGAGCGCTCAAGCTGGGGCGGCCGGTAGATGCAATGGCGCGCAATTTCTTCAAGGATTACTACCGCCCCATCGACCAGGAGTCGTTCGTCGCTTTGCTTAAGGCCTTTGGGCAGAATATGCCCGAGGATTTTCAGCCTGCCTATTATAAAGACAAACTCCGCAGCTACGGCACGGTTGAGGCTTGGGCGGAAGATATTTACTCCCGCAGCCTGTTCTGCAATGCCGATGCTGTGGCTTCCCTGGGGGCGGAAGATGTGGCTCTTGTGGAAGCCGACCCCGCTTTTGAGGTTTACAACGCTTTCCAGAAGTGGATGAACTCCGACATCATGCCCGTCCTTCGTGCCGCCGAAAAGGAACTTAAAGCGGCAAACCGCCTGTATATGAAGGCGCAGATGGAATTCGAGCCGGAGCGTGACTTTTATCCCGACGCCAATCTTACCCTGCGCGTGGCTTACGGCAAGGTGGCGGGGTACAAACCTGCGGACGCGGTGTATTATGCTCCGGTGTCAACCCTCACCGGCATAATGGAGAAAGACAATCCCGATATTTTCGATTACAACATCCCCCAGTCGCTGCGTGATATCTATGCTGCCGGAGGTTGTGAAGACCAGCCTGTGTGCTTCCTTGCCACCAACCACACTACCGGCGGCAATTCCGGAAGCCCTGTCCTGAATGCCGACGGCCTTCTGGTGGGCATCAATTTCGACCGGGTTTGGGAAGGCACCATGAGCGACCTTGTGTACGATCCCGTCTATTGCCGCAATATAAGCCTCGACGTGCGCTACCTGCTCTTCATAATCGAACAGATAGGGCACGCCGGCTGGTTGTTTGATGAAATGAGCTTTAGCTAGTCGCCCAGCGTTGCTACCATCACTGCTTTTATGGTGTGCATACGGTTCTCGGCCTCGTCGAACACGATACTCGCGGGGCTCTCGAACACGTCTTCCGTAACTTCCACGCCGTCAAGGCCGAACTTCTCGTAAACATCGCGGCCCACCTGGGTCTCAAGGTTGTGGTATGAAGGCAGGCAGTGCATGAACTTGCACTTGGGATTGCCGGTGCGCTCCATCAGTGAGGCATTTACCTGGTATGGACGCAGAAGATCGATGCGCTCTTTCCATACCTCGGCAGGTTCGCCCATTGATACCCACACGTCGGTGTAGATGAAGTCACATCCCTTTACTCCCTCGTCCACGTTGTCGGTAATGGTGATGCGGGCGCCGGTCTCGGCGGCAATGCGGCGGCACTCTTCAATGAGTTCTGCTGCAGGCTGCAGGGCCTTGGGAGCCACTATACGCACGTCCATTCCCATCTTGGCGCCGCCGACCAGCAGTGAGTTGCCCATATTGAAGCGGGCATCGCCCAGGTAAGCGTAGGAAACCTCCTTGAGGGGCTTTCCGGCGTGCTCGCGCATAGTTAGGAAGTCGGCGAGTATCTGGGTAGGATGGAATTCGTTGGTCAGGCCGTTCCACACGGGGACGCCGGCGTACTTTGCCAGCTCCTCCACGGTGGCCTGGGCAAAGCCGCGGTATTCTATTCCGTCGTACATGCGTCCGAGCACGCGGGCAGTATCTTTCATCGATTCCTTTACACCTATCTGTGAGCCGGTGGGGCCGAGGTAGGTCACGTGAGCGCCCTGGTCGAGGGCCGCCACTTCGAAGGCGCAGCGGGTGCGTGTCGATGTCTTTTCGAATATCAGGGCGATGTTCTTGCCTTTCAGGCGGGGCTGCTCGGTACCGGTGTACTTGGCGCGCTTGAGGTCGGCTGCCAGGTCAAGGAAGAATTCTATTTCCCTTGGGGTGAAGTCCAGCAGCTTAAGAAAGCTGCGGTTTCTAAGATTGAATGCCATATTGTGTTAATTGTTAAGGAATTATCTCTGTGCCGCAGGAGGCCTCGGAAAGGCTTCCTGCTTCGGTTATGACGCATCTTCCGCCGGTACGTTCGGCGAACAATATGCCGGCCCTGACCTTGGGGGCCATGGAGCCCTCTGCAAACTGTCCTTGGGCGAGGTATTCGCGGGCCTGCGCTACAGTCATGGAGTCAAGGGCAGTCTCGCCCTCCTTGTGGAAGTTGATATAGACTTTGGGTACGTCGGTAAGGATATAGAACTCATCGGCTTTAATGGTAAGGGCGGCAAGGGCGCTCGCAAGGTCCTTGTCTATAACCGCCTCTACGCCTTTGTAGCCTTCAGGGTCTTTAACTACCGGTATCCCGCCGCCGCCCACGGTGACCACTATATTGCCCTCGCGTGCCAGCTTTTCGACAATCTCTATGTTGTTGATACGTATAGGCTTGGGAGATGCGACAACCTTGCGCCAGCCTCGTCCGGCAGGGTCTTCGCGCCACTGTCCGGGACGGCTCGAGGCCTCTTCGCGGCTGTAGTACGGACCGACGGGTTTGGTGGGGTTAAGGAAGCCGGGATCGTCGGGCGATACCTCCACGCGGGTCACGATCGACACCACCTTGCGGTCGATTCCGGCAGCCCTGAGTTCTTTCTCCATGCCGGTCTCTATCATATAGGCTATGGACCCTTGGGTTTCGGCGCCGCAGACGTCCATGGGCATGCTCTGCAGCCCGAATTGCTTCGATCCGGCCTCGTGGCGCAGCAGGGCGTTTCCCACCTGCGGCCCGTTGCCGTGGCCTATCACTATGTCGTATCCTTTGTTAACGAGCCCCATGAGGCTATGGCAGGTGCTGCGGACGTTGGCGAGCTGCTCTTCGTAAGTGCCTTTCTGTCCGGCTTTGAGCAATGCATTCCCGCCGAATGCGATCATTGCGAGTTTTCCCATTTGCTAGTCCCTCCTCAGCGGCAGCGTGGAGCACCTCAGCAGGCCTCCCATTTTGGATATTTCACGGTAGGGAACAGTCTCGACAGTCATTCCCCACGCATTCTTGAGATGTTCGCCCAGACGGGTGAAATGCTCTTCGATGACCACCACATCCTCGGAAATGCTGAAGATGTTGGAGTTCATCCAGTACATCTCTTCCTGGGTGATTTCGAACACGTTCTCGCGTCCGAAGAGGTCGATCAGATGGTCGGCGTCCCTTGGGTTGAGGAATCCGTCTCGGTATATGATGGCCTTGTCGCGGCCCACCGGCATGAACGTGCAGTCGAGGTGGAGTATGCCCTCGCGGGGGTTGGTGTCGCTCTTGCGCAGGTTGAGCGGGATGATGGTCTTGTCCGGGAAGATCATCCGCAGGTAGTCGAGCGCCAGACGGTTGGTACGTGCGGTCTTGACCTCCGAGTAGTCTTCGAAGGCGTACTGTCCCAGGAATATGACTCCGTTGTACAGTATTACGTCTCCTCCCTCGACGTGCACCGCTTCGGGCAGATTGTAAATCTGCGTGTAGTGTATGTCGGAGTAGATCTTTTCGTAGGCGTTGATTTCTTCCTGACGGTCGGGGATGATGTTGGATACAATAATCTTGTCGTCGATCACGAAGCCCACGTCCCTCGAGAATATCTGGTTGCAGTTCTTTACGGGCTCTGGGCGGTAAACCTTCACGCCGTACTTGAGGAGCACGGCCTCGAAGGCGTTCATTTCTTTTATGATATCCTGCTCCTTGGGGAATACGCCCCTGAGTACAGACTCGTACGACTTGGCGTCAAACGTTTCTTTAAGCTTGGGTACCGGGCCTATCGACTCCGGCCTCCCCAGCACTACTTCCCTCAGCCGGGATGTTTCTGAGTGTACGTTGAGTATCATTATTATTCTTTGTGGTTATTACTATTTGTGTAAGGTAGATTCCTATCATTCCGACGGCAAGGCCCAGCCACTGCATGCCGCTCAGCCTCTCCTCGCCGAAGAGGAAAGCGGCCAGCGCGGTCATTAGGGGCGACAGGGCCAGGAAAACGCTGGTATGTGCAACCCCGAGGTGCTTGATAGCGTATGCCCAGGTGGTGAAAGCGGTGGCGCTGCACAGCAGGGCAAGCGCAAGTGTGGGGTAGATAACGCTCCAGCTAAGGTACAATCCGGGCTCGAAGCTCTTGATGCCCTTGGTGACAAAAAGCGGGATAAAGAAAACCGCGCCGAAAAGGAATTGATACATCACTATCACCGACGGCGCGTAAGAGTCGGTCAGCGACTTGGTGAAGGCAATCTGGCTGACTTCCGAGATAACAGCAATAAACAGTATCAGTATTCCCCATACGAAATAAGTTCCGGTACTGCTTCGCGTCCATGTCACCAGCCATAGGCCCGCAAGGGTCACGAAAACGCCCACTACGTTGACTGCACTGAACTTTTCTTTGAAAATGAACAGCCCGACCATCATCGCAAACAGTGGATTGGTGGCCACCACAAGTGCGGTAATGGTAGGAGATTCAGTGAGTTTGAGCCCGTATGTCTCGGCGATAAAATATATAAAAGGCATGCACAGGGCCAGCATTAAGAATTTTGGCCAGTCCTTGCCTTTTATTTTCATGCTTTTACGGGCTATCTTATTGATGCAGAATAGCAAGATGCCTGCGGCCAGGGAGCGTGCGGGAACGAAGAATTCGACCGGTATTCCCAGTGCCAGAAGCCTGTCCGCCCAAATATAAGACAGGCCCCATAGTGTTATCGTGGTCATTGCGGCCAGATAGGCCGTTAACTTTCCTTTCATCCTTGTACTTAAAAGTAAGCCTTTTCGGGGAGACAAAGATACACATTATCGCCGACTTGGGCAAGACCACGGATATGACAGATTGTCAGCCATCAGGGAGCGGACTGATATTTGCTGAAAAAGCGGGTATGGGATCATTAAAATGGTTGGCAGGCCTTCTGGGCTGGGCGTCCATGGGGCCTTTAGGGGGCCTTCTGGGCTTCTTTCTCGGTTCGGCCATCGAAACATACATAGGTATCTCCAGGCAGTTGCCTGGAGGCGATTCATCTTCGGAGTCCTATACCGGGAGGGGCTATAATCGCACAGGCGGCAGCGCCTCTCGCGGCGGCTATACGGCTACAGAGCAGCGTAACAGCTTCTTTATGAGCCTTCTGGTGCTCTCATCGGCGGTCATCCGCGCCGACGGCCGCACCCATCCTTCCGAACTTGAATACGTCAAGAGCTTTATCCGCAACAACTTCGGCGACGATGCCGTGAGGGAGGCGATGCGCATTCTCGAGGGGCTCAATGCCAAGCAGGTCAACATCTACTCGGTGGGCCCGCAGATTGCTGCTAACATGAATTATTCGCAGCGGCTCCAGCTGTTTGACTATCTGACGCGGATAGCCGCCGCCGACGGCGATTTCAGCAAGTCTGAAAAAGATGTCCTTGAGGCCATAGGATCGGTAATCGGCCTCACTTCATCCGACGTGTCGTCGATTATAGCCATGTTCTACCGCGATACCGACTCCGTTTATTCGGTGCTTGAAATAACTCCTTCGGCCACCGACGACGAGGTCAAGGCCGCTTACCGGCGCATGGCCATGAAGTATCATCCCGACAAAGTAGCCACCCTCGGACCGGAAGTCCAGAAGGCGGCTGCCGAGAAGTTCCGCAAGGTCCAGGAGGCCTATGAGACCATCAAGCGGGCCCGCGGGATGAGTTAATTCTTGAAGAAATCAGCGAAAATCTTTACGAGCCTGTTCCAGTGCCAGGAAAACAGGTGGTTCGCTCCCTCGATGCGCGTGTAGCGGCAGTCGCGGAAGACGCCCAGATAGTTTTCCACATCTTCCATCGGAATGATGTGGTCGGCGCTGCCCTGTACGATGCACACCGGCCCTTTGTATTTTGCCGATTCGGCTTCGATGGGGAGTGTCTGGGCGCTTTTGATATAGTCCCGTCCGAAGCGGTACCACCAGACCCTGACTGCCTCGGGCGGGTTTACCGGGTCGCAGCGGACGCCGAGGAAATGCCCCTCCAGAGCATAATCTCTGAGCGATACGCCGGGTGAGGCGAGTCCCACGGAATGGGGCGGAGTGCCTTTTTCTTCGAGCCGCCCGGCAAGCATTGCCGCAACCACACCTCCTTGAGAATGCCCCAGCAGCGATATGTTGCCGGCGTACGGCAGGCTCTGCACGAAGGTGTACATGGCCTCGGCATCGTCTATCTCGGAGGGAACGGTATTCTTGAGCAAGTCGCCCTCGCTGTCTCCCTGGGCGTTGAAGTCAAAGCGTACGCACACGAAACCGCTCTTGGCGAGCTTCCTGGCAAGGAACGGCATAGGCTGGACGTTCTTGTGGGCCATGACTCCGTGCATAATGATTATGACGGGCCACCGTCTAGTCTCGTCGAATCCTGGCGGCAAATCCATCTTAACCGCCAGGCGCCCGCAGGGGCCGTCGATGTATCGTATTTTTTCCATCGCTGAGGGTGGTTCTTTTGCTCCGGAAGGTAAAGCTCCCGCCGTCACCGTCAGCAACGACAGTGACAGCGCAAGAAAGAGCAGAGACGATTTATTCGTCTTTGTCTCCTCCAAGGCCCTCGAGGAAGCCCTTGGCGCCCTCTACCAGTTCTTCAACGGCGCCTGCTGCTTCTTTGAGGCCTGCCTTGAGGGCAGCTGCCTGATAGCGGCCGATAGCGGCGTTAATCTCTTTTTTCTGCTCGGCGTTGAACTTGTCGGCGTTCTCGTTGAACTGCTCGACGAGTTTTTCGTACTGGTCGTTGGCATTCTCCCACTGCGCCTCGCTGAAGGAGTCGCCGTTCTTCTCCACCTTGTCGGCCAGGGCGGTGAACTGTTTGGGCAGGGTGGATGTGCAGGATGCCATCACCACGAGTGCTGCAAGAAGAAGCAAAATCTTTTTCATACGCTATAGATTAAAGTGATGTGTTGTGTCGTAGTCGTTCCAGTTGCGCAGGGCCAGGGTGATGTTCTGCTGGTCGTACACATTGCTGTACTGGGTGTCTTCCACGGTGCCGTTGTCCCACACGAGGTCTGCCCAGTGTACCATGGAGAGGCACTCCTGGGCCTGGTCGAAGGTAAGAGTGCCGTCGTGCTCTGCCAGATAGGCGCCGGCGGTCTCGTATCTCCACCAACTCTTGCTGTGCGGATTGCCCACGGCCTCGTTGGGAACTGTAGTATAGTACTTCTCTGACAAAAGATGGTTGGTTACCAGCATCGACTTCTCGCCCTCGGCTTTGCGCACCACCATCGATTTCCATCCGTCTTCTTTGTCGAACTCGAGCACGGCGCAGTCACCGTAGGCGTCGGCAATCATATAGTGATAGCCCGAGCCGACAGTGGCATCGTGCCTGATATCGAGAGTCGCCGCAAGGTCCAGAGCCTCCTGGACTGTGCTGCAGCGGTCCAGCCACAGGCGCATTATGATCGTGGTGCCCACTTTGTGCTTGCCGCTCTCTTGCTGCGCCGCCTGCTTGGGAAGGGCCATTATGGAAGTGCAGAGGCCCTTTTCGTTGATACCGTCCACAGGAGCGTAAACCGCTGCGAGGCAGCTTAACTTGGACCCGAACGAGGTGGGCAGCTTGTCGAGGGAATATCCAAAATGTGACATATCGCTGACGGCAATCGAAGCGTATCCTTTTTTGGGATGCGATACGGTGACCATCGTGGGGTTCTTGAAATAGTCATAGTTGCGGCCGTACCAGAATCCTTTTTCTCCTGCTTTGGAGGCCTGGAAACTGGTGCAGTTAAACGTGGCCATTTCTCCGTTTTCGTCTGCAACCTGGGCGCTCTTCATTTTGATGGGGATGCCTTTGCCGATGCGCCCTATCACATAGTCAAGGAGCTTGGCGTTGCAGTCTATATCTTTGGAAATCAGGTCGTCAAGGTCGTATGCCGCCTTGTATTCCATGTGGTAGAGGTAAGGATTGCCATCAACCTGCTTTACGGTGATAATCGAGCTGATCTCGCCCCTCCAGATGCACAGGACGGCTATCAGCAAAGCGGCCAGAATGCCGAGCAACCATTTGAGAAACTTCTTCATGACGTTAGGTGTTTGTGCAAATATAATCATTTTTGGAAACTATCCTTAGTTTACCCGGAACCTGAGGGGCTTGCCTTCGAGGAATCCAAGATAGTTGTCCATGGCAAAGGCCGGCGCGTCTTTATAGGAGTTGACAGTGTCTCCGGCGCGGTGGCTCGTAATGGTTACATTGTCATACTCCCGCAGGAATCCGGGAATGTCGGGCTCGGTGTCGAATACGTCAAGCGCCACGCTGAGCGGCCTGCCCCTGTCGAGCGAGCGCTTAAGGGCCAGGGTGTCGACCAGGTGGGCCCGGGCGGTGTTGATAAGCACTGCTGTGGGCTTGAGCATTTCGAGTTCCCTTTCGCCGATAATGACGCCCTTGGCCCTGGCGTGGAGGGTTACTACGTCAGATTTCTGCAGCAGTTCGTCCAGGGGGACGATACTGTAGGGGGCTTCTTTGCAGAACGGGTCGCTTACGAGTATCCTGCAGCCCAGGGCCTTGAGTTTTTCGGCCACCAGGCGCCCCACGGAGCCGAAGCCGACTACGCCGACGGTGAGGTCTTTAAGCTCGCGGATGGTGGTGGCGGTGTTGGGATACACTTTACGCCACTGTCCGTTTTTGAGCGCAAAGTGGGAGCGGCAGATATTGCGTGTCTCGCACAATATCAGGCCCAGGGTGTACTCGGCTACGGCATTGGCATTGTGCGCCGGATTGTTGGAAATTATTATTCCGCGTTCAGTGGCGGCCTCCACATCGAGGTTCTCCATCCCCCCGCGGCAGGAGAGGACCGCCTTGAGCCTGGGAGCATTGTCCAGCAGGCTTCCGGTCACAGGGCACAGATGGACTATGAGCAGGTCGGCATCTTTGACGGCTTCCGGGAGAAGGGCGGGAATGGGCAGGCTGTCCCTGTGGCCGGTTTCAAGCAGGCGGGCGGTCTCGCGCATGGCCTCGCGGTCTTCCTGGCCCCAGAAAAGCACCTCCAGGCTATCTTCCGCTTTTAAGAAAGGGGCCACTCCCTCCCGCATCATATCGGGAGTGATAAAGGCGTCGCCCACACAAACGATTTTCATATTCCTAGTAGCCTATGATGTCGTAGAAATCGGTGGTTACCCAATCGACGCCGAGTTTTTCGGCTATGTCGCGCAGATACAAGCTGTTGACCATCCAGAAGAATGTTTCTATGCCTTTCTGCCTGAATTCTGCCACCCATTCGGGATGGTTCAGGAACACTTCCACACTGTATGAAACGGCATTGATGTGGAGTTTTTCCACTTCTTCGGGGGGAAGGGAATTGTGCAGGCTGCTGGAGTTAAGAAGAGTTCTTGCCTTAGGCTCGAGGCGCAGGACTTCCTCGCAGGTTGCCGGTTTGAAAGAAAGGAAGTAAACCTGGTCAAGCATGTCCAGCTGTTTCACTTCTTCAAGGCACTTGGCCACAACCACATTCTCTATTTCCTGCGTTGCGTGTGACTTGATTTCAATGAATTGCAGTATTTCGGGGGTAGTCTTGGCCTGCTCCAGCCACTCGTGCAGGGTGGGAATCTGGTTGCCGAATGGGAGGCGGTAGGCGCGTATCTCCTCGGCAGTGCTCTTTTGCATGTTCAGGGTGGAGGTTATTTTGGCGTCGTGACGTATCAGCAGCTGTCCGTCTGCCGACATGTGCACGTCAAACTCACATCCGTCAACTTTTTTGTCCTGCGCCCGCTTGAGTGCGTCAAGAGTGTTCTCGTCTGTGACGAATTCGGTCCCGGCGGTCCTCAGGCCGCGGTGCGAGAGCACTCTGGGATGGCTCTTCTGGCTGCCGGTAGTGCAACCGGAGAGCAGCAGAGCCGTCCCGATAATTGCTAAAGTCTTTTTCATGGTTTTTTAGTATTTTTGCTTAAAAATTATGTGCTATGAGTGAAAAAGTTGTCCGTGGAGTCTTTGACTCGCCCGAGGAGGAATATGCCCGCAAGAACGGCCTGAGGTTTGTTCACGATAAAATACTGGTTGCCCGGACCCGTTCCGAGACCCCTGGAGGGTATGAGGGCAGAATCTACTATCTCTGCTTCAAAGACTCCGGCCAGCCTTATATCAGGAAGGAAGTCTTTACACCGGGTATTTCGGCAGGAAGCTGTATGGGAGGCGAGTTTAACGAAGACCTTCCGATGGACTTCCTGGTGGATTGCGACCTCGAAAAATTCTCTGACGAGTTTCCGCTTCGCTGCTACGAACAAATCCTCAAAAACAAGGAGCTTGCCGAGTTCATCCGCAAGTGGAACATCCGGTATAAAGCTTCCAAAGGTTGACCGGACCTGAGGAACACTGCGTCCGCAACTGACTCCCGCCGAAATGAAAACAGCGAGAGCAAGCAATCTAAGGAGCCTATATTGTAATCCGCCCACCAGTGTACAAATGGTATAGAACAAATATAGAAAACAATATATTAGAATCAAAGATTGTAGGTACAATGCCTTCGGCTACAGCGACAAGTCATAGCGGATAGTCCAGCGGAAGGGGTGACCGGGGAAGGCGCTGAAAGCGTTGTATGGTTCGATGCAGGCAATGCGGTGATTTGCCCACATCACGCTGCGAAGTACCGGCACTGAACCGTGAACGTGCACCGTTGGTGTGAGGCGGGCCGGTGCTGCACAGCCGGGAAGGGCTGTTTCGCGGATTAAGATTTCGTATGGAGTGTGGACGGGTGATACCGCGCGGATGTTCCCCATGTACACCGATTCTCCTTCCTCCAGGGCCCTGTGAAAGCGAAAGCCTGAGGCCGGAGGGCAGTGGGGCGTCTCCAGGGCCGATGCTTCAAGGGATACGGTGTCGTATTCAGCGCGCCAGTCGCCGTTTGCCTGGTATGGAAAGTCGATTTGGCGTCCGGTGCTGGTGGCAAGAAGGCCAAGAGTAAAGAAGTTGTGGTTGTACACATCGCCTTCCAACGGCATATCGGAAGCTAAAAGCTCGTGTGAGATTTCAAAACTGGATCCAGACAGCAGCCGTACTTTCTTTATATATTTATAATAGCCCGGCACCACGTGGCAGAAACTCACTGAATCCGCAGTATGCTCCAGGCTCCACTCGCCAGGGTCTGCGATTTCGTACAAGCGGAAACGGTCGTAGGGGCCGTCATCCGGAAGGCGGAGGAGGCCTACGCCGATTTTAAGGACAGCCCTCGGGCCGGATGGGGCTGGGAGGAAGATAGGAGAGAACTCCTCCGCGGGGCCCAGAACAGCGTCGTGCATGAAAGGGTCGTAGCGCTCATACCAGGGGGCGCAAAACTCTACGCCTCCGAAAGAGACGCTGCCGAACACCCCGCTGCGGTCGAAGCGGGTGCCTTGATAGAACCCATCCAAGGGCTCGTGCAAAGAGAGCCTGAGGCTGTCGCAAGAGATACTTTTCATCAACGCAAAATTACGAATTTTTTATGACGGCCATCACAGCGAAGCTATGACGCGGTCGAAATCGCGCGGCGGAATAAGGGAGTGCTTCTGGAGATTGCAGTGATAGGAATAGACGGTGGTTACCGACATGTTAAGGATTTTGGCGATCTTTTGACGCTTTGAAATACCCATCTTGATCAACGCAAGGATTCGCAGCTCGGTGGACAGCACTTCCGGCTTGGGCATCACAAGCCGGTATTCTTCCTGCATGTGGGCGTTTACTTTATCTACGAAATCAGGGAAAATCCCAAGGAAGGTAGAGTCCAGCGAAGTCAATAGTCCGCTGAACTCTCCGGCTGCAAAAGAGGGCTTGCGGAGCATTGCCATGATGGCGTCCGGTCCGTCCTGCTTGGCGGTGCGGCGGAGGGAGGAGCGGTATTCATCGACCTTATTAAGATAGTCCACACATTTTTCCATGTAGTTCGCCAGAAAGCCGTCCTTGATAGACGACACCTCGCTGAGCTTCCGTTGCGAAACGGTTAGCCGGCCAGAATACCGGAACAACATAATAAGCAGGAACAAAGCGACAGCCAGAATCAGAGAAACCGCAATAATGCCGATAACGGATACCAGCGCCCTGCGCCGTTCCTGCTTGAGTACCACGTTCATGATTTCGAATTCCGACTGAATGATGTCGTTGTATCGCAGTGCGTAGTGCGACGAATAGGCATCCTCCAGCGTCATTCGCATATACCGGTCCGCTCTTTTGATATCGCCGCGGCGGAACAGGATACGGGCAAGTTCGTACAGAGCATTATAGGCTTTGGCCGATACCCTCAGGTCGTAGGTCGCCGAGTTGGCGAAACACTCCATTGCCTTGCCCTCGTTTCCGCCGTTCAGGTATTCCATTGCCATGAAGTAATATGCCTTGGCAGTATCGTTCGGGCTCGTGAGGGCGCAGGCGTTAAGATTTCGCAGTCCGTCAACCGGAATACCGCCCCTGCGCAGTCTCTCATTGTGATAATAAGCGCATTCAATGTTTGTGCTGTCCAATTGCCACCATCTGTCGATGACAGTGTGGCACCGTGATTCATATTGGGGAAGCAGTTTGCGGTAGATATGGTATCCGGCATAACCGTAGATTCGGAATCCTTCCTGTCCAAGATGAGTGGTATCGATGCTCTCCAGAACTTCGAGCGCCCTGCTCAGGGAGTCCATCTTGTAGAGGATATTGGAATAACACGCTCCGCTTATTCCCCGGCGGCGTGCGTCCGTACCCTGCAAACGTAGCATTTCCTGAATATAGCTGTAGCAAGAATCTACATCGTGATAGAAAAGAATCTTCTCCAGACGATAAGCTGCTTCCCAGCGGGCGGTGTCGGAAGCCGCGGCGGAATACATATGCCGCAGGGAGTCCTGCAACTGATAATGCAAAAGGTCGAATTTTGACTTCTGTTCGATAGTTCTGTCCAGTACATCAAGGCAGGCGCTGTGCTCCGGAGTGCATGAAAAACAGAGAATTAAGCTTAAAACGGCCGAAAACAAGGTTTTTTTCATGCTGTAAATATATAAATAATTCTTGTTTTTACAATGCTTAGAGTGCTTATTCAATTAGTTTATTATCAATATATTAAATATAAAATAGCCGCTGGAATAACCTTGTTTTATAAGTGGCTCTTGAAAACTTGGCAATTTTTATTATATTTTTGCTAGCGATTAATTGCAGGAACACAGCGAACCAGTAACCAAACATATCAATATGCGCAACAAATTCCTACTAATCGCACTTTTTGTGCTTGCAGCAGTTGCCTGCGGGCCAAAGGAAGAGCCCCACGGCGCAGACGATCCCAACGCGCCCGCGCTCACGGTAAACAAGGAGCAGATTAACGTTCCCGCCGGCGGAGCGGAAGATTCTTTCACTATCACATCCAATTGCTACTGGAACATTGCAGTGACCGACGCAGACGGTAAGGCAGTCGCATGGGCGAGCCTTAGTGCCACTTCTGGCCAGGGCAATAAGGAAATTAAAGTAACGGTAAACAAAAACACCAAGACCGAACGAAGGAACGCCGTCGTGACTATTACCGTTCCTTCTTCTGCCGCTCTCACGAAGAATGTTGCAATTTCTCAGGAGTCCGGTGAGGTGTCGGAGGTGGAGGGTTACAGTTTCCCGATCATCGAAACTTTCGAGATAGACTCCCCTGAGTCCCGCAAACTGGCGAATGCCGTTGTCGCAGGTAACGAATGCGTGTTTCCTGCCGGAATGGTGCTTAAGCGCAGCGACGAAGCAGGTTCGTTGGAATTCGTTTGCCCTTCTCACACCCAGCCGTCGGCCGGTGACGATGCCGACAGAAGCATTCACCGCAGTATCCGTATGGACGGTTTTGCGCAAGGAGAATCCGTTCTCATCAGTGCGCCGGTTAAGGAGGCCCTCAGCGGCGAGCTTCGCCTTATGCTCGGCGCGCGCGCTGCTTCCTTTACCAAAGCGGGCTGGTCTTACTACTGGGGTAAAGACGGCGAGAACTGGAACAAGATAAATATCGAAAATGCCATTACACCCGGCTCGGATGCAGTTTGGAACATCGTTTATTTCACCATTCCTGCTTCGGAAGCCATCCCTGCCGGCGGAACCATTCATTTCAAGATTACGGCCGATGCCAAGCCGTCCAAGGAGTATATATCCATCTCCAACACTATCTGCGTGTGCCCTGCCAAGGGCGAGACCGGCAGCGTCCCTGCAATGGACGGGGGCAAGATAGCCTTCTCCACGGCTTTCAATGACCTCGTGGGCAGTTATGCTCCGGATATGAGATTCCCTCTTGGACTTCTGAGAAGCGCCACAAACAGCTACGCTTCCAACATGACCACATTCAACGACCAGTACACGGTTCCTGAGGAGTTGGCCCCGTTCGCGCAGGCAAAAGGTTGCTATGAGAAGCCCGGTTACCTGCAAGTGGGCTATTACGACGAATCCGTGTGGACAAGGATCTGCAGCGGATCGTACACCGTAAAAATCGGCGAATGCCTCAAGCAGATGGGAGTAGCCTCCACAGACGCTAAGGTAACACTCAAGGCCTGCAATATGAAGGACTTCCGCGGCCTTGACAACATTGCCAAAGCAACAATCGCCGCCGGTGAAGAGAGCTTCGTGATGGAAGGTCTCAAGGACGGCGTGTTCGCAGAGTATTCCACCGAATTCCATAACCTCACGCAGGAATCAGTTATTACGATTTCTGCCCCGCAGCTCAGCGATGAGGAGAAAGATGCCCTGGGCCGCGGTGATAAAACCAAGTATCTTCTGGACTACCGCTTCTTTATCGACGATTTAGTCGTAGAACTCACCACTATCCACGCCAAGGGCAGCGACGCCCAAGGTGACAACGAGATTTTCTCCAACGGAAGCAACTATAAATGGTAATCGACATGAAAAAGATATTTGCAGCAACAGCCGCACTATTTGCTCTGGCGGCATGTAACAAAAACCTCCCGGTTATGCAGCCCGTTACGGAGCTGACTGCGACCGTCGAGGATGGTCTGGCCAAATCGCATCTGGACGGCAACGGTGTCTTGTGGGATGCAAATGACGAAATCAGCGTCTTCGCTTTAACCGGCGGGGTGTATGCGAACGAGAAGTTTTCGACGGCCGATGAAGGCGCGAGCGCAATCTTCAAAGGGCCCGGCATTGATGTGGACGAAAACCTCTATGCCCTTTATCCCTATGATGCCGACGCACAGTACAGCGCCGGGGGCGGCTTTAAAGTGAATGCCGATTATGCCTCTCAGAAAGTCGTAAATGGCACATTCGCTAAAAGAATCAATCTCGCTGTCGGTAAATATGCCGGTGAGAAGAAAGTGAGTTTCCGTAACGCCGGAGCTCTCCTCAAATTCTCCCTCACCCAGGAAAGAGCCGATACCGTCAGGCGTATTGAACTTAAGACCGCCGACGGCACTCCGATCTCCTTCACCGGCGAGGCTCAAGTCGCTTGGAACGATGGCTCTCCGGCGCTGAGTATTGCCGCTGATGCCGCCAAGTCGGACATTATAAAACTCTCTCCTGCCACCGGCGCTTTCGCAACCGGCGACACATACTATGTGTGGGTGCTTCCGGGCGAATATAAGGGTATCAGCATTACCTTGGTCTCTTCTACCGGAATGACCGCTGTAAAGACAGGCAGCAGCGCTCTCACCATAGCCAGGAATCAGATTGTCGACCTTGGCGAAGTTGGCGGCCTCACTTATAAGGAAAAGGAAGCGGAAAGGAAGACTCTGCACTTCGACTTCTCAGGAGAGCCTTTTGAGGGCTGGCCCACAGCCGACAAATGGCAGACCGGTCCGGGAGACACTACCTGCGTGTACAAACTGGATGGAGCGGACTATGAATTCCTCCTTACCGAATGCGGAAACGCCTCCCAGGCGCGTGTTGCTTGGGTAACCTCCAAGGGCGGATTGGTGATGTTCGCATCCTGGCGTTACATCGGACTCCCTGCCCTGGACGGTTTCAGGCTGGTGAAAATGTCAGGCGTCAGTTGCCTCACCAACAGCACAAGCCGCAAAGCCGGAATAGTTACCGCAGTTGCTCAGACCAATGAAGGAATGACCATAGACACAGCCCATACCTTCGTTCCGGGCGGAGAGTCCATCACCTGGGCCGAGCAGGGCGGTACTTATTCTTACAACCTGGAAGATACCAAGCCCAATACAGTGTACTACTTTATGTGTACGGGAGGCGGAATAGGTGCGTCTTCGATTGATCTCACTTACGAAAAAGCGGAATAAAATGAAAAGAATTGTTGTCCTGTTCATCAGCATTCTGATAAGCGGCGGCCTTCTGCATGCGCAGCAGATAATGCTGAGCGGTCAGGTAAAAGACGGCAGCGGAGAGCCGGTTCCCGGCGCCGTTGTCATGATTACCGGCACTCAGGATGCTGCCACTGCCGACCTTGACGGTAACTTCACCCTTACCCTGAAATCGGCACCCGCCGGGGACGCTACGCTCAGCGTATCATGCCTTGGATATGCAGGCCAAGTGATTCCTATAGGCTCTAATACCAGATTCGAAATAGTGCTTCAAGATGATACGCAGTTGCTGGAAGAGACGGTTGTAATCGGCTATTCCACAATCAAGAAAAAGGATCTTACCGGAGCCCTTTCGACCATCGGCGGAGAAGATATCCAGCAGCGGAAAACCCAGACCATTTCGCAGGCCCTTCAGGGTGCGATTCCGGGCGTAACCGTTACAAGGAGCAATTCTGCTCCCGGCGGCGAGGCCACCATCCGCGTGCGAGGCATCACTTCCATGACCGACGGCTCCACCGACCCGTACATCCTCATCGACGGAGTGCCGGGCTCTCTGGGTGACGTAAACCCGGAGGATATCGAGAATCTAACAGTCTTGAAGGATGCGGCATCGGCCTCGATTTATGGTTCCCAGGCTGCTGCAGGCGTGATTCTCATCACCACAAAGCGCGCTGCAAAGGGTAAGGGAGGAATTAGTTATTCCTACTCGCTTGGCATCGATACGCCGACCCGCATGCCCAAATACATGGATGCAGTGAGCTATATGGACGCCGTGAACGAACTCAAGTACAACGACCTTCCCGGCTCGGGCTGGTACCAGGCCTACGACCAGGCTCTGGTGGAGAACTACTGGCAGCTCAACTCGGCAAACCCTGACGACTATCCCAACACCGACTGGATGGCCCTGGTGATGAAAAACCAGGCCCTCCGCCATAGCCACAACGTAAAGTTCACTGCATCGGCCGACAAACTCCGTTCAAGTGTAAGCATCGGCCTGGACGACGTGCAGGGCCTTTACAAGGTAAACAACAGGTGGAAGCGTTACACCGCCAGGCTGAATAACGACCTTAGCATCTACAACTGGCTCACGGTCAGCACCGACATCTCTATGGTGTATGTCGATAAAGTCTCGCCCCATAGCTCTCCGGCCCTGAAAATGCGCTATATGCCTGCCATTTACCCGGCAGTGTGGTCAAACGGAAATTACGCTTCCGGCAAGGACGGAAGCAATATCTACGCAGCCCTTATGAGCGGCGGCGAAGTTAACACCGACACTTTCAAAACCACCGGAAAATTCCAGCTGGAAGCAAAGCCTGTGGATGGTCTGAGCCTCACCGTGCTGTACTCGCCCATGCTTTATTTCAGCAACTCAAGCGATTTCCAGAGGCAGACTCCGTACTACTACAAGGACGAGGCGACCAGCCAGAAATTCATCTCCGAAGCTCTTACGACCACTTTGGAGGAGACAAGGGGATGGCGCTACGCCGGAACGGTTCAGGCCTATGCCAACTACCAGAAGACTTTCGCCGACAGGCACAATGTGGGTGCGATGGCAGGATATGAAAACTACTACACTTCCAGCAAAAGCATCGTTAGCGGGAACTCCGACTTTCCCAACGCCCTTATCGAGGACCTGAAGGCCGGTAATCCTTCCACGGCAACGGCAACTTCCGACAATGTGTACGAACTGGCCAGAAATTCCTTCTTCGGCCGCTTGATGTACAATTACGCATCTCGCTACTATGTGCAGGGCAATATACGCTGTGACGGTACCTCACGTTTCGCCCCTGATTACCGCTGGGGCACGTTCATGTCGGCCTCGGCGGGATGGCAGTTCTCCGAGGAAGCGTTCATGGCGCCCCTGAAGAAAATCGTCAACCACGGTAAATTGCGCGCCTCTTACGGCGAGCTCGGTAATGAACGAATAGGCGGTTATTATCCCTACCAGTCGATGCTGTCAGTAAGCCATCCAGTCGGTTATCTGGGCGATGGCGCCACGTCCGTCACCGGCTATGCCCAGGGCAGTGCGATAGTTCCGGACCTCACCTGGGAGAGTACTTCCACCTTCGACATAGGCCTGGACCTGGTTCTCCTGAATAACCGCTTGAGTTTTACCGGAGACTGGTATTACAAGAAGACCAAAGGCATGCTCATCGAGGTGCCTGTGGCTCCCGTCATCGGTCTTTCCAATCCTTATGACAACCTTGGCGAAATGCACACCCGGGGCTGGGAAATCACCCTTGGCTGGAGAGATACCGTAGGCGACTTTACCTACAAACTGAATTTCAACCTCTCCGACGACGTGTCCATCATGGGCAATATCTCCGGCAAGGAGGTTATCTCCAGCGGCAAAATAATCAAGGAAGGCTACGAATACCAGTCCTGGTACGGATATAAGTCCAACGGCCTGTTCCAGACCCAGGAAGAGGTGGATGCTTCTCCTTCTCTCGGTACCCAGTATCCCGGCGACGTGAAATATGTGAACATTGCCGACGCCATGGGCGGGACCGAGCAGATTACCGCCGAGCAGGACCGCGTTGTCCTTTGCTCCTCGCTGCCGCATTTGAGCTATGGTGCAACCGTAGATTTGTTCTGGAAGAATTTTGACTTCAATCTCACTCTCCAGGGCGTCGGAAAGCGCAACGGCTATCTTAACGATTATATGGTTCAGCCCCTGCGCGGCCAGGTGTACAATTTCCCCACCTACCTCGCGGGCGGTGCATCCTGGAGCTACAAGAACACCGTCCAGCAGAACGAGAGAGCAAAATACCCGCGCTACTCCTGGGTTTCCGGTGGTTCTACCTCCACGATGGGCAACTACGCCTATTCCGACTATTGGATCATCAACGGGGCGTACCTCCGCGTAAAGAACATCACCCTGGGCTACACCTTCCCCTCCAAGTGGATGCAGAAGCTTCGCATCAAAGACCTCAGGCTGGCGGCAACGCTTACCGATTTCTTTACATTCAGCCACTACCCTGTGGGCTGGGATCCCGAGGTGGGAGCAACCTCTTACCCTATTACCAAATCGGCCGTTTTCTCACTATCCGTTAAATTCTAGGCACAATGAAAAGATTAAGCATAATAATGCTCGCATGCATGTGCATAGCCTGCACCAGCATGGACCTTTCTCCAGTGGACAAGGCCGCATCCGGCAACTGGTTCAACAATGCAGAACAGTTCGAAATGTGCCTGAATGCGCTCCTGCACCACATGTACTGGCCAATGGAGCGTAACGAATGGGGCGATTCCGAACAGATTGAACTGGACCTTCTAACCGACGACGGTACCAACCGCTCCTCGCTGAGCCGCTTCCTTACCGATGGCGTCGACGGTTCCTTCCCCCTGTCATCCCAGATGTGGAATATTTCCTACAAGGGAATCAACCGCTGCAATAAGATTCTGAAGATGCTCCCGGCGGCAAAGGATAACATGCCCAAGGAGAAATATGATATGATCGAAGGCTGCGCACGCTTCTACCGCGCCTGCTTCTACGGCCGCATCATTGCCCATTTCGGCGACCCCGTTATTGTCCCGGAAGATATGGACTTCGACCTTGCGGCAGACCGCGAGAAGGCCTATGACCTCACCCGCAGCGACCGCTGGGCGCACACCGACTGGGTGATAAGCGAATTCGAAGCCGCCGCGGCGCTCCTTCCCGAGCGTTATTCCAGCACCGAAATCGCCCGCGCCACCAAGGGGGCGGCATACGGCATGGAAGCCCGCTTTGCCCTCTACTGCGCATCAATACGCAAATGGGATACCTTCGGAATGGCCAATGCCGATGAAGCCGGACGACTCTTCGATATCGCCGCCACTGCCGCTAAGAGAGTCATCGACTCGAATGTTTACACCCTTCATCCAGACTTCGGCAACCTGTTCAGGATGAGCACCAAGAACTCCCCTGAGGGCATTTTCATCCTGCCACGCTCCAAGAGCCTGTCGGCCGAAAACAAATACGAATACTTGTACAAGGGCGCTACCACGGCAAAGCTTTCCCGTCTTTCAGGAGCGGCGACCTGCTGCACCTGCTGCCCTTCCTGGGATCTTTTGTGCGCCTTCTATGACGATCAGGGCAAACCCATCGACGAGTCTTCGGTTTACGACCCTCACAAGCCATTCGAACACCGCGATCCCCGCTGCACCTACACAATCGTGGAGCACGGAACACAGCATCTGGGAGTTATTTACGACCCGCACTTCGACAAAGCCGAGGTGTGGTCCTACCGCGAGAGCAAGATGGTTCCCAACAACGATTCCCGCACATACAAGATCACAGGCACCGGCAATCAGTATGCCTCCTACAACGGCCTGGTTCTGCGTAAGCACGTAGATGACGACTGGCTGAGCCCCTTCGAGGCTGAAAACGACAAACTAATCCTCCGCTACGCCGATGTACTGGAGATCTACGCCGAGGCGAAAATCGAGCTCGGACAGATTGACGAATCGGTTCTTGACGCAATGAATATGGTGCGTGCAAGAGCCTACAAGGCAGATTACACCGATGCAGCCGCCTACCCTAAGATCACCACAACCGACCAGGGAGCCCTCCGCACCATCCTTCGTGCCGAGCGTCGTATGGAATTCGCTTGGGAGAACCGCCGCCTCTACGACATCTGGCGCTGGAGGATAGCCGAGAAGGTTCTGAATTTCGCCAACTACGGCCTCCCTGCCAAGAACGAGACCAAGCACCGCCGCTATATCGACAATAATATGTGGTTTTTCGGTGCGACGCCGCAGATAGACGAGGATGACTGCGCCCACTTTGCCGACCCTGTGGCAAGCGGGACCGATGGCTTCTTCACCAGCGGCAACTATGCCGTGAAGCTCACCCAGCGCAAGTTTGTCGCACCCAAAAGCTACCTGTGGCCCATCCCCACAACCACTACAAACGTAATGAAAAACATCCGCAATAATGAAGGTTATTAATCTTCTGGCGTGCTGCCTGCTGCTTTGCGCTCTATCCTGTAACAAGGATAAAGACGGCCCCGACAATCCTTCGCTCAAGACGGCGAACATCTCGGTGATGTCTTTTAACGTGCGCAGTTCAACGATCACGGCCGACACCGGCGACCGCAGCTGGGACACTCGCAAATATGCCGTGCAGAGAATGGTTCAAGACGTGAGGCCGGATGTTATCGGCATGCAAGAGTGCACCACCAAGCAGAGGGCCGACCTCCGCTCTATGCTGAAAGGCTACGACCTCTTCGAAGTGCCCGGCACCGGGGGCTCCAAGGGCGGCAATGCCGTGATGATGTACAATACCGCCGTGCTGGAGGCTCTCCAGTGCAAGTCTTTTTTCTTGAGTTCCACCCCTGACAAGGCTTCAGTAAACGGCTGGAACGAAGAAACCCAGTACCGCACCACCATCTGGGCCCAGTTCAGGCATAAGGAATCCGGACAGGTGTTTTTCGTGGCCGACACTCACATGCCCCTTGGCAGTGAGGAGAGGGACAATAAGGCCCGCATCAATTCGGCCGAGCTGAATATTTCCCGCATGAAAGCAGCAGCGGGTGAAGATGCCGTGGTGTTTATCATCGGAGATATGAATTGCAAGCGTGAATCTTCTGCAACGGGAAAGAGTCTTGATCCATATTACGCATGGATGTCTGACGCGCGGCAGAAGGCATTGAAGACTGATTCGGCCAACAGCTACAACGGTTACGGCAGTTCGGGCTCAATCATAGACTACATCTTTTACCGCAACGCTATCATTAACGAGTTCCGCACGGTGAACGGCTCCAACTATGGAGTAACCTACATCTCGGATCATTATCCTATTATCTGCTATGCGACTATTCTGTAAAAGTGCTGTAATTGCCCTCTTCCTTGCCTTGGGCCTGAATGCCGCCGCGCAAAGAACGTACACGCTCAGCAACGGTCGTGTTGGGGTAACGATAGGTGAAGACGGCTCGCTGGTGTCGCTCCGAAATGAGGTCACCGCTCAGGAATATGCATCCGGCGCCTATATGTGGCGCCTGTATTACGACTCCCCCCGGGAGAAAGAGATTCAGATCGTGGGCGGGGAAACAAGCCCCGAGGTCTTTATGATAGCCGATACGATCTTCGTGCGCTATAACGGTCTTGTATCCAAGGAGGGGCCCATTGACTTTCAGCTAACGCTCAAAGTTACACTGGAGGATGATCTGGTGCGGTTCGCATCAGCTATCACCAATAATCAGCCGCATACAGTTGTGCGCGAGCTTCATTACCCCCTGGTCCATGGTGCACGCTTGCCCCGTGACCATAAGCTTTACACGGCGGAAGCCGGCGGAAAGCTGTACGCAGATCCGGTGGAAACCATCGGAATGCTATCGGATTCCCCCTACAAAAAGCCTGAGCAAATCTTCCGCCAGAAGGACGTCAAGTACGGCGCCAAGGTATTCATGAATTGCTTCGGCCTGTTCGGGGAGAATCAGGGGCTGTACTTTGGCTCGCACGACGCCACTTTCCAAGACACCTGGCACGGCATGCGCGTTTACAAAGAAAACGGCAGGTTCGGTACTCTGGAGTTCGGTTTCTTCAAGTACCCCCATTGTTTTTGCGGCGAAAGCTGGGAATGCGACGCTAACGTGATTGCTCCGTATTCCGGCTCCTGGCACGTTGCTTCCCGTATATACCGCCGGTGGGCGGATACTTGGTGGGATCATCGCAGTACTCCCCGGTGGGTTCTTGGCATGAAGAGCTGGCAGCGGGTTATTTTCAAACATCAATACGGAGAAAGGCTCTTCAGTTACAGCGACCTTAACGGAAAAGTGGACCAGGCCGGCCGGAGCGTAGGCTGCAACGCCCTCTTCCTCTTCGGCTGGTGGGCCGAGGGTATGGACAACGGCAATCCTGACTATACCCCGGATGAATCCCAGGGAGGAGACGAGGCCTTGAAGGAAGAAATCGCAAAGTATCAGGCCGCAGGAAACCACCTGCTTCTGTACTATAACGGCAAACTCATCGACCGTGAGAGCCGCTTCTACCGGAGCGGAGCCGGCCCCAAGGTGTGCCGCCACGACAATACCGGTTCCGAGATTCTGGAACGCTATAAATTCACGGGTCAGGGCACTTGGCTTGGCGAATACGACCAGCGCACCTTCGCGGTTGCAACCATGATGGATCCCCAGTGGAACCAGGTTCTTTTCGCCCTTCAGGACCGCGCCCGCGAGCTTGGCGCCCACAGTGTTTTCTTCGACCAGCTGGGCTACATCGAGAAGGAGAGCACCAACTGGGACACTTCACGCGAGTATCCCGTTCCCGATGTTTACGGCATCCTCAAACGGGCACAGTGCCTGAAACTTCTGCGCGACCGCTATGCCGCCGCGGACCCGGACTTTGCCCTGGGAGCCGAGGGCTCGGTGGACGCGCTTGCGCAATACTGCGACTATACCCACGGCTATCCGGCCAACGACGGACCTGAGCGCTGGATGAACTTTTTCCGTTACACCTTCCCCGAACTTGTGATTACCGACAGAGGCCTGCGTGACGATGAGGACGTTCCCCGGCACGTGAACAATACAGTCCTGGACGGCCAGCGCAACGATATCGAAATCTTCCGTTGCCGCGATATCATTTCGGCCGCCCCTGTGTACCAGAAGTATCTGGCTCAGGTGAATGACATAAAAGAGCGTTATGCCGACTGCCTGCTTTACGGCCGCTATAACGACTGCCTGGGCTTCACCTGCTCAAATTCATCTCTGGATGCCCGCGCATTCGTGGGGACGGATCGGATGGCCGTGGTAGTGGCTAACCAGACAGGCTCCCGCTCGCAGAAAGCCCGCATCAGCGTGCCTGGTTACCGCTTCGTTGAGGCATCTGTAACCGGAAAGGGAAAGATATCGCGCAGCGGAGTCAAAGTGGAACTCGGACAATACGATATGGCAGTTCTTGTATTTGAAAAGACCGATGTAAGGATCGGCACTTATAACCTCAGGCGGGCCAAACTTGACCGGAATTCCGAAGTGAACAATTGGGACGCCCGTCTACCGCGCCTGGTGGAATCGTTCCTGCGCTGCAATATGGATATCTGCGGCGTCCAGGAAGTGGACACCGGACAGCAGGAGAGTCTTCCGGTGGTTTTGGCGGAGAATGGCCTTGAATACGGAAGCTACTTCTTCAGCCCCTATGCCGAAAACGGCGCGGGTACCAAAGCCCACGGCCTCCTTTGGCGTAAAGGCCGCTTTGAAGCCGGTGAGCCTCACTTCTTCTGGATTTCGGACCCGCCGGAGCTCATGCAAGTAAACGATCACGGCAGCAGCACCTTGCCGGGAAATTTCTACCGCGGCGGATTCTGCATCACGCTCACGGATCTTCAAAATAAAGGCGCCCGGTACTTCGTGATGGTAACGCACGCTCCCCTTAGCCCGGAAGAGCATGCTCAGAACGCCCATGTGTATGCCGACATCGAAAAGCGCTATAATCCCGAGCATCTGCCTTCCTTCTTTGTGGGTGATTTCAACGCAAAGGAGACTGACTCCAGTTCGCAGTTCTACCGCAGCTACTGGACCGATTCGTATATGTATTTAGGGGCCGACACTCTCCGGCGCGAAGGTCCTCCCGGGACTTTCAACGGCTGGAAGCCGGACGTGATAAAGGGCCCGTCCCGCCGGATAGATTATGTTTATTTCCGCGGCAAGGGCGTACAGCCTCTCCGTTATGTCTGCGACGACAGGATGTTCGGCGGAAACCTCGCGTCGGATCATTATCCTGTATATGTCGATTTTAGGATAAATAACAAATAACCAAATAGTTACACATCATGAAACAGCAGCTACTCAATCTCATGGGTAAGGGGGCTTATTTGCCTCCGACCACAGAATCCATAGTGGTTCTGTACACAAAAAAGGTTATCTGCGCAAGCGGATATGAGCCCTCCTCGACTACCGAGGTGTGGGAGGAAGAAGACTTGTCAATGCTTTAAAAACGGAGGTATCATGAAACGCAGTATCTATTATCTTTTCTCTGCAGCAGCTCTTCTGTTTGCGGCTTGCACGGCAGAACCAGTCATCGACGATACCATGGCAGGGTTCATTCCCGGTCCCACCTCCTTCTCCGCCGTCATGGAGGGCGACGGAACCAAGGCCGTCATCGGCCTTAACGGCGACGGCAAGCCCCAGACTTTCTGGGAGAACGGTGATGCAATTTCCGTTTATTCTTCCAATGACACAGATTTGTCTTCAGCGGCAGGACACAAGTTTACAACCACGCTCAGCGCAAACTCGCTGGAGGCCACTTTTGAATGGGATAACGAAGGATCTATCCCCAGTGGTAATTATCTTGCGACCTATCCCAACCGCACGGCAGGCAGAGGTGTGAATTTTTCCGTAAGCCCGTACAGGGTTGCCGCAGTGGACATTCCCAAATCCCAGACCCTTGTTGCCGGCACCGTGGACAGGAAGGCCTGCCCCATGGTAGCCCACGCCAGCGAAGGATCCAACAATTTGGAATTCAAGAATGCAGCAGCCCTCCTCAAATTCCGGGTGTCTGAAAGCAACATCGTTGCCGGCCGAATAGCAGTCGATGCTGCAGATGCCATTTCCGGCAGGTTCCGTGCCGATGTGGACGTTACTACGTTCATTCCCACCCTGGTCACTTATACCGGACAGACATATTACAACTATATCGACTTTTCTCTGAACGACAATACTGCTCTGGCAAGCGGTACCGACTATTATGTCGCAATCAGGCCCACTGAACTCACCTCCGACCTTAAGGTTTACCTCAACGGCAACCTTGTAAAGGTCATCAACAAGAGCCAGTTTAGCGAGATAAAGCGAAACAAGATTTACAACCTTGGGACCTTGACGACCCCGGCGACCCCCCTGGAAAAGGTATTGTTCTTCGACTTTACCGTTGACCAGTCAAGCGTCGATCCCAGTGAAAGCTGGCCCACAGAAAAGGATAAAGCTGCGACGAATCAATCTGGAGGATTGCGCTGTCCATATAATCTTTACGGAGTCCAATATCTGTTTACCCTGGCCGATTGCACCGGCGCATCCGGAAGACGGATTTTCTGGTCAAATACCAACACCTATGGACACAGGATAGTCTTCTATGCAGCTGAAAGATACTTTGGAACTCCGGCTATAGAAGGGTATAAACTGGTCAACATCACTGCAACCAGCAGCCGACTCGACAACACGGATGCTGCTGAAACATTGGAGCCGAAGATAGGTATTGTGTCCAACATCGTAGCCAGCAAAGGAACCCCCACTTATGTTTCCGGCGGCGATCTTCAGACTTGGGCAGCAGGCAATAATCATGAGGCTTATAACTACGCCCTTTCAGATACCGAAGGCAATACGGTCTATTACCTGTATGCCAAAGTAAAAGGCGCAGTCCAGACACTCACCCTCACCTACATACCCATCTGAAATGACGACGAGGTGGTGCGTGTGGGTAGCTACAACGTGCGCTACATCACTGCCGAGGAGGATGAGCAGAACAACTGGGAGAACCGCAAGACCAGGGTTGTAAGGTCCATACGCGACAACGCCTTCGACGTATTCGGCCTTAACGAGTGCAGCGACGCTATCAGGACGTACCTGACCGGGCAGCTGGCCGACACATATACGATAAGGTATTTCAACCCGAACGTATCGTCCGGAAGCGGAAGCAGCAGCGGCGAATCCATGGGCCTTGCCTACCGCAAGGATATGTTCACCCTGAGCGACTGGCATTACTTCTGGCTGGGCACCAACCCGTCAGCCATGACTGTGAACGACGGTACCAAGAAGCGCGGCGGCTGCTGCGCTGTGCTCACAAACGGCAATACCGGCTCCAGGATATTCGTGATGGTAACTCACGGATGCCTGGATGCCGATGCCAGGGCGCGGTACGCCCCACAATACAAGCAGATGGAACAGATGTACAACACAGCCGGTCTTCCTTCGTTCTTCGTGGGTGACATGAACGCGCAGCCTTCGGATCCTGCAACGGAAGAGTACCGCCGGTGGTGGAACGACGCCTACTACAGCGACTGCCTCAAGTATGGCCCCTACTGCACCTTCAACGGCTTCAACCTGGAGCGCGACTTGTACGCTCACAACAACCATCTGGACTACGTTTACTACCGGAACGCAACTCCGCTGATGTACATGTGCAACGACCGCCTGTACGACGGCTACTACGCCTCTGACCACCTACCCGTATACGCCGATTTCAAGATAGACTAGTAAATAGCTTTGGTATGAAAAACAAATGGTACAAATGGGAGGTACTGCTGCTTCTTTGGGTAGCATATCTCCTTAACCAGGGAGACCGGCAAGTATTCAACTCGGTTCTTCCGCTGATACGCGACGCTCTCTCGCTCACCGACAAATCCGTGAGTCTTATTGCGGTATTCTTCAACCTGTTCTATGCTGCCATGGTGCCCATCGGAGGCTGGGTAGGAGACCGTTTCAGCCGCAAATGGGTTACCACGCTGAGCATCTTGTTCTGGAGCATCGCCACGATGTTCACGGGCCTTGCCAACGGCGTGTTCCTGCTCATCCTCACCCGCTCCGTGGCGACGGGCGGCGGCGAGGCATTCTTCGGCCCGGCTAATTATTCCCTACTCGGGCAGTACCATACCGATACCCGGGCACGCGCCATGTCCATACACCAGACGTCATACTATGTAGGCGTTATCCTGGCCGGGTGGCTTGCGGGTTACATCGGTGACCATCTGGGATGGAAATACGCTTTTTATATCTTCGGCGGCGCAGGAGTTATTTGGGCCGTTATTATGGCGCTGAGGCTCAAGGACCTTCCCCGGGAAGGACAGCAGGAGTTCAAGCCCAAAATCTTGGACGGATTCAAAACTGTATTCACAACCCCCACGGCCCTTATGGTAACAATCGGTTTCTGCGGATTTATCTTCGTGATTACAGGGTATATGACTTGGGTCCCGACTTTCTTGCAGGAGAATTTCGGACAGACCGGGGCTCAGGCCGGGCTCAATTCCATGCTGTGGACCTACGTAGCCGCCTTTGCAGGAGTACTGCTTGCCGGTACCCTCTCCGATAAATGGGCCGCAAAGACTCCCCAGAAGCGTATGGTTATACAGGGAGCAGGGCTTATACTTGGAGCCGCCTTCCTTCCTTTCATGGGCAGCGTTAAATCTCTGTGGCTCCTGTATATGTGCTTTGCAGGGTGGGGCTTCTTCAGGGCTTTTTTCGACGCCAATATCTACGCCGCCCTGTACGACGTGACCCCGGAGCACCTTCACGCAAGCTGCTCCAGCGCAATGATTATGACAGGTTTCGCCGTCGGCGCCACAGCTCCCTACGTTCTTGCCGTAATCAAAGAAACCACGGGAAGCCTCAATGCCACATTCCCTATTCTGGGAATTATTTGGGCAATATGCGGAGCTGCCTGCCTGTGGGTCAGTTGGAAGTACTACAAGAAAGATTATAACAAAATCCATTATGAACGCTGAACTAAAAAAACGTAAACCCAAAGCGGGCTTGCTGCTGATTGCTTCGCCCCGTTTCAAGAATCTCTACGGTCCCAAGCGCGGTACATATGGCGAACGTAAAGACATGGCCGTGAAAGAAATCAAGGCCACTATGGACTTTATGGACCTGGTGGACCCGGGTATTGTCTATGAAAGGGAGGACGCACAGAGGGCAATGGACCTCTTCTATAATGAAAAAGTTGATTTCGTTTATGCGGAATTCCTGTCTTGGAGCGAGGATTTTGCATGGATCCGCTTCCTTCGCGACTGTCCCGATATTCCTATCCTTTTCTGCAATGTCGCAAAGCCGCGTATGACTTTCGAGACCACCCTTGACGAGGATGATTTCGTGGATTACCTATGCGCCGGCACTCTGGTCGGGTCGCTGGAAGGTTCCGGAGACGTGGCCCGTACCGGCCGCAAGAATGTAAAGACTATTATGGGCACGCGCGAAGAGATTACCGTCAGGCTCAAGGTCTTTGCGGAGGCCGCACGCGTACGCTCAATCCTGAGGCAGTCCAACGTGGGCCTCATGGCCAATATGAACGAGGCCATGTGGAGCACCTATATCGACAATTACGACCTTTTCACCAAGATTGGGCCGGAGATCCACTATCTTCCATACTCCGATTATGGCGCTGAAATAGAGGCGCTTACTGACGAAGAAGTAAAGGCCTGTGCAGATGAGCTTACTTCTAAGTACAAAATGATGGACGATGTGGAATACGACAAGTTCATCGGCTGCGTGAAGGCCACCCTTGGCATCAAGAAACTGGCCCAGAAGAACGATGTGGACTGCTATGTCTATAACGACATAGACCAGGCTACGTTCCGCACTGCCGGCTGCCGCGCGGGCTTCTACCCGCAGTGGTTTAACGAAAACGTGAGCGTGCTGGTGCCTGAAGCCGATATCGGTGCCGGTCTTATCACCTACATCCTGAAGCTCCTCAGCGGAAAGAATGTCAATTTTATCGAACCTTTCCATATCGAGGACGACTTCGGCACCTTTGCGGGCGGCCATGCCGGCCCCAACGACCATAACGACCCAGCCTGGCAGGACAATGTGATAATAGCTCGTGACGTTCGCTTTGCAAAGACCAGCTGGAAGTATGCAGGCGCTCCCTTCGCTTGGTACCGTTTTTCTCCGGGCATGAAGACTGTGGCCGGCCTCTATGAGCAGGACGGCAAATATAAGCTCATTACCTTCATGGCAGAGAGTCTCTCGGAAAATGACACACCGCAGAGCGCGAAAAAGCACCTTCTGGCAACCTATAGCCATACCATTTTCCGCCCCGTAGTTCCCGCCAAGCAGCTATGGGAGAAGGTTCTGAACATAGGTGCCACCCAGCACTACGCCATTGTGGACGGTGATTGGAGGGAGCAGCTTAGCGACCTTGCCTCTATCATGGGCTTTGAATTCTACGATTTAAGATAATTAAAAGGAATATCATATGAGTTTCATGTACAATCCGTTCCCTTTTCACGACCCTAAACCCGTGAATCGGCCGGAACTTTCACAAAAGACAGTTGAATCCGTCGTGGGCGGCGGTAATCCCGTCGTTGCCAAGCGCTTCATGCAGGCCATTGCCCCTAAGGTGGAGAAAGAAGGCGCAATCGTGGCTTTTGACGGATACACCACCACAAAGTGGGATCTCCTGGTGAGCCTGCTCGCCCGTGAGTGCGATGTCTTCGGCTTCAAGATAGAGTTCGTGGACAGCTATAAACGTACTTTCAAGAGCGGCGAGGAGATAGATGCCATCATCGACCCGCTCCTTATCTGGGACAAGAAAATTGACCCGACGCTCCTTTACGGAAAGGTGTATCACGGAGGTTACATCGGCCTGATGGATCCTGCCAAGGTGGAGGCCTTCAAGAAGGAAATTCCTGCCTTGAAGGCACCCGGAACGCTGGTTGTCGTTTATGGTTACGGCTCCCTGATCAAGGAGTTCCGTGATGTGTACGATGTAAAATGCTGGTTCGACATTACACCCATGAACAGCATGCTGCGCATCCGCGCCGGGGAATACTCCAACCTGGGCAAGAAGCATGCGGGAATCATCAACCGCACCATACGCCGCTGCTACTATTGCGACTTTGAGAACGCCGTGCAGCTGCGAAAAGAGCTATTTGCCACGGGCCAGCTGGACTGGTACTTCCTTGACAACGACAGGAACAACCTGCAAATGATGCCGTTCTCCAGTTTTGCCGACATCTGCGCCCAACTGGTAAAATACCCCTTCCGCGCCAAGCCCTGCTATCTGGAGGGCGTGTGGGGCGGCAGCTATATGAAGAAACTGCGCAAGCTTCCGGAACAGATGCGCAACGCTGCCTGGGTGTTCGACTTCATTCCCATGGAGGTGAGCGTGATGGTGGAGGCCGGATCGGAGATGCTCGACATCAACTACTGCTCGTTCGTTCATAAGGAGGGAATAAACCTTATGGGAACCGATTGCGTGAAGAAGTACAAAGGTTATTTCCCCATACGCTTTAACTGGGACGACAGCTATCACAGCACCGGCAACATGAGCATCCAGTGCCACTCCGGCGGGAAATACAACGTTGAGAACTACAACGAGTTCGGACGTCAGGACGAAAGCTATTACGTGGTTATCACCGGCCATGAAGCCAAAACCTTCATCGGTTTCCGTGACGATGCCGACATTCCTCAGTTCTTCAAGGAAATCGAGGCGGCCGACACACAGCACGACCCATGCGACTATATGAAGTATGTGAGTTACGAGGAGTCAAAGCCCGGCCTTCAGGTAATGCTGCCCGCCGGCACCATCCACTCCAGCGGCCGCAACCAGGTTATCTTGGAGATAGGATCTCTCACCATCGGCTCATACACCTACAAGATGTACGACTATCTGCGGCTGGACTTTGACGGCAAGCAGCGTCCCATCCACACCCACCTTGGCGAACTTAACGTGCGCCAGGACCGCCGCTATTCGGTTATCCACGATCCTGAGAGCCCGGAATACATCGTGCAGGAGCCGCGTCTGGACTGCGAGGGAGACGGTTGGCAGGAGTATATCCTTGGCGAGAATCCGCAGATGTACATTTCCCTCCGCCGGCTGGAGTTCGAAAGGCAGTGCGAACAGGACACCAGAGGCGAGAAGTTCCACGTGCTCACACTGGTGGACGGAGACCATATCCGTATTCGCAGCGTGGAGCATCCAGAGCGTTACTTTGACCTTGATTTTATGGAAATTGCCTGCGTCCCTGCCAGCATGGGCAAATATGTGATCGAAAACTTGGGCAAGGAGCCCATCCGTGTCCATAAAACCTGTCTGAGAGATGGCTACCAGCAGGATCCTGCTTGACGTCGGGGGGACTTTCATCAAGTGCTCGGACGGCCGTCAGGTTCCTGTTCCTTCAGGCGGAACGGCCGGGAGTATCGCCGATGCCTTGAAGGAAGCAATCTTTGTAAGAGAAGGCCCGGTGGAAGTCGGGGTGGCTATCCCCGGGCCCTTCGACTTCCGCGAGGGCATCTTCCTGATGAAGCACAAATTTGCCTCCGTATACGGAATGTCGTTCTGCGAACTGACTGGCCTGCCGGTGGGCAGCGCCCGTTTTATCCACGACGTCAACGCCGTACTGGAAGGCTCGATTGCAATGCTCGGACTTCAGGACAGGAATGTGGCACTTGTCACCATCGGGACAGGTCTTGGTTTTTCTTATTCCGTTAAGGGAAAGGTGCAGTGCGGGCCTATGCTTTCGCCGGCCCGGAGCCTCTACAACCTGCCTTACGGCGACGGAATCCTGGAGGATGTGGTATCGGCCCGTGGAATCATGGATGCCTATGCCCACAGGTCAGGCGTGGGCGCCGAGTCGGCCTACGACGTTGCTAAGAGGGCCTATTCCGGAGAAATTGAAGCGCAGGAGGTTTACAATGGCGTTGGAGAGGCCCTTGCCGATGTTCTACCGGGCATTTTAGACGAGCTGGGCATAGATATGCTCCTAATGGCGGGGCAGATTGCCAAATCGATGAACCTTTTTGACCGCCCCATCCGTAACGCCTTGGAGGGGATACCCATTGAGCGCGCTCCGGAGGGCGCAGTGTTTAAAGGTATAGAGAGCTTGTTCGCTCCTGCATCCTCCGGCAGCTAGCCGTATTACCTTTTCAGAAGATCCGGCCGGAACTCCCGGCAAAGTACTTCCAGGAAGTAGTAGTCGGCATACGTCAGCGGCACATCCACTTCGCTGTGTGCTTTAAAATGACCGGTACTGTGCTTGAGCAGGAAGCCACCGATCTCACCGGGCGCGGCAAGGTAACGCGGGGAGGCAAGCTCTTCCAGAATCGTCCTGGCCATGCTTGAGCAGCGGTCTGCCAAGGTTTTATCCGAGCTCAGGGTTCCAAGTTCTACGAATGCGGAGGCCATTATGGCGGCAGCGGACGCGTCATCCTGGGCACTCAAAGGCTCGGGGGCGTTGAAATCCCACGCCGGGACAGGCCTTCCGGCCAACAACGGAAGCAGAAAACGGGCAATCTTCTCGGCCTGTTGCAGATAACGCTCTTGCCCGGTTTCGCGGAACATCATCGTGAATCCGTAGAGTCCCCAGGCTTGACCGCGGGACCATGCAGACTCGTCGCTGTAGCCTTGTACGGTTTGCTTTACCAGCACGGCCCCGCTTCCGGGGTCGTACTCCACAAGGTGGAACGAAGAACCGTCCTCGCGGAAATGGTTGGCAATAGTCTTGTCGGCATGCGATTTAGCTATTTCCATCCATTCCGGTACGCCAAACTGGCGGGATGCGAAGGTCAGGAGCTCCAGATTCATCATATTGTCCACGATTACCCTGCTCACCGGCCTTTTGCTGTTCCAGCTTTTGATGGTACCGGTGATGGGGGAGAAGCGGGCTGCCAGCAATTCCGCCGCCCTGCGTATGGAGGGCAGATACTTGTCGTCCTTGGTAATTCTGTAGGCCAGTCCGGCGGAACACATGGTCTGGAAGCCTATATCGTGGTCGCGGAAATAGGAATCGACGTCAAGCATCCGATCGGTGAACGATTCGGCCATACTCCGCACTTCTTCATTGCCGCTCAGAAGGTAAGAGTACCAGCAGGTTCCGGGGAAGAATCCGCTTGTCCAGCGCTTGAGGTCGGAGCACACGAGCTGTCCGTCCTGGAAAGTCTGGGGCATCATGCCGGGCGGGACCGATCTGCCGAGTATGAGACACTGGCCGGCGCTAAGAGAAGCGATAGAATCAACCGGCAGAGTCCGGTTCGCTTCGGACCCGGGGGCGCTGGCAGTAACGGCTATGGAGATGATGAGTGGCAGCAAGTATTTCATATCGCAAAAATACACTTTCTTTTGAGAACTCCGGCCTGAATTCAGTGTTTTCGGGCCCACGGCGCTGGCGATAGCGGCCCATATCGGCCTTGACGGCAGACAGCCGAGATTTGGCAGAAAGGTTTGAATTATATCAAATTGTTTTTAAATCTTGTTGATTTATAGCCGGTTGCGATTCTGGTTTGTGCTAATTTGCGGGAGTATGTGCTAAACTGTTTTAAGTGTTTTTGTCAGCATAATTGTTAGTAGTGCATGTTGAAAATGTGATTTTTTGTCCATTCGGGTTGTCGAAAATGTGATTTTTTACCTATATTTGTCTCGGAAAATGTGATTTGACATGGATTTGCTGAAAAGAAAAATAGACGGATTCCTCGCGAAATGGAAAGAGAATCCCGATCGGAAACCACTCATCGTGAAAGGTGCCAGACAGGTTGGCAAGACCGTCTCCATCCGCGCTTTCGGGCATGCAAATTATGAGTCGGTCATCGAGATCAACTTCGTCCTGCAGAAAAAGTTCCGTTCCATCTTTGATAACGGTTACGAAGTGGATACCATTATCAAGAACATTTCGTTGATGGAGCCTTCCTGGCGGTTTATTCCATACAAGACGCTCATTTTTTTCGACGAGTTGCAGAAATGCCCCGACTGTGCCACATCCCTTAAATCGTTCAATGCTGATCCGCGCTATGATGTCATTTGTTCCGGTTCCTTGATGGGCATATACTACGAAGAGATCGAGTCCAATGCAGTAGGCAACAAAGAGGACTATGAGATGCATTCTCTGGACTTTGAGGAGTTCCTGTGGGCCAGGGGCTATTCGGAGTCGCAAGTGGAAGACCTCTATACTCATATGGCCAGCCTAACGCCTTTTTCCGAGCTTGAGCTGAATGTCTATATGGATGTATTTCGCGACTATATGACAATCGGAGGTATGCCGGAAGTGGTCAAGATGTACATTGACAACGGTCACTTTGGCGGAACGCTGGAATTGCTCAGGCAGTTGTTGCTGGACTATGAGGAAGATATAACGAAGTATGCCAAGGAGTCGGACAAAGCCAAGATTCTTGCCGTGTATAACCACATTTCCACCTTCCTGGCCAAGCCCAGCAAGAAATACCAGATAACCAAAGTGGCCAAAGGCGCAAGGAATCGGGAGTATATCGGAGCCGTGGAGTGGTTGGAAAAGGCTGGAGTCGTGAATATCTGTTATTGCCTTGGAAATCCAGAGCTCCCTTTGAAAGGCAACTACGATGCCGACACATACAAGGTCTATTATCACGATACAGGCCTGCTCATTGCTTCCTTAGACGAGGAGGCCCAGGACGATCTTCGGGCGAACAAAAACTTTGGGACCTACAAAGGGGCGATCTATGAAAACGTTGTCGGCGAAATGCTTCGCAAGTCCGGTTATGAGCAACTTTACTACTATAAGAACGATAGCCCAGCCTTGGAAATGGACTTCTTCGTCCGCGATTCCGACTCGTTGGTCCCCGTAGAGGTAAAGGCCAAGGACGGAGCTACTGCCTCACTTAACCACCTCATCGATTGGCCGTCTTATCCTGATGTCTCCTACGGTGTCAAGTTCGGCTACAAGAATATCGGCTGGGGCGGCAAGTACTACACTTTTCCGTATTTCCTCGCCTTCCTGCTGAAACGGTTTCTCAAGGAGGCCGGGCATCCGGTGCAGTAGTATTGAAAAAAAGTACAAGTCAGATCGGCCCATTTCGTCCTAGACGGCAGAAGGCCGCCTTCATCAGGCGGCCTTCTGGCGGAGAGGACGAGATTCGAACTCGTGGTACGCTTGAGACGTACGTCGGTTTAGCAAACCGGTGGTTTCAGCCACTCACCCACCTCTCCAATCTCACCACGCTTTGTCAAACGGGACTGCAAATATAAGTACTTTTTTGGAATTTGCAAACTAAAGTCCGTTTGCCAGGAAAGCAGCCTGGACGGGGCCTATGCGGCGGTAGCCTTCGGCGTTCATATGGAGCCTGTCGGGAAGGTAGAATAGCTGGTAGTTGTGCTCGTCCACTCCCTGAATCGAAAACTGGTCGAGTACCGCTACGCCGTGATACCGGCAGCATTCTATCTGCGCCGACACATAATCGGCGAAGCTGGCGCCTGACTTGTTGATGTCGGCGGAGTAGGGGTTGTGTCCGGAGTCGCGGGTAAAGAACCTCAGGGAGGTAAAGAAATAAATCTCGGCCGCCGGGTTCTTCTCGCGCAGCTTTTTTATGCAATAATTGATGCCGCCGCACTGGGTCGAAAGGCGCGAAGTGTCGTATCCGTCCAGCTCGGTGTAGTCTTTCCACCGGCCTACCGGGCGCCCGCCATTGAAGTCGTTGGTCGAGGCCCAAAGCACATATACATCGTGAACCCCTGCGGTATCTACCTGGTACTGAAGACTGTAGCCTTGGTCGATACTGAACCCGGCCCCGCCCACGCCGTAGGTTACGACCTCAGATCCGAGAAGGTCGGCCCAGATTTGCTTGGCGGTATCGGACTCTTTGTTGACCGAAAGCGATCCTCCGAACACGGCTATGCTCTTGCCGTAGTTCTTGCAGCCTTGGTAGGGACTCACGGCACTCCTGTCCGCTGAAGGCGTGATATGGTGCGCCGACGGATCGGAGCGGTGTTTGTGCTGGGCCTGCAGGGGCAGGACAAGGGCAAAGGCAAGAATAACAAGAAAGATCTTTTTCATGTTGCTAATATAGTAATTATTATGCAAATAGTCGGCTCTACGCACCGGCGTAAGCGAGTGTAGCTACGCTGATCCTGACTCCCGGGCCCAGGGCTTGCAGGAGCACCCGGCAGCATGCGGCGAGCGTTGAGCCGGTGGTGAACACGTCGTCGCAAATCAATATGTGATGCACTCCCTCCAGGCGTACAGCCTTGTTAAGGGCAAACGCTCCCTTGACATTCAACTCTTTGCTCTCCTCGCTAAGCTGCGCTTGGGAGCGTGTGCGCCTGACTCGGCGCAGAAGTCGGGGCTCGAACCTCGCACCGGGCAATCCCCGCCAAACTTCGCGGGCAATGATCTCCGCCTGGTTGTACCCGCGGGAGCGGCGTCGCACCCAGTGCAGCGGCACGCAAGTTACCAAATCCACATCGGAAAAATGCGCGGCACCGGCAATACTATCAGCAAGCAAGCGGGCGAAAAACCTGCCCGCAGCGAAATTGCGCCTGTACTTAAGTGCCTGGGTGATATTGGCATAGCCCTCCTCGTAATAAAACAGGGCGGTGGCATACAAGTATCCAGCCACTTCTTCATCAAGCAGCCGGCCGTTGAGGCGGTCGGCCATGGGGTTGCGGGTACGTGACTCAAAGAATGTGAGCGGCAGATCGGCTGCGCAGCTTGAGCACAAGTGCCTCTCGCTCTCCAGCAACTGCCGGCCGCACGCAAGGCACACCCGTGGCAGGAAAAAGTCAAGCAGGGAGCGGAGAAGTTTTTCAATAGTCAGGGAGTTCAGGCGGGGGTCCATACGCTTAACTTGTAAGCCCTCCGCAGCAATCGATCACCTGCCCTGTAACGTAAGACGAAAGGTCGCTTGCGAGGAACAGTGCGGCACCGGCCACTTCTTCGCGCGTGCCCCAACGGTGCAGGGGAATATAATCCAGCCAGTAATTACGTACTTTGTCGCTCAGGACATCCAGCATCTGGCTGTCGATGAATCCGGGAGCAAGGCAGTTGGAGCGCACCCCGCGTCCGCCGAGTTCTTTGGCCACCGACTTGGCAAGGCCCACAAGGCCTCCCTTGGATGCGGCATAATTGCTCTGTCCGATATTGCCGTGCTGACCGGCCGACGACCCCATGAAAATAATGCTTCCGCTGCGCTGGCGGGCCATAATGGGCGTCACGGCGTGTGTGTAGTTGAATGCCGATTTGAGGTTGTTGTCGATAACCTGGTCCCACATCTCCTCGGAGGTGCGGAGCATAAGGGCGTCACGTGCAACTCCAGCATTGTTGACCAGTATATCCAGGCGTCCGAATGCTTCTGCCACTTGCCTGACCACCTCGTGGGCGGCCTCGAACGAGGTGGCGTCCGATTCGAATGCGAGTACCTGCCCGTTGCCTTCTTGCTTAAGGCTGTCGAGCAACCCTTCAGGCAGATGCCTGCAGGTAAACGCCACACAGGCCCCTTCCCTGAGGAAGCGGCGCACTATGGCCTCTCCAAGGCCCCGTGACCCTCCGGTCACAAGGGCGGTTTTTCCGTCCAGAAGTCCCATGATTATTTGTCGTTAGCCATTGCTTCTTCTACCTCGTCGGGAGCGATGGGAAGGCGTGCCCCGCCGAGCCTGCGGGCTCCTTCGGGAGTTACCAGCACATCGTCCTCGAGACGGATGCCGCCAAAGTCGAGGTATTGCTCTAGTTTACTGTAGTTTACACGTCCCTTGTCGGTGCCGCAGCGCTTCCACTGGGCGATGAGGTCGGGAATGAAGTAGATACCGGGCTCGTCGGTGATGACGTTGCCGGCCTCGAGCCTGCGGGCCATCCTGAGGCTCCCGAGTCCCAGTTGCGAAGAGCGGGTCTGGTCGGGATCGTAGCCCACCAGATCCTCGCCGAGGTCTTCCATATCGTGCACGTCGAGGCCCATATTGTGCCCGAGTCCGTGCGGCATGAACAAGCCCGCAAGGCCGTCGGCGACAGCCTCGTCGAGGTCGCCGCTTACCAGGCCAAGCTGGCTCAGGTTGTCAATCATGTGACGGGCGGCGGCAAGGTGGCAGTCGCGGTAACTGACCCCGGGCTTTATCATATCGAACGCCAGCTCGTTGCACTCGTAAACGGTCTGATAAATATCTCTCTGGCGAGGTGTAAAGCGCCCTCCGGTGGGGTAGGTGCGGGTGTGGTCGGAGGCATAGTGCTCGTTGCTCTCCGCTCCCGCGTCGATCAGCAGAAGTCGGCCCGGTTCGATGGGGCAGTCGTGCGAGTGGCAGTGGAATATTTCTCCGTGCTGGGTGAGGATGGTGGCGAACGAAACACCCCATCCGCCGGCAAGCACGGCTCCTTCCATGGCCCCCACTATCTCCTGCTCTATGCGCCCCAGGCGTATGCCCTTGCGTGCTATGGTGTGCATCTTGTATCCCAGGTCGCCGGCGCGGTCGAGCAGTTCAATCTCGTCGGCGTCCTTGACAAGGCGCATCTTTACAACCGCTCTCACCAGCGCTTCCGAGGCAAGCGGGCAGCCCTTCTTGCCGGCGCTGAACACGTCGGCGGGTGCAACTCCCAGAAGGGAACTCAGCAGAACAGCGTTGTACCAGCGTGATACAGGAAGAAAGTGCACCTGACGGCCGCTTGCAAGCGCCGCGCGTACTGCGTCGCTGAAGGCGGAATAGCTCCCGGAAGCAGTGGCACCGGCGCCCTGGGCGAGCGAGGCTACGGTGGGCATGGGACCTGTCCAGATGATATCGTCGATGTCGTAGTCGTCGGCATAAACCGTATCCGAACCCGATTCAAGGTCCATGATGGCTGCGAAGCGCGGCTCGTCTATGCCGTAGAAGTACAGCCAGTTGCTGTCCTGACGCCATTTGTAGCCGTTGTCGCGGTACTGGGCGGCGGAGTCAACGTTGCCGATAAAAACTACAATGCCTTTCTGGCCATCAAGCAGCCCGCGCAGGCGGGAGCGTCTTTGGGAGTATTTGTTCATATCACTTGTATTTTTCAAATTCGGGTTTCGAAATATCGGAAATAAAACTCTTGAGAGTATTCTCTTCGCGAGGGCATATGAGCAGCACGTCGGGAGTGTCGATCACCAGGTAGTCTTTCAGCCCTTTTATTGCCAGCAGTTTATCTTTGTGGCTCGATACTATGAGGTCGCCTTTTGTGTCGGAGAGCAATTTGTCTCCCGACACCTTGACCGCGTTGCCGTCCGGGCTCGCAAAGTACTCGAACAGCGAATTCCAGTTGCCAAGGTCGTTCCAGTCGAAGAACGACGGGATGGCCATCACCCGCTGCGACTTTTCCATCACCGCATAGTCGATGGATGTGCGCGGCATGTCGGCATAGATGCGCTGCAGGTAATCCTTCTGGTGAGGGGTTGAGACAAACTGCTCCCAGCCGTTCCACTGCGCGGTAATCTCGGGGGCGTAGCGTTCGAGCTCTTCGGCAATCACCGATGCCTTCCACATAAAGATACCTGCATTCCAGAGGAATTCGCCGCTGTCGATGAACACCTGGGCAAGCTCCTTGCCGGGCTTCTCGGTAAAAGTTTTGACCTTCAGGGGGCTGCCGTCGGTCATGGGTCCGTCGGTCTGGATGTAGCCGAAGTTGGTGTCGGCGCGGCGGGGAAGTACTCCGAGGGTTAGCAGCACATCGTGGCCGGCGGCATAATCGAGGCCCTGCAGCACCGTGCTGCTGAACTGGGCGCTGTCTTCGATTACCTGGTCCGCCGGTGTGACCAGTACTACCGCTTCGGGATCGCGTTTGAGTATGTAATAGGTGGCAAAAGCTATACAGGAAGCTGTGTTGCGGTTGTATGGTTCGAGGAGAAGGTTCTCCGGGTCCAGATTGGGAAGGTCTTCGAATACCAGCGGGCGGAAACGCTCGAGGCTGACTACCAAAACGTTCTGCTCCGGCACAACCTCCAGCGCCCTTTCGTAGGCGAGTTGCAGAAAGCTTCTTCCCGAACGGGAGAAAGTCTGAAACTGCTTGGGCCGGCTCTCGCGGCTCACCGGCCAGAAGCGTGTGCCCAGGCCTCCGGCCATTATAACGCAATAATAATGCGGGTCGTTCATTCCAGTGTTACTAATGTCACTCCGGAGCCTCCTATGCGTATGTCCTCGTCATTGACAGAGGCCACGCCCGGGATGGTGCGGAGGTATTTCTGTATCTCTTCGTGAAGTACGCCGGTGCCTTTACCGTGTATGATACGTACCGAACTGATGCTCAACATAATGGCATCATCGATATAGTGGGTCACTATGTCCAGGGCGTCGGCAAGGCGCGCCCCCCGGATGTCGAGTTCCGGCGAGAAATTGAGCTTACGCGCCGATATTGACACGTCAAACTGCTGTCTGGGAGCCTTGAACTGCCCGCGCGACAGCTCCCTGAACTCATTGGACGATATCCTTTCCAGTGCGTCGGCTTTCATGGTGCTGGAGATGTTGCCCACGCTGATGGTAACGTTCTTTCCGCTCACCCTGGTTACTTCTCCCACCATGCCGTTGCTGCGGACCTTTACCTTCTCGCCCACTTTGAGTGCTTCCTCCCTGGGCTTTGGCTCGGGGGCGCCGGGCTTCTTGCCCTTGCGGCTCTCCAGCTTGTTGATCTTGCGCTCTATATACTCGTCTCGCGCTTTCTGCTGGCGGCTTTTGCCCTCCTGCAGGGCGCCTATAAAGCCCTGAAGTTCAGCACGCGCCGCCTTGGTCTGCTCCTTGTCGGCCTGCGATTCCTTGATGGTGCGGATGGTCTTTTCCACCTGGGCGCCGGCTCCTTTTACTATAGCTTCAGCCTCTTTGCGGGCCTCTTCAAGAATGCCTTTGCGCTCGCGCTGTATGTCTTCAAGTTCTTGCTGGTAGCGTTCGGTAAGGCCTTCCAGAGCCTTGTCGGTGTGCTTGATCTTCTGCAGCTTCTCGTCCAGCTGGCGGCGGTTGCGGGCAATCTTCCGTAGGTTCCTCTCCATTCCCACGAACTCGTTGCCGGCACGCTCCTCGGCATCTTTGACGATGCTCTCCGGCAGGCGCATCTTGCGGGCCAGCTCAAAGGCGAACGAATTGCCGGGAAGGCCCGTCTGAAGGGCAAACAGCGGCGCAATCTTGGAAGAATCGTAGAGCATGGCGCCGTTAATGACGCGGGTGTCCGCTCCGGCGGCGTAGAGCTTGAGGTTGGTGTAGTGGGTGGTTATAACGCCCCAAACACCTCTGCGGTCCATCTCGGCAAGTATAGCCTCGGCAATTGCTCCTCCGGCAGTGGGCTCGGTGCCTGCGCCGAACTCATCTATCAGTACCAGGGTGTTCTCGTCCGCCTCGGCGAGCATCTCACGCATATCCGAGAGGAAGGAGCTGTAGGTGCTCAGGTCGTTCTCGAGCGACTGGTCGTCACCGATGCTCACCACGATGTTCTTGAACACGGGCAGTTCGGAACTCTCCGACGTGGGTATGAGCATGCCCCACTGGAACATGTACTGCAGCAGGCCGGCGGTTTTGAGGCAAACCGATTTGCCTCCGGCGTTGGGGCCCGAAATGAGCAGTATGCGCTTGGCGGGCGTGAGATTGATAGTCAGCGGTACTATGGCCTTCCCCTCGCGCTTCAGCGCCCTTTCGAGCAGGGGGTGGCGTGCCTTGCGGAGATTCACGCCTCCGTCGGACGAAATGACGGGCATGCCGGCGATGAAGTCCAGCGCCGTCTGCGCCTTGGCCATCAAGAAGTCTATTTCTCCTATGAAAGCGGCTCCCTGCAGCACTTCCGGCAGATATGGACGGAGGAACACGGTGAATTCCCTCAATATGCGTGCAATCTCCCTTGCCTGGGCGAAGTGCAGTTCGCTGATATCGTTCTCGAGTTCCAGGATCTCTGCGGGCTCGATATAACTTGTTTTTCCGGTGGACGATTCGTCGTACACGAAGCCGGAGAGTTTTCGCTTGGAGGCGGCGCTGACGGGTATGAGGTACTTGCCGTCGCGCATTGCCACCGAAGCATCGGGGTCGGCTATTCCTGCGTCCTGCGCCTGCTTGAGGATGGCTGTGGCGCGCCTGGATATGGCGGCTTCCTTCTCCCGTATGCGCTTGCGTATGTCGGCAAGTTCATCGGAGGCGTTGTCCTTGATGTCTCCGTAGCGGTCGAGTATCAGGTCGATACGCTTGAGAATTACCGGAAAGTTGAGTATCGGAGCGCTGAGAGCCTTGAGGTTGGGGTAGATGCCGTCTTTGATGCCGGCAAAGAAGCCGGTTATGCGCCTTATGGTGTCAAGCAATGTGCGGAGTTTGCCAAGGCCAAGGGCGTCAATGCTGCTGCCTTCGCTCTGCAGCGGATCCAGGAAGGGAGCACCGTCGATGAAACCGGAAGTGGGGAAGTTCTCCTCGAAGAGAAGTATCAGGCGCATTTCGTCCGTGAGGGCGAGGCGCTTTCGTATGGCTCCCGGCGAGGTGGAGAACTTCTCCTGCGCCACCCGGGCTGCGGCATAGTCCGTGCGGCACTTTTCGGCGATTATTTCTCTGACTTTGTTGAAGCCCAGTTTGGCTTCAAGCCGTTCATTGGTCATTGTTCTGAAGTTTGAGTTTAAGGGTGGCCGATGTTTCTACAAGAGTTATGCTCCTGCCTCTGACAAAGCTTACCTGCCCGGTCTCTTCCGACACCACTATTACGTCGGCGTCGCACTGCTCGGCAAGCCCGACGGCAGCCCTGTGGCGCATTCCGTAGTGGGCCGGGAGGTCCAGACGCTCGGTAAGCGGCAGGGTGCAGCGGGCGGCGATGATGTGGTTGTCGCCGATGACCATGGCACCGTCGTGCAGGGGAGAATTCTTGAAGAAGATGTTCATAATCAGGCGCTCGCTGATGCGTGCGTCTATGCTGTCACCGGTGGCAATGATGCTCTGCAGATTGTCCCTGCGGCGTATTACTATGAGGGCACCGGTCTTGTTGGAGGCCATTTGCTCCACAGCCGAAACCACTTGCGACATATTGTCGGAGTCGAGCCCCTCGGCCCGCTGGCGGCGCAGGAGCCTGCGTATGAGGGTATTGTCACCGGCAGTGCGGCCTATGTTGTTGAGGAAGCGGCGTATTTCGGGCTGGAAAATGATTATGATGGCCAGTGCTCCTACGTCAAGTATGGCGCCGAGCAGGGCGGAAATCATGCGCATGTTCAGCGCAGTGGCGAGTACCCGCACCAGGAAAAGGATTATGATGGCGATGAAGATATTCATAGCCGAAGAACCCTTTATCCAGCGGAAAATCACGAATATAACCGCCGCTACGAGTATGATGTCGATAAGGTCGACAAGCGTGAAATGCAAAAATTCCATATATCGTACGTTGTGCGCTTTCCTGTGCCTTTAATTACAGCCCTCCCAGCACTTCCTTCATGAGGTCGAAGGTGCCCTGTTCTGCCTTGACGAGGGGGAGGCGCATGGTGGGGGTGCAGAGGCCGAGGAGCGAAAGGGCTGCTTTGGCGGGGATGGGGTTGGGCTCGACGAAGCAGGCGTGGTAGAGGGGCTTGAGCGCCTCGTCCAGAGCTTCTGCATCTTCCCAGCGGCCGTCCAGGGCGGCGCGTGTCATGGCCGATACCTTTTCGGGTACAATGTTGGAGGCCACGGAGATGACTCCCTTGCCGCCGGATTTCATCATCTGGAGGGTGAGGTCGTCGTCGCCGCTGAGTACCATAAAGTCGGAGGGTGCGCCTGCGAGTATCTCGCGTGCCTGCTCAATCTTGCCTGAAGCCTCTTTGATACCCACTATGCCGGGAACCTCGCGGGCGAGCCGCAGGCAGGTAGCGGGCTGCATATTTGCCCCGGTGCGGCCGGGTACATTGTAAATCACTATGGGCTTTGAACTTGCCTCGGCGATGGCCTTGAAATACTGGAACTGCCCCTCCTGGTTGGGCTTGTTGTAGAACGGCACCACCACCAGCCAGGCATCCACGGCGGCTCCGTCAAGCATCTCCATCTGGGTGAGGGTGCCCTGCACGCTGTTGCTGCCGCAGCCTACCAGCAGAGGCACTCCGGCTGCGTTGTCGTGCGTAATCTCAAGCATGGACACGCGCTCGATTGGGTCGAGGGTGGGAGTCTCGCCGGTTGTGGCAAGGGGCACCAGAAAATCGGCTCCGCCTTCTACCTGGCGGCGCACAAGAGCGGCATATGCTTCGTAATCAACTTCGCCGTCGGCGAGGAATGGGGTGGCAAGGGCTGTGCCGCAGCCTTTCAGTTCGGGTATTTTCATTTGATTATCAATTCTTTGAAGCTGTGAACTCCGGTTAAACCTTCCGTCATGGTGGCAGCCACTACGGCACCCTCGGCGAAGCCCTGACGGGAAAAGGCCTCGTGTGAAATTTTAATCTTGTCAACTTCCGACTTGAACTTGACCACATGCTTGCCGGGCACCTCTCCCTCGCGTATGGAGGTTATGTCGGGTTTGACGCCCAGATGGTCTCCGACCAGGCGGGCCATCTCCTTGGCCGTGCCGCTGGGAGCGTCCAGTTTGTGCACATGGTGAGTCTCCTCGATATGAGGTACGTAGCCATAGCCCTTGAGAATGTCGGATACCTTCTCCAGGGCAGCGTAGGTAGCATTTACGCCTATAGAGAAGTTGGAGGAGTAGATCATGGGGGTGCCTGCTGCATAGAATGCTGCCACCACATCGCCCATTATATCGTCCCAGCCGGTGGTGCCTACCACGGCAGCCTTAAAATGCTCCGCAATCCATTTGTAGTTGGCACGGAAGGCTGCGGGGGTGGTAAAGTCGATGCAGACGCACTCGCGTGCTACTTCGGGAGGGGTGGCGCACACATCTTCGGTGGCGCACACAAGTTCGATTCCTTTATGGAGCAGTACTCCTTCTATGATATGGCCCATACGGCCATAGCCGCTGATAATTACCTTCATATCGTGTTCTATTGTAGTATGTTACGTATAATTCCGCTGGCCGCCAGCCGGGCGCCTTCTCCGGAACCCTTGATAACCAGAGGGTAAGCCTCACCGCTATGTATGATGGTCACGTTCTCGGTGCCGCTGATCCAGTAGAACGGGCTGTCTATACCAACCAGCCGCATCTTGATCTCTGCCTTGAAGGTGCCGTCGTCCCTCCTCCGGAGCGATGCCACGAAGCGCTGCCTGCTGCCCATGGCGTCAAGTTCGTCCTCGCGCTGCACGAACTTGGCCTCGTCCTCGTCGAGCCTGCGGTAGAAGTCCTCGATGCTGCCCTTAAAATACTCCGGACCGAGCATAGGTACAATCTCTACGTCTTTTTCTTCCAGGGGCACCCCGGCCTCGCGGGAGAGGATGAGCAGCTTGCGCAGGGCGTCCCGTCCTCCGAGGTCGATACGGGGGTCTTGCTCGGTGAGCCCGTCGGCCTGGGCCTTGCGCAACAGGGTGGCAAAGCTCTCGCGGCGCGCTCCGTCATAGCCCGTGATGATATAGTTGAGGGTGCAGGAAACCACTGCTTCTATGAGAGTTACGCCGTCTCCGCAGTTGGCTCCGTCCGATATGGACTGGAGTATGGGGAGGGCGTTACCCACGGTGGTGTCGTAGCGGAAGAAGCATCCGTTTTCGGCAGCGGCGGCCTTGATTGCCGCATAATCCACATAGGGGATTGCGAGCGAGCGGCGGTTGGAGGTCACGACGCTGATGCCCTTGTTGAACATCGGGATGAACTTGCGCCAGATTTCGGTGCTGTCGGTGCAGTCGACAAAGATCGAACGGCTCCGGGCGGTCTCGAGCACGCGGTCGGCAAAGTCGTGGCTGCTGGATATCTCTTTGATGTTGATGCGCTTGCCGGCAGAAGGGAACCGCCCGCCGCAGGCGTCCACTATGTCCTTCAGCGCGCTGCCCACCGCGCCGTGCCCCGCCACGTATACATCCAGGGTTGTCAGGGCTCTTTCTTCGAAGAATTCACGGTGCACTGCGGCCACGGTGTTTCGCGCCACGTTGGAGCGTACGCTGATGCAGAAGTTGGTGCCGTCTTCGCACTGCACCTCGCCCAGAGGCTTGATGCCTGCCTCGCGAAGGGCCGTTTCGATGCGGCGTACGGCAGCCTTCGCGCCCACCGGACCCTCGCCTATGAGACACACGCGGGTGGTGCCTGACTGCTCGTCGTCAAGAGAGGCCACGCCTTTCCACTCGCCGATTGCGGCATTGCGTGCGCATATGATGGTGCCGGGATTGGACGGGTCGAAGGTGTTGCGTATGTTGATGGCGATGCCTTTTTCGCGCGCAGGGGCCACCGCCGGGGCGTAGAGTACCTTGGCGCCGTAGCTGGCCATGTCGAACGCCGCTTTGTAGCTGATTTCGGGAATGGTGCGGGCTGCGCTGACCACCTTGGGGTTGGTGGTCATAATGCCCGGTACGTCGGTCCATATCTCCAGGTCGTCGGCATCGGTGGCGGCTGCGAACAGCGATGCGCTGTAGTCCGATCCTCCGCGGCCGAGAGTGGTTACGTTCTCGTTCTCGTCGCGGGCTATGAAGCCGGGTGCCACGAAAATACGCGTCTCGGGATAAGAGTAGATGGTGCGGACAATAGCGGCATATGACTTTTCCGTGTCAACTTCTCCGCCGCTGGTGAAAATCATGTTGCGGGAGTCAATCCAGGTGGCCTTGAAACCCTCGCAGGATAGTTTGCGCGAGAGTATGCGGGTCGATAGCAGCTCGCCGAACGATTCGATGACGGGAGGTATGCAGCGCACCTCCGAGAATGTGCTCCGGCAGTCGGAAACGGCATCCAGGCGTTCCTTACCGGTGAAAAGGCGGTTGATGATGGCAAGGTGCTTGCGCTCCAGGGCGTCTATGAGCTGCTCGGGGTCTTCCGCCTTACCTATTTGGATGAGGGCGTCGGTGCATCCGCTGATGGCGGAACTGACAAGGATTACGCGGTCCTTCTCGGCCGCCTGTTCTACTATATCGAGTACCCGCGACATGGCCGTGGCGTTTGCCACCGACGAGCCGCCGAATTTAAGTACAATCATACTTGGCGTTCAATATGTGCTCCGAGGGCGTTCAGGCGGAGATCTATGTCCTGGTAGCCCCGGTCTATCTGGTCTATATTGTCAATGATTGAAGTGCCTTTGGCCGACATTGCCGCAAGCAGAAGGGCGATACCGGCACGTATGTCGGGCGAAGTCATGCGGCCTCCGCGCAGCTGCATGCGGTGGTCGTGGCCTATGACCACTGCCCGGTGAGGGTCGCAGAGGATTATCTGGGCGCCCATGTCGATGAGTTTATCGACAAAGAACAGGCGGCTTTCGAACATCTTCTGGTGTATGAGCACGCTGCCGCGGCACTGCACGGCGGTTACCAGCATCACCGACAGCAAGTCGGGGGTAAGGCCCGGCCAGGGCGCGTCCGCTATGGTCATGATGGAACCGTCCATGAACGATTCTATCACATAGCTGTCTTGCTCGGGGATGTAGATGTCGTCTCCCCTTTGCTCGAGGCGTATGCCCAGGCGGCGGAAGCACTCGGGAATGATGCCGAGCTCGTCGTAGTGCACGTTGGTTATGGTGAGCTCGCTCTGGTTGATGGCTGCCATGCCTATGAACGAGCCTACTTCGATCATATCGGGCAGCACCACATGGGAAGCTCCGTGGAGTTCTTCTACTCCGGTGATTTTGAGCAGGTTGGAGCCTATGCCTTCGATTTTGGCGCCCATGGCCACCAGGAGCTTGCAGAGCTGCTGCACGTAAGGCTCGCAGGCGGCGTTGTAAATGGTGGTAGTGCCTTCGGCGAGGGTGGCTGCCATGACTATGTTGGCGGTACCGGTCACCGATGCCTCGTCAAGCAGCATGTAGCAGCCCTGCAGAGGGCCTTGGGCGCTGAGTTTGTATGCGTGGCGGGACGTGTCGTAAGAGCAGTCGGCTCCGAGCTTGATGAAGCCGTCCAGGTGGGTGTCCACCCTGCGGCGGCCTATCTTGTCTCCGCCCGGCTTGGGGAAGTATGCCAGGCCGAAGCGGGCGAGCAGCGGACCCACGACCATCACAGAGCCGCGCAGACGGGCGCATTTCTCCACGAACTCCGCGCTGGAGACGTAGAATTCGTTGATGCGCGAGGCGGTAAATGTGTATTCTCCCTTTGAATGCCTCTCTACCTTTACTCCCATGCCTTCCAGCAGGGAGATGAGGTTACGAATGTCAAGGATATCGGGAATATTGCTGATGGTGACGCTGCCGGAAGTTAGCAGCACGGCGCTGATGACCTCAAGAGCCTCGTTCTTGGCGCCCTGCGGGGCTATGCTTCCACTCAGACGGTGACCACCTTCTACTATAAATGAACTCATCCGAATCTAATTTGTCCATAAAGATAGCAATTTTTTTTATCTTTGAGGGCTATGCTGAAAGAATACAATTTTGACCTTAGCTCGCGTAATACTTTCCGCATGAAAGCGCGGTGTGCGTGCTTTGTGGAGTACGGTAGCGTGGATGAGCTTTATTCTATCGATTTTGACTCTCTTCCCAAGCCGGTTAAACATATCGGAGGTGGCTCTAACCTGCTCTTTACAGGAGATTTTCCGGGCACCATTCTGCATTCGGCTATCAAATATGTTAAGTATGTCGACCTGGGGCTTGACGAGGTGCCGGTGGTGGTAGGTTCCGGGGTTGTTTGGGACGACCTTGTAGCGGAACTTTGCGGGCATGGCCTATGGGGAGCGGAGAACCTCTCCCTCATTCCCGGCGAGGTGGGTGCCGCGGCGGTTCAGAACATAGGAGCCTACGGCGTGGAAATCAAGGATTTGATATCAGGCGTGTCGTGCTTCGACCTGCAGGAGAAAAAGCCTTGCAAGTTCAGCGTAGGGGAGTGCGCCTACGGCTATCGCGAGTCGATGTTCAAGGAGAGCGGAGGGAGGTACATCATCACTTCGGTGCTTCTCCGGGTGTCCCGCGTGCCCCGTCCGCGCCTCGAGTACAAGGGCCTGGCCGGGGTTGATCCTTCGAGCCCGGGGGCCATCCGTGATGCCATTATCGCCATACGCCGCACCAAACTTCCCGATCCCGAAGAAACAGGTTCCGCAGGCTCGTTCTTCAAGAATCCTGTCATCACTGCCGCCGACTTCGTGCGGGTATGTGATGCCGCGGCGCCCGGTTCGATAGTGCCTCACTACGTACTGGACGGCGGCATGATAAAGGTTCCCGCGGCCTGGCTTATCGACCAGTGCGGCTTCAAAGGCGAGAAGGAAGGAGGCGCTGCCGTGTACGAAAAGCAGCCCCTGGTAATAGTGAACGCCACCGGCTCGGCTACCCCCGGGGACGTGCTTGAACTGGAGAGGCGCATCATAGCCACAGTCCACGAAAAGTTTGGTGTTGAGTTGCACCCCGAAGTGGAACATATCTGATGTAAAATTGCTATCTTTGCATTCCTGAAAACAATAGCACTATGTATAGGACCAACACTTGCGGCGAACTCCGCATTGCAGACAAAGGTAAGAAAGTAACCCTGGCGGGATGGGTACAGAAATCCCGTAAACTCGGAGGTATGACCTTCATCGACCTCAGGGACCGTTACGGCATCACACAGCTGGTGGTTGAGGCGGATGCTCCCGCAGAACTGGTCGAGGCCGCAGCCTCCCTCGGACGCGAATTCGTAATTCAGGTTACCGGCGAGGTGCTCGAGCGCCAGAGCAAGAACCCCAAAATGCCCACAGGCGATATTGAAATCAAGGTCGAGGGCATCAATATACTTAACCGGGCTTCCGTTCCTCCCTTCACTATCGAGGAGCAGAGCGACGGCGGCGAGGACCTGAGGGCCAAGTACCGTTATCTCGACCTTCGCCGTCCGCCCCTGCAGAGGGCGCTCGCGCTGAGGCACCGTCTGGCCCAGGAAATCCGCACCTATCTTGACGGACAGGGCTTCATGGAGATAGAGACCCCTTATCTGATCAAGTCCACTCCCGAGGGCGCACGTGACTTTGTGGTGCCTTCCCGTATGAACCCCGGCACATTCTACGCCCTGCCGCAAAGCCCCCAGACTTTCAAGCAGCTGCTTATGGTAGCCGGCTATGACCGCTACTTCCAGATTGTCCGCTGCTTCCGCGACGAGGACCTGCGCGCCGACCGCCAGCCCGAGTTCACCCAGATCGACTGCGAGATGAGCTTCGTGGAGCAGGAAGACGTGCTGAATATGTTCGAAGGAATGATGCGCAGCATGTTCCGCAACGCCCTGGGCGTGGAGATTCCCGATCCTCTGCCCCGCATGAGCTGGTACGACGCTATGGACCGTTACGGCTCCGACAAGCCGGATATCCGCTTCGGCATGGAGATAAACGAAATCACCTCCCTGGTGCAGGGATGCGGCTTCGGCGTGTTCGATTCAGCGCAGTACGTGGGCGCCATCGCCGTCCCCGGATGCGCGGAATATACCCGCAAGCAGCTGGATGAACTGACCGAGTGGGTCAAGCGTCCTCAGGTGGGCGCCGCCGGCCTGGTGTACGTCAAGCTCAATGCCGACGGAAGCGTCAAGTCCAGTGTGGACAAGTTCTATTCGCCAGAGAAGCTTCAGGAAGTGGCTGCCGCTTGCGGCGCGTCTGCGGGCGACCTGCTGCTGGTGATGTGCGGCGAGAAGCGTAAGACCCAGACCCGTCTGGGCGTGCTCCGTATCGAGATGGGCAACCGCCTGGGCCTGCGTGATCCTAAGGTGTTCGCCCCTCTGTGGATTGTGGATTTCCCTCTGCTGGAGTGGAGCGACGAGGACGGCCGTTTCTATGCCATGCACCATCCGTTTACGGCTCCTAAGCCCGAGCACGAAAAGTGGTTCTATTCCAACGCCAAGGAAGATCTGGAGAGGGTTTGCGCCAATGCTTACGACTTTGTGCTCAACGGCACCGAACTGGGCGGCGGTTCTATCCGTATCCATAATGCCGATATGCAGAAGCGAATGTTCGAAGTGCTGGGCATCAGCCCCGAGGAGGCGGACTACAAGTTCGGCTTCATCATCAATGCATTCAAGTTCGGCGCTCCGCCTCACGGAGGCCTTGCATTCGGTTTCGACAGGGTTTGCGCCCTCTTCGGCGGGCAGGAGACCATCCGCGACTACATCGCCTTCCCCAAGAACAACCAGGGCCGCGATGTGATGATCGATTCGCCTTCCAAGATCGACCAGGTGCAGATGGACGAGCTCTGCCTGGTCAGCACCGTTAAAGAATAACTCTGCATCGGAAAGAGGCTGCTGTTTCGGAATCGTAAGAACCCTCGCTTGTAGCGGGAGGGGCCCACGCAGTGGGAGGGTGAGCGAAGCGAGGATGGAGAAACAGCAGCCTCTTTCCGATGAAAGCAATTGCCATATGACCGGAAACGACTATAATATTTTAGTAGATACCGTCGAGAACGGTGTCCGCCACATTACCGCCGCTCCCAGCACGCTGGTATGTTCTAAGCTGATAGATTTCGACTTAGTGGACGGGCGTATCCACAATCTTAAATACCTTGCCGGTTGCAACGGCAACCTGCAGGCCCTTGGAGCTTTGCTTGAAGGCGCCACGGTGGACTTTGCGGTCGAGCGCCTGAGCGGTATCAATTGCGCCGGCCGCGGCACCTCCTGCTCCGACCAGCTCGCCCGCGTGCTCCGGCAGGTGACCGGCGGCGAAGGGAAGTAGCCGGTGGTGCTGGAAGGTAACCGGGTACTCCAGCAGGAGAGCGGGAACTACAGAAGTTAAACGTTCGCCCTTATCGCGAAAAATGATTAAAACGTCGTCGGAGGTGCATTTGTATGTACCTCCGGCGGCATTTTAGGCCTATTTTGCTGCCGGAGGTCCATCCTCAAGCACCTCCGGCGACAATTGAAGCCTTTTTTAAACTTGCATCTGCAAATATCTCCGGTGACAACTGGGTTTGGAAATTTCGACGGGGGATTGTATGTTTGTGAAAAACTTAAATTATGAAAATATTTTTAGTGACTACAGATCATTTTTCAGACCGTCTTTGGTTCAAGGACGACGAAGATTTCAGAGCGGCGATGAATTATGTCGCCGTTGTAACCATACTCACTAAGGTCAAGGTTTTGACATTTATTTTGATGTCAAATCACGTACATTTCGTCTTGCTTTGCGATTCTGAAAGCGCCAAACGTTTCATTGACACTTTTAAGAAACTATATGGGGGCTATTTCAGCAGGAAGTATAAAGTAAAAGATTATTTCCGTAGAGTTAAAGTAGATATTCGTGAAATAACAGGTGAAGAGGCAGTTGAAAGAGTAATAGCCTATGTTCAGATGAATTGTGTTGCTGCTAATATCTGTGCGTCATCGTATTTTTATCCTTGGGGCACGGGAAGATGTTTCTTTAACGATAATCCGGTAAGCTGCCTGCCTGTAGGAAAAATGTCACGACGTGCTCAAATAAGGATGACCAGAAGCAACGTAAGTTTGCCATCATCTTTTCGTTATTGTGACGAGGGATATATCCTTCCGGAATCATACGTTAATACTGAAGCGGTTGAAGCTCTTTTCAGAAGTCCCAAGCGCTATAATTATTTCCTTAACTCTTCTTCAAAGGCTAAGAAAATACTTGAAAAAGATGCTGTTCCTTCTTTCCGTGACCAGAATATCCTGTCCTCGGCCCTGGACTTATGCCGTTCGTTATTCCGGGCAGATAGCATAGAATCATTGAACCGAGACCAGAAGTCTGAATTGTTGAAGCAATTACGCCGCCGTTTCGGGGCCGATATAAGTCAATTATCCCGAGTGATAGGTTTGACATATAAAGAGGCGGCTATACTGCTGGATTTGATGTAGTAACAATTACACTATCGTCGGAGGTGCATTTGTGTGTACCTCCGACGGCATTTTTGGCCTATTTTGCTGCCGGAGGTCCATCCTCAAGCACCTCCGGCGACGGGGACTACTGTTTGATAAGCACTATCGGGTATTCGTCCGTGGAAAGGTTGACCACACCTTCATTGGAAGTAAACCGCCCGGACATCAATTCTCCGTCCCACAAGAACATCGACCAATCTGAGCTTGCGTCTTCCCAGTAACAAGGAGTTTGCTGAGGCAGAGGAATGCTATGCTCTGCGGCAAACGAAGTCGAAGAAGGGCTGGATGTCTTTGCGCGAGCTGAAGCGGGCCATATAGACCTGGTTGCCAAGGGCATCGGAGAGGGCGTCCGGCATGCGCTGGCACATGCAGATGCCAAGGGCCGGATCGGTGGGGGAGTAAACTCCGGCGCCAAAATTGGCAAGGATGTCTTCGTGCGAGTTGACGTAACGGTAGCAGTCGCGCCTGCTGGCGTAGGCGCACCAGTACTGCTCTCCGCTTCCTTTGCGCCGGGAGTCGAAAGTCACCATATCGGCCCATATCTGGAACACGTCAGTCGAGTGGGCGAAGTTCATCATATCGGGCGTGTAGCCCCCTGCAGGCCGCATATTCACTTCCAGCCCCACAAAATCGCCCCTCTTCCCGAGACCTTCGCGGTCACGGTCGAGCTTGAAGAATTCCAAGTGCACGAACCGGCTCTTGATGCCGAAAGCCTTGACGGTACGGCGTCCGATGCGCGAGAGCGCCGCAGGGACGTCTCTCTCGACATAGTAGCAGGAGTCGAGGTTCCCGTGCACGATGTCCATTATGGGCGTGGGATAAACTCCCATCGACTCGAACAAAGGCTCTCCGGCCGAATTGTATATGGCGTCGTATGATGTCAGAAGGCCGGTGATGAATTCTTCCACCACAAATGCGCCGTAGTTGCTCGCGTGCTCGCCGAACCAGGCTTCAAGCTCCTGGTCGGAGTGCATCTTGAAGGTGCCGCTTGCACCCACGCCGTTGTCGGGCTTGGCAATTATGGGGTATCCTGTCTTGCGGGCGAATGCGCGCACGGCCTCCAGGCCTTCTGCCGCCTTGATCTGGCGGGCGGTGGGTATGCCTCCGGCCGCATAGTACTTTTTCATCTCCGACTTTTCCTTGATGCCGTCGATGCTGTCGAGCTTGATGCCGGAGTTTACGTTAAAGTCGGTGCGCAGGCGCGCGTCCTGCTCGAGCCAGTATTCATTGTTCGATTCTATCCAGTCGATGTGCCCCCACTTGTGGGCGAACCATGCCACCGCGCGGTACACCTCTTCGTAGTCTTCGAGGTTGCGTACTTGATAATAGTCGGACAGAGAGCCGCGGAGCTCGTCGTTAAGGGCGCCCCAGGGTGTGTCGGCAATGCCCAGCACGTTGGCCCCGTTGCGCTTTAGAGCAGCGCAGAAGTGGCTGTAGGTCTGTGGAAAATGAGGAGAAATAAAAACAACGTTCATAAAAGTATACACTTGATTTTCGTTACTGATTTGCCGCATGGCGCCGCCTGATATTTCCCAAGCTGTCCCATACAGGGTTTCCCGGCCGGAGCGGCTTACGATATAGCCCCCGTCGGGGAAGGTATAAAACGAGTGCGAGTAGCTGTCGGGGAAGATTATATCTTCAAACAGGCGCTGTCCGTCAATTACGGCATCCCTGACTTGATAATAGTGCGGAATGATGCGGAGTTTTGTGAGTCCCAGGCCTTTGAACCACCGCTTGTATGAGGGGTCGGCCGCCTCGCCGGGGAGCTCGGGATGAGAGTAGACCATGTCGGCGCAGTTCATGCTGCCGGCGCTGCACCCCATCACAAGTCCGCGGAAATTGTGCAGAAGTTCTTTCAGGTGTATCTCATGAAGGAAGCGGTTCTGCGTGGGTACGTGGCCGCCGCAAAGCACGATCCAATGGGCCTGAGCGACGAGTTCCGCGGCGCACCCGCAATTGCGCCGGTCAAGCATTGTTATCTTCGAAGGATCGATGCCTGAATTCCTGATACAGAGGCTCATACCTGCGAGAACGCTCTCGGTGAAGGCCTCGTCGTCCGGTGCCGCACTGACCAGCAAGACCCTTGGCCGAAGGGGGATGGAAGCGCGTACCGTAGCCAAAAAACCATTGTCTTCGGTAAACCTGTCCTCTCCGTAGCGCGTAGGGCTTCCAGTCAGAATCAAAGTCATATGAATGCAAAGTTAGGAAAAATACTATTATCTTTGTATATCCAAATTGAGTATGAACAAATCCGACAGTATTTCGGGACAGCTTTGGTCTTCGTTGTTAGACAAGCTTAAAGAGGCGCTGACTTCGGTGCTTCCCGTCAGTGCAATTGTACTCGCTTTGTATTTGTTACCATGGGTTGAGATATCCAATCGTGAGTTGGTTTTGTTTTTCATAGCTACACTCATGCTGGTGATCGGAATCGGTCTCTTCAATCTGGGAGCCGACCTTGCAATGACACCTATGGGACAGTACATAGGCGAGGGTCTTACCAAGTCAAAAAGGACACCGATCCTTGTAAGCGTGTGCCTTCTGATGGGGGTGCTGATTACCGTGGCGGAGCCCGACCTTTCCGTGCTTGCCGGGCAGGTGAGTGCGGTGATGAATTCCAAGATGCTGATTTACACGGTGGGCATAGGAGTCGGTCTGCTGCTGGTGCTGGGAGTATTCAAGATCCTGCTGCACCTCGACCTTCCCTCTATCCTGATGTTTCTGTACATGATGCTGTTCTGCATCACGGCTCTGCTTATCGAAGGCGGACGCGGCTCGCTGCTCGCCCTGTCTTTCGATTCCGGGGGCGTGACCACGGGCCCCATAACGGTGCCGTTCATAATGGCTCTCGGCGTGGGTATCGCCCTTACGGTGGGCGGCAGGAACGCCAGTGAAAACAGCTTCGGCCTTATCGCTCTTTGTTCTGTGGGCCCTGTTCTGGCGGTCTTGTTCCTCTCGATGATGTCAAGCGGAAGCATCGACTATCAGGTTCCTGATTATTCTATGGAAGCCGTCCTGGAAGAAGGCATAGGGAACGTTTTCGTGGGGCAGATGATCGATGTGGGCCAGTCGCTGCTGCTGGTGCTTCTGGTTTTCTTCGCCCTGCAGTTCCTGATTCTCAAGCTCCCCGGCAACAAACTGGTTCAGATACTTGTGGGCGCCGTTTACACTTTCGTTGGCCTGGTTGTTTTCCTGTCGGCGGTTGAAATGGCATTTATGCCCATAGGCTACAAGATCGGCGCCGGCCTGGCCGCAGAGAATCCCTGGCTCATCATAGTCTTCGCCTTCATAATCGGCACAGTGGTAGTTCTGGCGGAACCTGCTGTGCATGTGCTTAATAATCAGGTAGAAGATATCACAGGCGGGGAGGTTTCGAAGCGGCAGATGATGCTGGCTCTTTCACTTGGCGTGGGAGTATCCATCGGTCTGTCGGTCCTTAGGGTTTATCTTGGATTCTCGCTCCTGTACTACCTTGTGCCGGGCTATCTGATTTCGCTCGGACTGTCGTTCTTCGTGCCCAAGCTCTACACCGCCATCGCATTCGACTCCGGCGGTGTGGCCAGCGGTCCTCTTACATCCAGTTTTATTTTGCCGATGGTGATAGGTACTTGCGTTGCCATGCAGGGAGAGTCGTCGGTGCTGGATTTTGCATTCGGTGTGGTGGCAATGGTGGCAATGACTCCGCTTATCACCATACAGTCTCTCGGTTTCAAGTCGGTGATGAGCGTGCGCAGGCGCAAGAGTGTGGCCATGCGCCGTATCCTCGAGGCTGCTGACGATCAGATCATTTACTTTGAGTAAGCCTATGGAAACACGTAATGTCGCACCTGTAAAGCTCGAGCTGTTCGTGGCCGTGGTCCACAACAAGAAGGCAGCTTATTACTCCAGTATCATACAGTCCCACCAGGCTAACGCTCAGTTTATCACTCCTTGTTCCGGAGTGACTCATATGCTGCTCAGTTCTTTGGGACTTACTCCCTCGCCAAAGACCTTGCTGGCAAGTGTGGTGCGGAGCGACGAGGCCCAGGGCCTTGTTGATTTCTTCCACGATACTATTGCCAAAGGTAAAGATTATAAGGGAATTGCGTTCACAATTCCCCTGACGAGTGTGATAGGCACTCTTGTGTACGGATTTTTAAGTAACGAAAGAACCACTGTAAAATAGCAATCGCCATGGATAATAAATACGAATTGATAGTCTGTATAGTCAACGCCGGCTTTTCTCAGAATGTTGCCGAAGCGGCCACCAAGGCAGGTGCCCGGGGCGGCTCGGTCATCAAGGGCCGCGGCACCGCCAATCCCGAGGCTGAAGAGTTCTTCAACATCAGCATACAGCCCAACAAGGAGGTGGTTTTTATACTTGTGACCGCCGACATCAAGGACGCCGTGATGCGCTCTATCTACAAGGAGTCGGGCCTCTCGACCAACGGCCAGGGTATTGCCTTCTCGCTCCCCGTCAGCCGCACCACATTCGACTCTCTTATAAAGGAATAAGAGGCGTTTATCTGCTAAGGATCGATTCCAGCTCTTCCGTGTTCCCGGCTATCCTGTAGAGGGAGAGTTCGGAAGGTTTACAGTATCCCCAGCTGACCGCTATGGCGTCTATTCCGCTGTTGGCTGCGGTAAGCATGTCCGGCAGCGAGTCCCCGACCAGGACGCAGTCTTCCTTTTTCATATTGGATGCGGAGAGTACCTCCTCGACTATTGCCGGGTCCGGCTTGAGCGGGTGTCCGGGGCGGTTGCCGAGGATGCAGACAAAGGCAATGTCGCCGAAGAACTTGCCGACCAGCTTTTCGGCGCCCTTCTGGAACTTGTTCGACACCACGGCCAACTTAACGTTTCGGCCCTCTAGGCGGTGCAGGAGCTCCGTAATTCCGTCGTAAGGTTTAGTGTGGATATCAATGTGTGAAGAGTAATAATCCACAAAGTCTTTGAGACATGAATCAAGGACCGCCGTGTTTTCTTTAAGATGTTGAGGGAGTGCGTTCTTTACCAGGTTGCGAACTCCATGGCCTACCATCGCGGGAAACTCTTCCTTCGCCCGGACAGGAAGCCCGTGGGCATGCAGGGAGTGGTTGACGGCTTCGCCCAAATCTTCAATCGTATCGAGCAAAGTGCCGTCAAGGTCAAACAGTATAAGCTTTTTCATATAGTTCATCTTCAGCGGTTCTGAGCCGTCTGGCGGCAATAAAACCGGTCCGCCCAAGGAGGAGCGGACCGGTAGAAGTATGGGGAGGGGAGTATTAGTCCTCTTCCTTTTCCTGTGCTGCGTACTCAGCGAGGAGCTTGGTCTGTACATCACCGGGAACAGGCTGGTAGTCGGCGAATTCCATGGTGAAGGTGGCCGAACCTGCAGTGAGCGAGCTCAGAGTGGTGGAGTAGCGGTAAAGCTCTGCCAGAGGAACGCGTGCCTTGAGGATTGCGAAGCCCTTGTCTGCACCCATGTCGCCGAGCATACCGCGGCGGTTCTGGAGGTCGGACATAACGGCTCCCTGATACTCGCTGGGAGTCATAACCTCTACATTGTAGATAGGCTCGAGAATCTTAGGACCTGCGTTGCGGAAAGCCTCACGGAAGGCGTTGCGGCCTGCGATGATGAAGGCGATTTCCTTGGAGTCAACCGGGTGCATTTTACCGTCGTACACAAATACGCGGATGTCGCGGGCATAAGAACCGGTAAGAGGACCCTCTACCATTCTTTCCTTGATACCCTTGAGGATGGCGGGCATGAAGCCAAGGTCGATGGCGCCGCCGACCACGCAGTTGTAGAACTCCAGCTTGCCGCCCCATTCGAGCTCGGTAATATCCTGGGTCTTGATGTTGAGCTGTGTCTCCTTGCCGTTGATCATGAACTTTGTGTTCAGGTCACCCTCGGCAGGGCAAACGAGCAGATGGACTTCGCCGAACTGGCCGGCGCCGCCGGACTGCTTCTTGTGACGGTACTGTGCGCTTGCCACCTTGGTGATGGTCTCGCGGTAAGGCACCTTGGGTGCGAAGAGCTCGACCTCCAGGCCGAACTCGTTGTTCAGACGCCACTTGACGATGTTGATGTGCTGCTCGCCGTTACCGGAAAGGATGGTCTGGCGGAGCTCCTTGGAATACTCTACTACTACGGTAGGATCCTGGGATGCAATCTTCTTGAGAGCGTCTCCGAGCTTCTGGTCGTCCTGCTGGACCTTGGCCTTGATGGCGCAACGGTACTTGGGAGCAGGATACTGGATACGGTCGTAAACGATATCGGAACCGGGAGTTGCGAGAGTGGTGCTGGACTTGCTGTTCTTGAGCTTGACGGCGCAGCCGAAGTCACCTGCATGGAGGCTGGTGACGGGCTCCTTCTTGCTGCCGGCCACTGCGTAGATCGCTGAGAAACGGTCTTTGCCGCCGTTGGTAGGATCTTCCAGATCCATGCCGGTGGTAAGGGTGCCGCTCATCACTTTGAAGTAAGAAACCTCGCCGAGGTGCTGCTCGACATCGTTCTTGTAGATGAACAGGGAGGTGGGGCCGTTCTCCTTGACCTCGGGAGCGGGAGCAACATCCTTGATGAACTCCATGAGGCGCTTGACGCCGATGTCTTTCTTGCCGCAGACGCAGAACACAGGGTAGAGCTCGCCGCTGACGATACCCTTGTTAAGACCGCTGTGGATCTCTTCCTCGCTGAGGGTGCCCTCTTCGAAGTACTTCTCCATAAGAGCGTCATCAAACTCGGCAGCCTTTTCGATGAGCTGCTCGCGATATTCCTCGGCCTGGTCGGCTGCATTGGCAGGGATGTCCAGAACTTCGCCGCCCTTGTAATACTTCATGGTGAGAACGTCGATAACGCCGTCAAATGCAGCGCCTGAGGCATTGGGGAACTGAACGTTCACTATTTTGCCGCCGAAGGTCTCTTTCATGGAGTTCTGTACGTTATCCCAGTCGGCCTTGTCAGCGTCCAGCTGGTTAACAGCTATGATCATAGGCAACTTCTGGGCCTCGGCCCTGCGCACGAAGCTCTCGGTGCCGACTTCCACGCCCTGCTGGGCGTTGATTACCAGGACGCCGCTCTCGCACACGCGGAAAGCAGAATAGGCACCGCCGATGAAATCGTCGGAACCGGGGGCGTCGATGATGTTGATTTTGCCGCCTGCGAACTCTGCATAGAGCGGAGTTGCATAAATGGAACGCTGGTTGATTTTCTCAAGCTCGTTGCTGTCGGACAAGGTGTTCTTGTCTTCGATGGAGCCCATTCTGGAGATAACTTTGCCCTCGAAGAGCATGGCCTCCGCAAGAGTGGTCTTGCCGGACTTGGTAGCGCCGAGCAGAACTACGTTGCGGACCTCTTTGGTTTGGTATTCTTTCATTGTATCAGGTGTTGTTAATTATCAAAGTCTGCAAATCTAATAATTTTTACACCGATTACCAAAATAATAATTAAAGACCTGCTCTCCGGAGTATCCTAATTCGGCCAGAAGGAACTCGTCGACATCGTCCGGAGCGAGTCCCATGGCCCTGCAAACCGACTCGAAACTGCTGTAACGGCCCGATTCCAGCAGCGTCTCAAATTCTTTGTAAACTTTTTCTCTCATAACTTTCGTTTTTATCCGTCAAAGGGGCGCCGGCCGCCCTGGTCTGTACTGCAAAATTGGACAGATGTCTGTAAAAATGCAACAAAGGCGAGGGGGTAAATGAGGGGGTCAAAACCACTTTTTGCTGATTATTTAAGTTTTTGTCTGATTTTTATAGAAAAATGTCCATAAAAACACTATAGCTTAAGCCGTTACGAACTCTTAAATTTGTTCAGCAATCGACAGCTATGGGAAAAGTGCACGAATACATCAAAAAACTGCGCATCCAGGGAGGCTATTCGCAAGACGAGATGGCCGACTTGATGGGCATCGAACGCTCGACCTACAGCAATTTCGAGCTTGGCAAAACCAATCTGTTCAGCCGTAACCTTGCTAAGTTCGCCCGGGTGATCGGTAAGGACGAAGAAGATATTCTCCTCGGAGAGCCCCGCCTGCGCGGCTATTTGTCGGAGAGCGACGTTGCCGACCGTCTCGACGCCCTTTCCGAGAAGGTGGACATTCTCTCCCGGCAAAACGAAACCCTCATCGAAATCATTAATGCTCTGATCGTTAAGGTCGACTCGCTGAAGAAGTAGCCCGCTCCCCGTTGTGAGTTCCGGCATTTTGTGTAACTTTGCGTATTATGCCGACCGAAATCAATCTGCTCAGCTATATGGAACCCGGACGTCTCGAAGCCGGCTGCGACGAGGCGGGACGCGGGCCCCTGGCAGGTCCGGTATATGCCGCTGCGGTAATTTTGCCGCCCGGTTTTCATCACCCTTTGCTGAACGACTCCAAGCAGATGAGCCGCACGGCCCGCGAAACACTGCGCCCTATCATCGAAAAAGAAGCGCTCTCCTGGGCCGTGGTGGCGGTGGAGGCGGAAGAGATCGACCGTATCAACATTCTCAAGGCCAGCATCACCGGCATGCAGAGGGCTGTACGCGCCCTGAAAGTCAGGCCGGATTTCCTGCTGATCGACGGCAACCGGTTCACGCCCTTCGACGGCTATGCTTATGCTACGGTTGTGCATGGCGATGCTACTTATGCAAGCATTGCCGCCGCGTCGGTTCTGGCCAAAACCTACCGTGACGAGCGTATGGCGGAGCTTTCGCGCCAATACCCCGGATACGGCTGGGAGCACAACGCAGGCTATCCCACTCCGGAGCATATCGATGCAATCAAGCGTCTGGGCTACACGCCGGAGCATCGCCGCAGCTTCCACCCCAAAGAATTGGAACCAACATTATTTTGAATATGAAAAGAATAGTTACAAGCATCTTGTGCGCCCTCTTGCTCATGCCCGCAGCATTGCGTGCCGACGAGGGAATGTGGCTTCTGCCGCTGCTCGAAAAAATGAACGCCGACGCCCTTCGCAACCTGGGCTCGCGTCTAACTCCCGAGCAAATCTACAGTGTCAACCATTCATCCATCAAGGACGCCATAGTCCAGTTTGGAGGCGGCTGCACCGGCGAGATAATCTCCGGCAGCGGCCTGCTGGTTACCAATCACCACTGCGGGTACGGCAGCATCCAGAGCCTGTCTTCTACCGAGCATAACTACCTCGAAGACGGCTACTGGGCCTCCAGCCGCGAAGAAGAGCTCCCGGTGCCCGGCCTTACGGTGCGTTTCCTGCAGAGCATGACCGACGTTACCGACACTCTGGCCGCCGGTGCTTCTCGCCAGGCGCTGATTGCCGCTGCCCAGAAGGAGAATCCTAACTGCCAGGTAAGGATCGTGAGCTTCTACAACGACAACGTCTATTACATGATAGTGTCCAAAATCTACCGCGACGTGCGTTTCGTCGGCGCTCCGCCCGCATCGTCCGGCAAGTTCGGCGGCGATACCGACAACTGGATGTGGCCCCGCCACACCTGCGACTTCTCCATGTTCCGTGTATATGCCGGTCCCGACAACGAGCCTGCCGACTACTCTCCTGACAATGTGCCCATGGTGCCCCGCCAGTTCCTCGGCGTGTCGCTCAAGGGCGTAAAGGAAGGTGATTTTGCCATGATCATGGGCTATCCCGGCAGCACCCAGCGCTTCCAGACTTCCGCCCAGCTCGAGGAGATGCTGGAGGCCAACAACATACGTATCGCGGCACGCGGAGTTCGCCAGGACATTCTTTGGAAGGCAATGCGCGCAGACGAAAAAGTGGGCCTGCAGTACGCAAGCAAATATTCCGGATCGTCCAACGGCTGGAAGAAGTGGATAGGCGAGAGGGAAGCTTTCGAGGCGCTTGAAATCATCCCCCGCCAGAAGCAGAAAGAGAAGGAGCTTGAAGAGTGGATTGCATCCGACCCGGCTCGCTCCGAGGCCTGGGGCGGCGCCGTGGACAAGATTGCCAAGAGCGTTGCCGATACCAAGCTCCCCCTGGAGGCTGCGACCTTGTTGGGCGAGAGCATCGGGCGTATCGAACTGCTCAATTTTGCCGCCGCGATGGACCGTTCGTACTCTATGGCCAAAGCTGCCGCCGAAAAGAATCCCGATGTCAACCTGCAGGATGCAATCGACGCTGTGTTTGAGTATCTGGGCGATGCCTACAAAGACTACAACGAAGACGTGGACCGCAAGGTCGCCGCTGCGATGATCGACTTCTACAAGCAGAACCTCATCGGCAGTCCTATCATTCTGGGTGGCAAGGATATCCGTAAGATCGACACCAAGCGTTTGGTTGACAATATGTTCAAGAAGAGCGTATTCACCTCCGAGCAGAAGGCGCTCTCAAAGCCCATCACCGAAAAGCTGCTTGATGCCGATCCTGCAGTACGCCTCTACCGTGCTCTTATGGAGACGATGATGCCTCTCCGCGGCCAGGTTACCGAAAGCCAGAAGCAGCTTGCCGATGCTACCAAGGCCTACGCCGCCAGCCTGCTGGAGTGGAAGAAGGGCGAGCCTTCCTATCCCGATGCCAACAGCACCTGCCGCCTTACCTACGGTACAGTCAAGAGCTACGAGCCCAAGGACGGAGTGCTCTATAAGTACTACACTACCCTCAAGGGCGTGATGGAAAAAGAAGATCCCGACAACTACGAGTTCCGTGTTCCCGAGCGCCTGAAAGAGATTTTCAACACCAAAGACTACGGTCAGTACGCCGATGCGAACGGTGAGCTTGTGACCTGCTTCCTTACCAACCTCGACATTACCGGCGGTAATTCAGGAAGCCCCGTCATGGATGCCGACGGCAATCTTATCGGACTTGCCTTCGACGGCAACTGGGAGGCCATGAGCAGCGACGTTATGTTCGAACCCAACCTCCAGAGGTGCATCTGCGTTGACATCCGTTACGTGCTTCTGATGATGGATAAGTTCGGTGGAGCAGGTTACCTGCTGGACGAGATGAACATTGTTAAAAATGACTGAGAAAGACATACTTAAGATACTTTCCGAAGTGCGCCATCCAGCCCGCGGAGACCGCGATATAGTGGATCTGGGCATGGTGCACGGTGTAGAAACCAAGGGTGGCGGAGTGACCGTCACCCTGGGGTTCCCCAAGAGGCGGGACCCTCTTGCCGAGTACCTCATCGGGGCTGCCCGTGCGGCTCTTATCAGGGGCGGAATAAAAGATCCCAAAGTTGAGACCGTAGTGCTTGAAGATGCGGCGCCCAAGAAAAAGGCACCGGACTTCGATACCGAGTGCCTGCGTAACGTGCGCCACATTATTGGTGTGGCCTCCGGAAAGGGCGGCGTGGGCAAATCCACCGTGGCGGTTAACCTAGCCTGCGCCCTTGCGCGCCTTGGCTACAAGGTTGGTCTTGCCGATGCCGATGTGTACGGCCCTTCCGTGCCGCTTATGACCGGCACCGAAGGCGCTCAGCCCATGGCCGAAGAAGTGGACGGTCGCGAGCTCATAATCCCCTTGGAGAAGTACGGAGTCAAGTGGATGAGTATCGGATACTTCGCCGAGAGGGGACAGGCTCTTATCTGGCGCGGCCCCATGGCTTGCAATGCTCTTAAGCAGATGATCCTGCAGGTCAAGTGGGGAGTGCTCGATTTCTTGCTGATAGATATGCCTCCGGGCACCGGAGACATTCATATCAGCCTCCTTCAGGAAGTGCCCGTAGAGGGCGCAATTCTGGTCACCACACCCCAGGAGGTAGCGCTTACCGACGTCGAGAAGGGTGCGAACATGTTCCGTAACAAGGGTATCAACCGTCCGATCTTCGGGCTGGTGGAGAATATGGCATGGTTCACCCCGGCAGAGCATCCCGACGAGAAGTACTATATCTTCGGCCGTGACGGGGGTGCCCGTATGGCAGAAGACCTTGGTATAGAGCTGCTTGGACGAATCCCTCTGGTTCAGGGTATCCGTGAGAGCGGAGATGCTGGAGAGCCTGCCGCCCTGGGCACCAGGCCGGATGCTCAGGCGTTTATCGAGCTTGCTTCCAAGCTTGCCGCCAAACTCGGATAGCATATGGAAGTTCGCGCCAAAAAGGCCCTGGGCCAGCATTTCCTCACCGACCAGTCGATAGCCCGTCGGATAGTCGACACCCTGTCGTCAGCAGACCCGCTCTCTGAGGACCGTAGCCGCCCGTGGCTGCCCCTTTGGGCAAGTGTCCCCCGGGGGACCACAGGGGGAAGAGTCGTTTCTATGAAACGGGAGGGGCCCGCGCCGTCAGGCGTGGGAGGGATGAGCGTAGCGAAGTCCTCAGAGAGCGGGCCTGCTGACTACAGGCTCCGCGACGTTCTGGAAATCGGCCCGGGAATGGGAGTCCTGACGCAGTACCTGCTGGAGCGTGACGACATCGACCTGAAAGCGGTCGAACTGGACGGCGAATCCGTCGATTACCTTCTCACTCATTTCCCGGGCCTGCAAGGCCGCCTGCTGCAAGCCGACTTCCTGCGCCTCCCCCTGGAACGCATATTCCCCGGTCCTTTCAGGGTGATAGGCAACTTCCCGTACAATATATCCTCGCAAATATTCTTCAAGATACTCGACCACAAAGACCGCATCCCCGAAGTGGTAGGCATGGTCCAGAAAGAAGTGGCCGAACGCATTGCCGAAAAACCGGGCAGCAAGACCTACGGCATACTGAGCGTCCTCCTTCAGGCCTGGTACGACATCGAATACTGCTTCACCGTGGGCTCCGGCGCCTTTTCTCCGCCTCCCAAAGTGCAGTCGGCCGTCATTCGCCTTACGCGCAACTCCCGCACCTCACTTGGCTGCGACGAAAAGTTGTTCAAGCAGGTTGTCAAGACTGCTTTCAACCAACGCCGCAAGACTCTCCGCAATGCCCTCAAACCCCTGCTCCCTGACAGTCAAGCACTTACGCAACTTGACCTGGTAAAAAGCAACCAGGTCAAGTTGGATAACATGCTGGAACTCAGGGCGGAGCGGTTGAGCGTGGAAGACTTTGCGGCCCTTACCAATGCAATAGGGCAGATCACTCCTTGATAAGCTCGGAGGCTTTACCGATCAGCTCCACAAGGGCAGCGCGCAGACCCATAGGGTCGATGCTCTCGCCCGGGTTGCTGACGGGCTTAATCAGATCTGCCGCCATGCTCAGGCTCGCCGTACCTTTGTACTCAGAGTTTCTGAGGGTAAGGGCGTAAGCAGCCAGTCCGGCGGCAAAGTTGAACTCTTTTGACGGCTCGAATCCGTCATAGGTAGGTATGCCAGTGTTGGCGCTCAGCAAGAAGCTGTCTTCGCCCAGACGCTTTTTGTATCTGACTTCGATTATAGCGGCATTCGCACCCATCGTGTAGGTGTCGGAAGGAATGATCTCGTAAAGGGCGGTTATTGTTTGCCCCGCCCCAATCTCGCCGGCGTCTTTCTTGTCGTCGTTAAATTCTTCGGTGGCCATCAGGCGGTTCTCGTAGCCGATCAGACGGTAGCTGTCTACATTCTCGGTGAATTTCACCTGGCATTTGGTGTCGTTGGCGACGGAATAGAAGTGGGAACGCTCGTGAACGAACACCTTCATCATCTCATCTTCGCAGTCGATGTATGTGTAGGTGCCGTTGCCGTGGTTGGAGAGGTTCTCCATGCGGGAATCCTGGTAGTTGCCTGTACCGAAACCCATTATACTCAGGTAGATACCTTTGTCGAGGTAGCTCTCTACCATCTCTAAGAGCGCTTCGGTCGAACTTACGCCCACGTTGAAATCGCCGTCGGTGCACATTATTATGCGGTTGTTGCCGCCTTCGATGTAATTCTTTTCGGCCTCCTCGTAGGCCATCTTCATAGCCTCTCCTCCGGCTGTAGAGCCGCTGGCTTTAAGGGAGTTGATGATTCTCTTGATCTTCTCGGCATCTTTTACAAAAGAGGAACCGAGTTCTTTGCTTACTTTGCCGGAGTAGGTGATTATGGCCACTTTGTCGGTTGCGCGCATATGGTCCAGCATATTGCACAGGCCGCTCTTGAGCAGGTCAATTCTGTCTGGTCCCGCCATGGAACCGGATGTGTCGATAAGGAAGATGTAGTTTGCCGTCGGCATGTCGGCAGCCTTTAACTCCTTGCCTTTCAGTCCTATACGCAAAAGTTTGTGGCCTTCCGCCCAAGGGCAGTCACCAATCTCGGCGTTGAGGGCGAGCGCATCGTCCCCCTGCGGAGAAGAATAATCGAAAGTAAAGTAGTTAAGAAACTCTTCCGTGCGTATGGCGTCGGCGTCGGGGATGCGGCCGCTGGAAATACACCTTCGCATATATGCGTACGAGGCTCCGTCGGCGTCGATGGAAAAAGTTGAAAGCGGCTGCTCCGACACTTTGATGAAAGGATTCTCTATTATCTCATCAAACCTGTCGCCGCCACCTCCCGGAGCTATATCGGGAGCGCCGATGTTGTGGTTGGCCATGCCGCTGTCGGCAGGGAAAAAATCGGGACCCGGGAAGCCGTAATCTTTGCTGCACGATAAAGCAAATAACAGAATGGAGGAGCAAACAAAGAGAGTGAATATGTTTTTCATAAATAATGAGTATTTTTACAAAGGAAATCCATCGGCCGGCGTTTTCTTGCATCGGCAATAAAAGTTTTTTTCAGGTGCAAGATTTTCACTCCCTGCGGATTTAAGATGCAGATGAAAAAACTAGTTAGACATATTGCTCTGCTTCTACTGCTCTTTTCAGTTGCTACTGCTTGCAGTATGAAAGATTATGTCCCGGAGGATGTTTTTAATCCCGACGCCCCGGGGTCGTATTACGAATCTGCACCGCCCGAGCTCGACGTTACTTTTCTTGCTACCATTGCCAAAGATAGCAAGGGCATTGTATACCTTTTGTCAAACGGCCGAAAGATAGAGCCGTTGAGGCCTTTGAAATTCACCCGCCGCCAAAGGGTTATGGTCAAGGCCGACCTGTACTACAGGGGCGAGAGTATATATGCCATGGTTGAATGGGTGGAACCGCTCGACGAGGGAGTTTTTACCCGTGATGCATCGGTATCGGGCAGCGACGGCCTGGATGTGGAGTTGGATTCGAGTTTTACAGAGCTTGACGACGGTTATCTTACACTCTTCTACTCTTCCTGGTGGGGAGAGCACCCCGTACACCACGATTTTTACCTGGTGAGCGGCCTAAAGGCAGACGACCCGTATTACCTTGAGCTGCGCCATAACGCTCACGGGGACGGAAAGTATTCGAAGGAAGACGGTATCATAAGCTTTGACATCAATTCGCTGCCGCCCACAGGAGACGGCACGGAAACCATACACATTAAGTGGAACACAATAGAAGGGAATGAAGTAATAGCATCCTTTGAGTTTAAAAGCAGGAAATAGCCTGAGCGAGAGGGAACTGGCGCGGCTTGTCGGAAACGGGGATCCCCGTGGCCAGAGGGAGTTGTATGAGCGTTACGCCCCTTACCTGAGTGCTGTGGCTTCCCGCTACCTGGGCTCCGGAGACTCGGTGAAAGACCTCCTTCAGGATGTGTTCATAAAGGTTTTCGACCGCTTCGGGTCGTACCGCTACAAGGGAGAGGGCTCGCTCAAGGCCTGGCTCTCGCGTATAGTTGTAAACGATGCGCTTCACGTCCTTCGCAAGAGCGACCGTCTCCTGCCTGTGGAGAACCTGCCGGAGCCGCCTGGCGACGAAGACCCGGACGTGGAGGATGTGCCGCTGAATGTGCTGCACGATATGATTGCCCGCCTGCCCGACGGGTACCGAACGGTGTTTAACCTGTATGTGTTCGAGCAGAAGAAGCATAAAGATATTGCCGCAATGCTCGGTATTAAGGAAAATTCATCAGCTTCCCAGCTGCTGCGCGCCAAGGCGCTGCTTGCAAAGGAGCTAAAAGAGTATAGAAAATTACACGCAAATGGCTGAAAAATGGAATGACAAGCTGCGAAAGCAGTTATTTGATTATACACAGGCTCCCCCAGAGGGAGTGTGGGATGCCGTCGAGGGACACCTTGCCCGGGGCCGCAGTGCCGCCGCCTTCCCCTGGTGGTGGGCTCTTGCCGGAGCCGCTGCAGCCCTTGTGGCGCTGCTGGTGGTGGTACGTCCTTCGTCAGAAAAGCAGTCCCCGGCAGTTGGCCCTGTGGTGGCCGAGCTTGCCGATACTGCCCTCGCTCCGCCTGCCAAGATCGATACTGTGGTTGTTAATCCCCTCACACCTGTCGATATTGCAGTGCCTGTCACCACTGCCGCGCCAGTCAACTCCGTTGCGCCGAGGCACCGTGACCTGTCGGACGTAGCTGTGGCGCAAGCCGTTGACCGGCAAGGTGCCGAGACGCCGGTAGCGGAAGATACAAGTTCGCAGGTGCAGAATCCTATAGTCGAAGATGATTTCAACCCCTCTCAAGAGGAGCCGGCAGAGGAAGAGAAGGCCCCCGAGAAGCCGGTACATATTCTCCCCCTGAAGCAATATCCTGCAGAGCGCCCTTTGCTTGCCGACGCTTCCGCCAACCGGGCTCATATCTCTCTGCTCACTTCCGGAGCTCTCGGCGCAGTACCTTCCAATACTATTGCCGAATATGGAATGTCGGGCACCATGCGTATGGCCTCTTCTTCACGCAGCATGTCGCCGGTATCGGTGCTCAGCCGCAACAAGAGCACTGTAACTGATATCAAGCACAGGCTGGTCTATCGCGTCGGCATTATGGCAAACGTGCCTCTGAGCCGTCGCTGGAGCATAGAAACCGGCTTGCAGCTGAGCCGCCTGGCTTCTGATGTTTACTCTACTTCCGGCACTATGACTTCAAGCACCCACACCGACATGCATTACTTCGGCGTGCCTCTCATGGCGGTATATACCCCTTGGTCGGGCAGGCACCTGAGTGTGTATTTGTCGGCCGGACCTTCTGTTGAATACGGATTCAGAAGTTCGGGAAATATACGTGAAGTGATAGGAAACCTTGCTCCCGTGGTAAGGAACATCGACAAATATACCCCGGGCGATTTTATCTGGTCACTTGGTGCAAATGTGGGTGCCCAGTGGGCTTTCGGAAACTTCGGAGCACTGTTCGTACAGCCCGGAGTGTCATGGCACATCGCCGGCGAGAATTCCCCCGAATCCTATTACACCGCTAACCCCGTAGCTTTCAACCTCTCCGGCGGCTTCAGGATTCTGTTCTGAAGTCTGTCCTGCGGGTCATCGAAGCGTAGGCGGATTTGTCCAGCGGGCGGAGGCATATTATAAAAAACCGGGCGTTTACGACCGTAAACGCCCGGTTTTATCAGCAGAACGTCTATTCCACAACCGGAAGTCCGGAAACAACACTCCAGGACTTCAAAGTATATTCGGAGTAGGAAGACGCAAAAGCACTTAGCTTAGCCGATGCAGAAGCTGCATACCCTGAAGCCGGGAAGCCCTCGATGCCGCTGGCATTAACATTGGCCCCGACCGCTCCTGCCGTAAGACCGCCGTCGTTAACGAACGCACAGTCTTTGACAGTGGCAGCAGTATTGTCCATGACTATTCCAAACAGGGCTCCGATCTTGGCTCCTTCGGTGTCTGAAGGAACTGTCCCGCCGTTCACGCCGGCGGCAGTCAGATTGCTGGTGCAACCGGCTATAAGCATCACACCTTGGTCGGAATCGCGCATTGAAGCGTAGCCTATAGCACCGCCCACCGAAGGCGCGGTCGAAGACGAAGGATAGTTGAAAGCCAGTCCGTGCGCATAACTGTTGAGGATCCTGGCGTTTGAATTAGCATCGGTAAGACGCAGCCATCCTACAATACCGCCCATCCGGCAGTCCGCCTCGGAAGAGCTGATATTCAGCGACTTGACACCGCAGTTGGCAAGGGTGAGCAAGTAGTTGGAATCGGGATAGATATATCCGGCGATACCGCCAAGATAGCAGGTACCGGTAATATCGACAGTTTCAACCAAGCATCCATCAATGATGCAGTCGCCGCCGCGGGTAATGGGACGTCCGGCAATACCGCCCACGCTGTCAATACCCTTGATACTGGTATTCTTAGCGGTAGTGTTCTTTATTACGCCAAGGTCAAACCGTCCCGCGACTCCGCCGATATTGGTTGCGGTGCCGCTTATGGAAACGCCGTCAACAGTGCAGTTGTCAATCGTAGAAGCAGTGTTCTTGAAGTAACCGGCGATGCCGCCGAGGCCTCCAAGACCGGTGATGACTGTGCCCTCGTTTACGGTACAGCCAACGATGGTTGCTCCCTCGGGAAGAGCCGCTATACCTGCAACATAGTTCTTGGTAGAAGAAATGGTACATGCAGAAACGGTACAGTTCTCGAAAGTGGTACTGGGCTTTGTCCATCCGGCGATACCGCCTATATCTTCGCCTGTTCCTTCTACTTTAGCGGAGATGACCGAGCAACCCTTGACCGTTCCTCCGACTATCTTTCCGCAAATGCCACCGTTCTCGGCGACACCCTTGACCGTGGCATTGGTAACCCGGCAGTTCTCGATAGTTCCTCCGGAAGGCAGATGAGCCACGATACCTGCTGTGTAATTAGAGGTGGTGCTGATAGTTACGTCTGATACGGTGCAGTCCTTTACCGAACCTCCGTCAATCTGAGCGGCAATTCCTGCGCAGATATTCGCGCTCGCTTCGAGACTTCCGCCGCTGAGGCTGCAGGAGCTGATGGCAGTGTTGGTGGCATGGCCTACGATACCGCCGACACGCACGAAGCTGCCGGTATTAACCCGGTTGACAGCATTGATGCCTGTGATGACGGCATTCTCGGTGTATCCGAATATTCCGCTGGCAGGATTGTCGGAAGACGCACCCTCGGTAACCAGGTTGGAAATAGTCTTGCCCGCACCGTCAAAGTGACCCTTGAAAGGCTTGGCGGCGGTTTCTCCGATGGGTGTGAAATCTACGCCGGTCATGTCGATGTCATCAGTCTGGACGTAATACTTGTCGGCAAAATCGGTATAGGAATCACCGGAAAGTTTCTTTGACAGCAAAGAAAGGACTTCGGCGGAAGAGACCTTGTACGGGTCTTCCAGGGAACCTGATCCCTCGAAATCCGTAACGGCCGGGCCGCTCTCTTTCAAGACTGCCGAAGGCATCTTGAGGACCTTGCCGCGCACAACGGCGTTGTTCTTTTCGGTTGACAGACTTGCCAGCACATTAGCGTCATCATCGTATGCCTTGATGGTAAAGCCCTCAGCAAGAGAACCTTCGGGAAGCATCACGTAAAACTCATAAGGAGTCGAGCCAAGGTTAACAGGTGATTCGGGCTCAAGCCTAAGCTTGTTGGAATAAGCCGCGCCTTTCATCTGCACCCCTTTGATGTCTTTGGCATTATAGTCGGGAGTGACAATGCAAGTGCCGTGAAGAGCATTTGAAGTATTGGCATCGGAAAGCTCGAAGTATTTAACGGCGGCTATGCCTTCGCCTTTCAGGCTGAATTTCACGGCGCCGAAAACATACTTCATAGCAAAAGCGGTGCTTCCGTCAGCCCAGAAAGCAACGGCTGCAACAGAGCCTTTTGGACAATCGCCGGGAACAATAGCCTGAGTATCCGCTACCTCCAGGTGAACTTCGTCGTTGGTGGACATTCCGTCAACCATTCCGAAAGGATAGACGGCGCACATTTTGCCGTCCTTGCGGGAACGTCCGGTAAATGATGCAGTATGACCGTCGGAAGAGATTGAGGAAATCTTGAAGCAGTCTCCTCTCTCCCAGAGGGGCTGCGTGTCGCTGCGCACCCATATGCAATCATCTTTTTCCCAGCGGGTCTCTGTATAAGTACCGTTGTCTCCGGTAAAATGGATTCTGGTTCCGGGTTCACCTATCATGGCTTCAAGGGTAATCAGTTCCCCGGATACTTCGTCAGAGGGTGCGGGCAGTTCCTTGTTGCAAGCCGATAAAGCAGCAACAACGGAAATCAAAATAGGTAAGTAATATCTAGTTTTCATCACCAAGCTCCGTTAATGTTGTCATAATTACCAATAGATCCGCTCCCGGATTCGTTGTAGGAGTAATCCTCCAGCCAGCTGCCGAGTTCGTTGTAAATCTTCTCGGCTATGAAGCGCATGGCCTGCGCCGAATAGTGGTCGCTGCAGTTCTTGCGGAGATCGCCGCTGGTGGTGATGCTGCTCCAGTCGAAGTCGTGCTTGGGCATGTTGGGCTGGTAGCCCTTGGACAGGTATTCGAAGTTCCAGCCAAGGTCGTTGAAGCCGTTAACTGCATAGAGGTCAACCGCACGGCAGTTGCTGTAGTGGCCGGCTATGTGCAGCAGGGACTCTTCCACGTCGGGAGTCAAGGTATCGTGGATGAGCACGATGATTTTGACATGAGGATACTGGATGCTCATCATCCGGATAAGCTTCAGATATGCCTCGATGAAAGTGCCGTCAGGCAGAGCCTTGGCCTCATCCATCGTCTTGGCGGCGTCGGCTACCGCGTAGGCGGCGTTCATTGCCGAATCTGAAGGACGGTGAGGAGTGGTGGACGGATAACGCTCGAGCTTCTGGCTGCCAAGTATGTTGTAGATACCGTGTGCCCAGTCGTTGGCGCCGCCGTTGATGATGATGATGTCGGGAGAACCCATTCCCGCATTCTCTATATAGCGGGTGCAGAAGTCCTGTCCGTACCAGTATTTATCGGAATACGAAGTGTTGGTGCAGCGCGTGGTGGCAGTGCCCGAGAAGGCAAGGTTGGTATCCCACACGGCATTTGACAACAGCTCGTAAGTAAGAATGTACCAGTAAGTCTGCGCGGCGGAAGTGACATTTCCGTCGCCGGTAGGGTAGTGGCAGCGGTAGCCGTTAGGGGCCTTGCTGCTGTGATAACCGTGAGGCGCATATCCGTCGAAAGTAGAGAGCGAATCGCCGATGAGGCTCACCCTCAGGGCTTTCTTCTTGCCGGTCGAAGGATTGGCCGCAATGCCGTCGAATACTGGAAGTCCGTTAGGGCCGCTTACCCAGGAACGGAGGGTAAGAGGTCCGCTGTAGGAATTCTTGAAAGCATTGAGATAACTCAGCAGGGTACCGTCAGTCATGCTCTTGCCGGGCAGGGCCAGGCATTCGGTGCTGCTACCGGAGTTAGCTTTGCCAAGTGCAGGCAGGCTGTTGATGTAATACACGTGGTCGAAGTTGGTCTTGTTCACCAAGCCCACAAGTGCCGCATAGTTGAAATACTCGCTTGACGGTTCACGCTGTCCGTTGATGACTGCGCGGCCTTTGGCAAGGGTAGTGTAAGATCCGCAGATATTTACGCTGGCATTAGTACCGCCCTGCTCGCCGATGAATCCGGCCAGGTCGGCCTCGGTCCCCTGAGGGAAGTCGGCGCGTATGACCGAAGGATCGGAGATACAGTTGACTATATTAAGGGTAGAAGTGGTGCTGCCCATCCTGGCCCAGGCCACGATACCGGCTATCATGGTCCATCCGCTCTTGGCGTAACCGGCATTGATAAGCTCGCCGCCGATGAAAGCACAGTTGCTGACATTCATGACCGTGCTGTTGCTGGTGGGATTGAACTCACCGACTATACCGCCGACGGAATAATTTGCTGCAACGGTTTTTGCGTAAACAGCGCAATTGTCAATATTGACTGTCTGCGCATTGTCTTTCCAGTACACATAAGCAGCGATGCCGCCGGCCTGGTCCATGCCGCTGCGGATAGTGGAAAGCGAGCCCACTACGCAGTCGCGCACATCGCCGTTCTGGAGCCATGCAACGATACCGCCGGCTCCCGGATACCAGCAGATGATGTCGGCCTGCACCTCGCAGCCCTTGATGGTGCCGCCTTTGAGCATCTCGCCGGCAATACCGCCAACATAGTAATTATCACCCGTAACGGTGGAACCCGCAAGTACCTGGCAATTCTCAACGGTACCCTGGCTGATCTGGCCGACGATACCGCCAAGCTGCTCACCCTTGCTGGTTACGTTACCCTTGAAAGTGCAGTTCTTGATACTGGCATTTCCAAGATAACCGGCGATGCCTCCTACGCAAGAAACGACTGTGACTCCCTGGAATGTATCTGTATCCTCGTTGTGGATGAAGCCTTCGACGGAGCAGTCGCTGATAGATCCGCCGTCAACGTATCCGGCGACGCCGCCGCAGGCGCACTTGGCAAAGTCGACGACGGCATTGATATGAACCCCGCTGATTGCGGTCGACTTGCTGTAGCCCACAATAACTCCCTGATTTCCGGCGGTTCCGTTATTTGTATAACCGTCGATGTTAAGGTTGCTGATAGTGGCCCCGTCGGTGTATCCGAAGAGTCCGGCGGCAGCGCCCGAAGCAGGGGTGGGACTGAGGTTGCCCAGAGTAAAGCCTCCGCCGTCGTAGTTGCCCTTGAAAGGTGTGGCGGATTGCTTTCCTATACATTCAAAGGCAGCATCCTGCAAGTTGATATCGCGGATCTGGCGATAATATCCTGAGGTATATTCAGAAGAGGACGCTCCGTTGATCAATTCGCCCATCTGCTGGATATCCGCGGGAGTTGCGATGCGCCAGGGGTTGGCCTTGGTGCCTTCGCCGCCGCTGAAGAGGACGGATTCGGGATTGATGGCCTGCATGTCGGATATGCGGCCGCGAACGATCTTGCAGTCAGTCTCGGTGGTCAGGCTCTTAATGGGAGCATTGTTGGTGTCGTACAAGACACAGGTGAAGCCTTTTGCAAAAGCACCGGCAGGCACGACAAAGTAGAATGAAGTGGCTTCTTCAGAGAGCGTTACGGCCTCGGGACAGGTAAGCGTCAGAGTATTGGCCCCGGTCTCGGTGTTGCTGATTTGCACGTCGCCCACAGTGCTGCTGTCCTGGTTGACGGCCAGGCGGCAGTTTCCCCAAAGTTTGAACTGAGGATTGTTGTCGGAGATTACAAGTTTCTTGACCTTGGAAGTGCCGGTAAGCTTGATGTGCAGGAGACCGAAGAGGTTGCTCATGCTGAAGACGGTGCCGGAAGCCCAGGCCGCGGCGGTTACATTGCTCGCAGGATCAAAACTGCCGGGCACATACGTCTGCTCATTCTTAAGGACAAATACAAGTTCGGTATTGGTTGAACTGTTAGATACTACCGAATAAGGGTAAAGAGCAACGTAAGGGCCGTCTGTGGGGGCTTCGCCGGTAAAGGAAGCCTGTTTCCCTCCGTTGGTGATTGCAGACTCGCTTGTGCTGAACAGATTGCCGGGAGTGCCGGCCTCCTGGGCGGCGGAGCGTACCCAAAGCTGGTCGTCGGCATTCCAAAGCACAGGAGTAGTGGTGCCTTCAGACTCTCCGAGCGAGGTTTTGGAGTCGGAAATGGTGGCTGTAAGAGTAATGGCGGGGTAGCGCCCGGCAGGCACTTGAGGCTCCTGCTCCCTGGTACAGCCAACCAGGACAGAGAGCAGTAATCCCGCTAATAAAAACTGATTTTTCATAAGGCAGGATTGTTTACCAAGTTAAGTCCTCTCCGGAATTCTCATAGGGTTCGGTGACCACGTCCCCGGAAAGACAGATGATAGATTCTTCCTCGTGAGCGAGTTCTTCGCAGCGGGGAGGCCGGTACGACGGTTTGTGAAGAAACATAATGTTATTAATGTGAAAGTTATAATTGTTATATGTACAATATACATATCTGCACCACACAAATCTACGCATTTTTTAATAAAAAAAATCCGGGCAGGATGCCTTTTTAAGGCCCTGCCCGTACCATAAAGCATCCACGTTTCCGTAAGTGCCTGATTATCAGCTGTCGGGGTGAAAAGACTCGAACTTTCGACCCTCTGGTCCCAAACCAGATGCGCTAGCCAACTGCGCCACACCCCGATTCGGCTGCAAATTTAGCAAGCTTTACCCAAACTGCCAAAAAGTGCGGTAAGCTTTTTTTATTTTTCGCGGAAAAGATGTAAATTTGAAAGATTTTTGGGAACCAAACATTTTATCGATATTATGAAGTATTTGACTAACGAAAAATTGACCATTGTGGGTGCCGGCGGAATGATCGGCTCCAACATGGCCCAGACCGCTCTTATGCTCGGCCTTACTCCCAACATCTGCCTTTACGATATTTATGAGCCCGGTGTGCACGGAGTCGCAGAAGAGATTTACCATTGCGCCTTCGAGGGTGCCAACGTCACCTGGACAGTTGACGCAGAAACCGCATTCAAAGATGCCAAGTACATCGTTTCGTCAGGCGGCGCTCCCCGTAAGGAGGGCATGACCCGCGAGGATCTGCTCAAGGGCAACTGCCAGATTGCCGCCGAGTTCGGTGACTACATCCGTAAATACTGCCCCGATGTCAAGCACGTCGTTGTCATCTTCAACCCTGCCGATGTGACCGCCCTTACGGCTCTCATCCACTCGGGTCTCAAGCCCAACCAGCTCACCTCCCTTGCCGCTCTTGACAGCACCCGTCTGCAGGAAGCTCTCGCCGCCGAATTCGGCGTGCAGCAGTGCAAGGTGACCGGCGCCCGTACTTTCGGCGGACACGGTGAGGCCATGGCAGTATTTGCCAGCAAGGCCCTCATCGACGGCACTCCTCTTGCCGAAAAGGAACTCAGCGCCGAGCGCTGGGCCGAGATCAAGCACGCCACCATCCAGGGCGGCTCCAACATCATCAAGCTCCGCGGCCGCAGCTCCTTCCAGAGCCCTGCGTATCAGGCCGTTAAGATGATCGAGGCTGCAATGGGAGGCGACAAGTTCTGCTGGCCCGCCGGCTGCTATGTGAACGCGCCCGAGCTTGGTTACACCAACGTTATGATGGCTATGCCTACCGTTATCGATGCCGACGGCGTACACTACACCGCACCCGAAGGCACTCCCGAGGAAATGGCAGACCTCAAGGCCTCATACGAGCACCTCTGCAAGATGCGCGACGAGATCGTGTCCCTGGGCATTGTTCCGCCCGTGGCAGAATGGAAGAAAGAGAATCCTAATCTGTAGGATACCCGGAGTTTACGGGCCGGCGCCGCGGAGCAAACGCTCCCGGGCGCCGGCTCTTTTTATTGGATAGCGTCAAGGAATGAGCTGAGCACGCGGAAGGAATTCTCCGGAGCCAGGCTCCAGAAGTCGTTGTACGAGCCTTCGTCTGAGCTGTCGGAGATAATGCGGAAACTGATGAAAGGAATGCCGTAGCGGTGGCAGGTCTGAGACAGGGCGCCTGATTCCATATCGACTGACAGGGCGTCGGGATAGAGGCTGCGAAGGGCCGGAAGGTCGGCGGCGGTGATGAACCTGTCGCCGCTGATCTGCAGGCCGCCCTTGATGGTGAGACCGTCCACCTTAAGCCCCATGGCTTTGGCGTACAGTTCTTTGTCGGCATCGAAGAAAAGGGGGAAGCCCTGTACCTGCCCTACCGGAAGGTCTCCTCCGCACCAAACATCGTGGTATGCAACCCTTTCCGCCACAATTATGTCCATTGGCTTGAGGCTGCTGTCTATTGCCCCCGCCACTCCGGTGGAAATAATGATATCGGGTTTTGAGCGTTCAATGAGTGAAGTTGCGCCGACGGCGGCGTTAACCTTGCCTATTCCGCACAGGCTCAGGCTCATCTCGGGCCTTCCGCCCAGGGCCTTGCCCACGAGCGCATATTCGCTCTCCAAAGCAACAATTACAGCGATTCTTTTCATATTGCACAAAAATAGTAAAAAGTTCCTATTTTTGTTTTATCGATTATGACCGGGGCAACCAAGAAAGCAGTTCTTTTTGTTTTGCTCCTGGGCGCGGTTGTTTACGCCCGGGGGCAGACCGGGGGAGCGGATCTGTCGGGCAGCTTGACCGACAAAAGGCCCGCTGCCCGGATGCGGGATTTCGTAGCCGTGGTTGAACGCAGTTTCGGGGCAGAAGCCTACAGGCAGGAGAGTTATAAACTCATCGACCCCGAAGGAGACGCTCATCTTATAAGGAAACTGGATACCATTCCGGTCAAGTTGCTCTCCATTCTCGGCGGCGGGCTGCCACAGGCCGAACTGGAAAAAGAAAAGATGCGCTCCGACCCTTTCCGCATAGGAAAAACAGTCCCTATCGACAATGAGCGGCTGCTCAATAAGTGTTGTGAGTTGATGCGGAGCCATTTCCCCGATATCATTCCCGTAATCGGAGAGGAGCACCGCTGGTCGCCCGAAGCCCGGGAATATCTAAAATATGGATACTGGCACAGGCTCTCCAGGCGTGTGGCCGGAAAGCAGAGCGATTTTCCGTGTCCGCTGCTGGGCAGAAGCAAATTGTTCCTCTGTCTTGCCTGCGGCTGGACGTCGCTTTTCTGCGTGACCGGCAAGGAGGAGGCGCTGAAGGCCCGCATACTTGAATATCCCGACCGGAGCGTCCAGCTTCACGACCTCTTTGAAGAGAGCTATGTGCTTAACGCTGGGGACATTTATCTCACCTTCCTTACTTGCGAGAACGTGCTTGCCGCCCGGCCTCACCGCCGCGGGAGGGAGGGCGATGCAATTCAGCGGAAACTCTCTTACATTCGTCACGATTCTAAAGAGAATGGCGATAATTATGGCGCCTGGTATCATTTTTTCGGGATTGCCCTGTACGGCCTCATGCGTAATGAAGCGCAGGCGATTAGTGTGGCCGGAGCCGAAAGCGCGGGCTCGTTTGTTCTCGAGGGGGCCGACCGCCAGGAATACTTTATCAACCGGTACGGAGCTATGTTCGGGACTCGATTCAAAAAAATGATCGAATCCGGGAGTTGGTGCATTCCTGCGCCACAAGGGTGCAGGACCGATTATTTGGTTCCCAACCCTGTCCTCGGATAGGATATGAATTTTTTCATATTACAAAAAATGTTTATATTTGCTCCGTTATAACAATATATGGCACTATATCTACAAAAAGAGCTTGACGACGACTATCACTTGCGACTGGGCGTCTGGCAAATCACCGAAACCGAGGCTGAGCTTCGGGCACTTACAAGCATCCCTTCCGACGAACTGGAAGAAATCTCTTACATAAAAAGCGAATCGCTGCGCAAGCAGAAGCTTGCCGTGCGGGCTCTTCTGGACGTAATGTTCGAAGAGAAAGTGTACCTTAGCCACCACGACAATGGCAAGCCGTACATCGAGAATAACTCCGTCAACATCAGCATCACACATACCGACAAGTATGTGGCCGTAATCCTTAACGACATAGAAGAAGTGGGCATCGACTGCGAGTCACTGGACCGTGACTTCAGCGCCGTCGAAAAGAAAGCTCTCTCCGAAGACGAGCTTGACGAGCTGGAAGACGATGCCGACGAGCGCCGCATCCAACTGGCCATCTACTGGTGCGCCAAGGAGGCCGTGTACAAAAAGATGTCGCAGTACAAGGTGGACTTTGCCGAGCAGATTGAAATCGAGGCTGTGCGTCCCCGAAAAGAAGGCGAGCTTGACGCCACCTTCATCAACAAAGACGGTTACGAGGAAGAGCTGAGCCTGGAGTACATGATTTTCGACCGCCACGTTCTCGTGTGGGTCAGCGGCGACGAATAGAATCTATCGCAACCATTTCTCAGGATCTTGCGGGTCGCGCCCCTTCCAGAGCTGGAAGTGGAGCTGCGTTCCGTCGGGTCCTGTGGCTACGTGTCCGAGCACGTCGCCGGTCTTGACCTTGTCGCCGGCCTTGACCGCCACCGAGCCCATCTTGCAGTAGAAAGTAAAATACTCTCCGTGCTGCACCAGTATGCACTGGTTGTAGCCTGGAACTACAACTATTTGCTTTACCACTCCGTTGAAGACGGCCTTCACCGTGGCGTCTTTATCGACGGCAAGTCCGACTCCGTTGTTGAAGGGCATCTCCAGCCTGGTGTACACCGGATGGGGGTTGCGCCCGAAATGGCTCACAACCCTTCCCTCGGCCGGCCACGGCAGTTTGCCCTTGTTGGCGGAGAATTCGTTCGAGAGTGCCTGGTCTATCTTTGTGGTGGTTTTCTTGCCTCCGGTCTTGCCCTTGTTCTTGCCGCCCTGGTCGCCCATTGCGGCGGCGATGAGCCTCTCGATCTCGCGGTTGAGGGCTTCAACCTCCCTGCGCTTTGATGCGAGCTGATCCTGGTATTTGCGGCGGTCTTTCTGCAGCTCTTTTACCAGCTCGCGCGACTTGTCTTCTTCTTTGCGGAGCTTGTTCAGCTCCGACGCTCTTTCGTCGCGGAGCGCCTTTGCCTGCATGCGCATTGTGTCCAGCCTTGCCCTTTCAGCCTCGAGGTGCTTGCGCTCTTCAATGATGCGCCGTCCCTGCGAGTTCATCTGTGTAGAGAGCTGGCGCAGGTACCCGTAGCGCCGCATGCCCTGGGCAAGGTTCTCGCTGGCAAGAATATAAAGGTACCAGCTGCGGGCGTCGCGGTTTTTGTAGGCATTTCGGACCAGTTTCTCGTAGTAGAAGGTCATGGTGTCCAGCCGGTTCTGGACCGCGTTGATCTGCTTTTGGCATGCCCTGATGCTGTCGTTTACGCTGCTGAGCTCGCGCTCGCTGTCGGATAGAAGCTCCCGGCGCGCTTCCGACTGGGCGTGCAGCAGGTCGAGCTGAGTGGCGGCGCTGTTGCTGCGGGCCGTTACCGAGCTGAGCTGCTTCTCAAGGGTCTTTATATCCTTTTCGAGGCGCGCTTTGCGGTCTTTCGACGCCGAGAGGCTCTGCGCTCCTGCGGGCAGGACGCAAGACAAAAGAATCACTATTGCGGCAAAGTATCGGGAGACTCTCATTTCTTTTTATTTTCAGACAGGTTGCGGTAGTATGCGGCAAGGTCTTTCTCGCCAAGCTTTTCAAGCACTATGGCATAGTGCATAAGAATGACGGCGCTCTCTTTGCCTCCGTATATCATGGCGTGCTTGAAATATGGCTTTGCCTCCTTGGCCTTACCCCTCAGGAACAGGATCCAGCCGTATGTATCGAGGTAAGTGGCGTTGTCGGGCTCTTTTTCGACGGTGATGCGGCTCATCCGCGAGGCCTTGCAGAGCCTGCGGCGCTGCTCGCTCAGGTAGTAGGCGTAGTTGTTCAGCACCGGGCAGTATTCGGGGTCGATTTTGAGAGCCTGCTCATAGCATTTGTAAGCCTTGCGGGTCTCACCCATGGCGTGATAGGTATCTCCGATTATGGAAAGATTGACCAGCTGTTGCTCTTTGTCATCGGGCTGGAGCTCCATAAGGGTCCGGCATTCCTGGATGGTGGTGGCATTGTCGCCGCGGGTCGCTGCTATCTCCATCCTGAGACGGTGCGCATTGACGCTGCGCGGCTCGGCCTGGGTGAAGCACTGCATCAGCGTGTCGATCTGAGGCAGTATGGAGATAAAGGTGCGCTGGTCAAAGCCTCCGAGGGCTCCGGTGACGGCCTGGTATTTCTGCTCCTCGTCGGTGTTCTCGTCGCGGACCAGTTCCGTAAGGGTTTCGAAGAAAGCTTTGTAGTCCCTTTTCAGACGGTACGAGTCGGCCATGAGGGCGAGGGTAAGTGAATTGCGGAAGCGTTCGGGGTTGCGTTCGGCGAGCGTGCGGTACAACCCTCCGGCCTCGGCAGGCTCGCCGGTGTAGATGTACAGGTTGGCGAGTGTCTCGAGGTACCAGTTGTTGGACGGATCAAGCTCCGAGGCCTCCTTTATGTGCCGGATGGCGTTTTTGAAATCGCCCTGCGAGTAGCGGCACAGGCCCATATAGTAATGTACCGCATCGTTGGAGGGGGAAATATTTTTCAGCGAATCAAGAATGGTGTAAGCCGCCTCCGCCTGCCCTTCCTGGATATACATAACTGCATCAAGGAGCGCATTTTCCACGCTTGCCGAGTCGGTTTGGGCGCTTTGCGCCGGCAGAGTCAGCACCCGGCCGATGAGCAGTAAGCATATCAGGACTTTCTTCATACAATTACAAAAGTATTGAATTTTTGTCTATTTTCGCATAATCATTTGTGGTTTTGAGATTTTTTGGAGCCTGATGCAACTTTTTAAGAACAATTCGCATCTTAATACTTGGACGATTGAAAAAGCCAAGGAAGGCGACAGACGTGCACAAAAAGCCATCTACGACTCTCTGTCCGAAAAGATGTTCGCAGTATGCCTGCGCTACATGGGCGAGAGAAGTGCTGCAGAGGATGTTCTGCAAGACGGATTTGTGACGCTGTTCGCCAAACTTGACACCTTCTCCGGGGACGGCTCCTTTGAAGGTTGGGCGAGGAAGATCTTTGTAAACACGGCACTTATGAACCTCCGCCGCAACGACGTTCTCAAAGACACCGAGGACGTGTCCGAGGCCCGCAGCATCTCCAGTGAGGCCCCTTCGGCGGTGCAGGACCTGGGCTACAAGGAGCTGTGCGCTATGATCAGCAGCCTGCCTCCTGGTTTCAGGACGGTGTTCAACATGTACGTGATCGAAGGTTACGCCCACAACGAGATTGCCAGTGCCCTGGGCATATCGGAAGGCACGTCCCGCTCGCAGCTGCTGCGCGCCAAAGCTATGCTGCAAGCCAAGATATTGGAAAGAAAGAAATAGATATATTCATGCAAGACAATTGGCAAGACTTCGACCGACATATCCAGTCGGTAATGCGCGACGCCAGGGAAAAGGTTCCCGGGCGCGTATGGCGCGGAGTGGCTGCCCGTCTTGATTCTGCTGCCGCCGCAGCGGCGTGGTGGAAGTGGGCAGTGCCCGCCTTCGTCGCGGCCGCGCTGGTGGCAGGTCTGTTCTTTGCCGGTACCAGAGGCTCGCAGAACGCTAGTCCGGACAAAATACAAATCATCGCCGACTCCGGGGTGGAGGAAGAGTCATCGACGCTTCTCGCCCAGGCCGATATTGAGCCCGGAGTTATCCCCGCAGAGGCTGCTGCCGCTCCGGTGCGCCGCTCTCCCAAAGCGTCACGCAACGGGGCTGTTTCCTCTCAGGAGGTCTCTTCCGGCTTGGAGCAGGATAATGCTCAGGAGGCTATAGTCGACGAGCCGTCCGTTGTGGATGAGAGTGCGGCCGGGCCAAAAGACAATCAGGATCAGGATAATTCGGAGCAGTGGGCCCGCATCATCGAGGGTGAGGGTGCTGCGCGCGGCGCGGGCATCGACCTCAGTAACATTTATGCCAGCGGCGGCGTGGGAGGCAACGATTCCAACATCTCTTACGGAGGTATCGGTATCAGCCGTATGGCTCCCGGTTCCGGTTCGCCGGATGCCGGCATAAGCGAGAGCGGCCCTTCCACTTACGGTGTGCCGTTTACGCTGGGCCTTGGAGCACGTTTCCGCGTGGCCGACAGGCTCTCGTTGGGCACCGGCCTCGAGTACTCCATGCTCACACGCTCCTTCAAGGGCACGTACACCGGCTCGGCAGCATCCGCTTATGACGGTCTCATTTTCCACACCGTACATTATGTCGGCGTGCCGGTGAATGTCTATTACGATTTGTTCTCCACCCGTGACGAGCTCATGAAGGTCTACGCCTGGGGAGGCGGTTCGGCCGATTATTGCGTTGCCAATAACTATCGCCTTATGGGCACGCCCACAAGCGTAGTGCCCGACAAGGCCGGCGGCTTCCAGTTCTCCGCAGCCTTGGGTATGGGCCTGGAATTCAAGCTTTCAGACAAGCTGGGCCTGTATATCGACCCTGCCGTGCGATACTATTTCCACAGCCCGGGGCAGCCAAAGTCGGTGCGGACGGACAAGCCGTTCATGTTTAACTTTGACGCAGGTCTGAGGTTCAATCTTTAATCGCGGCTTTGCTGCGATTTTTTTTTATCTTTGCACTGCTATGATTATTACTGCCCGGGATTTACATAAAAGTTTCGGCTCCCTGGAGGTGCTGAAAGGAGTGGACGTAAGCGTAGATAAAGGAGAGGTGCTTTCGGTAGTAGGCGCTTCGGGCGCCGGCAAGACCACCTTGCTCCAGATTCTCGGTACTCTGTCCGCTCCCGATTCAGGCGTGCTTGAAATAGACGGCGTTACCGTATTTGACAGCTCGGGGCGCTCCCTCAAAGGAGATGCCCTGGCCTCTTTCAGGGGGCGCAAGATAGGTTTTGTATTCCAGGAGCATCATCTGCTGCCTGAGTTCAGCGCCGTGGAGAACATCATGATCCCTGCTCTTATTGCCGGGTGCTCCGAGTCGGATGCCCGTAAGGCCGCAGGGGAGTTGCTCGATTTGGTAGGGCTCTCTGAACGTGCCTCCCACAAGCCGTCCGAGCTCTCCGGAGGCGAGCAGCAGAGGGTTGCCATTGCCCGGGCCCTGGTAAATAAACCGGCCGTTCTTTTTGCCGATGAGCCCACCGGCAACCTAGATTCGGTTACTAAAGAAGAGATCCACCGCCTGTTTTTCAGCCTCCGGGACGCGCTGTCGCAAACCATTGTAATCGTTACCCACGACCCGTCCCTCGCCGCCCTCTGTGACCGTACCCTTGAAATGAAAGACGGACGTTTTGTGGGCTCCGGAACATAAAATAGCACTTTGGTATTTGTTTTGTAAGAGCTATAGCGTATTTTTGCAAAAATGTATTGAATATGAAAATGATAAAATCTATCCTTTCTGCGGCGCTCACCCTGGCGGGCACCGTCCTCCTTGCCCAGAACACCCCTTCGCTCGGTCTGCCTTCCAACGCGTCTTCCTCTTGCCCAGAGATGGCTTCATCGAAGGTTTCTTATTTTGCCAGGAACTACACCGTATCAAAGGAGATTTCCGGCGATTATATCCTTACCAACGGCTCCGAGGTACGCTACGATGCTTCTACCGGCCGCGAATACACCAAGTTCGCCGACGGCACCGTGCAGCTGGTATCTACAAAGGTCAACGGCAAAGATGTGGAGGTCACTATCTACCGCATTTTCGACAAAGACAAGACCTACACCAAGAATTCTTTCACTCGCCGCGTCAATAACGGCAAGGCCAAATATGAGGTTTATATGGGCCGCTGGAGCAAGATCAGCGCTCACAAGACCATCACCCGCTACATCGACTGCGAGACCGGCATTCCTTTCGCCACCCTGTCAAAGGACGTACTCGTGCAGATGACAGCAGGTATCGAGGTCGGCGAGCAGCCTGCCAAGTACTTCGAGCTCCCGGAAGAGAAGGGCTACACCCTTATCGAAGACGGGATGTCCAAGCTCTACGACATGATGAACAAGAAGAAATAACGCTCTACCTCAGCGGTTTAGCGTAATGAGTCTGCTCTTTAGGAGCCGGTGCGGGATGAACTGCCGCGGCCGGCTTCTTTTTTATTCCGGACCATATCAGCACCCCTATGCCAAGCAGGATGAAGGGGATTGAGAGCACCTGGCCGGTGTTGAGTCCGAGGAAGCTGAAATCGGTGCTTTCTTCTTTGACGAACTCTATCAGGAACCTGACCCCGAAGCAGCACAGAAGGAACGTTCCGAAGAAGAAACCTCTGTGCAGTTTGTCCAGTTTCTTGGCGTAGAGCCAGAGCAGGATAAAGCCCAGTATGAGGTAGCTTAGCGACTCGTACATTTGGGCGGGGTGCTTGGGGACGGTCTCGCCGCGAATCTCGAACACTACGCCCCAGGGAAGGGAAGTAGGGTCGCCGTAAATCTCGGAATTGAACAGGTTGCCAAGGCGGATGAGGCAGCCGGCAAACGCTACGGTTATGACCAGATGGTCCAGGATCCACATAAAGTCAAAGTCGTTCTTTTTGCCGTAATGGGCTGAGAACCACCACATTCCCAGTATAAGAGCTATGGCTCCTCCGTGGCTCGCCAGCCCGCCCTTCCAAGGCTGGAACACTTCCAGGAAGCCCTTCCAGGTGCCAAAGTAGTATTCGGGCTGATAAAAAATGCAGTGCCCTAGGCGGGCGCCCACGATGGTTGCTATCAGAAGGGTATAGAGAAGCGGGTCAAGCAGTTTTTCGGAGATACCCTCGCGGCGGAAGAACCAGCGGAACAAATACCAGCCGATGATGAAGCCCGACACGAAAAGCAGTGAATACCAGCGAATTCCGAAGCTCCCGAGATGGATGAGCACCGGATCCACATTCCAACGTATTGCGAGTAAATCCATAGCGTAAAAATTTCTTCAAAGATAGAGTTTTTGACTCGTATAAACAAGCCTGCAGGTGGTATAATTTTTGTAGCAAAAATGCGCTCGTTAGAGTAGCATGAAAAAGTTATTTATATCTCTTGCAGGCCTTATTTTAGCGGCCTCACAAATATGCTCCGCGCAGCAAGTCCTGAGCCTGGACGACGCTCTCAAGATTGCCCTGAGCGAGAATGCATCTGTAAAGGTTGCCGATCTTGAAATAGAGCGCACAGGTTATGCCCGTAAAGGCTCCTACGCTGCACTTTTCCCTCAAGTGGACGGCACGGCCAACTATCAGCGTACCATCAAGAAACAGGTGATGTACATGGATTTCGACATCCCCGGAATGGGCGGTAGTGGCGACTCTTCATCCGAGCAGGGCGGACGCTCACGCGACGGATTCGAAGTCGGCCGCTGGAACACCTGGTCCACGGGCGTCTCGGCCAGTATGCCCCTTGTTAACGCGCAGCTCTGGAAGAGTATCCAGATATCCGGTCAGGACGTTGAACTTGCGGTCGAAAAGGCCCGCAGTTCCCGTCTGGAAACTGTTACCCAGGTCAAGAAAGCGTTCTTTACTGTGCTTCTGGCCAAGGAGGCGGCAGCAGTTTATAAATCGGTATACGACAATGCCGTCGAGAATCTCAAGCTTACCGAGCAGAAGTATAACGCGCAGAGGGCCTCTGAACTCGATCTTACCAGGGCCAAGACTGCCGTAGCCAATGCGGTGCCAAATGTGTACGACTCCGAGAATTCCGTCGATCTTGGCCTGTGGCAGCTCAAGGCTGTTATGGGAGTGGCTCTCGATTCGGATATCGATGTGGCCGGCTCGCTTGCCGATTACGCCGACGCCATGCTCACCGATCCCCGCCCCGACGAAGACCTTAGCGGCAACTCCACTCTGCGCCAGCTGGATATTCAGGCAAGGCAGCTTGCTTCCAGCATAAAGTTGCAGCAATATGCATCACTGCCTTCACTGGCCCTGGCTTTCTCGTACAGCCTTAACGCCATGACCAACGATTTCAAGTTCAGCGAGTACAAATGGTCGCCATACTCATATGTCGGCCTTAGCCTCAATATTCCCATTTTTGCCGGCGGCAAGCGTTATCACGCTGTCAAAGCGGCAAAAGTGCAGGCTGCTGAACTTGACATCCAGAGGGCCAATACCGAGCGGCAGCTGCAAATTGCCGTCCGCCAGTATCTGGGCACCATGGAGACTGCCATCAAGAGTCACGCTTCGGCCAGCAGTGCCGTTGAAACTGCCACCAAGGCCTACGGGATTGCCCGCAAGTCGTACGACGTGGGCCGCAGTACTCTCACCGATCTTAACGACGCCCAGCTTGCTCTTACCCAGTCGCAGCTAGGCGTCTGCCAGGCCATATATAATTATCTTTCCGCCAAATCCGACCTCGAGGGCACCCTCGGCGCCGACTTCCTCGATAAAACAGCAAACAATGAATAAATCATTCCTTCTTGTAGCAACTGTGCTGATGGCAGCCGGTTGCGGATCACAGAACAATCAGGCTCCCGCCACGCAGCAGGCCCCACAGGAGCCGCAGGTCGCGCTTGTGAGCGTAGTGGCCGCCGCCCGCGAAAACGTACCCCAGACTTCGCTTTATTCCTCGACCGTCCAGGCCAAGGTGGTTAACAACATAGCTCCGCAGGGCACGGGGCGTATACAGAAGCTCAATGTTGAGGTGGGCGACTTCGTGGCCAAGGGCCAGGTACTTGCCGAGATGGACAAGGTGCAGCTGGAGCAGGCCCAGCTCAAGCTCCGCAACGACGAGACCGAGCTCGAGCGGGTACGCACCCTGCTTAGTCAGGGCGGTATTTCACAAGCCGATTTCGACCAGCTGGAGCTGGCTTTCAACGTGAGCAAGAGCAGCTGCCGCAATATCGAAGAGAACACCATCCTGCGCAGCCCCGTGAGCGGTGTCATCACCGCCCGTAACTACGACAGGGGCGATATGTTCACCATGGGGCAGCCCATCTATACCGTCCAGCAGATTACGCCTGTCAAAATACTCGTGGGCATCTCCGAGACAGACTATACCCGCGTCAAAAAGGGCGATACCGTGAGCATCACCGCCGACGCCCTTCCGGGCAAGGAGTTCAGCGGCACCGTTAACCGCCTGTACCCTACAATGGACCCTGCGACCCATACTTTCAACGTTGAGGTCACGGTGCCCAACACCCGCAGGGAACTGCGTCCGGGCATGTATGCCAGGGTTACCGTCAATTTCGGGAGTACTTTCAACATCGTTCTTCCCGATACTGCGGTGCTCAAGATGCAGGGAGCCGGCACCCGTTCCGTGTTTGTGGTAGATCCCGAGGGCAAAGCCGAGATGAGGGTCGTCACCCTGGGCCGCCACTTCGACGGCAAGTATGAGATACTCTCCGGACTCGAAGAGGGAGAGCAGGTGGTAGTCAAAGGTAATTCCGCGCTTAAGGCGGGGCAGGCCGTTCAAATAGGATAAGCAATGAGCATCTACCGCAAAGCTGTCAACAATCCGGTGACGACGGCCCTCGTCTTCATCGCCTTTATGATATTCGGTATCTTCTCCCTGAGCCGTACCAGTATAGCCCAGTTCCCGGAGTTCGATTCCAATACCATCATGGTGATGTCTTCATACCCGGGAGCCAACGCCGCCGATATAGAGACCAACCTCACCAAGGTGCTCGAGAACGCCTTGAACGGCGTGGAGAACCTCAAGGAGCTCAATTCCCGCTCCAAGGAGAATGTATCGCTGCTTACGCTTACTTTCGAGTACGGCACCGACATAGAAGAGGCCACCAACAACGTCCGTGACAAGCTGGACATGGTTAATTCGGTATTGCCGGACGGCGCTTCGATGCCCGTCATATTCAAGTTCAGCGCCGACGACATGCCCATCATGCTCCTCACGGCTACTGCCAACGAGAGCCTGCAGGGCCTCGACAAGATTCTGGATGACCGTCTGGCTACGCCTCTGGCCCGTGTGCCCGGAGTGGGTACTATCAGCGTGGCTGGCGCGCCGACCCGCGAGATACAGGTTTACTGCGACCCTACCCGTCTTCAGGCTTATAACCTGAGCGTGAGCACTATAGCCAACATCATCGCTGCCGAGAACCGCAACCTCCCTTCGGGAAACATCGACATAGGTTCCAATACTTACACTCTCCGTGTGCAGAAGGAATTCACCGACCCGTCGGAACTGCTTGACATAGTGCTCGGCTCCGTGGGCGGCAGGACCGTGTACCTGCGCGACGTGGCCACCATACGCGACGGCGGCGAAGAGCGCGAGCAGGAGTCCTACACCAACGGCGAGCGCTCGGCCAGAATCATTATCCAGAAGCAGTCAGGCGCCAACACCGTCAACGTAATCAAGGGCATCAAGAAGCAGCTCGCCAAGATCGAGCCCACGCTTCCTGCTGATATCGAGGTGAGCATCCTGGTTGACGGATCGACGGAGATTATCAACACCATCAAGACTCTCCGTGATACCATCATCATCACCTTCCTGGTGGTTATGCTGGTGGTGTTCCTGTTCCTCGGAAATATCAAGTCGACATTTATCATCGTGCTGTCCATTCCTATGGCGCTCCTGGCCTCGCTGGTATATCTGTTCGCCACGGGCAACACGCTGAATATCATTTCAATGTCTGCTTTGGCCATAGCCATAGGCATGGTGGTGGACGACGCTATAGTGGTGCTGGAGAACGTGTCGACCCACCTTGCCAGGGGCGAACGGCCCAAGGAGGCGGCGGTGCACGGCACGTCCGAAGTGGGTATTTCGGTTATCGCATCTACCCTTACCATGCTGTGCGTGTTCCTGCCGCTTACTATGATCAACGGCATGGCGGGAATGATGTTCAGGCAGCTGGGATGGATTGTGAGCATCATTATGATAGTGTCCACTACGGCCGCTCTTACCCTTGTGCCCATGCTCTGCTCCCGCTGGCTCAAACCCAACGAGAAGCACGGCCGTGTGTATAATGCCGTATTCGGTCCGGTGAACCGCTTTATCAATTGGATATCAAGAGGATACGGGCATGTCATCCATTGGGCTACAGGGCGCAGGGCGATTGTGATTTCGGCTTTTGCCATCATATTCGTAGTTACCGTGCTGCTGCTCGCTCCGGGCATCAAGACCGAGTTCTTCCCCCGCGGCGACTCCGACCGTATCTCCTGCAATATCGAGTTGCCTATGGGTACGGCGCAGGATGTGACCCGGCAGTTCGCTTTCGAGGTGTACGACGAGGTATGCGCGGAGGTGCCCGAGGCGCAGCGGATCAACGTCACCTTCGGCCAGGCCGATACCGACAATACATTCGCCAATATGCAGAATAACGGTACGCACGTGATTTCGATGAACGTGCGCATCGGAACCAGCAGCACCCGCAAGCGCACCAGCGCCGAGATTGCCGATGTAATACGCGGCATCCTCAAACGCCACCCCGACATACATCGGGCCATGGTGACCGAAGGCGGCGGCGGAATGGGCGGTGCGTCATCCATCAAGGTCGAAGTGTACGGCTATAGTTTCGAAACCACCGACCGCATAGCCAAGGAGTTGCAGACCAAGATGTTGCAGGACCCTGCATTTGCACAGGTGACACTCAGCCGCGACGAGTACACCCCCGAGTTCCAGATGGACTTCGACCGTACCAAGCTGGCTGTCAACGGGCTCAACTCCACCACGGCCGGATCGGCGTTCAGCGCTGCCATGAGCGGAACGGTGGCCTCCTACTACCGCGAGGACGGCGAGGAGTACAGCATCCGCGTGCGCTACGCTCCTGAGTTCCGCACCAGCATCGAGGATATGGAGAACATTACGGTCACGGGCGCCCAGGGCAATACCGTACGCATGAAGGAACTTGGCACCATAGTAGAAACGCTCGTCCCGCCTACCATCGAGCGCAAAGACCGCGAGAGGCTCATTACCGTAACGGGTATAGTTGGACGCGGGAAAGCGCTTTCCGAGGCTGTCGCAGCGGCGCAAAGAGCCATCGATTCTACCGATATCCCTTCGGAACTGAATATCCAGATTGCGGGCGATTACGAGGACCAGCAAGACATGTTCGCCGACCTGTTCCTCCTTATAGTGCTCATTATCATTCTGGTCTATATGGTCATGGCGTCGCAGTTCGAGTCGTTCATGAGTCCGTTCGTGATTATGTTCAGCGTGCCGTTCGCCGTGGTCGGCGTGCTCATCGGCTTTGCCATATCGGGAGTCAACCTCGGTATGATGTCGCTGGTGGGTATCATCATCTTGCTCGGTATCGTGGTCAAGAACGGTATCGTGCTGATTGACTACACTATACTGCTCCGTGAGCGCGGTATGAACGTGCGCGATGCGTCCACCACCGCCGCCCGCAGCCGTCTGAGGCCTATCCTTATGACCACGCTCACCACCGTGCTGGGTATGCTCCCTATGGCTATAGGCACCGGCGAGGGCTCTGAGCTGTGGCGTTCGCTGGGCGTTACGGTGTGCTGGGGTCTGTCAATCTCCACACTAGTGACCCTGGTGCTTATCCCCACGCTCTATTGCGCCATTTGCATGGGGCAGGAAAAACGTAAGAAGAAGAAACTCGCAAAGCAGCAATGAAAGCCATATTCATAAGTTACAACCAGGCCTACAGCGACGAGATCGTGGCCATACTTGAGAATCACCGCCAGAGGGGATATACCCGCTGGACCGATGTGCAGGGCAAGGGAGGTTTCAACGGCATCCCCCATATGGGGAGCCACGCATGGCCCGAGCAGAACCATGCCATCCTGACCTTTGTCAAGGATGAGAAGGTCCAGCCTATCCTCGGCTCCCTTAAAGCCAAGGACGAGGCGACCCCCGACCTTGGTCTCCGCGCCTTCGTTTGGAACGTGGAGGAGAGCTGTTAGGACCTACGGTCGCAAAGCGCACAAAAACACGGGATTTGTGGCAAAAGTGGCGTCAATCTGGCTAAAAGCGCACAAAACACGGAAATCTGTGTCAAAAGCAGCAACGAATCTATCGCTTTGACATAAAAAGCCGCATTTTGTGCGTGGCATACCCTGAATTTGCTTCGCTTGATGAGTCATTCTTTGCTGGATTATATTCCGAGGTGCAACGCATCAACGCTAAAGTGAACAAAAACTTGTGTTATATTCGCTCTGCTCAACTGTACTTTAACTATTGTTTTGCATAACTGTTGTTTAGTGGTTCTTCTGTGTGCGGGCAAACAGCAAAAAGGTGGCAAAATGCCGTTTGCCCGCCACTTCGATGACCACCAAACCGCACTGTATTAATCAAAATAGCTTCCCCTGCCGTGCGTGAAAAGAGCGTTTTTAGGTACGGCGGACGGAGCGGGGTATCACCTACGGCAGTAAAGCGCAAAATAACACGGATATTTGTGGCAAAAGCCGCCCAAGGTTGGACCTTTGACGCCGGAATCCGTCGGAAACGTCGCCATGGGTGCCGGCGGTTGGACCTTTGGCGCCGAAAGCGCCCGGAAACGTCGCCAGGGGTGCCGGCGGATGGACCCTTGGCGCCGGAATCCGCCGGGAGCCGCTTGGGCCGTGGCTCGCTTTGCCAGGCAAGACACAGGGGTATGACCACCAAACAGCACTGTGGTATGGTGGATACAAGGCGCGAATAATATTCTATTATCCAAATATTTTTATATATTTGTGGAATATGGATAAAGTAATTACATCAACCAATTTTCAGGAGTACCTAGAGGTTCCGGGACTGCTGGTGATAGATTTCTGGGCCACTTGGTGCGGCCCTTGCCGTATGCTCAGCCCTATAGTGGACGACCTTGCCGCGGAGTTTGAAGGCCGCGCCACCATTGCCAAGTGCAACGTGGACGATTGCGAGGACATTGCCGCTCAGTTCGGCGTCCGCAACATCCCCACCCTTGTGTTTGTCAAGAACGGGGCGGTGGTTGACCGTACCGTGGGAGTGATGCCCAAGCAGGAACTCGAGGCCAAGATCAACCTCTATCTGTAATGCGGGTCCTGTTCTTCTGCTCTGCAGTAAAGGACATAGCTCCCGAATACAATTCTGCCGCCCGCAGCCTGGTCAAGGCCGCGTGCGACAAGGGCTATGAGATAGTGTCGGGCGGCACTGTCAAGGGCACCATGGCCGTGGTCTGTGAGACCGCTGCCGAGTGTGGAGCTCGTGTGCGGGGTGTACTTCCCGCCTTTATGCGCGGACTAGAGCATCCTGCCCTTACCGACCTTGAGTGGACGGACACCATGGCCGAACGCAAAGAAAAGATGCGCGAGGGAGTGGACCTTGTAATAGCCCTTCCCGGCGGCATAGGCACTATGGACGAGCTTTTCGAGACTTTTACTCTGGCAAAGCTCGGACAGTTCCACGGCAAACTTGCAGTGCTTAACATCGGCGGTTTCTACGACCCGCTTGCGGCGCTTCTGGACCATTTTGTGGCTGCAAACATGTTAACTCCGGAAGACCGCAAGATTCTTCATATCTGTTCCACAACCAATGAAATAGAGGCTCTGCTGTGAACCGGGATGATGTCATACGCCTGCTGGGAAAAAGTTGGGACGAGTTCGGACGGCTTGTCGCCGGCTCCCTGCACTCCGACATCGAACTCCTGGAACAGGTCAACGCCTCGCTGATTGCTAATTCGGGCAAGCAGCTGCGTCCCATGCTCCTGCTGCTCATTGCCGGCGCCCTGGGCGAGGCAAACAGCGACACCAGCCGTTATGCCGCTGCAGTGGAGATGCTCCACAATGCCACCCTGATGCACGACGATGTTGCCGACCGTAGTTCGACCCGCCGTGGACAGCCTACGCTTTGCGCCCTCATGGGGCCTTCGGCTGCCGTGCTGGTCGGCGATTTTTGGCTCTCGAAGGCAATGGCTCACGTGGTGGATTCCAAGCACAGAGACGGGGCAATCAAGCTGTTCTCCAATACATTGAGCCAGCTGGCGGAAGGCGAGATGCTCCAGCTTCAGAAGGCCGAGTGGGCAGATACTACCGAGGAGGACTATCTGCGCATTATATACTGCAAGACTGCATCGCTCTTCGAGACTGCCTGCCGCGTGGGTGCTCTCTCCGTCGATGCCGACCAGAGGCTCTGTGAGGCTGCCGGCCATTATGGCAGGGCCCTGGGCATGGCCTTCCAGATTAGGGACGATATTTTCGACTACACCGAGGGATCCGAAATAGGCAAGCCGGTGGGCCTTGACCTGAAGGAACATAAAATTACCCTTCCATTGCTGGGCGCTCTCCGTGGCTATTCCGACCAAGGCGCCATCCGAGCAATGGTACGTGACATTACATCCCATCCGGAATACTGCACTCAGCTGAGGGACTTTGTAATAAGCAACGGAGGGATAGAGTACGCCACCTCCAGGCTGGAATTCTTTGTCTCCAAAGCCATCGAGGAGCTAGATGCTTTTGCGCCCACCGCTCACAAGGATATGCTCAACGCTATCGCCAAATATAACGCCATACGCACCAAATGAACATTGAGGAGATACTGAAAGGAATGGTAGATGCAGGGCGCGTGCCCCATGCCATTATGTTTTCCGAGCCCGACGGAGGTCCGGCTTTCGGCCTTGCCGTCGGTTTCCTTAAGTATCTGTACGGGGAGGCGGGAGGCCGGGTGGCCAAACTCATACACCCCGATGTGCATTTCATTTTTCCCACAACCTCGCCCCAGACCTCAAGTTCTCTCGCTCCTCAGTTCAGGGAGCTTGCCCTTGCCAATCCTTCCTTTACCGAGGCCGAATTAAACTCCGCCCTGGGCATAGAGGGCAAGAGTTCGCTCATAGCCGTGGCCGAGGCCAAGGAAGTGCTCTCCAGCCTCTCGCTGAGCGCCCTGGAAGGCGGATGGCGGAGCGTAGTTATATACTTGCCCGAAAAGATGAATCAGGAAACGGCCAACCGTCTCCTTAAATCGATAGAGGAACCCAGCGAGAAGACTCTCTTCATCCTTATCACCCATGCTCCGGAGAAGGTGCTCCGCACCATCTGGTCGCGCTGTCAGCATTTCCAGCTCGGAGATGCTCTGAGGGCACCTGATTTTGACTCTCCCGAATTGCTTGATACTCTGATGGATGCCTTGAGCTCGAGAGACCTTTTCGCCGCCCTGGAGGCGGGCGAAAAGATTTCGGCTCTTCCCTCGAGGGAAAATGCAAAAGCTTTTTGTAAATTTGCAGCCGACGCGATGCGCAACCTGTTCATTGCCCAGCAAGGGCTGGACCTGCCGGCCACCTCTTCCGGTAAGGCGTCAGAGTGGGCACCGCGCTTTAAAAAAACCTTCCCCAGGGCCGCTGCCGCCTGTTTTGACAGGGCCGCCCGCCTTGTGGACAGGAACGTAAATACCAAAATCGTGTTCACCGACTTGGTGAACCGCCTTTCAAGTTTGTGCTGATGGACAACGAGACCATACAATACGATTGCTTCCGTGGCTGCACCGTTACCGGCGGGGCAGACGGCGAAGATATATCCTGCGGCTACAGGGCCGGCTGCTGCAAGCTGTCGGACCGCAACTGGCTAAAGGGAATGGACGACGGCACCTGTCCGGACATTTTCGAGGTGCGTTTCAAAAACACCCGCAAGGGCTTCTATGTCAACGATTCGCAGCAGAAGCTCAGCGTGGGTGACCTGGTGATTGTGGAGGCGACCAACGGCCACGACCTTGGGATAGTTACTCTCAACGGCCCTATTGTGGCCCGCCAGATGGCCTGCAAGGGCGTAAATCCGGAGACTACCGAATTCAAGAAAATATACCGCAAAGCCAAGCCCCTTGATATCCAGAAGTGGCAGGAAGCGATAGCCCGCGAGCATGACACCATGATCAAAGCCCGCAAGATTGCCGCCGAGCTTGGGCTGGAGATGAAAATCGGTGACGTGGAGTTCCAGGGCGACGGTACGAAGGCCATCTTCTACTATATAGCCGACGGCCGCGTTGACTTCCGACAGCTTATCAAGGTATTTGCCGAGGAGTTCCGCATACGCATAGAGATGAAGCAGATAGGCGCCCGTCAGGAGGCCGGTCTCATAGGCGGCCTTGGGGTGTGCGGAAGGGAACTTTGCTGCGCCAACTATATCACATCTTTCCAAAGCATATCCACCTCTGCGGCACGCTGCCAGGATCTTTCGCTTAACCCGCAGAAACTGGCGGGGCAGTGCGGCAAGCTTAAGTGCTGCCTCAATTACGAGGTGGCCAATTATCTCGATGCCCAGTCGCGCATTCCGCGCGTCCAGGGTCCTCTGGAGTTCGAGGACGGTCTGGCATATCTGCGCAAGACCGACATCCTCAGGGAGATTATGTACTTCTCGTACGACCGCAACTCCGATGCCGACCTTTATCCCCTTGATGCCGCCGAGGTGCGTGAGATTCTGGAGATGAACCGTGCCGGGCAGAAGCCCGAGTCGCTCCGCACCGAGCCGGAGCCTTACATCCCCGAATTTGTAACTGCGGTAGGTGACGACAGCATTTCCCGCTTCGACGCTCCCAAGCGCAAGCGCTCGCGCAAGAAGAACGGCCGCCACGGCCGCAAGCAGGGAGATAAGCAGTGATGCGCCGCCCTCTCAGCCTGATTGCCTTAGCGGTGCTGCTGACCTGCTGCGCCCAGCCTTCGTCATACGAGCAGTTTGTACGCTCCGACAAGTCGGGGGAGTACAGCTTCACACTGGACATGTCGGACACCCTTGCCGCTTACGATCTGGCTTTCTACACGCTTATCGACCGTCCCCTCTTTCAGCGTGACACTCTGGTCAGTTTCCCTCTGAACGTGGTGTGGCGCTCGCCTTCGGGCAGGTATTTTTCCGAGACGGTTTACTATCCGGCCGATTCGCTGCGCGTAAGGTACCGCAGCGGAGTCGTCCCCTCGGAAGGAGGAGAGTGGGCCCTTCAGGTAAGCGTAACCCCCGAACCTGCGGGGTTCAGGGGTCTTGGCGTAATCTGCAGCAAATCGGCCCAGGCTAGTTTTTAGCTGTCAGCACAAGGTCGGCATCGTAGCAACGGTTCACTTTGCGGGCAAACTCGCGGAACTGGGCATAAGTGTCCGACCCGGAACGGTACTTCTTGAACTGCAAAGTCTGAACTATGTAAATGCTGTCGTCATGTCTCTCCACTGACGATTTAAACTCTGCCCAGGGCGTGTCGAAGGACACCGACTCCGGCAGGCTCTCGATATCATAGCCCTTGGGAATGTGTATCCGGATCATGTCGGAACTTGTATAGCCAGAGGGGATTTCTATGTCGTTTACACGCACTTTCTTCTGGATGGGGAGCCGTTTACTCACTGGATTCAGAGGAATGAATATGCGTCCGCTCTCAATGCGGGCGTAGCGGAGTGTCCGAAAACTATAGTTAATGGTCTTGCGGGGACAGAACCCCCGGCCGCATTTGCCGTAATCAGCAAAATTATCACTCTCGGAGAGTATCTTTACATCTTCCGGATGAAGTTTGAGGCCGGCGGTGAGCATTTGCTCGCGAGTGTCGGGTTTAAGGTCTCCCCAACTATAGTAGTTCTCGGTGTAGTCGAGCATCAAATGCCTGCTTACGTTCACCGTGGCACTGCCGTCAGCGGCAAGTGCAACATCGAATTCCTGCTTGCAGCAACTCAGGGAGTCGTGGTATGCGCCCACGCGTACAAGCTCTCCTCCCTCCGGCTTGATGAGCACAATCTCGTGCCCAGCTACATCCTCGTGCCTGTAGCCGAGGGGAATTTTGGGATTGGTACATTCTACAAACACCGTGTCTTTCAATTCCGGCAAGGGAACTGCGAGCATGGCGTGGTTCATCTGCCCCGTGGCGGTGAAACCTGGCATGAGATCTTTGTTGTGGGTATTGATAATGTAGTAAATGGATGGTACGCCTACGGCTTTAAGCATGGCGGATAGATAGTTGGACAAGGCTTTGCAGTCCCCGAATCCGCTGCGGTCCACTTCTGCTGCAGCGATGGGCTTCAGCTTGCCTATCCCCAGTTCGATTGCTACGTAGCGGGTCTTTTCACGCAGGTACTGGTACAGGACGCACAGCTTCTCATAGGAGTTCTTGCAGTCTTTGGTCATATCTTGCAACTTGGCTTGCGTTTCCGGGAACAGGGTATCAGTGCCCTGGCTTATATTACTCAGCCACAGGCCGTATTCCTTCCAGTCGGCCTGAGTGCCGGTGGTCCCGGCGTAAGAAAAGCTCTTGGGCGCAGCATATACCATAGGCACCATCTCACGGGTTGACGGCATAAGGAACTCGTCCTGGATGGGCTGGAAATCCTTTACCTGCCACTCGTAAATAGAGCGTCCTTTTTGTTCCGATACTTGGAGCGGGGTGACATTGCTTGAGTAACAAACGATTTGAGTTTCCGTAGGCAGATCTAGTTTGTAGGAAGCCGATTTAAGGAGTACGTTGTCGGAAGCAAGAGGCAAGAACACAGGAAAGGTGTTTACTCCTCCTTTGTAGTTCACAGTGTACTCATAGCGGACGGTAAAAGGATAGTGCCCCGAAGGACTGTAGCCCGATATAAAACTGTCTTCCGCAAGGCCGGAAGAGATGGACTGGGTGTAAAGGTCTTTCTTGCCGAACTTAAGCTTGCGACCGCCCGTTTCCAGCTCTCCGCTGAATGTGCCGACACTCCGGAAAGAGTCGGTATAGATTAGGGGAGTAGCCTGGGAAACCCCGTTCTCGTTGTTTACCAATACTTCTGCGCTCACTTTGTACACGCCGCTTTGGGATGACTGGAGGGTAAAACTCTCGTTATGGGAGATAACCACAGCATCTGGTGTTTGGCCAGCCGCAGTCAGTGACAGCAATACCGCCATAAGAAACAAAATAGAGCGGCGGCGTATCATTTCTTCTTCAAAACGATGGTTGAACTGTAAAGGCTGCACAGATGAGCCCAATAGTCGCGGAGGTCTTTGTATTGATCGGCGAGCAGGTTACACCCGTTACGGGTAAAACGATAGTTAAACGATATTGTACGGTCTCCATCAAACTGGCACTGAGCTATGGTGCGGCTACCCAGAACGGCGCAGTTTAGCGATACCGTTTGAGGTATGGACTCAACAGTATATCCCTCGGGAATAAAGATGAATGCGGTATATACTATACTTTCTGGGTACGGGAATTCTACCGGAATCATGCGCTCTGGCTCCCTGAAATCGCTTTCTTCGTGATATTTAGACAGGAACGGACGAACGTATATAAGGTCACCGGACTTGCTTGCCTGCGAGCAGAAAGAATAATCCAAAACGGCGTCAGGGCTCCACTGGTCGGCACCCTGGAAGGTCATGTCTTCTATCTCTATTTGATCGTCACCCTCAATGTCCTCTGCAAATTTTTCATCATCATCGAAACTGTGCCAGGCACTTTTTAGCGTAGCCGCCCAGTTGTTGTAGCAATGTTGGCTTCGGGTGCCGTTGATACTTCCGTCAGCAGCTACTTCCATCTTTACCGAGTCAATGAGTTGGTTGCGGCTCAATTGGGAAAGGTCCACCCAATGCCCCGGGCCTTTAAGTGGCACCAGACGGGCTTTGGAGACCAAGTAGTTGGTCGGCAACACGTTAAGATATGAATTCTTATCGGCTGCTTCCATATACCAAATCTTTCCGGATGGAGCTATGACTTCCAGCACCACGGCATTATAGTCATCAGAGCTGACATGGTAGTCGAGCAGCAGCCCACAGTCGCGGGTTTTAACGAATACCGGTTCTGCTTTAAACCCGGCGTCGTTGAGCGCCGATGCCACAAGGGCGTTGATATCGGCAGAATCACCTTCCTGTGCTTTATAAGCCTTTGCCGATTCGGGAAGAATGTTTAGATAATCGTTCCAATGCACTTTATCAAGTACAGCGTTGCGAATGGCTACCACTTGTGCCGCTTCGTCCTCTGAACTTGCCTTGGCCTGGGCGGCCTGTTCGGCAAAACGCGATTTTGCGTGGAATTCTTTAATAAAACCATTCGCCTGCAGTTCTTCATCAACTTGTTCCCAAGTGGTACTGTAGTCCTTAAAATACTGATTGGCAATGTTGATCAGGCGAAGGTCGTAAGTGCACCCCAGGCGATACAAGTCGGGGCAGTAGCAGTGCGGGGATGGCTTGTATGCCGGCACGTCAACAGCCCTGTGGGTGTCGGTTATGGTGTTGAATTCCAGCGATCCTCCGTTGTCAAAGCTAACTCTGCCGGGTGTGGAAGATTCTGTGGTCATGCTCGGTACATATCCCCGCATGATGCGATTGAATTTGAAATAGTCGCAGTAAGAGAAAACAACCTCGGACAGATTGATGGGGTAGCTGGTCTGTAGATACAAGGTTCCGATATTGGCCACCCGTGGAGATGTGTAAGTGAACGAGACCTCCACCACTGAACCTACGCGTACATTCTGCGCAGAGAACGATACGGCCCGTCTTTTTTCCGATACTTCCTCGTCGAAAATAAGCTTGCGTGGCAGTTTATCAACCACTTTTTTGCCATTTTCAATATTGTAGGTGACTACTTTGATATTGCTGACCGACTCTCTTGGATCTGTAGCAATGGAGTAATATATTTTGTAGTCCCCGTGCTTCTTGCCAGACTCTTTAAGCACCTTGAAGCGCTCTGTGTGGGTTACCCTGCGGGTAAAGCCCATTACGTTTGTTATCGTGGCGTCCACATCTATCTTTCGGTATAGAATGAGCACAGCGGCCGAAGTATCCTGGGGGTATTCCGCCATTTTAAGCTCTTCATCGGAAATGACGCCGAACTTGGGGTTAATTGGAATCGACTGCGCGCCGGCGTCCAAATAGCATAGCAGCATGGTGCATAGCACAACAGTGGCTCTTAGTTTGAGTGTCATAGTTTAAAAAGAAAAATTACCAGTCTTATAAACGCAAATTTATTAAAAAAGATGCAATTTCAATACCACGGCGCTCCCAAAGGCATAAAAAAGCCGGCGGGAAGGGATTCCTGCCGGCTTTTGTATTGGTGACTGATGATTAGTCGTTGAGGGAGAAGCGCTTGAAGGCGACCACCTTGGCCTCTTTGTCCTCGGCTGCGATAGCGGCCTTGACGGAGATCTTGTCGTCGCTCATCTGGTACTCCTGCTCCTCGAGGGTCTGCTCCTTGAGGAATTTCTGCACGCGGCCGTTTGCGATATTCTCGATCATTGCGGGGTTCAGGCTTGCGGCCTTCTCCTCGCCGACGGTCTTGATAATCTCGCGGGCCTGGGCAGCCTGCTCGGGAGTGATCCAGCCCTTTGCGGTGTTGGACTCGATATGGTCTTCGCTGTCCACGTGAGCGGGATTGATGCCCACTTTCTTAAGGGCGGCGTCGATGGCCTTCTGGACCATCTCGTCCTTGGTCTTCTGGACGGCAACGGCTTTCTCGTTGTCCAGTACGCTCTGAGGGCAGTCAGCTATGCCTATGGACACAGGGTTCATAGAAGCGACCTGCATCACCACACCTTTGGCGAGAGCCTCGCTGACGGGCTTGTTGAAGCCTACCAATGCGCCAAGCTTGCCATTGATCTTGTGGATGTATTCGGCCACGAAAGGAGCCTCCACGAGGGCGTAGCCCACCAGGACGTGCTTCTCTCCGGTCTTGCCGGTCTGTGCCTCTACTGCCTCGGCCACGGTGTATCCGTCGGGCATCTTGCAGGCCTTGAGGCCTTCAAGGTCGGCGGGGCAGTTTGCGATGGCCACGTCGGCGATGGCGTCGGCGAGGTTCTGGAAGTCGGAGTTGCGGGACACGAAGTCGGTCTCGCAGCCGAGGCATACCAGAATGCCCTTACCACCTGCGATGCGAGCCTTGACGGCGCCTTCCGATGTCTCACGGTCGGCCCTCTTGGCTGCAACCATCTTGCCCTTCTCGCGGATGATGCCGATAGCTTTCTCGAAGTTGCCTTCTGCCTCCTCGAGCGCCTTCTTGCAGTCCATCATACCGGCGGAAGTCATCTTACGTAACTTCATTACGTCTGCTGCTGTAATTGCCATAGCTTTATCTCTTTAAGGGTTAATGGAACTATTCGGCCTTGGCCTCTTCGGCTGCGGGCTGCTCAGCAGCGACCTCTACCTTCTCGGCCTGCTCGGGAGCCTCTTCCTTGGCGGCCTTGCGGGAGCGGAGACGGCGGGTAGCGGCCTTGGGCTCGCTCTGTGCCTCTTCCTGCTCGGGAGCCTCTTTGTCCTTCTCGAGCTTGCGCTCCTCAAGACCTTCGGCGATGGCTGCGCAGAGGATGTTCATAATGCACTCGATGGACTTTGCCGCGTCGTCGTTTGCCGGAATCACATAATCGATAGTGGTGGGATCGCAACAAGTATCAACCATTGCGAATACCGGAATGTTGAGGCGGTTGGCTTCTTTGACGGCGTTGGCTTCCTTCTGGATGTCAATCACGAAGATTGCCGAAGGGAGGCGGCTCATGTCGCGGATAGAACCGAGGTTCTTCTCGAGTTTTGCCCTCTGGCGGTCAACCTGGAGTCTCTCTCTCTTTGCGAGTTTCTCGAAGGTGCCGTCTTCTTTCATCTTGTCGATGGTGCCCATCTTCTTGATGGCCTTGCGGATGGTGGGGAAGTTGGTAAGCATACCACCTGCCCAGCGCTCGGTGACCGAAGGCATGCCGACAGCGGTAGCTTTCTCGCTGACGATGTCTTTGGCCTGCTTCTTGGTGGCTACGAAGAGAATCTTGCGGCCGCTCTTGGCGAGCATCTTCATTTCTTCGGCAGCCTCGTCTATCTTGACGATGGTCTTGTGCAGGTCGATGATGTGGATTCCGTTCTTCTGGTCGAAGATGTACGGAGCCATTTTAGGGTTCCACTTGCGGGCAAGGTGTCCGAAGTGTACGCCTGCATCAAGCAGTTCTTGGAAATTGGTACGTGACATTGTTTGTTTTGTTCTGTTTTGTTTTTAACTGTGCCCGTTTTCGGGCCTCTTTTCTTCAAGGCGGAGTAGCGGAGTGTCCGGTCTCCGGCCTTTTCCGCAGGGTGGCAACATTCAACTTGGAATGTTTAAAACCACCTCTGTGCCGTAAATCAACAAAAGACTAACGTTTGCTGAACTGGAAGCGTCTGCGGGCTCCGGGCTGACCGGGCTTCTTGCGCTCGACCTCGCGTGCATCGCGGGTGAGGAAACCGGCGGCCTTGAGAGCGGGACGATATGCTTCCTTGTCAACCTCACAGAGTGCGCGGGCGATTCCGAGACGGATGGCCTCGGCCTGGCCTTTGGTGCCGCCGCCGCAGATAGTGACCTGAATGTCAAACTGACCTGCAGTACCGGTGACCTCAAGAGGCTGGTTCACCACGTAACGGAGAGTCTCGGCGGGGAAGTAGTTCTCCAGGGGACGGTCGTTGATGGTGATGTTGCCTTTGCCGGCGGTGAGATAAACGCGAGCCACAGCTGCTTTACGTCTTCCAAGGGCGTGTGTCTGTTCCATTTGCTCTGTTTAAATTTCGTTTAACTTGATGGTTTTGGGATTCTGGGCCTGGTGCGGATGCTCGGGACCTGCGTAAACGTGCAGATTGCCAAGGATCTTAACACCAAGACGGGTCTTGGGGAGCATTCCACGGACTGCCCTCCTCACGAGTTCGGCCGGCCTCTTCTCGAGGATCTCCTTGGGCGTTGTAAAGCGCTGTCCGCCGGGATATCCGGTGTAACGCGTGTAAACGCGGTCGGTCATTTTCTTGCCACCAAGGGCCACCTTCTCGGCGTTGACTACGATGACGTTGTCACCACAGTCCACGTTGGGGGTGAAGCCGGGCTTGGTCTTGCCACGAAGGACAAGAGCCACGCGGGCGGCGAGACGACCAAGTGCGAGATCCGTCGCGTCAATGACGACCCACTCTTTGTTCACAGTGCCCTTGTTCAGGGATACTGTCTTGTAGCTTTGTGTGTCCACTGTCTTGATCTTTAATAGGTTAATAATAACATTGCGATCCCTTCAAAAATTAGGGGACGCAAAGGTAGAAATTATTTCTTAAATATCAAAGTTTATGCTTGCTAATTCAAAAATTAACCCTATCTTTGCAGTCCCTTCAATGATGGCGGGGTAGCTCAGCTGGTTAGAGCGTCGGATTCATAATCCGGAGGTCGTGGGATCATGCCCCACTCCCGCTACAGAACAGTTCAATAAAGAATCCGCGAGCCTTAGGTTCGCGGATTCTTGTGTTTTATGTATCAGTGGTTTACTTCGGACCTGTGTTCGAGTGGAAGCGCAAATGCAAAAAAATAGCTATCTTAGCACCGATCGAATAACAAAAAGGGCAAGGCAATGAAAGTACTGATGATTAACGGCAGCCCGCATCAGAAGGGCAACACGGCTATCGCACTTGAAGAAATCGCAAAGCAACTCAAAAAGAACGGCATCGACAGCGAGACCGTCTGGATCGGCAACAAGGCTGTCAGGGGCTGCATAGCCTGCGGACAATGCCACAACCATCCGGGCAAATGTGCCTTTGACGACGATATCTGCAACCGTATCAGCGAGAAGTTCGCCGATGCCGACGCCCTCATTGTTGGCTCTCCTGTTTATTATGGCCAGCCCAACGGAGCCGTCCTGAGCGTTATCCAGAGAGCGTTCTACTCCAACGGCGGCAGCATTTCCGGCAAACCTGCAGCAGCCGTTGCCGTGTGCCGAAGGGGCGGCGCCACAGCTACTTTCGAGACTCTGAACTTGCCGTTCCAGATGATGAACATGCCAGTCGTGACCTCCCAGTACTGGAATATCGTCTATGGTGCCGCGCCCGGACAGGCCTCCCTTGACACCGAGGGCCTGCAGACCATGCGCACATTGGCCAACAATATGGCCTGGCTCCTCAAGGCAACTGGCGGCAAGCCGGCACCGGGGCGCGACGGTGAGCCCAGGGATGCGATGAATTTCATCAGATAGCCCGCAGGCGCCTGAAAGGCATATATTGGTAAAAAACAGCCCGGAAATATGCGTTTCGGACTGTTTTTTGTATATTTGAAAAGAAAAAGACAGTTAGTTATGAGAGTATTACTTTTATTCCTTTCCGCGCTCACCATGGTGAGCTGCTCGGCAATGTTACAGGGCTCGCAAGGCAACAGCGGCAGCGCCAATACTGCCCAGACCGGCAGCGATACTTCCAGAAAGGTGACTTCGACCAGGGGTTACCAGCCTACAAATGACGATGTGGTGCGCTACAATAACGATATTACGGCTTTTCTCAAGGCAAACGTACCTAATCTTGACTTAAACAGCAAGACGCTTATTATGATCAACGACGAGAAAGCGTCTTCGCTCAAGGGAGTAGAGCTCAAGGACGTCAAGCTTATATCGGTTCTTGACGCATCCAACGCCTCCATCCTCGGCTCCAGCACGTATAAAGGCGCCATTATCATCAAGACGAAGTAATCCGCCCGCCTCTCCGGAATGCGCAGGATATTTGAATTATTGTGCCTTGGGCTGATTGTCTCATGCATTAACGACCCGGGCCGCAATGACGGGCCCGGGGATTATTCTGACTACACTCGGGTGCCGTTACAGGCGCAAATACAGGGCGTCCAGCCAATGACCGGTATCGTCATCTGGTCTGACAACGCCGGCAGCCATAATGAGAGCTATGCCCTTGAGTATTCGTACATGCGTTACAGTGATATCTGCAAGCAAAAAGACGTTTACGATTGGGCCCCGGTTGAAAAGCTGCTGTCGCAAGCCGCCGCCAGAGGCCACCAGACAGTACTGCGGTTCTATTACACTTACGTGGGCAAGCAGTGCGCTGTGCCCGATTACATCAAAGACCTTCCCGATTATGAGGAAACAAAGGGCAAGAGCGAGGGCCGGACCACCTATTTCCCCGACTGGCGTAATGACGAGCTGAAGCGCTTTCACATTGATTTCTATCGCCGCTTTGCTGAAAAGTTCGACACCGACCCCCGCCTGGCCTTTCTTGAAACGGGTTTTGGTTTGTGGGCGGAATATCATATCTACGACGGCCCTTTCATCAAAGGAAAGACATTCCCCGATGCGGAATTCCAGGCAGAGTTCTTCAGGAGTATGCAAAAGTGCTTCCTGCACACGCCGTGGATGATTTCCATCGATGCGGCCGACAGTAAGTACGGCCCCTTCAGCTACAGCAAGGACCTGCTGGATATCCCTTTCGGCAACTTCGACGATTCTTTTATGTGTGAGGATCACGATGGCTACAATCGCAGCAGCTGGCTCTTTTTCGGTGCGGACCGCTACAAAACATCTCCGTTCGGAGGCGAATTCAGCTACTATACCGACTATGACCAAAAGCACTGCCTTGACAAGGCAGGTATGCACGGGCGTACATTCGAAGATGAAGTGGCACGCTACCATATGACATTCATAATAGGTAACGACCAGCCCGGGTACCAGAGCTGGGAGAGGATAGCCGAAGCCTCGCGGTCGATGGGCTACAGTTTCAGGGTAAAAGACTTCCGTGTGCTGAAAGGTACCGGGGCTGTGGTCGAGATAGAAAACGCCGGCGTGGCTCCTATCTATCATGACGCATTCGTTGAAGTTGACGGAGTTAGAGGGAGTTACAATCTCAAGGCTCTGCTTCCCGGAGAGTCGGTGTGGGTGGAGATTCCCAACCGGTCAGTTTCTGCCGCACCGGAGCTGTCTATTGCCTGCGAGCGGCTTGTAAACGGCCAGAAAATAGGCTTCGAGGCAGACGTCAGGTAAAACAAAACCGGCCCCGCAAAGGGCCGGTTGATCATATCTAACGGTCAAAACTTCGTGACGCGAATGGAAGTGCTAGGCGCAGGGCCTGGTGCCAGTATTCCTGGGTATGGCCGCCGTCGCGGACACGGAACTCGCTCTTTATACGCTTGGCTTTCATCTTGCGGTGGAAGTCTTCGTTGAGCTCCAGAAGGAAGTCGTCGTCGCCGCAATCGATAAACCATTTGACGTTGCGCAACTCATTCAGAGTGGCCTCGGAAGCGTTGTCCAAAAAGTCGAGAGCCGAATGATCGCATACCGACTGGCAAACTATTTCGAGCTTATCCCCGCTTTTGTGGGCGCGGCCGACCTTATTGTCCTTATTGTCCAGCCAGGCGCTCATCGCATAGCAGCTGGAGAACATATCCGGATGCCTCTGGGCATATACGGTGCATCCGCCGCCACCCATCGAAAGGCCCATGACGGCGCGGTGCCCCTTGTCTCCTATTCCCCTGTACTTTGCTTCCACGGCCGGAATCAATTCCTTGAAAAAGAAATCTTCGTAATTCCAGCCGGGCATGTTGAAGTATCCGTTCTGCACATTGTGGGCGTCGGGGTGACCGGCATTGGGCATCACTATAATCATTGGTACGGCCTCTCCGGAAGCAATGAGTTCGTCGGCTATGCCTTTCATCTTCATGTTCTCCACCCAATTGGTGTAGGAGCCGTACAATCCGTGCAGAAGATACACCACGGGGTACTTGCGCGCCGACTTTTCAAAGCCGTCAGGCAAATACACATTGAACTTAACCTGTGCGTCGAGTACCGCGCTGCGGAGGCTGTCGGTAACTACCTTGCCTGCATTGACGCGTACTGCCGGCAATGCCAGCAGTACTAATAGAACACAAAGAAAACGTTTCATTTCTTGTATTTCATTTCAAACAGTCCGTCCTGACCCTGGACCAGGAAGCGCTTGCACTTGAAGTGCGCAAGGTCTTCCAGCTCGCCTGTGGTGCCGATGCTCATATCGAGCACCTCCACCGGGCGCTTGTTCTTGAGGTCCCACACAAACAGGTAGCTGGGATATTCGGGAGTGCCAAGTCCGGTGGGCATCATAAGTTTGCCTTTCCAGATGCACAGGCCCTGGCCGATGGTGGCATAGGCAAGGCCGTGGTCTTCAACAACATAAGTGTCGATTATGTCATCTTTCGTGAACACCACGTCCCCCTCGCTTATCTTGGGAAGGCGGAACTTGATGACGCGGTGGCGGTTGCCCTCCACGTCTTTGTCTTTGGTGGTGTTGCCGTAGCCGTAGAGGACTTTGTGCTGGCGGTCCACTACCCACTGGAGGGCGTAGCCGTACAGGTTGTCCACATCGTCAAAGTGGATGGTCTGCACCAGTTCGGAACTTTGGAAGCCCGGCAGTATGCGCTCCACGAAGAGCACGTCCTTGCGGCCTTTGTAGGGCTGCTTGTGGCACTGGCTTACGTAGATAACAGGCATGGGGTCCTTGCGGTCGGCTTTCTCTACGCCGAACGAGCAAACGTTTGAGTGGTTCACCGGGTCGGAGGTTGCCAGGTTGAATCGGCCAAGCTTGGTCAGGCCGTCACGTCCGTCGTATTTCCAGACCGTGGCTATGCCGGTGTGCTGGAGGCTTACTACATAGTTCTTGTAGCAGTCCATACCTTGATAATTGGCCTTTTCGAAGGCCGTGATGTGCCTGTTTGAGAATGAGTCGGTGCTCAAGGGGACGGACACGAACCCCTGGTTCTGTGCAAAAGCAACTGCCGCCAGCATGAGAGCGGCGGCAGTAGTAAGAAGTTTTTTCATTTTAATGCTGGATAGCCATTAAACGTAAATATTTAAGCACCGTATCGCACCATTCCTCGTCGCCGGGGAGCTGATAGCGTGCGTTGCCTGCAGGGTCGGGGGTAAAGAGGGTCTCTCCCTTGGGGGTGAGGGTTACCCATCCGCGCTCCGACAGGGTGTAAAGCTCGTCACCCTCGACTGCGTTGATAACTGCAAGAGGGTCCCACATCTTCTGGCCGGTATCGCACTGGACATTCTGGTAAACCCACTTGATGGGGTGGATGTCGGTCCAGTTCATATCGGAAATCACCAGCTCGGGCTTGTAGTTGAGGGGGTCTCCTACCTCGCCGGGCGAGAACACCACGTCAATCTCCTTGGGCCAGAGTTCGAAGAACTTGAGCGAAAAGTCGATTGCCTGGGTGAAGTTGTAGTCGGGTTCCACAGCTTTGCCGAATACTCCGCCCATGGTGTAGAGGTCCTTGACCTTGGCGCGTACAAGTTCGACACCGCTGAGGGGCGAATACTCGTCGGGACCAGACTGGAGCAGGCGGGAGAGGGAGGTTACAAAGCCCACGGAGGCGATGGTAACGCTCTTGTCGGGCTGCTCGGAGAGGAGCTTGCGGTAAAGCTTGTACCCCTCGGGATACTCGTTCTTGCTCTTGTATGTCTGCTTGAACATGGGGTCGGAATCCTCGGTGCGGGCGTAGGCCACGTTGTGGTAGGGGATGAACACCATAGGATCTTTGATGCCTGCCCTCTCGAGGCCGACGGGGATATCGGGATATCCGTAGAAGTTGTTCATGATGTCCACCGCGTCAGCATTGGCGGCGCCCATACGGTCCACGATGACTCCGAGCAGGTTACAGCGCTTCATGTCCATGTAGCGGTACAGGAGCATGAGGGCGAACAGGTCGTCCGTCGAAGAACCCATATCGCAGTCGAATATGATGCGGCAGTCCCTTTGCTCGTAATTGGACTTGACGTTGATGCCCTTGGCCACATCGTACACGGTGTGCTGGCCGTTCTCGCGGGCGAACGCCACTGCAGCTGCGAGGCTGTCCTCGGGGAAGCAGCGGGTGGAGTCGAAGTAGTACTTGCCGTTCTCGGGGTTGTACCAGCCGCCCACCAGACCGTCGTGTGCGCGGGCGTGCTTGACCACTGCCGCTATGCTCTTCTTGTCGAAACTGTTCTGGGTGGCTGCGTACGATACCATAATGCCCTCGGTGGGCTGCTTGAGAGTGTTGATGTCGATAGTGAAGCCCTCGGGATACATCTGTCCCATGGCCCAGATCACGTTGTAGAGCTCTTTGTCGGAGAGCTTGTTCTGCCCGTTGACGGAGAGGCTCAGCGCCAGCAGGGCGACGGCCAAAAGAACTTTACGCATGGTCTTAGACTCTCTGGCCGTATGAACGGTCGACGGTGTTGACGGTAATCTTTTCGCCGGTCTCGATGAAGAGAGGAACCATGATCTTGGCGCCGGTCTCCAGGGTGACCTCCTTGAGTGCTGAAGTGGAAGCGGTATTGCCCTTGACTGCGGGCTCGCTGTAGGTCACTTCCAGTGTTACGTAGGTGGGGAGCTCGCAGGTGAGGCATTTCTCCTCGCCAACCACGAACATCATTTCCACGTGCTGGCCTTCTTTCATAAGGTCGGCGTTCTCAACTACGTCCTTGGGGAGAAGAATCTGCTCGTAGGTCTCTTCGTGCATGAAGTTGAAGCCGTCTTCCTCGGCGTAGAGGAACTGATAAGGGCGCCTCTCCACTTCGATGGTCTCGATTTTGGCGCCTGCGGTGAAGGTGTTCTCCAGGATGCGTCCGTTCTCGAGGTTGCGGAGTTTGGTCTTGACGAAAGCGGGGCCCTTGCCCGGCTTGACGTGCTGGAACCAAACAATCATACACGGTTTGTCGTTGAATTTAAGGTAAAGACCGTTCTTGAAATCTGCTGTTGTTGCCATATAATTTTAAATTAAAGTTAATCAAACAATCTTGCGAATATACTTAATAGACGGAATTAATGCAAATTTTTAATCGCCGCGGCCACCTTCTCCAGCAGCCATTTAGGTGTGGAAGTGGCTCCGCACACCCCTGCGGAGGCGGCTTCCCCGAACCACCCGGGCTGCAGTTCTTCGGGCCCTCCGATGAGATATGTGCGCGGGTTGATGCTGCGGCACCATTGGTAAAGCACCTTGCCGTTGGAGCTGGAACTGCCCGACACGAATACGATCACGTCATGCTCCGAGGCAAACTCGGCGAGCTCTTTATGCCGTCCCGCCACCTGGGCGCAGATGCTGTGGTGTACGGTAAGCCTCTCTCCCGCTATGCCGCGCAGTTTTTCTTCCAGCTGGAGATAGCTCCCTGGACTCATGGTGGTTTGGGAGAAGAGTTCGATAGGAGCGGAGACATCAATCGCTCCGTTGTCGATCAGGGCATCCAGCGCTTCGGGGCTTTCGACCACCAGCGCCCGGCCGCCGGTTCGTCCCACGAGGGCAAGCACCTCGGGGTGGCCTATCTTACCAAAAATAAGCACCTGGGAGCGCCCTGCGGCAGCCTCCACCTTGTCTTGGAGGCGCAGCACCACGGGGCAGGTACAATCGATGACGTTCAGCCCAAGTTCTTTGATGCGACTGTATGTGGCGGGAGGTTCTCCGTGGGCCCTTATAAGCACCGTGGCGCCTTTGGGAAGGGCGTCAAGACGGCTGTGGGAAGTGATTTGCAGCCCAAGGCTTTGCAGGCGGGAGAGCTCGGCCTCATTGTGGACTATTTCTCCCAGCGACCATAACTGCCCGTCGCCGCGACGGAGGAAATCTTCGGCCGTAGTGATGGCACGGATTACTCCGCCGCAGAATCCGGAATGCGGGTCTATCCCAACTTTTATCATAAGATGCCGAACTTGCCCTGGATGAGGCCCTGCACCCACGCAAGCTCCTCCTCGAAGGTCATTTCGGAGTTGTCAAGCTCGAAGGCGTCCTCGGCCCGGCGCAGCGGATTGGTTTCGCGGTGGGAGTCGATATAATCCCTCTCGCGGAGGTTCTTGACCACCTCTTCAAGCAGCGGATTCTCACCCTTGGCAACCAACTCGTCGTAGCGCCTCTGCGCCCTCACCTGCTCGCTTGCCGTCATGAAAATCTTGAGCTGGGCGTTGGGGAAAACGGCGGTGCCGATATCGCGTCCGTCCATGACTATGCGGCCTTTCTTGCCGAATTCGCGCAGCTTTTCGTCCACCCAGGCCCTGACGTAAGGTACTGCTGCAATGGGGCTTACCTGTGCGCTGACTTCCATGGAACGTATCTGCTGCTCTATGCAGCGGGGGCCCATGTAGAGCTTGCCTTCCGCTCCGAAGTGCAGATCCAGCTGTGCCAGAGCGTCTTTAAGTGCGCGGTTAATTTCTGCCAGCCGGTTGATGAAACCTTCTTCCTGTGCGAACAGCGTCACACCCCTGTAAAGGGCGCCGGAGTCGAGGTAGAGGAAGTTGAATTTGCGGGCGATTTTCTTGGCGAAGCTGCTCTTGCCTGTGGAAGAGTAGCCGTCTATAGCAATAATAATATCAGGAATAGTCATATCAGCACAAATGTAGAAAAAAATAACGATATTTGCCGTATGAAGATTCTGATAATTGATGACGAGCGGAGCATCCGCAACTCCCTCGGAGAGATTCTTTCCGACGAGGGTTATATAGTAGAAACCGCAGAGAACGGCACTGAAGGCCTGGAGAAGGCTCTCAAAGGTCACTACGACATAATTTTCTGCGACATCAAGATGCCGGGTCTCGACGGGGTTGAGGTGCTCGAAAAACTTAGCGCCGAGGGCACCGAGAGCGCCATTGTCATGATCTCCGGTCACGGAGACATAGAGACTGCCGTGGAGTGCATCAAGAAGGGCGCATTTGATTTCATCCAGAAGCCCCTCGACCTTAACCGCATACTCATCACCATCAAGAACGCTACCGACAAAACCAAGCTCGTCAGCCAGAACAAGAGCCTTAAGAAGAAGGTTTACGGCGGCGAGCGCATGGTGGGCGAGAGCGAGGCCATTTGTCACGTGCGCGAGATGATAGAAAAGGTTGCGCCCACGCCCGCACGCGTGCTTATCACCGGTGGCAACGGCTCCGGCAAGGAGTTGGTGGCCAGGGGCTTGCACGCCCTCAGCGACAGGGCGTCCCAGCCGTACATCGAGGTCAACTGCGCAGCCATCCCTTCGGAACTCATAGAAAGTGAGCTCTTCGGACACGAAAAGGGTTCATTCACATCCGCCATCAAGCAGCACAAGGGCAAATTCGAGCAGGCGGACGGGGGCACGCTCTTCCTGGATGAAATTGGCGATATGTCGCTTGCCGCCCAGGCCAAGGTGCTGCGCGTGCTCCAGGAGAACAAGCTCTCCCGCGTCGGAAGCGACACCGATATCAAAGTGGATGTCCGCGTAATTGCAGCCACAAACAAGGACCTGCGCGCGGAGATAGAGAAGGGCACCTTCCGCGAGGACCTCTATCACCGCCTGAGCGTCATCGTGATCAAGGTTCCGAGCCTCGACGAGCGCAAGGAAGACATACCCCTGCTGGTTGATTATTTCGTGGAGCGCATCTGCACCGAGACCGCCATGCCCCGCAAGACTTTCAGTCCCCAGGCCGTAAAGATGTTGCAGGAGCGCAGCTGGAAAGGCAACATCAGGGAACTGCGTAACGTGGTGGAGCGCCTCCTCATACTTGGCGACCCGGAAATCTCCGCCGCCAACGTCCGCGACTACGTACTATAGCCGCTCGATCTTAAGCTGCTGGATGCGGTAACGGTCTTCCTTGCAACTGAGGAAGATGGTGACGTTGAATGTCTCGCCGCCGGCCTTGAGTGTGCCGAGGGCGTATTTCATGTTGGCCCGGCCGGCCTTGAAACTGCGTGGCGTAAAGTTGTCGAAGAAGGTCTTGACAATCTGCCGTGCCTGGGCGCGGCTGGCGTCGCTCTCTTTGGCCAGGACTGCTATTTCCAGATTGTCGGCGAACCAGGCCGAGAGGGCCTCGGCGTTGCCTGCCGCGATATATTTGCTTATGGGCACGAACACATCGTCCCCGCCTTCCGCAGCGGGAGCAGGGGTCGGTTGCGACGTTTTCTGTAATATAAAGTTCTGCGCCAGGGCCACGGGGCCGGCGAGCGCAAGGGTGAGGAGTACTATAGCCAAGCGTTTCATACCGCCGTTTTTCTTTGCAAATATTAAGCCAGTTTGTTATTTTTGCAGTTGATGCGAATACTCTTGCTCACAATGGGGAAGACCGATATCCGCTGGGTGGCGGAAGGCCTGGAGATGTACTCTTCCAGGCTGGTGCATTATGTGCCTTTTTCCGTTAAGGAGCTTCCTGAACTCAAGGGTGCCGGTTCGCTAAGGCCCGAGCAGATCAAGCAAAAGGAGGGAGAGGCCCTGCTTAAGGCCATCAAACCTTCTGATACCGTGATACTGCTCGACGAGAGGGGAGAAGAATTTACATCGAAGCAATTTGCCGAGCGCATGGGAAAGTATCTGCAAGCCGGGAAAGATGTGGTTTTTGTGGTTGGAGGAGCCTATGGCTTCAGCCCCTCAATGTACGAGAGGGCCCAGGCCAAACTGTCTCTTTCAAAAATGACCTGCTCACACCAGCTTGTGAGAACGGTTTTTGCAGAGCAGCTCTACCGTGCCTTTACAATTTTGAAAGGAGAGCCGTATCATAATGAATAAAAAGTGGTCCATAAGGGATTATTTGTCTCCGGTGTTCCTGCTGCTGAGTGTCCTGCTGCTGGTTTTTGCAGTAGCTACACCGCGTACAGTGGGCGATACCGACACGGCCGCACGCAAGATGGAGCGGCGCCTCTCTCTCAGGATGGCCCGCCTGGATTACTTCATCGACCATCCCCAGCAGAAGCTCCCGGAGGATATGGTCATCTACACCTATGTGGACGACACTCTTCAGAGCTGGCGGGGCCAATTCCCCCTGTATAATGATGATATAAGTTCGCGCGTGGTGGTGCAGCGCATTACCAACCCCAGGGTGAACCTCCGTTCGCCGCTCAGTTATGTGAACGAAGATCCGGAGTTCCTCAATATCGGTCCCAAATGGTACATAGTCAAGGCCAAGGAAACCGATGGCAAGCGTATCATAGCCGGACTTGAAATCAGCAATACCCAGGACGAAAGTTCCTATGGCGGAGTAAACAAGAGGCTGCACCTGCGCCGGCGATTCTCAGTAAGGCCGCTTACCTACAGCGGAGGCAGTCCCGTGCTTCTGGACGGGCGCCCGGTGTTCAAAATTCTTTACGACTCGCTCACCGGAGTGGTGATGGCCAACGACACTTTGCTGTGGCTCTCACTTCTTTTCTTCCTCTCGGCGGCGGTGCTGTTCGTTTTCCGGCGGCGTACAATTACAAGGGCGGTAATTGCATCGGCGGGTATAGTCATCGCTCTGGCGGCTATGTATTTCTGGGGGCGCAGCGTGCAGAGCGAGGTGAGGCTTTTCTCCCCCATGCTCTACGCCGGCGGCTCGTTCCTCTTCTCGCTCGGAGCCGTAATCTTGCTCAACCTGGCGCTGCTGTTGTGTACGGTTTGCTTTTATCTTGCGCGCTGGAGCCTGTGGGCCAAGCTTCGCAGCAAAGCCGCCATCGCCATAGCTTCGGTTATTGACATCGTATGTGTGGTGCTCATCCTGCTCAACGTGCACATGACTTTGGGCAGTATAGTCGCCAATTCGGGTATCACATTGGAGCTGTATAAATTAGCGAGTTTGTCGATTTATACTTTGTTTGTGTATCTGTCGTTCCTCTCGCTGCTGTGCGCGGTGCCTATGCTGCTCCAGATGCTGAGGCCTGTGATCCTTAAGCTCACGGGCCGGTCTCCGCGCTTTTTCTCCAGAGGCTGGAGGCTTGCCTATACAGTAATCTGTGCAGTCTATATGGTGGTGGCGATGGCTCTCCTGGGTTTCGAAAAGGAGGAGGACCGTATGGAGGTGTGGGCCGGCAAGCTCTCGGTTGACAGGGACGTTACCCTTGAACTTCAGCTCCTTAAGGTCGAACGCCCCATTGCCGAAGATGCCGTTATAGGCACTCTTGCCATGATGGAAGGCAGCGAAGTGGCCATCCGCAACAGGATAATCGACAATTATCTTTCGTCGGAGGCACTTGACTATTCCATCAGCGTGCAGCTGGTGCGCCCCGGAAGCACCGTGCCTCAGTATATGCCCAATTTCGAGCAAATTGCGCGTAACGGAAGTCCTATTGCCGAAGGGTCGTTCTTCGTTGGTTCTCCTACTGCCGAAGGTCCTTCGCGCTACGACGGCGTGTTCAGCTATTTCACTCCCGACGGCGGAGTGATTCACCTGCTGGTGGGCATAGAGCAGAAGACCATGCCGTCCGGCAAGGGATATGCCCGTCTGCTTGGTTTCATCACCCCCGGACGCACGAGCCTTCCTGCCGCTTATTCTTATTCGCGCTATCAGGGCAGGGACCTGCGGACTTTCCGCGGCGAGTATCCTTACGCTACCCGTATGGACGACTGGACGTATTCGGAGGTGTATGAACACAGGGCCTGCCACTACTACCGTGATTCCTACGCTCACTTTGTGAACGTCATTTCCGATGACGAGGCGATGATTATTTCGCGCCGCCGCATCGGCGCTTTCAGCTATGTGGTGGCCATGGTAACCGCCGGTCTCTTGATGTATGCTCTGCTGTGGTGTTTCAAACCGCGCGGGCAGCGCAAGAAGTCGCGGGGAGTTACTTATTTCCGCTCGCGCATATCGTGGACGCTTATGCTCTCGCTCATCGGCGCCCTTGTGGTTATGGCGCTTGTGAGCGTGCTGTTCGTGTACAGGCGTAACGAGGCCAACCAGCAGGCCATAATGTCGGACCGTATCAATGCTATTCAGCTTCTGGCCCAGAACGGCATGAGAGGGCTGGAGGGTCCCGACATCACCGGTTCGGCCGAGTTCGCTTCAATGATCCAGTCGGTGAGCGACAATACCGGCTCCGATATCAGCGTGTACCGCACCAACGGACACATCGTGATGTGTACCAATCCTGACGCCCTGGACCGCCTTCTGCTGGGGTTCCGCATCGACCCTGAAGCCCTTTCGCGCATCAGCGAGCGGAACCTGCGCTATTGTACCATCAAGGAGCAGCGGGGCTGGCGGCACTACTATTCGATGTATATGCCGCTGATGGATGCCGCCGGCAATATGGCGGCCGTGCTCTGCGCTCCTTATGTTGAGGAGAGTTACGACTTCGAGAGGGATGCGGTAATGCATATGATGACCATACTCACGGTGTTCCTGCTGCTGTTCATAGTGGCGAGGCTCACCGAGTCGGCGGTGCTTGACAGGGTGTTTATGCCGCTGAGTATGATTGGTGTGACCATGCGCAAGGCGGGCCAGGGCCTGGAGCATATCAGCTATTCCCGTAAGGACGAAATATCCACTCTGGTGGATGCTTACAACCGTATGGTGGACGAGCTTTCCGAGAGCAGCAGCCGTCTGGCTCAGGCCGAGCGCGACAAGGCGTGGCACGGAATGGCGCGCCAAGTGGCCCACGAGATAAAGAACCCGCTGACTCCAATGAAGCTGCAGATCCAGCGCCTGATGCGTCTCAAGCAGAAGGGCGACCCCGCCTGGAAAGACAAGTTCGACGACGTGTGCAGCATTTTGCTCTATCATATCGACGTGCTCACCGAGACCTCCAACGAGTTCTCGACCCTGGCCAAGCTCGACACAGAAGAGCATACCTTGCTGAACCTCGACACCATGCTTCAGGACGAGATTACCATGTTCGACAACCGCGACGATGTGGCATTTACCTATGTGGGCCTTCACGATGCTATGGTCATGGGCCCCAGGCCGCAGCTTACCCGCGTGTTTGTAAACCTGCTCGGCAACGCCGTCCAGGCGGTCGAAGGCAGGGGAGGTGCCAAGGTATATGTGTCGCTGCGCAAGTCGATGCGTGAAGGCTACTACGATATAGTGGTCGAGGACAACGGCCCCGGCGTATCGGAAGAGAATATCGACAAGCTCTTCACCCCCAACTTTACCACCAAAAGCGGAGGCTCGGGACTGGGTCTTGCCATAAGCCGCAGCATTCTTGACAGGTGCGGAGCCAGCATAAGCTATTCCCGCTCTTTCGCCTTGCAGGGCGCCTGCTTTACCATCTGCTATCCGGCAGCATAGGGGGAGTTGCTTTCCATCTTTTTTATGCATATATTTGCCGGTGTATTAACCACATAGTATGCGCTTTCGCTCCGTCGTACCTTTAATTCTGGCCGTTTTTTCGCTGTGGCTTGTATCCTGCAGCAAGCCCAAGCTGTCGGACCGCGTACAGGAATCCCTGGTTGAGCTGGACGGCTATGTGGCGTCGCGCCCGGTGTACGAAACCCGCAAGAGGGGGCAGCTGGATGCGCTGCGCAAGCTCCTTCAGTCAAGTACCGACCCAGTGAGGCGTTTCGACCTCTCGAAGGAACTTGCCGACGAATACTTTGCATATAATTTCGACTCTACCCAGTTTTATCTTCTTCAGTGCCTGGATATAGCTCAGGCAGAGGGCGATGCCGAGCGCCTGGGCAGCGCCTCCATCAGCCTGGGTCATCTGTATGCCAAATCGGGGCACTTTATGGAGGCGTACAACCGCTTGTATGAGCGCATCGACAAGGAATCTTTGCCTGAGTCGCTCAGGGCCGACTATCTGTTTGCGCTGTATGATTTCTGCCGCGACCTTGCCGGTAATTCCGGAATGGCGGAACGGCTCTCTATCCCGGACAGGGCGGTTTACCGCGACGAGCTTTACTCAATTCTGCCGCAGGGCTCTGCGGAACGCCTTAGGGTAAGGCTCGACGAATTGGTGCAGGAAGGACGCCTGGAGTCGGCTGACAGCTTGTGCCGCATTCTAGTGGCCCGTGCCGATCCCAACACCCATCCTTATGCCATCTACGCATTCGAAATGGCCGAGATTGCCGGCGGAATGGGCAATACGGACGAGCAGCTGGAGTGGCTCATCAAGTCGGCCGAGTGCGATATTATTAATTCGGTTCGGCATCAAGTACCCCGACCCCGAAGACATCACTCCCGAAAGAGTTCAGCAGATTAAAGACTACGTGGCGGAGGTGTCATCGGTTATCTACGGCCCATCGTTTGCCGACCCTGCCGAGGGATACGCCAAGTATCTTGACGTACAGTCTTTTATCGACTACTGGATCGTGTTCGAGGTGATGGGCAATCACGAGCTGAACAACCCCGGAAGCGTTTACATGCACAAGACCAAGGACGGCAAGCTCACTGCAGGTCCCTGCTGGGACTTCGACTGGGGCGTCCTCTCATACAAGACATCCCCTGCGGCGCGCTCCGGTTTGATCAATGCCGAAGCGATATGGTATTCGCGACTCCTTGCCGACCCGGCCTTCCGCGCCGCTCTCAAGGCCCGTTTTGTCGAGCTTCTTCCGGCCCTTGAATCCATTCCGGACTTCATGGAACAGACTCAGAAAGAACTTGAGAAGTCGGCGGCCCTCAATTTTGAGATGTGGAATCCCGCCGACGACGCCCGCCTGAACGGGAACAGCATAATCAACGGCGACGAGAATATCTCTTTCGGCGAAGCCTGCGTGCGGCTGCGGACCGTTTTCGAAGAACGCCTTAGCGTCATTCAAAAATCTTTGTAAATTTGCCTTATGCATATCCATCTACTCTGCGAGCTCTTGCTGCTAACCCTTTTAACTGCCTGTCATACAACCGAACCGGAGCCTCCCGGCCCCGATGTCCCCGACAACGGAGAAAAGGCGACGGTGTATACCACCACAGCTTCCGGCACCCTCTTCCAGGAGTCGTACATAACACTCCGGGATAGTGAAGAGGCTCATTTTTACAAGGTTCAACTCAGCGGTGAGAGCTTTCAGAGTATAGACGGATTCGGGCTTGCCGTGACTCAGGCGAGCTGCTATAATTTGCTTAAGATGAGCGCGGACGACCGTTCCGCCTTCCTGCGCGAGATTTTCTGCCGCACCAAGGGGCTCGGCTCTTCGCTCATAAGGGTGTGCATAGGCGGGTCCGACTTCTCGCTGGACGAATTCACCTGCTGCGATACTCCGGGGATAAAGAATTTTGCCATGCATCCGAGCGACGAGCAGTACCTCTTTCCGGTGCTCGACGAGATTATGCGCATCAACCCGGACGTGAAGATAATAGGCTCCCCGTGGAGCTGCCCCCGCTGGATGAAGATCACTGAAAACGGCAGCGCTCCATACGACAGATGGACTGGCGGGCGGCTCAATCCTGCGTATTATCAAGATTATGCCGAGTTTTTTGTCCGCTGGATTACAGCAATGGAGCAGAGGGGCTATCCGATTTACGCCGTTACCCTTCAGAACGAGCCGCTCAACAGGGGCAATTCAATGTCGCTCTACATGTCGTGGCAAGACCAGAGGGACTTCATCAAGCAGGGCATAGGTCCCGCGTTCCAAAAGGCCGGGCTCACTACCAAAGTGCTGGTTTTCGACCACAACTACAACTACGACAATATATCCTCCCAGAAGGATTATCCCGTCCATATCTTCGAAGACCCGGAAGCATCCGCTTATGTGGCAGGTTCGGCCTGGCATAACTACGGGGGCTCGCCCTCAGTGCTCGATGCCGTCCACGCCGCCTGGCCCGACAAGGAGATTTACTTCACCGAAGCCTCGATAGGCACTTGGAACTATAGTTTCGGAAACTGCCTTATCAACGATTTCCGCGACATTTTTATGGGTACTCTCGGCCGCTACGGCAAAGGTGTTACGCTCTGGAATCTTATGCTCGACGACAAAGGCCGTCCCAACCGTCCCGGCGGTTGTACCACATGCTTCGGGGCGGTAGCCATTTCGTCTTCGGATTATTCGCACAAAGGTATTACGCGAAACTCGCATTATTACAATGTGGCTCATTGCTCCAAGGTTATCAAGCCAGGTGCGGTGAGACTCGGCACTACCGGCAAGGGCACCGACGCCCTGAGTTTGCAGTGGTACCGCAATCCCGACGGATCGTATGCCGTGCTGCTGCTTAACGAAGGCAGCTCTGACGGGATAGTCAATCTTGTTACCGACAAGCATTCAATAGCCTGTAAAGTGCCTCCGCGCGCCATCCAGTCCGTTATTTGGACCGACTGAAACAATCCGTAAAATTTTTCTGTGGAAGATATACGAAAATTTGTATATCTTTGTACTGAATTTTACGGCAATGAAAATCTCTGAGGCAATATTCGCAGGAAGCAGCCCGAGGGTTGCACAGGGCCCAAAGAGACAACTGCCGGAATTTGCTTTCATAGGCCGCTCCAACGTAGGCAAATCATCTCTTATCAACATGCTGACAGGCCGCCGCAAGCTGGCCCTTACGTCGGCTACTCCCGGCAAGACCAAGGTAGTGAACCATTTCCTTATCAACGACAGTTGGTACCTGGTTGACCTGCCCGGATACGGTTACGCCAAACTCCCGGAGAAGATGCGCCGCGAGATCGGCGCCGTCATCGACGACTACGTCCTCAATTCCACCCGGATGCAGGTCCTCTTCGTGCTGGTCGATTCGAGGCACGACATAGGCCGCATCGACGTTGATTTTCTCGCCTCCCTGGGCGAGAGAGGCATTCCCTGCGCCATTATTTTCACCAAGGCGGACAAACTCGGCCCCGTTGCTCTGCAGACCCAGATCGAGCGGGACAAGGCCATACTCTCGCAGTACTGGGAAGAGTTGCCTCCGATGTTCAGCAGCAGTTCCTCGAGGGGAGACGGCCGCGAGCAGATACTCTCTTACATAGACTCTATACTTAAAAGATCCGAATAGTTATGATCCACACTCATCGAATGGAACTTTTCGCCTGCAGGGCTTCCAGGGATTTCGCCTGCAAGGTGATAGAACATCTAAACGAGATCCGCCGCCCGGACGAGCCCCTCGCCCGCCTGGGAGACCTTCAAGTGACGCCGTTCAGCGACGGAGAATTCCAGCCCTGCTTTGCCGAGAGCGTGCGTGGAGCTACTGTGTTTATCTTGCAGTCCACTATTCCGCCGGCAGACAACATCATGGAACTTCTGCTCACTATCGATGCCGCCAAGAGAGCTTCGGCCGACAAGGTGATTGCCGTTATCCCTTATTTCGGATGGGCTCGCCAGGACCGCAAAGACAAGCCCCGCGTGGCCATCGGAGCCAAACTCGCCGCCAATCTTCTCACCGCTGCGGGCGCCGACCGCGTCATGACCTGCGACCTGCACGCCGACCAGATTCAGGGCTTCTTCGACATTCCCGTGGATCACTTATATGCCAGCAAGGTATTCATCCCTTGCATCCAGTCGCTTAAACTCCAGAACCTCTCCATAGCCGCTCCCGATATGGGCGGCGCCAAGAGGGCCAATTCCTACGCCAAGAGCCTCGGCGGGGAGAAGCAGGATTGCGGCGTCGTTATCTGCCACAAGACCCGCGAGAGGGCTAACGTGGTTTCCGAAATCAAAGCTATCGGCGACGTCGAGGGCAGGGATATCATCATCGTGGACGATATGATCGATACTGCCGGCACCCTGTGCAAGGCCGCCGACGTGCTTAAGGAGAAGGGCGCCATGAGCGTGCGCTGCTGCGCCACCCACGGTATCCTTTCCGGCAATGCTCTGGAGCGTATCCACAATTCGTCCCTGGAGGAAGTGTTTATCACCGATACCATTCCCCATCCCGAACTGGAAGGGGACAGCAAGATACGTGTAGTGTCGATGGCTCCTGTGTTTGCCAGCATCATCGACAAAGTGTATAATTACGAGCCCATCAGCCCCGGGTTCGTGTATTGATATGGGCGCCACGATCTTAGTTGCGGTGGTCCTTGTGGGCCTCGGGGTGTTGGGGCTGTGCTTCAACATCATCTTCCGCAAGAAAGACTTTCCGCACTACGATGTGGGCTCCAACGAAGAAATGCGACGCCGCGGCATCCGCTGCTATAAAGAAGAGGATGCCGCGCTTCACTCCTCACCTTGCCCTGGAGGCGATTCCGAGGCATGTAAAGAATGTAAACTGTATGAGTCTGGTAGCAATCGTAGGACGTCCTAACGTAGGCAAGTCCACCCTTTTCAACCGCCTGGTAGGTGCCAGGCAGGCAATAGTAGATGACACCGCCGGCGTGACCCGCGACAGGCATTACGGCCGCTGCGAATGGTGCGGCAGGGAGTTCTCGGTAGTCGATACCGGGGGCTACACCAGCAACTCGGACGATGTGTTCGAGGCTGCCATCCGCTCGCAGGTGCAGATTGCCATCGACGAGGCCGACGTGGTGCTTTTCATGGTGGAGGCGGCCACTGGGATTACCGACTACGACGCCGAGATTGCCGACCTTCTGCGCCGCTCGCGCAAAAGCGTGGTGCTGTGCGTCAACAAAGTTGACTCCGGTGCCAAGATGTTCGACGCCTACCAGTTTTATTCCCTCGGCCTGGGGGAGATTTACAGTATTTCGGCCGCCAACGGTTCCGGTACCGGCGATTTGCTGGATGCTGTAGTGGCGGCCTTGCCCGAGGAGACCGATCAGGCCGATCCTTACGAGGGCCTGCCCCGCATCACCATAGTGGGCAAGCCTAATGTGGGCAAATCGTCGCTTACCAACGCTTTGCTCGGGGTAGAGCGCAATATCGTTACCCCGGTGGCCGGTACCACACGCGACAGTATCGAGTCGCACTACAATAAGTTCGGCTACGAATTTATGTTGGTAGATACCGCCGGCATACGCCGCAAGGCCAAGGTGAACGAGGATCTGGAGTTCTACTCGGTCATGCGTTCCATCCGCGCCATAGAGCATTCGGACGTGTGCATAATGATGATAGATGCCACTACGGGCATGGAGTCGCAGGACATGAACATCTTCTCGCTCATTCAGCGTAACCGCAAGGGCTGCGTGCTGGTGGTGAACAAGTGGGACCTCTTCATAAAGGATTCCAATACGCTCAAGGAGTATACAGCGGCTTTGAAGAGCCGTCTGGCTCCCTTCGACGACGTGCCTATCATCTTTACTTCCGTGCTCAAGATGCAGCGTATCCAGGACGTGCTGAGCGCCGCCGCGGAGGTGTACGCCAACTATTCCCAGAAGATTCCGACCGCCCGCCTGAACGAGGCCATGCTCCCGCTGATAGAGGAAACTCCTCCTCCGGCATGGAAGGGTAAGTACGTGAAGATCAAGTATGTGACCCAGCTGCCCACCAAGTTCCCGGCCTTCGCCTTCTTCTGCAATCTGCCGCAGTACGTTAAAGATCCTTACAAGCGCTTCCTCGAGAACAAGTTGCGCGAGAATTTCCCTCTGAGCGGCTGCCCCGTGCAGATTTACATTCGTCAGAAATAACAGCTGCCGGTTTTGCCGATTTGCGTACAAGGTCTGCTTTTATGTGGCAGACCTTGTACGCAAAAAATGTATTGTAAGGGCTTCGGTTGGCGTTTTACTGTTCAAGGTCTGGAGGTAAAAAACAGACCTTGAACGATTAGATCAGTTTTTTAAGAGTCTCAGGAGAGGCCGAGGGAAAGTAATCAAGTACGTGAGAGATTAAAAGGTTACGTGATTCTTCCGGAGTCCGGGGCACGGCAAGGCTGTTGTTTCCTGATTCACCCGTGCCAGGGCCGCCTGTGGGCTGTTCAAGATACTTAGCCCAGAACGGTTGCTTGGAAGAATCTGCAGCCACTGAAGCGAACAGAGCTTCGGGAGTGGTGTTGGAGGCACGTTGCCAGCCATTGTAATGTAAGTCCTGGCCTCGATAAACTCTTTCAAAATCTCCGATTATTATCCAGGTCCCGGACTGCAGAAACTGAATGATGCTATCCATAACGTTTTTCTTGACAGAGGGGCTGAGCAATGTCTTGTAGCGGGCGGGAAGGGTACGTAACAGGGCCGGTGTCACGGCTTCACGGCAAAGAGAGCGAAGCTGGCCGGTCTCTACGGCACCTTGGCCCCGGATTATCTCCAGGACGTGCGGGGATAGGTGTTTCATAAGTTTATCGGTAGTGGAGACTGCCTTAAATGGTTTTCCCAGAGCCATTTGGTAACGAGGCTGGCTTCTGCGCCAGTTCATTAGCTCGCGGTACCATTCTACCGTAGCAAACGCAGCTTTGCCGCCTAAAAACTTACCGTATGCTATGTCTCCTTCTCTGACCACATCTATTTTCCAGTCCCAAGGTCCCAGGATTACACTGTCGGGGCCATCATCGAACCAGCATCCCGGAGCGGTCATCTCTTCAATCGACCAACCCGGCACCGCTCCCTTGAAAAAAGGAATAATACCGAAGTGGCGCACCACATCTATCATCCTTTCGGGGCTATCGATCAGATCCGGGCCCGGGCCCCATCCGCGGATGGGTGCGTCTGTTGTTTGGCCGGATGTTTCCGTTGTTTCCATATCACAAAAATAGTAATTTTAATCACTTTGCGTTCAAGGTCTGTTTTTAACCTGCAGACCTTGTATGCCGAAATGATGTTAGAAGTGACTGGAGGGCCATTTCTTTGTTCAAGGTCTGACATCCGAAATCAGATCATGAACGCATACCGGTTGTGAATCAGAAAAATATCGTTAGCTTTGCCCAAACTTGAATCCCCCCGCTGTTTGTGGGGCTTTTGTTTAACCGAAAACTTATTTGTGAACTATGAGAATTGAAGTTAACCGGGTTCTTCCGGACGGTAGCATTCGAATTGTAATGCCCTTTCACATTTGTTTAAAAGGTCTTGAAAAAGCAATCCTTTGTCGTGACGAAGAAGACTATGACATGTTCGTCAAAATAATTTGTCTGTCGGCAAGGGCGAAAAATGTAATCGTAGTAATTTACATTGTTCTGTCCAATCATTTTCATCTCAGTGTCCTTGCCGCGTCGGAAGAGGATGCGGATGCTTGCGGACAGGAAATTAAGCGGCGTTATTCAATGTGGATTAATCATAAATACGGGGACGAAGGCATTCTCCGCCGTTCAAAAATAACGGCACAAATGATGACTGACCGTTGGCACATTCGAAATGCCCTGGCCTACATTCCCCGGAACGCCCTTGACAACGGCCATAATGTAAATACTTACAATTGGTCTGGTTATAGAGGAATGTTTTGTCTCTCAGGCCCTCAAGGATTACGTCCCGTATCATCATTGACGCGTCGTGAATCAAGAGCGGTTTTTCATTCAGCCGATAGATTGGACGGTGTGAAATGGATGCTGAATGAGAAAAATGAACTGGATCCTTTTTCGATCTGTGACCATGCTTATTTGGAACAAGCCTTCGAAAATGATCAAGCATTTTTCTTGAAAACAATAGGTGCTCTTAATGTTGCTGAAGTCCGGTATGACCTGGAAGAAAAGCCGTTTAATATGGTCTCGGATTCGGTCTTCTACAATGAGGTTAACGAATTGTCAATGAAATGGTTTGGGAGGAGTACAGATAATTTGACGGTGGAAAGGAAGTACAGGCTTTTAACCTTTTGTTATCGATCGTTCAAAACATCGGTGCCCCAATTGGCCAGAGTTTTTAGGCTTGATCGCGAAAAAGTTAGAGCAATACTTGGCGTTTAAAGTGTTCAAGGTCTGCTTTTCTCCTGCCGATCTTGAACACAAAAACGGCATTTTATGCGTGCCTGGGGGCAATGTGATGTGCAAGGTCTGTGGGATAAAAACAGACCTTGTACGTTATCTTTAATGATTGGGGCAACGGGCATAAGAAAAAAATGCTATATTTGTAAGTATGTCAGATCGGGATTATTTGGAGTTGCTGGAATTGCAGCAGATTATTCAGGAAGGGGTTGAGGAAGCCGTCCCGGGGCCGGTACGTGTGAAGGCGGAAATCGCTTCGCTGCAGCACAAAGCCAACGGCCATTGTTACCTTGAACTTTGCCAGAGCGGTCTCGGAGGGCCGGTGGCAAAAGCAAGGGCCGTTATCTGGCGTTCCCGCTTCGATGTCCTTTCCGCCCGCTTCGCAGAGGCCTCGGGCAGCGCCCTGGCTCCCGGTATGGCGCTGGTGTTCGAGGTGAGGGTCAATTACAGCGAACTGTACGGCCTGACCCTGGTCATTGAAGACGTTGATGTGGAGCACACTTTGGGCGAGGCCGAACTGCGTCGCCGTCAAACCATCGAGCGCCTCGATAAGGAAGGCCTCTCCGATTTGCAAAAAGAGCTTGCCCTGCCCCCTGTCCCATACTTTCTGGCAGTCGTGTCCGCCGCCGATGCCGCCGGTTACGGCGACTTTCGCCGCCACCTGCTTGAAAACGAATGGGGCTTCGCGTTCAATCCCGTGCTGTTTCCGGCCACAATGCAGGGCGACGGTGCCCCGGGCTCGATAATCAGTGCCCTTAACGACATAGAGGCCCTTCCCGAAGCTCCCGACGCCGTGCTCATCCTGCGTGGGGGAGGCTCCACGCTGGACCTTGCCTGTTTTGACGATTATGACCTCTGCGCCGCCATAGCCCGCCTGCCCATTCCGGTCTTTACCGCCATCGGGCACGACCGTGACACTCATGTGGCCGACATGGTGGCCTGCGAGGCTGTTAAAACCCCCACTGCCCTGGCCGACCTGTTCGTAGATGCCGTGGCAAGGGAAGACGAACGCATAGAAGACCTCTCGCACCGGCTCCGCATGGGACTTCTCTCGGCGGTAAGCAGGGCGGAAGCCGGTCTCGACCGCTCGGTGCGACGCGCCGTCCTGGCACTCTCCGCCAAGGTCTCAGCGGCGGAACGGGCCCTGTCCGCCACCCAGACGCGTATCGCCTCCGCCAATCCCCGCAAACTCCTGGAGCGCGGCTACACCCTGGTGTCCGACGCCTCCGGCCGCCTGGTCAAAAACACCGCCGGGGTCAACTCCGGCGACAAAATAGACATACATTTTCCCGATGGCACAATAAACTGTACAGTAAATGGAAAGGCATTTCCGGCCCCTGCTCCGGGGGTAGCGCCACCCTCGGCGCCGTAAGAGGTAGGGGCTCGTTCCCGGGAAGGGCCGCACAGCGGCGTCCCAGGAGCAGGGGCCGGAAGTGCCGGAAAAGAATTATATGGAAAAGTTTGACTTCTCCGCGGCCATGGACGAGCTTGAGGCCATCGCCGCAAAAGTGGAAGACCCGCAGACGGGCCTTGCCGACATAGATAAATACATCGCCCGCTCTGAAGAACTCATAAGCGGGTGCCGTGAATACCTGCGTACATCCCGCGAAAAAGTAGAAAACCTGGGCAAATGAAAAAGATATATCAAACCGACCCCTGGCTGGAGCCTTACGCCAAAGCCATAGAGGCCCGCCACGAGCGCATACTCGCCGAGAAGCGCAAGCTTGCCGGCGACGGCCCCCTGGGCGATGCCGCAAACAATCATCTCTACTACGGCCTGCATCACTCCAAAGACGGCTGGGTGATACGCGAATGGGCCCCCAACGCCAGCAGAATATACCTGATCGGCGACTTCAACAACTGGAAACGCACTCCCGATTACGCCCTTCAGCCCGTAGGCTCCGGCAATTGGGAGCTCCGGCTCGGAGAGCTGTTCCTCAGCCACGGCTGCCTGTACAAACTCTGGATCGAGTGGCCCGGCGGAGGAGGCGAGCGCATACCCGCGTACGCCACTCGCGTGGTGCAGGACCCGGAGACCAAGGTGTTCTGCGCCCAGGTCTGGGATCCCGTTCCATATGAGTGGAAGCACCGCACTCCCGGCAAGCGCCCGCATCCTCTCATCTACGAATGTCACATAGGCATGAGCGGAGAGAAGGAAGGCGTATCTACCTTCGACGAGTTCCGCACCAACGTGCTTCCCAGGGTAAAGCGCCTGGGCTACGACACCCTTCAGATTATGGCCCTTCAGGAGCATCCGTACTACGGATCCTTTGGATATCAGGTGTCGAGTTTCTTCGCCCTGAGCTCCCGCTTCGGTACGCCCGAGGAGTTCAAGCGCCTGGTGGACGAGGCCCACGCCGCCGGCATCGCGGTCATTATGGACATAGTGCATTCGCACGCCGTGGGCAACGAGGCCGAGGGGCTCGGCAAGCTGGACGGAGACGAATCGCTCTACTTCTACAAGGGCGACGCGGGCCATCACCCCGCCTGGGGCACACGGTGCTTCGACTACGGCAAAGACGAGGTGAAATACTTCCTGCTGTCGAACTGCAAATACTGGATGCAGGAGTACCATCTGGACGGATTCCGCTTCGACGGCGTCACCAGCATGCTGTACTGGAATCACGGTCTGGGAGCCGATTTCGGCGACTATGCCCTGTACTTCAACGAGGGCGTTGACGAGAACGCCGTGTGCTACCTCGGCCTTGCCAACATGCTTATCCACGAACTCAATCCCAAGGCCCTCACAATAGCCGAAGATGTGTCCGGCATGGCGGGGCTCGCCGCTCCTTTCAATGCAGGCGGAGTGGGCTTCGACTTCCGTATGGCCATGGGCATAGCGGACCACTGGATCAAATGGATCAAGGAGCTCTCCGACGAGCAGTGGAGCGTGGGCGGCATTTGGTGGGAGCTTACCAACAAGCGCGCCGACGAGAAGACGGTCAGCTACGCCGAGTGCCACGACCAGGCCCTTGTGGGCGACAAGACCATCATCTTCCGCCTGATCGACAAAGAGATGTACTTCAGCATGCGCAAAGACCAGCCCAACCCGATAGTGGACAGGGGAGTGGCGCTGCACAAGCTCATACGCCTGGCCACTGCCGCCACCTGCGGCGGAGGCTATCTTACGTTTATGGGGAACGAATTCGGACATCCCGAGTGGATCGACTTCCCGCGCGAGGGAAACGGTTGGTCGTACAAACACGCCAGACGCCTATGGTCAATTGCCGATAATCGCGAGCTTCGCTTCCACGGCCTGGAAGAATTTGACGAGGTGATGATACATTTCCTCAAGAAAGAAAAGCTGCTTTCCGCCACCCCCGAACTGCTTACCGCCGACGAAGAAAAGAAAATCTTGATTTTCCGTAGGGAAAACTGTATCTTTGCGCTGAATTTCAACCCCCAAGGCTCTTTCCAGGATTATGGCTTTGCAGCCCCCGAGGGTGAATACGAAATGGCTTTCAGCTCCGACGATCCGCGCTTCGGCGGTTTCGGCCGGCTCGAAGGCCCCCAGAGGCATGTGTCGGTCGCTGAGCGCTGCCCCAACGGCAACCAGGCCTACGACCATACCTTGTATCTGTACCTGCCTAGCAGGTGCGCCATAGTATTGAAAAAGATTGTTTGATATGGCATTCTTAAAGTTCAACAAAAACGAGCTGGTTAACCTGGCCTATTCCCTTAAGCGCGAGATTATCTGCGCGGGTAAGACAGGCGCATACAGCAACACGACCATCGTGGGCTGCAACACCCGCCGCTACCACGGCCTGCTCGCCGTCACCCTCGACCGCTTCGGAGGAGACCGCTACATGCTCCTGTCCGACCTGGACGTGAGCCTGATAGTGCGCGGCAAGCAGTTCAACCTTGGCATCCATTGCTACGGAGACATCTACGAGCCCCGCGGCCACAAGTATGTGGTTGACTTTGCCGAGGATCCTGTGCCCAACATCACCTACAAAGTGGGGGATGTGCTGTTCCGTAAGAGCCTTATCCTGGTTCCCGACAAAGATCAGGTGCTCATCAAGCTGGAGCTCCTCTCGTCGCCGGTACCTGCGACAGTGCTCCTCAAGCCTTATCTGGCTTTCCGCAACACCAACGACCTTACATCCCAGAACAGCGAGGCCAACACCTCTTACCAGGAGGTTCCGGGCGGCGTAAGTTTCAGGATGTATCCCAATTTCCCCGACCTTAACCTGCAGCTGAGCGACAGCAAGGCGGAGTGGAAATACATTCCCTGCTGGAACAACCGCATCACCTACTCGGACGAGTACCGCCGCGGATTCGACTGCACTGAAGACCTGTTCACTCCCGGCGTATTCAGCCTCAAGCTCTCCGCAGGCGACTCGGTGGTGTTCTCGGGCGCTACCTTCGAGGCCAATCCCTCGCAGCTCAAGCGCCAGTTCAATTCCATCAACGCCAAGCTGCCTCTGGTGAGCGGCTACCGCGACCAGCTGGTGCGCTGCGCCGACTGGCTCATCACCCGCCACAACGGCGTGGCCATGGTCAATGCAGGTCTCAGCTGGCTCAAGACGGGCCTCCTGAGAGAAACGCTCATAGCCTTGCCCGGGCTTACCCTCCACGGCGCCAGGCGTCCGGCCCTCTTCGAGGAGATTCTGGACAACCTCATCGCCGCGGAGCAGGAGAGGCTCTCTGTGCGTACCACGCAGGTTGAATCGCCCCTCTATATGGCCGTGACGCTCCAGCAGTACATCGACTGGGGCGCCGATCCCGCCAAGGTGTGGAAGAAATACGGTCCTATAATCAAGATGATTCTGGACAGCTATCTGCCCGGCCGCCGCAAGGAGGTCGCAATGCATCCCAACGGGCTCCTGTGGGCTCAGGTGGACGGAGTGGCCCTTACTTGGATGAACGCCTACATCAACGGCCGCGCCGTAACGGAGCGCCCCGGCTACCAGATAGAGACCAACGCGTTCTGGTACAACGCAATCTGCTTCGCCATCGACATGGAGAAGCGTTTCGGGGCCAAGAGCAGCAGCTTCGCCTCCAAGTGGGAGCCGTTGGCCGCCCAGGTCAAGAACAGCTTCAGGGAAGTGTTCATCGACCCCGCAAGCGGGCGTCTGGCTGACTACGTAGATGGTTACGGCCGCAACATGGATACCCGTCCCAACCAGCTTTACGCCATCTGGGTCAAATACTCTCCCCTCGAGGAGGAGATGTTCCCCGAGGTGCTCAGGGTTATCGACAACGAGCTGGTGACCAGCCGCGGCATCAGGACCCTGTCGCCGCGCGACGTCAAGTACAAGGGCGTCTATGAGGGTTCGCAGGTCGAGAGAGACCTCGCCTACCATCAGGGCTGCACACGTCCTTTCCTGCTGGAGCCTTACATCGAGATGAGCTTCCGCGTCAAGGGCCCCTCGTTCACAAAGAGGGCCGAGTGGCTCATCGAGGGCTTCTGGGCCGACCTTAGCAAGCACGGCGTGGGCGCCTTCTCGGAGCTTTACGACGGCGACCCGCCCCACGAGCCTCACGGCACCATTTCGTCTGCGCTCAGCACCGCCGCCCTGCTTGCAGTTACCGATATGATTGACAAACATAAGGAGGAGAACTTATGAGAGTACTGATGTTCGGTTGGGAGTTTCCTCCCCACATCGCAGGCGGTCTGGGTACGGCCTGTGAGGGCATAGTCAAAGGTCTCGCCTACAATGGAGTAGAGACCCTGTTCGTGATGCCCAACGCTTCCGGCGACGAAGACCAGAGCGCCACCACCATCCTCAATGCCAGCGACGTGGCGGTGCAGAACGTGAGCAGCACAGTGGAGGAGTTCATCAACAAGGTGAAGTTCTTCTACGTTGACTCCAACATCGTCCCTTACGTCGATCCCGACGAGTACTTCGCCGCCATCGAAAAGATGAAGGCCGAGGGCTTGTCGCAGACCACCGTGGGCTTCGGGCAGAAGTTCAAATTCTCCGGAAAGTACGGGGCCAACCTCATGGAAGAGGTGTCACGCTACGCTCAGGTGGGCGGCACCATTGCAATGCAGCACAAAGACGAATTCGACGTTATCCATGCCCACGACTGGCTTACCTACCTGGCAGGCATAGCCGCCAAGGAGCTTACCGGCAAGCCGCTGGTGGTGCATGTGCACGCCACATCGTACGACCGTGGCGACGAGAAGCACATGGACTCCCGCGTGCTCGATATCGAAAAGAAGGGAATGATGGCAGCTGACCGCGTGGTGACGGTGAGCGACCTGACCCGCGGAATCGTCATCAACAAATACGGCATCGACCCTGCCAAGGTGGTCACGGTACACAACGCCGTTGACTTCAGCGGCCGCGAGAACATCGAAGTGGAGCGCGGAGTCAAAGACAAAGTGGTCACCTTCCTTGGCCGTATCACCTTCCAGAAGGGTCCCGAATACTTTATCGATGCCGCCGCCAAAGTGCTCAAGCGCACCAAGGGCGTCCGCTTCGTAATGGCCGGCAGCGGTGATATGATGAACCGCGCCATACGCCAGGTGGCACGCCTGGGCATATCGGACCGCTTCCACTTCACGGGCTTCCTCAGGGGCGCGGAGGTGCAGAAGATGTTCGCCCTGTCCGATGTGTACATCATGCCTTCGGTGTCGGAGCCTTTCGGCATTTCGCCGCTGGAGGCTATGCGCACCGGCGTACCTTCCATTATCTCCCACCAGTCAGGCGCAGCCGAAGTTCTCAAGTACGCCCTCAAGGTGGACTTCTGGGATGTAGATGCTCTGGCCGATGATATTTATGCCCTCGTTTCATATCCGGCCCTTACCGAATTTGCTTCCAAGCAAGGTTTTGACGAGGTGAATCAGCTCAAGTGGAACGGCGCCACCGCCAAATTGAAAAAAGTTTACGAATCGCTATTATGAAAAAGTCAATCTGCCTTTATTTCCAGGTCCATCAGCCTACCAGGCTCCGCCAGTACCGTTTCTTCGATATAGGCAAGGACTCACATTATTATGATGATTTTGCCAACAGGACCATACTCAAGAGGGTGGCCCAGAACTGCTATCTGCCTATGAACGAGCTGCTGCTCGAGGCAATCAAGGCAAGCAAAGGCAAGTTCAAGGTGGCTTTTTCAATATCCGGTTCGGCGCTCGAGCAGTTTGACCGCTATGCCCCGGAGGTGCTGGACAGCTTCCGCAAACTGGCTGAGACAGGCAGCGTGGAGTTCCTCTGCGAGACTTATTATCATTCGCTGGCTTCCCTTGCCTCTCCTTCGGAGTTCCTGCATCAGGTGGAAAAGCATAAAAAGCACGTCAAGGATACTTTGGGAGTCACTCCCACCGCTTTCCGCAACACCGAGCTCATCTACTCGGACGATATAGCCCGCCAGGTGTACGATCTTGGCTTCAAGACCATGCTTACCGAGGGCGCACGCCATATCATGGGCTGGCAGAGTCCCAATTACGTTTACCTCGCCGAGTCGCAGCCCAAGCTGAAGTTGCTGCTCCGTAACTACGGCCTGAGCGACGACCTCGCCTTCCGCTTCTCCGACCGCGGCTGGGCCGAGTGGCCCCTTACCGCCGAGAAATATGTGGGATGGCTGCGTGAGGCCGAGGGGGATATCGTGAATCTGTTTATGGATTACGAGACTTTCGGAGAGCACCAGAAGGCTGAGAGCGGCATATTCGACTTTATGCGCGCCCTTCCCGCACAGGTTCTTGCCGACGGCGGCTTTGAGTTCGTAACCCCTTCGCAGGCGGCAAAGAACATCAAGCCCGTGGGCTCCCTGAGCGTTCCCGACCCTATTTCCTGGGCCGACGAAGAGAGGGACCTGAGCGCATGGCTGGGCAACGAACTGCAGCAGGATGCTTTCAACAAGCTTTACCGCCTGACCGAAAAGCTTGCCCTTCTGGCCGATCCGGAGCTATGGGCAGATTTCGGACACCTGCAGGAAAGCGACCACCTGTACTACATGTGCACCAAGTTCTTCTCCGACGGCGAAATACACAAGCGCTTCAGCCCGTACGACACTCCCTACGAGGCATTCATCAACTACATGAACGTCCTCAGCGACTTTATCATCAGGATTAACGCCCGGCAGTAAGAGCATCTGATTTAAAATGTGGCTTTAGGTCTTTTGTATGACCTAGGCCACATTTTCTTATTATATGCGCAATGAAATAGTTATTGTTTGCTTTTTTGCATTGTTGTTGTTTTCTTGCTTCATATCCATGACGGCCGAATAGATTTTACTACCAAAATGACAAATATGATAAAAGGCGGAGACAGGTTGAGATAGTGAAAAAAATTATATCTTTGCACCCATTATGCAAAATAACAGATTTGAAGTAGGCGATCCGGCGTGGAAGAGCGTGATGGTCACGCGCCACCTTCCGGAAGAGCTGTCAGGGCTTGAGACCCTTTGTAAGAACCTCTGGTGGTGTTGGAACGAGGATGCAAAACTCCTTTTCCGCTCCATCGATGCAGATATCTGGCACACTTCCGGCCATAATCCCATGGCCATTCTTGATAATGTGAGCCTCAAACGTTATAACGAGCTTGCCAAGGACGTAAGCTTCCTGTCACGCCTGAGCGCGGTGATGGACGAGTTCAACCGCTATATGGCCCTCAAGAGCAAGCGTACCGATCCGTCCATCGGATACTTCTGTATGGAGTACGGCCTGGAGACGTCGCTCAAGATTTATTCCGGCGGCCTGGGCATCCTCGCAGGTGACTACCTGAAGGAAAGCTCCGACATGAACGTTAATATGGTGGCGGTGGGCCTGCTGTACCGTTACGGCTATTTTACCCAGCGCATCACGCCCCAGGGCAACCAGGTAGCTGAGTACAACGCCCAGGACTTCCTTAAGATACCCGCCGAGCCCGTGCTTGACGAGAACGGCAACTGGCGTACCGTCAAGATGGCCATGCCCGGCCGCGAGATGAGCGCCCGTATCTGGAAGGTGGCAGTGGGGCGTACCGATCTTTATCTGCTCGATACCGACTTCGAGGCCAACGCTCCCGAAGACCGCCAGGTCACCCATCAGCTCTACGGAGGAGACTGGGAGAACCGCCTCAAGCAGGAGATCCTGCTTGGTATCGGCGGCGTAAGGGCCCTGCGTGAGCTTGGGCTCAATCCCACCATCTACCATCTTAACGAGGGCCATGCCGCATTCGCGGGCCTGGAGAGGCTGCGCGAGTATATGCAGGACCAGCATCTTGACTTCAACGAGTCTCTTGAGCTTATCCGTGCCAGCGGCCTTTTTACCACCCATACTCCCGTTCCCGCAGGCCACGATTCGTTCACCGAAGATCTGCTCGCCAAGTACCTGGGCCATTATCCCGGACGCTTCGGAATCTCTTGGGAGACAATGCTTTCGCTGGGCAAGATCCATCCTGAGAACCCTTCTGAGAAGTTCAGCATGAGCGTTCTGGCGGCCAACCTCAGCCAGAATGTCAACGGCGTATCCATGCTCCACGGCAAAGTAAGCCAGGACATCTTCAAGGATATGTACAAGGGCTATCTGCCCGAGGAGCTGCACATCAGCTACGTCACCAACGGCGTGCATTACGCCACCTGGGCCGCACGTGACTGGAAGGCCATCCACTACAAGGTCTTCGGCCCCGAGTTCCGCACCGCCCATTACGAGAAGAGCTGCTTCGACCGAATCTACAAGGTCCCCGACGACGAGATCTGGCAGGTACGCAAGACCCTCAAGGCGGAGCTTGTAAAGACCGTCACCGAGCGCATTTCCGATCCTTCGCTGTGCAGCCATTACACTCCTACGCAGATAGTTAAGATCAACGAGACTTTCCGCTCCGACGTGCTGACCATAGGCTTCGCCCGCCGTTTTGCCACATACAAGAGGGCTACGCTCCTCTTTACCGACCTGGACAGGCTTGACGCCATTGTCAACAACCCTGATAGGCCGGTGCAGTTCGTGTTCGCAGGCAAGGCGCACCCCGCCGACGGCATGGGACAGGACCTCATCAAGCAGATTATCGAAATCTCCAAGCAGGACCGTTTCCTGGGCAAGATAGTGTTCGTGCCCGGATATGATATCCGTCTGGCCAAGAGGCTGGTGCAGGGCGTTGACGTTTGGCTCAACAATCCTACCCGTCCTCTGGAGGCTTCCGGTACATCCGGCGAGAAGGCTGCGATGAACGGTGTCATGCACTTCTCGGTGCTTGACGGATGGTGGGTCGAGGGCTATCAGGAAGATGCCGGATGGGCTCTCCCTCAGGAGCGTACATACGACGACCAGAACTACCAGAACGAGCTTGATGCAGCCACTATCTATGCAACCATCGAGAACGAGATCGCTCCGGCTTATTACAATTTCAACGACCGTACCCGCATCTCCAAGGAGTGGATAGGATATATCAAGAACACCATTGCCAAGGTGGCGAGCAATTTCACCACCAACCGCATGCTTACCGACTACTGCAACCAGTATTACATCCCGCAAGCGGCCCGTTACGAGAAACTTTCGGAGAATGGCAATACCGTGGCGCGCTACATTGCCGCATGGAAGCAGAAAGTGCTTTCCGAGTGGAACAATATCAGGGTGGTTTCCTGCCAGCAGCCTGATGCGTCTTATATCGTGTCCAAACAAGACCCCATTATAGGTCAGGTTGAGCTCGACCTCGGCCGTCTCAAGCCTGAGGACATAGGCGTGGAGATGCTTCTTGCTACCTCAGATGTGAAGGGCAATCTGCACATCCAGGAAATCATTCAGTACAAGCTTGTTGATTATTACGACGGGGTGGCCCGCTATTCCGTCACCGTAGAGCCTGACCGTACCGGTATGTATCAGGTCGGCATCCGTATGTATGCCAACAACCCTGCCCTGCCTCACCGTCAGGACTTCCCGCTTGTCAAATGGCTGTAATTGCCACCGGCTTTTTTGACGGTCTCCATCCGGGGCACCGTCTGGTAATAGATACTCTGCTCTCCGAGGCTCAAAAGCGTGGGGAGCAGAGTATAGTCATTACCTTCTGGCCGCATCCGCGCGCCGTGCTCCAGAGCGGAGCGGATTCGCTGCGGTATCTCTCTTCCCGTTCCCAGAGGGACAGTATGCTGCGTTCGCTCGGGGTGGACGAGGTGCAGACCGTTGCCTTTACCCGTGAGTTTGCGTCGCGCTCGGCGGAAGAGTATCTTAAGATGCTCTGCCGTGACTATCAGTGCTCCTGCCTGGTGCTGGGCTACGATACCCGCTTCGGCGCGGAGCAGGCGGGGCCTTCGGAAATCGGGGCCCTGTGTAGCCGTATGGGCATTGACTACGTGGTGACGCCTCCTTTCGAAGTGGACGGACATCCGGTTTCTTCGTCCCGTATCAGGGCAGCCCTGGGTTTCGGGGACGTGGGTCTTGCGTTCAGGCTGCTCGGAAGGCCTTACAGGCTTCACGGGGTAGTGGTCAGCGGCAACAGGCTCGGGCGGCATCTGGGTTTCCCTACGGCCAATATGAAGCTTTATGAGCCGTTGATGCTCATACCTTTAGGGGGAGTGTACCGCACCAGGGTGTTTGTGCTGGACAAGTGGTACGACGGCATGACCAATATCGGCACCCGTCCCACAGTGTCGGAGCGTGACGCCCTTACCATCGAGACATATATCTTCGACTTCGACGAAATGATATATGGGCTTGATATAACCATCGATTTTGTGGCCCGTATCCGCGACGAGCGTAAGTTCGGCTCCCTTGGCGAGTTGCAGCAGCAGCTCAGGGATGACGCCGCCGTGGTGTGCCGCGCCGTTAGGCATTAGTCTTCTGGGCGGCGGGCTCTCCGGCTGCCGTTTGTTGCGGTTTATTGTCAGCGGCGGGCATAGGCCTCTGCGGTTTCGTCTGCCGCAGTTTCTGTCACCGGCGGGCTGCCTCTCCACCCTCGTCAGTGTCTGTCAGCGGCGGGCTGCCTCTCCACCCTCGTCAGTGTCTGTCAGCGGCGGGCTGCCTCTCCGCCCTCGGGCCTTCGGCCCTCGCCCTCCCACCGCTACGCGGCGGGCCCCTCCCTCTACAAGCGAGGGTGCTTACGGCTCCGAAACAGTCCCGCCGCCTCCAGACCCAGCGTCCTCCTGCCCACGGCCCCGGCCTACTGGCGAGCCTGGCGGCGACGGACGGTGGTCTGAAGGGAGAAAATGATTATCTTTGTGGTGTATGAGGGAATCTTTAAAAGACATGACGGCTCTTGTGACGGGAGGGAGCTCTGGAATGGGTCTGGAGTTTTCCCGGCAGCTGGTCGCGAAAGGGTGCCGGGTGATTATTGTCAGCAACCGGGAGGAAGAACTCCGGGAGGCTGTCCGCTCGCTTAACTCTTTGACTAACAACAGCCAATCATCGCCCGGAGTCGCCGATGATAAAGAAGCTGCCGGTGATAAAAGTGCAATAGATTCCAGGAGTATGGCAGAGGGGCTTTATATGGATCTTGCTCAAGAAGATTGCGCCCGAAGGCTGCTCGATTGGTGCGACGGCAGGGGGCTGCAAATCGACATTCTCATCAACAACGCCGGAATGTTTTTTATGCAGTACCTCAGCGAGGAAATCCTACCAAAAGCGCGGGCTATGGTCAAGCTGCACGTGCAGACTGTGACAGAACTTTGCATACTCTTCGGATCACGAATGAAAGAGCGGCGCAAAGGCTTCATCCTCAACATGTCGTCAATGACTGCCGCGATTCCAGCGCCAGGTATTGCAATATATTCTGCATCAAAGGCTTACATCAAGTCCTTCGGAAAGGGGTTCGGCTATGAAATGCGGCCATTCGGGGTAAAGGTGACTACCGTTTGCCCTGCCGCCGTTGACACCGGTCTGTACAATCTTGGCGGCAAAACACGCAAAACCGGCCGCCGTCTAGGCCTCATCCAAACTCCCGAGGCTTTGGTAAGAAGGTCTCTGAAAGCGATGGTCAACGGGCGCCGCAACATCAGCCCGGGATTAATGAACGTTATACTGCCCCCGCTAATCGCCCTGCTCCCCAACCGCCTCATCGACACTCTGGGACTGAAGTGGATGCCGCACTGATTGTATTCCGGTGCCCCCATATCCTGCCTCGGATTGATACTTCACGAAATTTTGCAGCAGATTCCCCTCCAAGTTCTTTCAGAGGGAGCGAAGATACCACCTCAAACGCCATTCCGAGGAAGTGCAGTTCTCCCTTAAACGCCATTTTGGGGAAGCGAAGATCCCCCTCAAACGTCATTTGAAAGGGGCTCGGTTTCCACCTTGAACACCATTCGGAGGGAGCGTGGTTCTCCCTCAAACGTCATTCAGAGGACGCAAAGTTAAGTGGTTGATAAATAGTATTTTAATTGATTCAGGGCGCCTGTTTTAATGACACCCTGAAATGCTTAATGTCTTTATTACCAGGCTGTTAGTTTTGCCGACTGGTAAGTCCGCCGCCAGTCAACGACGCTTCCAGCGAAATGTCCCTGACCCACTGGCCGATGGGGACTGAAAAAGGCGAAAACTGTCCCCAACTGCAGGAAAGGTCCGCCCGCGGGACAGAAATCTGCGAAAAATGGCCCGGACAACGGGAAAAAGCCTCCTGCGGGACAGAAATCGGTAAAAACGGTCCCGGAGGGCAGAGGCTGGCGGGATGCAGCGGCGGGCGTGTCCACTACCGGGCATGAGCAGGGAGAGGGGC
>CADBAY010000004.1 GCA_902792815.1 uncultured Bacteroidia bacterium
TTCAACATTGTGAAACGGCTCAGTAAAGATGTGTGTTTGGAATTATCTATTTCTCAAACTCAATGACATCTGCTGTTACGGTTGTTTTATTGTTACAAAGATATCATTTTTTATAGACACTGTAATACTTCCGTGAAACTATTATGGCTCCCGGTGAATTACACTCTTTGGAGTTTTTTGTGCGTTTCATTGCTCGGATACGGGCATATTATATTATATTTGGCGATTGAATTAAATTGATAGATATGAAGTTACGTTCGCTCCTCCATGCCGCTCTCTCTGTACTCATCATTGTTTCCTGCACAAAAGAACCACAGTCTGCAACGGATCCGTTGCCGCTGCCACCCGGCGTTGAATCCGGCAAGGACCTTTCAATAAAGCCCGGAGACAATTTTTATGACTACTGCAACGGGACATGGCTCAAGAATACGCCCATTCCCGCCACGAGTGCCGTGGGCGGGATGTATGCGCAGACGGATGCTATGGAGGAGCGTGTTAAGGAACTCCGCACCAAGGTTCCGGATATAGAAAAGTTCTACAGTCTCAAGGAAGCGGCTTCCGGACAGCCGGAGGCCTCCAAGGCGTTTATTGACGCCCAGAAGGCCCGCTTCCCCAAGCCACAGACAAGGGAGGAGGCCTTCATCACCATTGGAAAGTTGATTGCCGAGGGTAACCCCGCGTGGGGAAATAATCTTTTCCAGGTGTGGACTTTGGTATGGAAGGACGGCAAGCTTATGGGTAACCTCTTGCCTATCCTAGGGCTTTCCAGCGCTCCGGATTTACCCCTGCCTCCAGGAAAGATCGATCCCGCCCGGCTTGTTCCCGTCGTCCAGACCAAGGCAGGGGAGGAAGGATCGGCCCTGAGTCTTGTCATAAAGGGTATGGGGTTTGATCCCTCGCTCTTTGCGATAGACTCCGGTACGGCGGCTTTCTGGGACAAAATGAGTCAAATGTCCCTTGATGATCTCTTGTCTGTGATTGACAACTGCTGGGAATACTTTGACCAGTTCTCAGAGGAAGAACTCAAGGAATCGGCTCGCAATACTGCTGCCTTTGCCAATGCCTATACCCTCTCATACTACTTTGCCAAAACTTTCCTCTCGCAGGAATTCAAAGATAAGTACCTGGGCATTACCAGGGAAATCCAGGGGGCGCTCAGGAAACGTATCCAGAACGTTGACTGGATGAGCGAGACCACGAAGAGCAACGCCATTGATAAACTGGACCACTGCACCCTTAATGTAGCTTTTCCGGACCAGTGGTATATGGATGCCGTGGCAAAGTATACAGACTGCGCAACTCTTGCCGAGGCCGTTTACCGCGGCAACCGCGGCATTGCGTTAATGAAGAGTCATCTTCTGGGTAGCAAGGATATGTTCAGTTCCATGCTTACAAATGCGATACCGTCCACTAACAGTTTTATTCCCGCAGACCTTACCCTTATGAACGCCATGTACGATCCTGCATATAACGCCGTGTTCATCTATCCCGCGTTAATGCTTCCGCCCACACTTCCGGAAAACGTCACGGCGGCCTATGAGTACGCGATGTTCGTCATTATCGGCCACGAACTCACCCACGGATTTGACACCAACGGCTCCAAGTATGACAAGTACGGCAACCAGGACAACTGGTGGACGGTGGCCGACAGGATGGCCTTCGAGGAGCGTCGTGACCTACTTGTCTCCTGCTACAACCACCTTGAGATCGATCCTGTCCGTAAGCCCGGAATCTTTTCCAAGGGAGACCTCACCCAGACGGAGGATATCGCGGACCTTGGCGGTTTCCTTGCGGTCCTTGATGCCTACAAGGCCCGTCTTGAGGCCGAGGGCTATAAAGGAGAGACCATGAAGGAGCAGCTCAGGAAGTTCTACGAGAGTTATGCCAATGTATGGAGGGTCCAGTACAGCGATGAAAAACTTGCTCAGTTCCCGGAAAAAGACGTCCACTCGCATGCGCGCCTCAGGGCAAACGGCGTTGTGATGAACACGGATCTTTGGTATGAGCTCTTTGAGGTGGACCGCAACTGCAGACTGTTCCTTCCCAAGGAGAGAAGGGCCTACATCTGGTGATAGATATTCACACAACTGCTGCCACGGCCTGGCGGGAGAGATTAGCATAATAATTTGACATGAAGGAGCTATTTCCGCTCCAAACGCCTCGCAGAAATGCGGGGCGTTTTTGTTTTTTGCGCCTGCCACCGCCCCCAAAAATGGGTGCAGCCATATACAAGCTCGGCGAGGCCGGCGGCTTTGTTAGTGTCTGAAGTTGAAGCGGATATCTGCCGGAATCCTCTCCAGGCCCAGATTCAGGCGGTCGGATTCGTAGTCGGAACAAAGCTTGGCGTACCGGGCCTCGAACTGCTCGGCATAGGTTCTGTCACCGGTCGCCTGCGTCTTGAGAACAAGGGCGGTAAGGTTTGAAAGGGCCTTTTCCATCTTCTTGAAATCCAGGGAATACTTTCCCGAAGCCTTGCGCTGGAAGGCACCGGCCTCCGCCAGGTAATTATAGATGATGATATTGGCCCGGCCCAACGCGGAACCCTCTCCGAAGCGCTCCGAACGTACCAGGGAGGCGAAGAACGTGGCCAAGGCGTCTTCTTTCGTGAACAGATGATGGATGTCGAAATGCTCCTGCAGCATACAAACCAAAAGGACTCCGGCGGCATTGGCCTTCACTTCCTCGAGGGTGGCGGCCATACCGCCCAGCGCCTCTTCCACGCTGCCTTTTCCGTTGACGGTTTCCTTGACACCCAAACCATGGGCGACCTCCCGGAAACCGATGTTCCAGAAGAAGGCGTCCGCCGACAGATGCTCGGCGTAATCAGGTTCGAGAAGGACGATTCCGCTAGGGCTGACGATGAGGTTGTACTTGGTGCGGATGATGTTTTCCAGCAGGATAGTGCGAGTGCCGCGGCCCTGCTGGACCTCTTTGTCAAAGGGCAGGTTCAGGGCGATGACCTTTACGCCCGCATTGGCCTTGCCGGCATAGTAGAGGGCGTCGCAGGCAAAGATCTCGGAGCCGGCACCGGGCTGGAAGGTCTTGTAGGCGGGATCTCCGGGGAGTTCCTCCTGGAATTCAGCGATCCGGGATACATACTGCATCAGTTCTCGGGTGTGCGCCTCATTTTTCAGCAGGACGAACGCCTCGTAGGATCGTTTGATGCCCATCAGCTGATCATCCGTCACTTCGTTGGGGCCGATAACCAAGTCCATCTTACTGTCTTCCATATCCAGCCAGGCGAGAGAACTCTCATAATAACGGTCTGTCCTGAGGGCTTCCGCCTTGCTGAGCAGATAGGCCGCCACGCTGGGCTTGATGGTAATGTCGGCCGCAGCCTTCAGATAATCACCGATCTTGTCGATATGTTCCTTGTAGGCGTCGTGGTACCACAAAGTCTTCAGGGACCCGTCCGGAGCGCGGCGGATCAGGGTATAAGGGCTGTTCTTGTCCGGGTTGTCCCAGGCATCGAACTCCTCCCTGGTCATATCCGCCGGGTAAAAACCGGCACCGGGAAGACGGTCGGCATAGCCTTTCACGAAAGATTTTCCCGTGGCCCGGTCCCAGGGACCGTAATTGATTTCGGCGAAAGTCTTTTGGACGGGATCCGTTATCCCCTCCAGAAGGTCCTCCCTGCTTCCGAAATACTGTTCCCAGTAGATGGCGTCCACCTCGTCCGCCGCAAAGCGGTAGAGGTTGAGGACTTCCTTGCCGTTGTCGGAAATACCGCTGAGGTCCGGAGCCTTGATGTCAACGACGGCATATTTCTCCACGTCCCGGGCGAACGGCGATTCCGTATTTTTGCACGCCACTGCGGAGAGCAGGGCGAGAATCGTTAATGCTGCTGTACAATTTTTCATGATAAGCGATTTTTAAAAGCGAATTCAAATTCCTGAAGCGCAATAAAACAAAAGCCTGGGTAACCCATCGCAGTCATCAGCCGAAAGAGATCAGGATCAGCAGCTGAGCCACCAGCACGCGCAAAAACATCGACAGCGGATAGACTGTCGCATAATTAACTGAAGTATAGTCACTGCCATACATTCCTTGTGCAAAGGCAAGTACGGGCGGATTGGTGCAGGATCCCGAAATGAGGCCACAGATCTGATAGAAATTCAGATGGCATACGGCACGGGAAACGATGAAAGTGATGCAAAGAGGGACGATGGTAATCAACGCGCCGAACAGGATCCACCAGTAGCCGCCGTTCACGATGGAACTGACGAAATTCTCGCCGGCGCCGAGGCCTACGGCGGCGAGGAACAGGGAGACGCCGATTTCGCGGATCATCAGGTTGGCACTCATGGTGGTATAGGTCGTGATCTTGTATTTCGGCCCGAAATGGCCAAGCAGGATGGCGATGATGAGCGGGCCGCCGGCCAACCCCAGTTTGATAGCCTGCGGGATACCCGGGAAACGGATGGGCACGGAGCCGAAAATGATGCCCACGACGATACCGAGGAAGATCGGCACCAGATTGGGTTTGTCCAGGGCGCTGCTGGCGTTGCCAACCGTCCCGGCTACGCGCTTGATGTGATCCTCGGGGCCGACACAGATCAGAGCGTCGCCCATTTGCAGGTACAGGTCGGGACGGGCGACCAGTTCCACACCGGAGCGGATGACGCGGGTCACGCTCACTCCGTATGCGCCGCGGAAATGCAGGTCCTTGAGCTTCTTGCCGGTCATGGAAGATTTCGTGACGGTCACGCGGCGGGTGACGAGATGGTGGTCTTTCTGAACCCAATCCTGTACATGCATGGGCACTTCCTGGCCAAAGAGGATGCGGATCTTGTCCACCTCGCCCTGGGAGGTGACCACCAGGATCTTGTCACCCTCGTCCAGGACGGTTTCCCCGGTCGGGAAGATGACTTCGTCGCCTTTCATGATTCGGGAGACGACAAAATCGTTGCCGAACTTTTGCAGGATGTCGGACAGTTTCTTGCCGAAGATGGCCGGATTCTCCACGGCGAGGTGCATACGCCGCGCCTGGCCCGTACTGCCTTCCTGGGACTCCAGTTCGGCGAGTTCCCCGGCCGGGTCGATCTTGAAAAGGCTCTTCCCGAAGATCAGGACCAGGATGACGCCGAGAACGCCGATTGGATAGGCGACGGCATAGCCGGATGCAAGGTCGGAAGCAATCTGTGAGGCGGCTGCGGGGTCCATGCCGCCGGAAGCGGCCACGTCGATGAAGGTCTGCTGGGCGGCGCCAAGACCCGGGGTGTTGGTCACAGCACCGGACATCACACCCACCATGGTCTTGAGATCTTCCCCCGTGACGGCCGACAGGGCCAGGGTAACTCCGACGGCGAGGAGTATGTTCATCATGGCCAGGAGATTCATCTTTACGCCTCCGGACTTGAACGAGTGGAAAAAGCCGGGACCGACCTGAAGGCCGATGGAGAAGACGAACAGGATGAGGCCGAGCTCCTTGACGAAATGGAGGATCTCCGGGTCTGCACGCAAACCGAAATGACTCAGGAGGATACCGATGAACAGGATCCAGGTTGACCCCAGGGAAACGCCCTTGACCTTGAACCTGCCCAGGTAGATGCCGACGCCGATCGTGAGGGCGAGCAGCAGTATGGAATGGGCAATCCCTTGCCCGATGAAAAGTTCCTGCATAGCCTGTAACAAATGAACGTACAAAGATAGTGGCAATCTTGCGCTCTTTCTATTGATGAATCGAGTTTCTTTCAATAAAAATTATAGTTATTATCAATAAATATGACTATATTTGCTTGCGGATCGGACCGGTATGGAATTGCGTCAGCTGAAATATTTCGTGACCGTGGGGCGGTTGGGAAGCTTTTCCCTGGCGTCCAAAGCCTTGTTTATCACGCAGGGAACCATTTCCCAGCAGATTCAGAAACTGGAGGAGGAGTTGGGGGTGGAACTGCTTACACGTGATACGCGGCATGTGGCTCTCAGCGATTATGGCGAGCAGTTCTATCCCTGTGCCGTGCAAGTCCTGGAGGAAGCCCGTGCCGGGGTTGAAAGGATCCAGGATGTAAAGGCGCTGAAAGTCGGCACGCTCAGCATCGGTGCAACCTATTCCTTCGGACCGCTGTTCAGGCGGACGGTTCAGGATTTCTACAAGCAGTTTCCCCACATCCGGCTGAATCTGGTCATCACATCCAAGGAGGAACTCCTGAAAAAAATGCTGGACCGCGAACTGGACCTGGCGCTCACGTACAGGCCGCCGCTCGGGGACGACCGGATCGAGTCACACCTGCTGTTCCGGAGCAGGCTCTGTCTGGTGGGGCGCGTGGACGAACTGAAGGGAGCAGGCAACGAAGTGTCCGTACGGGACCTTTCAAAGTTCCCGTTGGCCTTGCCGTCCAGGGGCCTTCAGGCGCGGGACACCCTGGAAGACGTCCTTTTCGCCCAGGATGTCAATCTCGATATCCGCCTGGAAATCAACAGCGTACGAACTCTGCTGGACCTGGTGGCAAATACCCCGCTGCTGACCATACTCTCAGAAGAATCCATCCATCAGGTGCAAGGCTTCGATGCCGTTCCCATCGCCCATCCCGACGGGCGCATGGACGGCTGCTACCATTATTTGAAAGGTTCCTACCTCAAAATGGCCGCCCGGAAGTTCATCGAACTCCTCAAGGAGAACAACTCATTCAACAAAACTTTCCTTGCGGGGCTCTGAATAATCCTTGCGGACGGCTCGAAGCCGACGACCCCTGGACCGGTGGACGGGTATGTAATTTGCAGGAGACCCCAGCAGCCCGTCTTCATCTCCGACGACGAGGTCCATGTGAGAGTCCCCGTCGAAATCGAAGGGTACCGGAACGATCATTTCGATATGGAACCGGATTTCCCCCTTCCTGTTTGACATCCATTTCACTCCGGTTATATGCCGGAGTGAAATTGTTTTATGAAGTTGAAGGGGGAGTATAATGGGCTGAAATAGCAACCTTTTTGCAACCTCCTATAAACTGCTGCTTGCTGCCTCCCGGGTGCAAAATTAAGTTGTTGATAGGCAGTGCTTTAAACATTTTAGGGTGCCAGTGAAACGGGCTCCCTAAATCAATTAAATTGCTGTAAATCAGCGCCTTAACTTTGCGCTGCGAAGCACGACCGGCATCCCTTAAGTTGTTCTAGCCCCGGAACGGCGACACAGCAATACGCTCCTGGTTGATTTAGCCCCGAAAGTGCGACTATTTCACGCCCCCCTCTAAACGAAACAAGCACCCGCGTTTCCGTAAGTGCTTGATTTTCAGGAGCTCCCCCTCGGGGACTTGAACCCAGGACCCCCTGATTAACAGTCAGGTGCTCTAACCAACTGAGCTAAGGAGGAATATTTCACCCGTCATTTCTGATGGGATTGCAAAGTTACGCTGAATTTTCAGATTTGCAAATAATTTCTGGATTTTTTTGTATCTTGTTCTTCGATTTGTAACGATTGGCTGCTATGAATGCTAAGATACAGGAGGTTCTTGATTGGCTGGAGCGGAACGGGATTCCTTATGAGATTCACTACCATCCGCCGCTGTTTACGGTGGCGGAGGCTCTTGCATACTGGAAAGATATCGATTCTACCCATTGCAAGAACCTTTTCTTCCGCAATCACAAGGGCAACCGGCACTATCTGGTGAGCCTGGAGTGCCATAAGGACCTGGATATCCACGCTCTTGAGCACAAGTTGAGGCAGGGCAAGCTGAGTTTTGCAAGCCCCGAGCGCATGGACCGCTGCCTTGGCGTGACTCCGGGCTCGGTGTGCGCTTTCGGGCTTATCCACGATATGGACATTGCTTCTACGGCCAATCCTAAAGAGCTTTTCGAGAACGGCCACAGGGTGAAGTATTTCATCGACTCGGACCTCAAAGACTCCCAGAGGGTGAGTTTCCATCCCTGTGACAACAGCGCCAGCGTCGTTATTTCAGGCGAATCTTTCCAGCGCTTCCTGTCCATTTGGGGAGGGGAGTACGAGTGGATAGACGTATGATTTGCTCCGCTCGCGGATATTTGCTAAATTTGCCTTGTTATGGATGTGACTTTTCTGTCAAGAATGATAGGGGAACTTATCCTCGACCACGATTCCCTGTCCCTGCCCGGGCTGGGGACTTTTGTGGTTGAAGATATGCCCGCTTCGTTCTCTGACCGTGGATATACCGTCAACCCTCCTTACCGTCGCCTGTCTTTCTCGGAGAGGGAGAGCGCGGACGGTTTGCTTGCCGAATTGTATGCCAGAAGCAATCCGGTGCAGGAGGAAGAGGCGGCGGCAATAATCAGTGCGTTTGTTCTGGATCTAAAGGCGGAGCTGCAGCGGGACAAGGGAGTAGATCTGCCCGGGCTGGGCCGTCTGAGGGCCACCCGTGAGAACCATATCTTCTTCGTTCCCGATGAAGATTTGGATATTTCGCCGGAGGCGTGCGGCCTGGAGCCGGTGTCGCTTAAGTCGCGCCGCAGTGCCACGCTGCCCGATGTGATGCAGCCGGTCCCTGCAGCCCCGGAACCTCAGATTGCCACGGAACCACAGGTTGCCCCGGAGCCTCCGGCAGTCCCTGCAGTGGAGCAGGTGCCCGCGGCAGAAGCGACAGCCCTTGAAGCTCCCGTTGTCGAAATACCTGCCGCCGAACCAAAGCCGGCCATAATAGCACCCAAGCCTCGCCGCAGGGCGCTGGGCTGGGCACTTGGCATTGTAGGCGCCGCCGCGGCCTTGCTGCTCGCATTCGTACTGGCCTCGCGCCTGTCGCCCGGCTCCACCGACCGCCTGCTCTATACTCAGGAGGAATTAGCAATCATTAACGCACCCGAAGATGGATCTGGTTTACCCCGTTAGCATAGCCCCCTTGGCATCGGCCGGCAAGGGCGCCCGCGAAATGGTGCCGGTAGTGGAACCCACCGGAACCGTCTTCGGACGGGCCTCCAGAGCTTCCTGCCACTCAGGCACCAAGCTCCTTCATCCGGTAGTCCACTTGCATATCATCAACCGTTTCGGCCAGGTTTACCTGCAGCGCCGCGCAGCCACCAAAACGCTCCTGCCCCTGTACTGGGATACGGCGGTGGGCGGCCATGTCAATTACGGCGAGTACCTTCGCGAGGCTCTCTTCCGCGAGGCGGCGGAGGAACTCGGCTTCTTCGACTTCAACCCTGTGCTTCTGGTCTCCTACATATACGAATCGCCCATCGAGAAGGAGCTGGTCAATACGTTCGCTACGGTGGGCAACTTTACCCTCAAGCCCGACGGAACCGAGGTGTGCGAGGGCAGGTGGTGGACTGTTGAAGAGATCGAGGCGGCCTTTGGCAAGGATATACTTACTCCCAATTTCGAATACGAATTCCCCAAGATAAAGCAAAGCTTGTTAGCCCTACTTTAAAATGGACCAGCTAAACAAATTCATACAGGACCAGTTGTCGGTGTGGCCCCTGGCCGCGGCCAACTTCCGGGCCCTCAAGGGTATGCAGACCCGCACCCTCAAGGTGGGCGGCCTGGAGTCAAAGATTCAGTTCAATCCCGAGCGTATAGCTTCCAGCACCGCCGACACCGCCCCTGCTACGCTTGCGGCAAGACCTTGTTTCCTTTGCGTGAAGAACCGCCCCAAGGAGCAATTCCATCTTAAGTTCGAGGGGCGCAAGGGCCGCCTGTACAATATCCAGGTCAACCCTTATCCCATTTTCCAGAAGCATCTTGTGATAGCCCGGTCGGAGCATCTGCCGCAGGCCATCTGGCATCATCTGCCCGACATGCTCGACTTTGCCTGGAACTACCAGGACTATACGGTCTATTATAACGGCCCCAAGAGCGGCGCTTCCGCACCTGACCATCTTCATTTCCAGGCCATACCCAGGGAGTCGCTGCCGCTCGAGAAGGCGATCGATGCCTTCCTTGAGGCCCCCGGAACCCCGCTTTCGGTAGTCAAGGACGCGCAATTGTATCATTATCATGGTTTCACGCGAGGCGTTTATTGCATCAAGGCCCTCACCACCAAATCGCTGGCAAAAGTCTTTTACCAGTTCCTTGACTGCTGCCCCGTTCCCGACCCGGGCCTCGAGCCGCGCTTCAACCTGTACGCCTGGTACAAAGCCGATGTGAACGAGTACAGGGTGATGGTGGTGCTCCGCAGCCTGCTGCGCTCGCATCATTATTATTCCGACGGCCCCGACCACTTGACCATTGGCCCCGGTGCGGCGGAAATGGCAGGCGTGTTTGTGGCTCCTCACCTTGAGGACTTCCTCAAGGCCACTCCCGAAATGCTGGAAGAAATGCTGTCGGAGGTAAGCGTGAGCCCCTCGGACGAGCAAATGATAAACAAGCGCCTTACGCGCCGCCAACCCGAGATCGAAGTGGGCATAATATCCGCTCCCGAAATCGAATTCGAAATAATCTCCGACGGCGCCGGCCCCCAGAGGGTGAGCGTCTGCGACGGGCGCATTAATTACAACGGCACCTTGTACGACGAGCTTCTTTTTGACTCGGTAACGCGCTCGACCCTGTTTGCCGAGCCTTCGTTCATACTGCGTAACGTGCCCATCGGCATCGACTTCCACTGGCAGAGAAAGCAAAACCAGAAGTTTGCCGGATCCCTCAAATTCATTGTCGAAGGCGACAAGATAACAGCCATCAACAAGGTAGGGCTGGAAGATTACCTGCTGAGCGTCATCTCGTCAGAAATGAGCGCCGGCTCCTCGCTGGAGTTCCTCAAGGCACACGCCGTCATCTCCCGCAGCTGGGCTATGGCGCGAATGCAGGACCGCCGCCACCCGGAGCAAGCCGAATCGGCAGTTCCGCATGCCAACTACGATGTGTGCGCCGACGACCATTGCCAGCGCTACCAGGGGCTTACCATGGCAGTGGGGGACGGGGTGCGCGACGCCATCGACCAGACCTGGGGCGAGGTGCTCAGATACGGCGGCAAGATCTGCGATACCCGCTTCTCAAAGTGCTGCGGGGGCCGTACGGAGCTCTTCAGCACCTGCTGGGAAGACAGGGACTATCCATACCTCCAGAGCATCGAAGACCCGTACTGCAACTGTCAGGACGGGGAAATCCTTGCCAAGGTGCTTAACGACTACGACCTCGAGACTACCGACTTCCACGACTGGGAGCAGCGCTACACCCGCGAGGAACTCTCCAATCTTGTGCGTGAGCGCACCGGCACCGATTACGGCACCATCGAGTCGCTGGAGGCGGTGGAGCGCGGCCCTTCCGGACGTATCAAGCTCTTGAAAATCAATGGCAGCAAGGCTTCCGGCGTCATTGGCAAGGAGCTGGCCATCAGGCGTGCTCTCAGTACATCCCACCTCAAGAGTTCCAATTTCGATGTCACCGTTGAGGGTGACTCCTTTGTGCTGCGCGGGCATGGCTGGGGCCACGGCGTAGGGCTCTGCCAGATAGGTGCGGCCGTCATGGCCGAAAAGGGATTCGGTTACAAACAAATACTTGAATACTATTACCGCGGTGCAGAAATCAGTTAGCAAAACCCCTTGGCTGTGGATTCCTACCCTCTATTTTGTGGAAGGAATCCCGTATTTCATAGTCAACACCATATCATTGATAATGTTCAAAGATATGGGCATGGACAACGGCACCCTTGCCTTGCTGACAAGCCTTATCAGCATTCCCTGGGTGATAAAACCCCTCTGGAGCCCCTTCGTTGACATATTCCGCAGCAAGCGCTGGTGGATAGTCACAATGCAGTTCATAATGCTTGCGGCCATTGCCCTTGTGGCCTTTTCGGTGCGGCTTACTACGTTCACCGTAACCCTGATCCTGTTCATTATCGCCGCATTTGCCTCGGCCACCCACGATATAGCGGCCGACGGCTTCTATATGATTGCTCTCGACGAGCGCCGTCAGTCGGCATTCGTGGGCATCCGGAGCACTTTCTACCGCATCGCCATGGTGTTCGGGCAGGGCGTGCTGGTGGTGCTCGCCGGTGTGCTTGAAAAACGCATGGGAGATATCCCGGCGGCTTGGTCGGTGACCATGCTGGTTTCGGCGGGCCTGCTGTTGCTGATGGCTCTGTACCACGCATTTATCCTTCCGCGTCCCTCCGAAGACCGCAGTGCCGCCACGGTGCGCAACGCCTCCGACGTGGCCCGGGAATTCGGAGCCGCCTTCAGTTCGTTTTTCCGCAAGAAGGGAGTTTGGCTCGCAATAGCTTTCATGCTGCTTTACCGCCTTCCCGAGGCATTTTCGGTAAAGATGCTCTTCCCGTTCTTTAAAGATCCGGTGCAGGACGGCGGCCTTGGGCTGAGCACCGACACTTTCGGCCTGGTGTATGGCACTTTCGGCGTCATAGCCCTGCTTGCCGGAGGAATACTCGGCGGGCTTGCGGCGGCCCGCAGCGGGCTCAAACGCTGCATCTGGCCCATGGCGCTTTCGCTTGCCCTGCCGTGTTCGGTTTATCTGTTCATGAGCATATTCCAACCCTCCAATATTTGGGTAGTAGGTTCCTGCGTGGTGTTTGACCAGTTTGGCTACGGATTCGGTTTTTCGGCATACATGCTCTACATGATGCACTTCTCCGAAGGCCCGCTCAAGACATCCCATTATGCCATCTGCACCGCGTTCATGGCCCTTTCCATGATGCTTCCCGGACTTGTGGCCGGATACTTGCAAGAAGCGCTAGGGTATGTTGGATTTTTTATACTTGTAATGCTATGCTGTCTCGCAACTTTCTTCGTTACTTTCTTTGTACGGCGGCGCTTGCCGTAAGCCTTACCGCATTCTGTCAGGTCAAGCCGGGCATAGAAGTTCTGCGCGACCGCGGTTTCGAGGGCTTGAAGGGCAAGAGGGTAGGCCTTCTTACCAACCCGAGCGGAGTTGACAGGGAGCTTCGCTCTACCATCGATATACTCCGCGAAAACGTGAATCTTGTTGCCCTCTATGCGCCGGAGCACGGAGTGCGGGGCGATATCTGGGCCGGAGGCAAAGTGGAGTCCGGTAAAGACGCGGCTACCGGCCTTCCGGTGCATTCGCTTTACGGAGCCACGAGGCAGGCTACTCCCGAGATGCTCAAGGGCATCGATATCCTGGTGTATGATATTCAGGACGTGGGCTCCCGCTCATATACATTCATCAGTTGCCTTGGCCTTACCATGCGTACCTGCGCCGAGCTCAAGATACCCGTTATGGTGCTCGACCGTCCCAATCCTCTGGGAGGCCTCAAGATGGAGGGCAACGTGGTCCGCAAAGGCTTCCACTCTTACGTGAGCCAGTACCGCATTCCGTATATCTACGGCCTTACGGTGGGCGAACTGGCCACACTTATCAACGAAGAGGGGCTCAACTGCGGGCAGAAGGGCGACCAGCCCCCCGTCAAATGCTCTCTTACGGTTGTGCCCATGGAGGGCTGGAAGCGTAGCATGACCTATGAGCAGACGGGCCTGCCCTGGGTGATGCCCTCGCCCAACATCCCTTATCCGCGCAGTGCTATCTGCTATCCTTGCGCGGGACTGGTAGGTGAATTCAACAATTATCTCAACATCGGAATCGGTTACACCATACCCTTCGATGCATTCGCTGCCGAGTGGATCGACGCCGACGCCCTCAAGGAGAGGCTCGACAGTTACAATGTGCCCGGGGTGGCCTGGCGCACCGTCCACTATACTCCTTTCTACGGCAGCAGCGCAAAAAAACTTATCCACGGAGTACAGTATTATTTTACAGATTATAGCATAGCTCCTCTCACTCTGGTGCAGTTCTACGTCATGCAGGCGGTATATGAATTGTATAAAAAGAATCCATTCGAACTCTCCGAAGGCAGAATCTCGATGTTCAACAAAGTTTGTGGAACGGATTTTGTCAGTAAGGAATTCAGCAAGCGATTTAAGGTCCAGGATATCCTTCCGTACTGGAACGCCGACATCCCCGCCTTCAGATCCTTGGCACAAAAGTATTGGATTTACAATTAATACCACTGCCTTATGAAACACTTGACAAGATTTGCAGCCTTGATGACGGCAGCCGCCATCTTAGCTTTCCTTCCCAGTGCCCAGGTTTGTGGCCAGTCCCGGCGCAGCGGTGCCGGTCCCTCAACAAGTTCCCATCATAGTGGATCTTCATATTCTTCTCACAGCCCAAGCCGTAGCGGCGGTTCGTTCAGCGGAGGTTCATCCTCTTCTCACCGAGCTTCGGGTATCTCCGCTTCGCCGAGCACCCGTTCTTCGGGCGCCCATGTAGGCGGTGGCTCAAGCTACAGCCGTTCGTCCAGCAGCTCCAGCCGTCCGTCAGGCGGCCATGTGAGCAGTTCTTCGGCACCCCGTTCGATGGGCAGTGCCCCTGCGTACGGCGGAGCGCACGTCAACCGCGGCGGTTCGGCCTCTTCGGCTTCACGCCCGTCCGGCGGCCACGTTAGCAGCAGCTCTTCGGCTCCCCGTTCAATGGGCAGCGCCCCTGCATACGGCGGAGCGCACGTGAGCGGCAACCGTCCTTCGGCCGGCAGCGACATCCAGAATCACGGAGCACGTGTGCCTTCAAGCGGCTCGCACTCCGGCGGCGGTCACTCCGGTGTACGTCCCGATAACGGTTCGCACCACGGCGGCGCAGCTTCCGGAGGTGTAAGGCCCGACGGTGCGCGCAGGCCCTCAGGCGGCAGCAATTACGGCGGACATTCCGGTGCTAACACCAGGTCTTATGCCGACGGGAACCACAGCCCCCGTAACCACGGCGGCCCCGCTGCCCACAGGCCCGCTCCCGGACATCGTCCCGGAGTAGCACCCGGCGCAGGACGCATTCACGTCAATCCCAGGCCCGGCCATCACATGGCACCCCGCCATCGCGAGCCCATTGCCCTGAGAGGTAATCCCGCCCACTTCCATGTGTACGGACACCATAACTACGGACACTATATTACTGTCCTGCCTCGTTTCGAGATCCGTCACTACTGGGGCCGCGACTACTATTACTACGACAATATCTGGTACAGGTATTACTCCGGCAGATACTGGGTGTGCCGTCCTCCTTTCGGATACGTGTTCAGCCCTCTGGCCGATGCAGTCTATACCGCCTGCCGCTTCGCATACTACTTCGACAATCTGTATTACTACAATACGATCAACGACAACGCCCGTACAATCCAGGAGCAGAACAGCACCATAGCTGCCAACAATGCCCTGATTGCACAGCAGAACGCCAATATCGCTATGAACTCCTCGATGGCGGCCGCATCCGGCTCGCTCGCCCAGAGTCTCGGACTCGTGCAGAGCTACGCCAACGCCGGCGGCGAGTACTTCTACAACGACGGAGTGTTCTACACCAAGGGCGCTGACGGACAGTATGTTGTGATAGTACCTCCGGCAGGAGCCATAGTGGACAAGCTGCCCGACGACTTTGAGGTCGTGGAGCTCGGCGGCGGAACCTACTACAAGGTTGACGACACTATCTACCGAATGATAGTCAGTGCGGACGGAGATGCCTGCTTCGAGGTGCTCGGACAGTTGGTCTCATAACGCATGGCTACGATAGGAATATTCGATTCAGGCTCAGGTGGCCTTTCAGTTCTCAGGGAGATTCGGAAGATTCTCCCTGAGCAACGTTATATCTACTTCTCTGACAACGCGCATTGTCCGTACGGCGAAAAGTCGGCGCAATACATTACCGACCGATGCCGGGCCATAACGGACATGATGCTTTCGGAGGGAGCGAGCGCGGTGGTGGTGGCCTGCAACACGGCAACCGCCGCCGCGATTGCAACTTTACGCTCCGAGTACGCCTTGCCTTTCGTGGGTATGGAACCAGCCGTCAAACCGGCCGCTACCGGCACCAGGTCGGGAGTGGTGGGAGTGCTTGCTACCGCCGGGACCCTTAAAGCCCCTAAGTATCTTAATATCAAGGGCCAGTATGCCGATGCGGTACGCATTGCCGAGCGTGTCGGCAAGGGCTTCGTGGAGCTGGTTGAGGCTATGGAGCTCGACGGCCCCCATGCCGAGGCCGTGGTCCGCGCCAGCTTGCAGCCGTTGCTTGACGAGGGCGCCGATACCATTGTGCTCGGCTGTACCCATTATCCTTTCCTGCTGCCCCTGATGCAGCGGATTGCCCCCGAGGGGGTGACTTTCATCAATCCTGCACCGGCTGTGGCAAGGCGCTTGAAGGACGTGCTGCAGGGGAGCGGCATACCGCTGACTGACCCCCATCCGGGCGTCGAGCTGCGCTCTTCCGGCAGCGATACAACTCTGAAAAAACTATTTACACTGATATGAAAAGACTGATTGTAATGACGATGTGTGTTTCCGCAGCTTTGCTTACAACCGCTTGCGGGCAGAAGAAGGCTGATTTCCGTTATACTGTCGACCAGTTCGCCGATGTTAAAGTTATCCGCTACCAGGTTCCCGGCTGGGACGAGCTGACCCTTCAGCAGAAGGAGTACGCCTACCATCTTGCCGAGGCTGCAAAGTGGGGCCGCGATATCCTTTGGGACCAGAACTGCCGCTATAACCTGCAGCTGCGCCACGCTGTGGAGGATATACTCACCAACTATGCCGGCGACCGTAAATGCAGCGAATTCGAGGCTTTTACCGAGTACGCCAAGAGGCTTTTCTTCAGTAACGGCATACATCATCATTATGCCGAAGATAAATTCTTCCCCGCCTGCGACGCCGCTTATTTCGAGAAGCTTCTTGACGCCGTCGGGCGTTCCGACGAAGCCGGTTTCCTTCTGGAGTATGTCTATGATCCTTCGGTGTGCCCGCAGCGCAGGTGCACATCCGGCGAGGGTGACATTGTGGAGCAGTCGTCGGTCAACTTCTACGACGGGGTGACCCGTGAGGAGGTTGAGGCCTACTATGCATCCATCGAGGATCCTTCAGACCCCCGTCCCGTTTCTTACGGACTTAACACCAAGCTGGTCAAAGAAGGCGACGAGGTAGTGGAGAAGCCTTGGAAGGTGGATGGAATTTACGGCCCCGCAATCGAAAAGATCTGCGCCGAGCTTGACCTGGCCCGCAAGGTGGCCGAGAACGATATCCAGAAGAAGGCTCTCTCGCTCCTGATTGAGTACTACCGTACAGGAGACCTGCGCAAATGGGATGAATTCAACATCGAGTGGGTCAAGGATACTCTGGGCACCGTCGATTTCGTGAACGGTTTTGTGGAAGACTACAACGATCCTCTGGGCCGCAAGGGCTCCTGGGAGGGCCACGTGAATATCAAAGACGCCAAGGCCTCCGAGCGCTCCGCCATCTTGAGCGCCAACGCCCAGTGGTTCGAAGACAATTCGCCGGTCGATCCGCGTTTCAAAAAGTCAAAGGTCAAGGGTATCAGCGCCAAGGTTATCAATGCGGTGTGCCTGGCGGGGGACTCTTATCCCGCTACCCCCATCGGTATCAATCTGCCCAACGCCGACTGGATACGCCGCGACTACGGCTCCAAGAGCGTAACCATAGCCAATATTTCGCATGCCTACGATTTCTCCGCCGACGAACAGCCCAAGAGTGTGCTGACCGAGTTCGCCTGGGACGAGGCCGAGATTGCACGTTCCAAGAAATATGGCTCCTATGCTTCCGAGATCCATACCGACCTGCACGAATGCCTTGGACATGGCTCGGGACAGTTGCTCCCGGGAGTTTCGAGCACTGCCATGGGCGAGTATTCTTCGGCGCTTGAGGAGTCGAGGGCCGACCTGTTCGGACTCTACTACGCGGCCGACCCCAAACTTGTGGAGCTTGGCATCATGCCCGACGCCGAAGCCTTCAAGGCCGAGTACGATTCGTTCATCCGTAACGGCCTTATGGTGCAGTTCAACCGCGTGGAACTCGGACGCTCCAACACCGAGGCTCACATGCAGGACCGCAAGCTCATTGCCGAGTGGTGCTACCAGCAGGGGCGCGGTGCTGCGGCCGAGGGAGGCGATGTGATCGAGAAGCGCGTACGCGACGGAAAGACATACTTCGTGGTCACTGACTACGAGGCGCTGCGCGGCTTGTTCGGAAAGCTTCTTGCCGAAATCCAGCGCATCAAGTCAGAGGGTGATTATGCCGCCGGTAAGAACCTCGTGGAGACTTATGCCGTCAAGATCGATCCTGCCATTCACAAAGAAGTCAAGGAGCGCTATGCTGCACTTGAACTTAAGCCTTATGGCGGTTTTATCAATCCCGAGATAGTTCCCGTCCAGAAGGGCGGTGTGATTACCGACTACGAAATCCGTTACACCGACGACTACCTTGGTCAGATGCTTGACTACGGCAGCCGCTACGGAGTCCTTTAAAGAATTGGTAACAGTTAGCGGGGGAGCAGAACGAGTGTTTTCTTGCGGGCGCGGAGCACGTAAGAGGGCGACTGGAAAGCTTTGCCGCTGAGCGTGACAGTGCCGAGCGGCTCGGTGCGGTAGCGATCCAGAAGCTCGCAGAGCTTGCCGAAAGTGGGCGCGCTGAAAGAACAATCTTCCAGAATACGCCATAGGACATAGCGCCAGTGCTTAAGTTCCAGAAGGGGCAATACGCTGATTTCCAGCGTGCTGCCCTTTTCTTCCACTATCTTTTGGGCAGCCTCCCTGAAGTACTCGTCGGCAATGTCGTCAGTCTGGCGTATGCGCTCCATATCTTCGCCGAGCGTGCGGATAAACGACGGGTTGATGCGGCCGAAGATGGGGAAGACTTCGTTGCGGATGATGTTCCGGCGGGCGTCGTTAAGGGCGTTGGTGCTGTCTTCGCGCCAGCTCAAGCCCCTCTGCTGCATCCACTTTTTGATTTCTTTGCGCCCTACTCCCAGCAGCGGCCTGATGATCAGAGGGGCTTGCTGTGGGGTTCCTTCAGGAAACCGTAGCCGCCCGTGACTACGTGAACGGGAGGGGCCCGCAAGCGAAGCGCAGTGGGAGGGATGGAGCGAACCGGAAGTTTCCTGAAGGAACCCTGCAGCAGGCTCTCCCGGGATACCCCTCAGGCCCTTTGTTCCGCTGCCTCTGAGGAGGTTGAGAATCAGGGTCTCGGCATTGTCGTTGGCATTATGCGCCGTGGCCAGGGCATCGAAGCCATGCTCGGCAATCAGCTCGCCGAACCAGGCGTAACGCAGGTCCCGGGCCGCCATCTCCACCGAAATTCCGTGCTCCCCGGCGTATCCCAAGGTGTCGAAGCGCTTGACGTAGCACTCTACCCCGAGCCCGGAACACACCTCCCGCACAAACTCCTCGTCTCCGTCCGACTCCTCCCCGCGAAGGGCAAAATTGCAGTGCGCGGCAGCAAAAGAAGCCCCCGGAAAAAGCTCGGGGGCTCTGTGCAGCATATACATCGAATCTACACCGCCGCTGACTGCAAGGAGTACTTTCATTTCTTGGCGCCCAGCGTGTAGGTGAAGTTGAATGCGAGAAAGTCTTTGAACTGGAGCTTGCTCACCACTCCGTCAATCTCTACGATAGGATCGTAGATGAGCCAGGTGTTGAATCCCACTTTGAAGAACTTTGCGATCTGCCAGGTAATCTTGTTGTCCCAGTTGACCCTGTTCTGCAGGAAAGGCTTGTTGAGATAGTCGGTGAAGAGTACCACCTGAGTCTCGTATGTAAACACATCGTTCAGGGCAAACTTGGCGTTGGCCTTGACGGATGCACCGAGCTGGAAGAGCATATTCCTGTAGAACTTTCCGAACTGGGCGGGGTCTTTGGTGTCGAGAGCGGCCACATAGGCGGCATCGTCCTCGGCGCAGCCGAGAGGCATACCGTAGCCCTTGCGAAGCTCCGGAATGGTACAAATGGTAAGACTACCGGTAATCGGGGAGATGTTCACGTCGAACCACTCGTTGGGCTTCCATTCCATACCGAGCGCGATGTTGTTGTACGCCGGAGCGATAAAGCCCGATTTGAGGTTGATGGCCTCCCAGATGCCGGGCTCGCTCTCTTTCTCGACATACTTGCCCCAGGTGTCTGTAAACTGTGAACGGAAGTCGTAGCTTGCGGTGTAGTTCCACTTGCTGTCCTTACCGGTCTTGTATGCCAGCTTGCTCTCGAGGTAGATGCGGTCGTTGCTCTTCTGGAGCACGTTCTTCTTGTCTTGCGACCAGATAAAGCCGTACTGGAGCTGCAGGCGGTTGTTCCAGCTTAGAAGTTCCTTGGCGTAGTCGGCCTTGGCGTCAACTCCGGCGCTGAGCGTCACGTTGTTGAAACCGCCGGCCGCCCAGTTGGTGAGCGAAGTCTGGTTGAGTCCGAGGTCAAATACCGAAGAAGACTTCCAGTATTTGGGTTTTGCCACCGGGGCCTCTTCCTTGGGGGCTCCTACAAGCTCTGCCGCCGCTTCGGCCGCGGCCTGCTGGGCGTCGTCCTGCGCATACGCCCAAACGCTCAGGACAAGCAGTCCTGCCAAAAATGTAAGCTTCTTCATATCAATAAGAAATTGCAAATACTACTCTTTGCTCCGAAGGCTTGCCGGAGAAGATATCCTTGCCCTCTTCCTTGCACACATAGCTGTCCACGGGGATGCAGCGGATGGTGGCCTTGGTGGCGTCCTTGATGGCCTGTTCGGTCTCGGTGGTCCCGTCCCAGTGGCAGAGCAGGAACTTGCCCTGCTGGATCTTGACCTTGAACTCCTCCCAGTCGTCGCACTTCTCTACATTGCTCTCGCGGAAAGCGAGCGCCTTGTTGTAGATGTTCTGCTGGATGTCGTCCAGCAGGCCCTTGATATGTGCTTCGATGCCCTCGAGCTGCATGGTTTCTTTGGTGAGCGTGTCTCTGCGGGCAACCTCCACGGTGCCGGCGGCAAGGTCGCGTGCACCCATTGCAAGACGCACGGGCACGCCCTTGAGCTCCCATTCAGCAAATTTGAAGCCGGGGCGCAGCGTGTCGCGGCTGTCGATCTTGACGCTCACGCCGAGAGCCTCCAGGCCTGCCTTTATCTTGTCGAACTCGGTGAGTACCGCGTTCATCTCTTCTTCGGTGCGGTAGATAGGCACCATTACCACCTGGATAGGAGCCAGGGCGGGAGGCAGGACGAGACCGTTGTCGTCGCCGTGAGCCATGATGAGCGCGCCCATCAGACGGGTACTCACGCCCCACGAAGTAGCCCACACATAGTCCATCTTGCCCTCTTTGTTGGTAAACTGCACGTCGAAGCTCTTGGCGAAATTCTGGCCCAGGAAATGCGACGTACCTGCCTGCAGGGCCTTTCCGTCCTGCATCATAGCCTCGATGGTAAGGGTGTCGATGGCACCTGCAAAGCGCTCGTTGGGGCTCTTGTGGCCCACAATCACCGGCAGCGCCATGACGTTACGGGCAAAGTCGGCGTAAACGTGTACCATCTCCTCTGCCTTGGCCTGAGCCTCGTCGGCGGTGGCGTGGGCGGTGTGTCCCTCCTGCCAGAGGAACTCGGCGGTACGAAGGAACAGCCTTGTACGCATCTCCCAGCGGACTACGTTGCACCACTGGTTGCACAGCAGGGGAAGGTCCCTCCAGGAAGTGATCCAGTTTTTGTATGTATTCCAGATAATGGTTTCAGATGTAGGGCGGACTATCAGTTCTTCCTCGAGCTTGGCCGAAGGATCGACCACTACGCCGCTGCCGTCGGGTGCGTTCATGAGGCGGTGATGTGTTACCACGGCGCACTCCTTGGCGAAGCCGGCCACGTGTTCAGCCTCGCGGCTGAAGAACGATTTGGGTATGAACAGGGGGAAATAGGCGTTCTGGACTCCGGTTTTCTTGAACATTCCGTCCAAGATCGACTGCATCTTCTCCCAAATGGCGTAACCATAAGGCTTTATGACCATACATCCGCGTACCGCGGACTGCTCTGCCAGGTCGGCCTTGAGAGCAAGGTCGTTGTACCACTGGGAATAATTTTCTTCTCGTTTTGTTACCTCTTTTGCCATATTAAGTTTTTTTTGCCAAATTTGTATCGTTAACTGAGTCTGTCAGCCTGCCTGTGTCTTGCCTGAGGCCCTTTTGCCCAGGTTTGATGCACCTTAGGCGGGACGCAGACCGGCTGACGGCAGCATCGGGCGCATACGCGGCACGAATGTTGCGATACAAAGATACAAACTTTTATCAAAGGAGGTAACATAATGAAACGGAGCCTGATTATTTTATTGCCTGCGTTGCTTGCGCTCGCATCTTGCGGGACTGCCGCTCAATATGCCTCGGACCAGCGTTTTCCGGACGGGATCTATTATAGGCCCCAGCCTCCGGTGGAGCTCTACAGCGAGGAAGATTTCCGTGATATGGCAGCCCGTAACATCGCTTCCGACAGCCTCAAGCTGAAGGAAAAGAACTACGATGACTACGGGTACAGCTATTACAGTCCCTATTACTACTACAGCCCTTATTGGGGTTACAGAGGCTATGCCTGGAGCCGTTACTGGGATCCTTTCTGGGACCCTTACTGGGATCCATACTGGGGAATCGGCCGTTATGGCTACTACGGTTTTTATTCTCCGTACAGCTATTACTCCTACGGCTATCCCTATTACGGGTACTACGGCTACTATAGCTATGCGCCCTATTATCCTCATTACTACTACTCTACGCCTGTCAATAGGAGCGGCTACGCCAATCCCGGCAACTACCTGACCGGTGGCAACAACTACCGCAGGTCGGGCACCATGGCCACTTCTTCATCGTACGGCGTACGTTCCGCAACTTCGTCCTACCACAGGTCGGGCAGCTCTTCTTCATCTTCGGTGTCGCGCAGCTCCTCGGGCAGCAGGCGCTCGGGGGTAAGCGCATCCGGCAGCGGCTCGTCCTACACCCGCAGCGGCGGCTCCTATAGCGGCGGCTCGTCGTATTCGCGCAGCAGCTCATCGGGCAGCAGCTACTCCAGCGGCAGCAGCTACTCCGGCGGCAGCAGCTATTCCGGCGGTGGCGGCGGTTACTCCGGTGGCGGCGGTGGCAGCAGCCATTCCGGCGGCAGCGGCGGTGGTGGCGGTGGCCGCAGGTAGTTTGTCAACCATTAACACTATTGCAGTATGAAACGTATCTTAGTAACTATAATCGCTTTTGCGGCAATCTCTTTTGCCGCCGGCGCACAGGATATGTATTATGCAGAGATGCTGAGCCGCAACAACTACTACGGCACGGCGCGCTCTGTGGCCCTGGGAAACGCAATGACTGCCCTTGGCGGTGATCTTGGTTCCATCGGCATCAACCCGGCAGGCTCGGCCGTGGCCCCTTACGGGCAGCTGACCATCACTCCCGGCGTGCTCATCTCGTCCAGCGGTGCTTCTTATTCGCCCGACGGCTCGGAGGTTTTCGGCAAGGCCTTCAGGACTTCTCACCCCAAGTTCAATCTGCCCAACCTTGGCCTGACCATGGTGATGTACAGCGATTCGCGCAGCGCCGTGGACTATGTAACCATGGGTGTGGTGGCCAATACGTCCAACACCTTCTTGAATTACACTACCGCCCACGGTGAGAATTCCGCTACATCTTTCCTCGGCAGCCTGGCGGCAGGCGCCCGCGGGACGGATTATTCCAACCTTCCCAGGGACCTGTATTCCGCATATGCGGCCAACCAGATCGGCGAATTCGGCCCGGTGGGCTCCAACCGCTACGTGGGCGCCAACCAGAGGCTTAACTCCGGCGAGACTTACGCCTACGTGCCCGGAACGCTTGACCAGACGGCTATGTACAATACCTACGGTTCCAAGACGGACCTGGCGTTCAATATGGGATTCAGCATCCAGAACTCTTTCTATTTAGGCTTCAACCTGGGCATTCCTTTCCTCACCTACCAGCGTGAAGAGGTTTTTGCCGAGGCTGCACAGAACCCTGGCGCATTCCCTACCATCTTCGAAGTTCCCGGAGGCAAGGATATGACCAATTATCTGTCTTCCGACAATACTTATAAGCTTAACACCAAGGCCACGGGCGTTTATGCCAAGGTCGGCTTCATCGCCCTGCCCACCGAGCACCTGAGGATAGGTGCCGCCATCCAGACTCCTACTCTTTATCAGATATCGGAGTCGTGGCGCTACTTCGCCTCCGCCTGCTACGAGAATCCTACCTACGACGGTGAGGCCATGTCCACCCTCGGGGAGTACAACTACAACCTGCGTTCTCCTTACGTGTTCAATGCCGGTATCGCCTACACTCTTCCCGGAGTGGGTCTGTTCAGCCTCGACTACGAGCTCACCGACTACAGCGTCATGAAGTACAAAGATGTCGACCAGTTCTATTCTGAATCGACATCTTGGGACCGCACCAACCTTATCAACCGTACTTTCTGCGGTTCTTCGCACGCTGTGCGTACCGGTATCGAGGTTAAGCCCCTGCCTGTGCTGGCCATCCGCGCCGGTTATTCCATCCTCACCGATCCCGAGAAGTACTGGGACGACGAAAAGGGCAACCGCGTAACCGCCGAGACCGTTCAGTTCATAGGCAATTCTTCAGCAATCAGGCAGAACCTCGTCAAGAGCCATCACTTTGACAGTATAACCCATGCAGTATCGCTCGGTGCAGGTTATTCCTCGCCCGGCTCCTTCTACGCCGACCTGGCCGTCCGCCTGACCAGCTATCCCACAGCATACTATTCGCCTTATTACTATGGTGCATACGATGCCATGGACAGCGCCGGGAGGTCTATAAACGTGGGAGCCCCTCTGGAGAAGCTCGAGCGTAGCGTATATGATGTGATGATGACTCTGGGTTGGAGATTCTGATATGGAAATGACAGCTAAAGAGCTCGCGGCCGCCTTGGGCGGAACCGTCGAAGGGGATCCCGAGGCCAAAGTGAGCTCATTCGCAAAGATAGAACACGGCCGGCCCGGCCAGCTCTGTTTCTTTGCAAATCCTAAATACGAAAAGTATGTTTATACCAGCAAGGCTTCGGTCTTGCTGGTTAATTGCGATTTTGAACCAAAGGAGAAAGTGACTCCTACGCTTGTGAGAGTGCCTGACGCGTACAGCGCCGTGGCGCAGCTGCTTAAGGTTATGGCGGAGCGCAAGCGTAAGTACCGCGTCCGCCGTTCGCTGCGCAGCCGCATTGCCTGCAGCGCAAAGCTCGGCAAGCAGGTGTGGGTGGGGGACTTTGTGACCATAGGCAAGAAATGCCGTATAGGTGACCGCACACACATCTGCGACAATGTAACCATTGGCGAGGGGACCGTGATAGGCAAAGACTGTCTGATCTACCCGGGGGTCCACATTTTCCCCGGCATGGTCATAGGAGACAGGGTCATCCTCCACGCCGGCTGCATAATCGGAGACGACGGATTCGGCAATTCCCGCCAGAGTGACGGCAGCTGGCAGAAGATAGAGCACCTGGGCAACGTGATAATCGGCAACGATGTGGAGATAGGCTCCAACACCACCATCGACAAGGCCCCCATGGAATCGACCATAATCGCCGACGGGGTGCGTATCGACAACCTCTGCCAGATAGCCCACAACGTTGTGGTGGGCAAGAACACCGCCATGGCCGCCCAGTGCGGCGTGGCCGGCTCGACCAAGATAGGGGAGGGCGTGATAATGGGCGGACAGGTGGGAGTCGTAGGTCACATAAACATTGCCGACGGAACCACTGTGTGCGCCAAGAGCGCCATTATAGGCAATATACGCAAGAGCGGGCAGACGCTTTACGGCAATCCCGCTATTCCGAACCAGACATATTTGCGTGCATACGCCAAATTCAAGAAAGAGGGCGAGGAATAATATGAATCAGCGCACACTAAGTAAAGAGTATCCATTCGAGGGCAAAGGATTGCACACGGGTAAGCACTCCCGTGTGCTTTTGCGTCCTGCCCCCGCCAGTACGGGCATAGTATTCGTCCGCACCGACCTGGGAGGTGCGCAAGTGAGTGCGGTGGCTGCCAATGTTGTTTCTACCCGCCGCAGCACCATGCTGGGCTCCGGCAGCGCCAAAGTGGGCACGGTGGAGCACGTGCTTTCGGCCCTTACAGGCCTTGGCGTCGATAACGCCTACATCGATATCGACAGCTCCGAGATGCCCATCCTGGACGGGAGCGCAGCCCCTTATGTAGCAGCGATAGCTCCCGACGGACTCTCCGAGCAGGATGCTCCGCGTGTGTGGGTAGAAGTGCCGGGCGAGATACTGGTGCGCCGCGAGAAGAGCGGCGCTTGGATCAAGATAACCCCGAGCGATGAGCCTTCGGTGGAGCTTACCATCGATTTCCCTTCCAAGGTGCTGGTCAAGCAGACTGTTCGCTGCGACGCATCTACCGATTATGCCTCCCAGATAGCCCCGTGCCGTACTTTCTGCTTCCTTCACGAGGTGCTGCCCCTGCTCTGTCTCGGGCTTGCAAAGGGCGGTGACATAGGGAACGCAATAGTGATAGTAGAGAAGCCCATGAAGCGCTGGCAGGCGCGCCTGATGTCCAAGGCCATTGGCAAATCCCTCCCCGGGAAGCTCTCCGAGGGCTTTCTTTGCGATCCTCCGCTGCGTTTCCCCGACGAGTGCGCCCGTCACAAACTCCTCGACCTGCTGGGTGACCTCCGCCTTTGCGGGGGCTTCCTGAAGGCGCGGGTGGAGGCCTACAAACCCGGTCACGCCCTCAACACCAGGGCGGCCAAAGAACTATTCAGTAAATTCTAATCTAATATGGCAATAATACATCCTTTAGCAACAGTACATCCCGGCGCCCGCCTTGCGGACGACGTTGAGGTAGGTCCTTACGCATTCATCGACGACAATGTAGAGATCGGTCCCGGCTGCAAGATACTTCCTCACGCCACCATCTTCTCTTATGTCAAAATGGGACGTGACTGCAATGTGTTCCCAGGCGCCGTGGTGGGCGCCATCCCTCAGGACCTCAAGTTCGACGGCGAGGTGACCTGGGTGGAGATAGGAGACAGGGTGAACATACGCGAGTGCGCCACCATCAACCGTGGCACCAAGGCCAGCGGCAAGGGGGTTACCCGCATCGGAAGCGACACTCTTATAATGTCTTACGTGCACGTGGCGCACGATTGCTGCGTGGGTAACCACTGTATACTTGTGAGCTACGTGGGTATCGCCGGTGAGACCGACGTTGACGACTGGGCCATCATCGGCGGCGGCACCAAGGTGCATCAGTTTACAAAGATCGGCACACACGCCATGGTGGGAGGCGGCACTGCTGTCAACAAGGATATCCCGCCGTATTCCATCTGCGGCCGCGTGCCCATCTGCTACGCGGGCGTGAACCTGGTGGGCCTGAGGCGCAGGGGCTTTGACTCCGATGCCATCCGCACCATCAAAGATATCTACGACGTGCTTTACTATCAGGGATATAACTTTACCGACGCTATCGCCCGTGTGCGTGAGGGTTTCCCGGAGAGCGTAGAGCGCGACACCATCCTTAATTTTGTCGAGCGTTCCAAGAGGGGCATCGTGCGCGCCGGAGACGCTCACGAAAAGGGCGGAATAGAGTAGTGGTAGTCTCCACTGCCTGGTTCCCTCCTGTCGGGTTCTTCGCTTTGCTGGCGGGGAACCCGAAGGTGTATATAGAGGCCTGCGAGAGCTATCGCAAGCAGACCTGGCGCAACCGCTGCCGCATACTCACCGAGAGCGGACCTATGGATCTGCGCGTGCCCGTGTTGCACGACGGCGAGCGCCTTATTACCCGCGTCCGCATCGACTGGAGCACCCCCTGGCTGCGGCAGAACTGCTATGCCATCGACAGCGCCTACTACAATTCGCCTTTCTTTGAGTATTACCGGGATGAGCTTTGGGGCATACTGGAGCGCAGACGTGAGTTCCTGTGGGACATGAACCTCGACATTATCGACTTTTTCTGCCGCAAGATAGGTATAGCGCCTCAATTGATTCCCACAACCGATTTTGTTCCCTGCCTCCCCGATGACTGGCGTGAGGCCCTCAGCCCAAAACGCCCATCACCTCTGACGGTGCGCCCTTACTGGCAGGTCTTCCGTGACCGCTATGGCTTTACCGACGGCCTCTCGGTAATGGATCTTTTGTTTAACGAAGGTCCGGAGAGCCTGGGGTATATTCAGAATGTGAAGATATGATGCAAAGAATTATAAGATTTCTCTTTTTGTGCGCCTGTTGCGTGCAAGCGGTCTCCTGCCAAGGCTTGAGAACCCATAAGTTGCTTCGCGACATAGAGTCTTACATCGATAACTGTCCCGACAGTGCCCTTGCTGCCTTGAGGGGAATAGATACGCTCAGTCTTTGTACTGCCCGTCTTCGTGCCGAATATTCTTTGCTCTCGGCCATTGCTTTCGACAAGAATTATATCGATACCACAGATACTAAGATTATCGAACCTGCGGTAGAGTATTTTTCGAGGGTAGGAGAGAAGGATCATTTGATGAAGGCTTATTATTACCGGGGCCTTATGTGTGATTATTCGAATGACCGTGATAATGCTATAAAAGATTATACTCTGTCCTGGGATCTGGCCCAAACGTCTAATGAAAATTATAAATTTAAGGGGCAGATATGTTCTGCTTTGTCTCGCGTGTATTCTTATAACCATAATTCAAATCAAGAGTTATTGTTTGCATTAAAAGCCGAAGAATGCTTCAAAAAGGCGGGGGATGATTATAACGTTTGGATTATGCAGAGCATTATTCCATTTTGTTACGGCAATACTAACAAGTGGGATATTTCAGATAGCCTGTATAATGCTTTTCTGGGCCAGGATATTAGGGATACTGCCGTTTATGCTAATGCAATGATGAATGCTGTAAAGGCAAAAGTTCGTAAAACAGAACCTGAACCCGCATTAGCGTGCGAGCTATTTGAAAAAGCATTAAGTATGGGAGCGAAGCCTTCAGCAGGAAATCTTTCTGTATATGCATATGCATTGGAACAGAACGGAAATAAACAAGCTGTTAACTCTTTACTCCCAATACTAAATCATCTGAAGAAGACCCCGAAAAATTTTGGAGTGGTAAATCTCTGGGAGTATAGAATATTCAAGAATCGTAAAGAGTATGAGGCAGCTTTGTCTTCGTTTGAGAATAGTGTTGCAGCACAGGACTCCATGCTTATTATTATTCTTGGACAGTCGTTGGAAAAGGCCCAAAAAGACTATTATGCCGAAAAAGCATCCAGGCTTATTACCGAGACAAAACTGCGGAACACTATATATGCCATTGTTTTGATAATTGTTATAACGCTACTTGTTATTGTGGCTTGTCAAGCGGTTCGGAGGCGTAAGGAATGGATTAAAGTAGTGGGCGAGGCAGAGTGCCTGAGGAATGATTTAGCTCTTCTGGAAGAAGATAACGCTAGATCTGATAGTAACTTGTCAAAACTTAGGAAGGAATACGTCATTTTATTCAAAGAGCAGTTCTCAATAGTGGATGAATTGTGTTCTGTATATTGGTCACCCGCGCAAAGAAACAAACACGAAAGGACTTTGCGGGTTGCTATCAATGCTGTCAAGTCAATCTCTGAGAAAGATAATCTGGAATCGACAATCAACTCTCACTTCGACGGTGTGATAACTAAATTACGTAGTGACCTGCCGAATCTGAGCGAGAATACATACCGTATGATTTGCTTCTTTATCATTGGCTTCAGCGGTAAGACCATAGCTATATTGATGAATGTTGGCGTAGGCACCGTGTACACCACCAAGAACCGTATCAAGGGAAAGATTCAGGGGCTTGATTCACAATACAAGAAGCTCTACTTGGAGTTACTTTCTTAGCTTTTCAAGGCAATTAATACAAATTGCCGGAACTTGCTCATTTAAAGCGAGTTCCGGCAGGCGTGTTAAGATATTGGCTTTGATGTGTTTTGTATAGTCTTTATAATCAGCGAGTTATGTATAATAAGTATTAAGGCGGTATTTTATTGTTATTTGAATAATGGGGTTTATATTCGGCTCATAAAACTCAAAGGTTATGAAAAAAATACTGTTTCTCTTATTATTTACTATTAGCTTCTAGCTTCTGCCAGTCAATATGTGCGCAGCAAATAATAAATGTGCCCATTTTTGATGGTGGTGAGCAAACTCCCACTCCTCACCCTCGATCAACGACTATCGTTCCCATCCAATGCTTCTTCAATCCTGTAATATGTGAAGTATGCCTGATATTCCAAACAGATTTGGGAATGGTTGATATTGTCATCACAAATATAACTAATATGACGGACACTACCTATTATGAGGATTCTTGTGAGGGGACCCTTTATTTACCTGTTGATGAAGGACAAACAATAGTCAGTATTACAACCACGTCAGGGCAGACTTATTATGGTATCTTCTATGCTTATTATTCAGAATGAAAATCTATTTTTGATTAATTATGAAATCATTCAATTTCTTTTATTTGTTGTTGCTGCCTTTAGCTTTATTCACAGCTTGTAACAAGCAGGATTTATCAATTGAATGTAACTCTCCCTCAACTGATATGATCCTGACCCGATCCAATTGTTTAGAATACAACGCGGCGGTTTATCAGAAATCAACAAATTCTTGGCTGGTTAAGCGAGAAGATCCTTATTGCTTGAATTTTCAAAAAAAGGTCATTGGGAACAATATAAAACTGAAAAGTCTTATTAGCTCTTCATCGGGATTAGAACTCCTACCAACTCACTATGCTATAAGATTATATCCCAAAGATGAGAGGGAATATGAGACAATTATAAAGATAAAGGATATTGATGTCGCTTATTTCCCATTTGACTATGTTCCAGTACAGGTTGATGCTTCTGTTAGAGAAGATTCACTCTATTTAGAGGAGGACACTAAGTATACAATTGAAAAGGATATATATGACATTGATGGCAACTTTGAAAGAATAGATACAGAAGTTATGCCGGTGCTGTATGCAGTGTGGCCTGTAGCTAAGCCATTTCCCGACAATATCGATTTCAAAGTGGATTATGAAGTGCTGATACCACAAAAGGCAAGTAACTATTCTGTAAACAAGGACTTTTTTGATCTATTGGAGAGAGTCTCTGTCTTTCAGGCGACAGGTATAAGTATGCCAATAAACGCAAATGGGCCAAGAAATGTCTATTATATTACTGATTATGATGAACAACTTGATGAAAATGTGCCACTTGCTCACTTGAAGGTTCGATTTCAGATAGGCTCTTCAATTATCGATAGGATAACGAATAGTAATGGTTCGTTTTCTTACAACTATACAAATGGGACAACCGTCCAGGCAATACTACAAAATGACAAATGGAATATAACAAATACTTCATCAACTAACCCCATAACCATCAATATCACGTCTCTATTCACGTCAGGCTCTAATAATATTGAAATAGATAATGACATATGTCCGGTGCTTCGTGCTTTGGATTATTACTACTATGGAAATCACGAAGTTGTCATAACAAATAACTCATCTTTAATAAGAGTGAAAATTCTCTCCAGCTCACAATATAGTGGTAAATCAGGTGAATTTCACCCTGGTCTGCTCGGACCTAGCGCAATTGATATATACCCGGGTATATTTTCAGATATGGAGTTATTTGCTATTGTATGCCATGAGATGGGGCACTTTAACCATTATTTGAGAAGAGGGAATTTCCTTAATTATACATCTGTCCATCGGCTATTTAAAGAGTCATACGCTTCTTATAGTGGTTGGTATTTAGGACATAAATATTTTAGAATATACAATACAACGACATCTGATTGGTGGGTGGATTATTATATTGGATATTCGTGGCAAAATTGGAGGAAAACGGATACAGGTGATAGTTCTCATTACTCACCTTTATTTGTTGATTTAATTGACGATTTTGACCAATGCTATAACAATCCTTTGCTTAATTATGACCCTATCTCTGGCGCTAATCATCAAATAATATTTGCTATGATTGCGCCGAAGAATTGGAGTGATATAAAGGCAAAACTTGCTGAATATATAGGATCTGTAATAACACAAACTGAATATACCTCATTTATTGTCCCATATGATTATTATTTTGCTAATAACTAGAAGCACAATGCAACATAAAAGCTTCTGCACGCATCTAAAATAAACAATGGTATGAATAGTATGAATAAAATAATTATGTGGGTATTGTTACTCAGTTCTTGTATAGCTGTCGCTTCCTGTGATATTGAGGATTATCGTATGGAAAAATACTCCAAGGAGTCTTTGGCCAATTCGGTGTGGACTGGAGGTTTGTCCCAGTCTTGCGAGTGCACGATAGATGGAGTAAATGCAAATAAATCCTTTATAGACATTTCCAAGGGCGCTGACGGTAATCATGTTATCATTTCTATTGCAGTTTCGCGTGACATTGGTGATTGGACCATTACTGCTGATGGCATTAAGTTATCCGGGACCGTTTATGATGTGTCTTTCGACCAGAATGCAAAAGTTGCATTTACAAATCTTGGCAAAACCGGTGAGGATTATGAAGTTGATGCCAAGGTCGTCGGCCATTTGAAAAATCATACTTATACCAAGTCTACCTATACGCCCATAATCGTTGGTGACATTACTTACGACTGGACAAAGGACGGTCGAGCGCATTCAATCCGGATTAAAATGACCGATCCGCGATAATCTTATGTGAGCGCAGAGCGGTGATTTATCTCAATTGTGATATTAATGGGTAGTCTGCACGGCTGAGCCGCAGCCAGTTGCGCAGTCCGTTGAGCGAATTGAGCAGGTAGAAGGAGTATTTGATGATGTAGATGAGGGCGTAGGATGAGCCGGGGTCGCCCTTGAGTGTTACGGCCCACATGGTTATCGAAAAAACGTTCACTCCTATCCAGAATATCCATTGCTCCATATAGGCGGTACTCATGAGCAGCTGCCCGATGATGTTGCATATCAGTGGCAGTACGTCCAGCACCACGGCGGTCTTGATGAATGTGTCAGCAGCCGATTTGTCGAAACGGGCGATAATGAAGTAGGCCACTACCGATCCGGCGAGGAACAGCAGGGCGGCGAGCCATCGCTGCTTGCCGTTAAGCCTTCGGGCCTTTACGCTCCCCTCGGCGGTGTTGCCTCGGTGGCGCCATTGGAAGAATCCTACGAACTGCATTGGTACGAAGTATAAGAAATGCAGTACGGCATTGCCCAGGCCGGAGCTTCCGTTCTTCCAGTTAATCAGGCACATGGCCCCGTAGATACTCACGTCTATTAGTCCGAAGAGGAATGTGATTATCTTTCCGCTGGCCGATGCCACCGTGGCGGCTACTCCCATCAGCGAGCCGAAGGCGGCAAATATCAGCAGCCATCTTGCCTCTGTATCGGCGGGGACGAACTTAAGCGCCGTGGCCAGGATTGTCACCACGGTCATACCCACCATGATGAAAACGGAGAAATACTTGTTGAAGGTCTTGTTATCCACCTTGCAAAGATAATGTTTTTTCCGAAGTCCCGTGTGCAAAACGGCCCTTTCTGCCCCCGGGACCGGCCTGCAGCGGCCTCCCGTGTGCAAAACGGCCCTTCCTGCCCCCGGGGATTCTTGCAACTCTGAGGAATAATCGCCATATTTGCTTCAACTAAATAAATGAATTATGAAAAACTTATCTTTTTACGATCAAGAGGCGTATTGTCAAAATTTGTTTGACCGGAAAGGCCCATTCTGGCACATAGCCACGCCAGGTGATTCCACATCCATCTTGTTTACTAATCCGGACGATTACCGATTTGGAATGTCCCTTTTTGCTGTCTGCGCGTGGGAATGCAACCTTAAGGTTTATGCCTTCCAGATAATGAGCAATCATCTTCATAATATTGCCGGAGCAAGTGAGGAGCAATGCTGTTACGATTTCTTGGAGTCATATTCGCACCGTCTGATGAGATATGCCTCAAATAAAGGATATGAACTTGACTTGTCGACTTTTGTTGCCTCGCCCATAGAAATAGACTCGCTACAGTCGTTGCGCAATAATATCGTTTATACTCACCGAAACGCTTATGTAATAGATGCCTCACAGACTCCTTTTTCTTGTCCGTGGGGGAGTGGCCCGTTGTATTTCGGATGCGATATTAACGAATTCGCCTCGCGTAAGTTTAACGATTTGCCATACAGGGAGAAGCGTATGATTCTCAACGGGCGGGTGAAAGATCTTCCGGACACTTTTGTGGTCAGGAATTCATGTATCGCTCCGGAAAGCATATGCGACTGGCGCACGGGGCGGAGCTTTTTCCGGGACGCTCATCAGTATTTCAATTTGCTCGGAAGAAACTTTGAGGCATATGCTGAGTTCGCGTCGCTATTAAAGGATAAGTCGTTCATGACAGATGCTGAGATGTATTCGGCGGCGTGTGTTGTGGCTAAGCAGCAGTATAATATCTCCGTTCCATCGTTGCTTCCATCTGAGGCGAAGTTGGAGATGGCGAGGAAACTTCATTTCGATTATCGGGCGGGTAACAATCAGATTCGCCGTATTCTTAAGATTGATATCGATACGGTCAACGCCATGTTCCCCTCGGCCCGATAATCTTTGTCTCCCATCTCGTGTGTAATTCGGCCGTCTCTGCCCCCGGGACCAGACCGTCGCGGCTCCCCGTGTGCAAATCGGGCCTTCCTGCCCCCGGGAGCGGTTCACGGGCGCTTTGCCGGCAGACTGCCAGCAGCGGGCGGGACTCCATTCGCTGCGCTCACTCCGGCCCCTCCCAACGTCTACTGCGTCCGCGCTGCGCGCGAACTTGTATCCGTCGGGCCCCTCCCCCTGCCCGTGTCCGTGGGTGGACACGCCCGCCCGCCGCCGCATCCCGCCGGCTCCTGCCCTCCCCGTGTGCAAAACGGCCCTTCCTGCCCCCGGGACCTGCCAGCTACTGCCTCCCGTGTGCAAAACAGCCTTCTCTGCCCCCGGGACCAGCCCGTCGCAGCCTCCCGTGTGCAAAACGGCCCTTTCTGCCCCCTGGACCGGCCCGCCGCAGCCACAAACACGTCTCCCGCCGACTTTATTTTGGTAATTCGGGAATTATTACTATCTTTGTGCCCGTGTTGAAGAGATAGAGGCCGAAGGGCTTCTATTTTTTGTTATAAAAAGCCGTATGCAAAGAGAAGAATTTGACAAGGTAGTGCTTAAGGCTGCGCAAGAGCGCGGCTGCAGCGTGGTGGCCGTCGACTTTAACGACGACGACAACATTTTTGAGGTAACTCTCGACAAAGATTCCGCCCCGGTGGATCTCCAGGACTGCGAGTATGTGCACAGGGCAGTGCTCGCCGCCTTCGACCGCAACATCGAAGATTACGCACTCACCGTGGGCTCTCTTGGCATAGGGGCTGAAGAAGCAGATGAAATATTGAAAACGATACAAGAATAATGGAAAAAGAAAAAGCCATCACCCTCATTGATGCCTTCAAGGACTTCAAAGAGGAGAAGAACATCGACCGCTCTGTAATGATGGGCGTGCTCAAAGACGTATTCCTTACCCAGATTGCCAAGACCTTCGGCAGTTCCGACAACTTCGACGTCATTGTGAACGTCGACAAGGGTACCTGCGAAATCTATCAGAACTTCGAGATAGTTGAAGAAGTGGAGAACCCCAACGCCGAGATGACCCTCGAACAGGTCTGCCAGGACAGCGGCGACGACGACTACGAGATCGGCGACACCTATGCCAAGCTCTTCCCCCTGTCTTCATTCGGCCGCCGCGGTATCCTTAACATTCGCCAGAACCTCCAGGGCCGCATCATGGACATAGAGAAGGCCAACGTCTATAAGAAATACTCCGAGAAGGTAGGCGAGATCTTCGTGGGCGAGGTCTATCAGACCTGGAGCAAGGAGGTTCTCATCCTCGACGAGGACGGCAACGAACTCCACATCCCCAAGGCGGAGCAGATTCCCGGCGAGCACTTCAAGAAGAGCGAGTCGGTACGCGCCATCATCAAGAGCGTGGAGATGCGCAACAATACCACTCCTTACATCACCCTGAGCCGTACCAGCGACGAATTCCTGGAGCGCCTCTTCGAGCAGGAAGTTCCCGAGATCGCCGACGGCCTCATCACCGTCAAGAAGGTAGTCCGCGTACCCGGCGACCGCGCCAAGGTGGCCGTTGAGTCTTACGACGACCGTGTGGATCCTATCGGCGCCTGCATCGGTGTCAAGGGAAGCAGGATCCTGGGTATCGTCCGCGAGCTCCGCAACGAGAACATCGACGTTATTCCCTGGTCGTCCAACCCCACCCTGCTTATCCAGAGGGCCCTTTCGCCCGGTATGGTGTCCAACATCGACATGGGTAAGAGCCCCGAAGACAAAGTCAAGGTGTACATGCTTCCCGACGAGGTCAAGAAGGGTATCGGCCGCGGCGGTGTGAACGTGCTGCTTGCCGGCAAGCTCATCGGCCGCGAGATCGAGGTCTGGCGTGAGCTTTCCAAGGCAGAAGCTGAAGACGGAGAGGAAGACGTGCTGCTGGACGAGTTCGACAACGAAATCGACGGCTGGGTCATAGACAAGCTCAAGAGCATTGGCTGCGACACTGCCAAGAGCGTTCTGGCTATCGATCCCGAGGATATCGCCAAGCGTGCGGACCTCGACGACGAGACTGTGGAAGATGTACTCCGGATACTTAAAGCTGAATTTGAAGACTAATGGCAGAAATCAGAATAAACAAACTTTTAAAGCAGTTCAACATCGGTTTGTCCGACCTCGTTGAGTTCCTTCATAAGAAGGGCTTCGAGGTGGAAGAGAATCCGAATGCCAAGGTGTCGGACGAGTGTCTGCCCGACCTCCATAAGCAGTTCGGTAAAGATAAAGAAGCCTTGGAGCAAGCCCAGCAGGTGGATATCAAGGTTAAGGAAATCCTGGAAAAGACCAACCGCCGCATCTCCCGTCAGGAAGAAGAGGAGGAAGAGCAGGAACTTACCATCAAGTCCACCACTTTCGAGCGCAAGGCAAAGCCCGCTCCTGCACCGGAGCCCGAGCCCGAGCCCGTAAAGCCGGAGCCCGAACCGGAGCCGGTTAAACCCGAGCCGGAGCCGGAACCTGAGCCGGTAAAACCCGCCCCGGAGCCCGAGCCCGTGAAGGTGGAACCTGAGCCCGAGCCTGTAAAGCCTGAGCCCGAACCGGAGCCCGTAAAGCCCGAGCCTGTGAAGGTTGAACCCGAACCCGAGCCTGAGCCGGTGAAGCCGGAGCCTGCACCGGAACCCGAGCCCGTGAAGGCGGAACCCGCCAAGCCGGAACCCGTCAATCCCGAGGCCAAGAAGGATGGCGATGCCGCATCGCCTTTCAAGGTGGTCGGCAAGGTTGACCTCAGCCAGTTCGACCGCAAGCCCGCCAAGCGCGAGCGCATCGGCAAGGGCGCCCAGAAAGTGGACGTCGCCAAGGCCGGAGCCAATATCGACCGCAACGCCGGCAAGAAAGACAAGCCCAAGAATGCTCCCGCCCAGCCCGCTCCGGGCCAGGGCAAGCGCAAGCGTGACCGCGACCGCGACCGTCTCAAGCCCGCCCTCACCGAGGCCCAGCAGGAAGAGATGCAAAAGGAGATTCAGAAGCAGGTCAAGGAGACTTACGCCCGTATGAACGAGGGCAAGAAGAATAACTTCGGAGCTAAATACCGTAAGGAGAAGCGTGAGGCCGCTGCGGCCCGCAGCCAGGAAGAGCAGATGGAACTTGCCGCCGAGCAGAAGGTGCTCAAAGTCACCGAGTTCGTAACGGTAAACGACCTTGCCACCCTTATGAACAATACTCCTGTGGTTAAGGTTATCGGCGCCTGCATGAGCCTTGGCCTGATGGTGTCCATCAACCAGAGGCTCGATGCCGAGACGCTGGTGCTGGTGGCCGAGGAGTTCGGCTACAAGGTGGAGTTCGTGACTGCCGGACTTACCGACGAAATCAATTCCAACGAGCAGCCCGACCGTCCCGAGGACCTCAAGCCGCGCGAGCCTATCATTACCGTCATGGGTCACGTTGACCACGGTAAGACTTCGCTCCTCGACTACATCCGCAAGACCAATGTCATTGCCGGTGAGGCCGGCGGTATCACCCAGCACATCGGTGCTTACAGCGTCAAGCTGGAAGACGGCCGCAAGATCACCTTCCTGGATACTCCGGGTCACGAGGCGTTTACCGCCATGCGTGCCCGTGGCGCCCAGATGACCGACCTTGCCATCATCATAGTGGCCGCCGACGACGCGGTGATGCCCCAGACCGTTGAGGCTATCAACCACGCCCAGGCTGCCAACGTGCCTATGGTGTTTGCTATCAACAAGATAGATAAGCCCGGCGCGGATCCCGAGAAGATTCGCCGCCAGCTCTCCGAGATGAACATTCTGGTGGAAGACTGGGGCGGTAAGTACCAGTGCCAGGAAATCTCCGCCAAGAAGGGTATCAACGTCGATAAGCTTCTCGAGAAGGTGCTCCTCGAGACCGACCTTCTGGAGCTTAAGGCCAATCCCAACAAGCTTGCAAGCGGTGCAGTCATCGAGTCGAGTCTCGACAAGGGCCGCGGCTACCTGGCCACCGTGCTGGTCCAGGACGGAACCCTGCATCAGGGTGACGTAGTGCTGTGCGGAAGCTTCTACGGCCGCATCAAGAGCATGTTCAACGAGCGCGGACAGAAGGTGCAGGAGGCTGGTCCTTCTACGCCGGTGTCGGTGCTCGGCCTTAACGGCGCTCCCGCAGCAGGCGAGAAGTTCAATGTGATGACCGACGAGAGGGAGGCCAAGAATATAGCGGCCAAGCGCGAGCAGCTCATACGTATCCAGGGCATCAAGACCCAGAAGCATATGACTCTCGAAGAGATCGGCCGTCGTATCGCTATCGGCAACTTCAAGGAACTCAATGTCATCGTCAAGGGTGACGTGGACGGCTCCGTTGAGGCCCTGTCCGACTCTCTCATCAAGCTCAGCACCGAGGAAGTGCGCGTAAATGTCATCCACAAGGCTGTGGGCGCCATTTCCGAGTCCGACGTGCTACTTGCCGAGGCCTCCGACGCCGTTATCATCGGCTTCCAGGTGCGTCCTTCCGTTGAGGCACGCAAGAGCGCCGACCGCGAGGGCATCGAAATCCGTCTCTACTCAGTTATTTACGACTGTATCAACGACGTCAAGGACGGTATCGAGGGTATGCTCGAGCCGGAGAAGAAGGAAGAGGTCATCTCTACCGCCGAGGTCAAGCAGACCTTCAGGATTTCCAAGGTCGGTACCATCGCCGGATGTATTGTCCGCGACGGCAAGATGATACAGAAGTCCAAAGTGCGCCTTATCCGCGACGGTATAGTCATCTACACCGGCGAGCTTGGCTCACTCCAGATCGGCAAAGATTCCGTCAAGGAAGTCCTGGCCGGCAAGGAGTGCGGTATGAGCATCGCAGGCTACAACGACATCAAGGAGGGAGATATGATAGAAGCCTTCCAGATCGTGGAAATCAAGCGTACGCTATAGAAGGAGCGTAACAACAGCGAAGGGCGGCCCTGACGGACCACCCTTCTTTTTGAGCCACTCATCAGGCTCGAACTGACGACCTGCGCGTTACGAATGCGCTGCTCTACCGACTGAGCTAAAGTGGCTTTGGGACTGCAAATATAAATCTTTTTCAGAGATTCTGCAAAAATACTTCTTTGAGCTTGCGCATGCCAGCGGTGGCTACATCGTTGATGAAAGTCACTCCGGGGATATGGCCTCCCAGGTGGCTGTCGGGGTCGATCAGGTAGATGGGGCAGCCTTGGGGAGCGTAGTGGTAGAGGCTTGCCGCGGGATATACCTGGAGCGATGTGCCTACTATAACCAATATGTCGGCTACGCTCACCAGGCGGGCTGCAGTCTCCAGATTGGGAACTGCCTCGCCGAACCATACGATGTGGGGGCGCAGCTGCCGGCCTCTCGGGCCTCCCGTCTCGCCCATGGCCACGGGGCGGTAGCCTACATCTTGTACGTATTTGGTGGAAAACCCGTCGCTCTCGGTGTAGCAGTCTTCGGGGCGCACCTTTGTGAGCTCCCCGTGCAGATGTACCACGCGGGTGCTGCCGGCCCTCTCGTGCAGATTGTCTACATTCTGGGTAACGACGCACACGTTGTAGTCTTTTTCCAGCTCCGCCACAATCTGGTGAGCCTCGTTGGGGAAGCGCTCGCCCAGCTGGGCGCGCAACTTGTTGTAAAAGCCCTGGACTTTGGCCGGATTGCGTATCCAGCCCTGAGGGGTGCAGATTTCTTCGACGGGGACATTGTCCCACAGGCCGTTACCTCCACGGAAGGTGGCTATGCCGCTCTCGGCGCTGATGCCCGAGCCGCTGAGTACTACAAGATTTTTTTTACTCATAATGCTCAAAGATAGAAACAATATTTGTTTGATTAAAATATTTGCCTTAATATTGCACTGGATTAAGCCACAGATAGGAAATGAACGCAGACAGCAAGCACAGACACGTCATCAGCCAGGAGAATCTTCCGGCTGAAATAGCCGCCATTTTCAATGATAAGTATCCCAAGGGTTTCAGTGATTTCCTGCCGGATCTTGTCAAGTATTCTCCGGGAGTCAACCCCCGCACCGGCAAGACCATCGATCCTTTCTACGCCGTTACCATCGAGACGGACACCGATATCTATCTGGTTAAGATCAAAGTAGATATCGACAACCCCGAGGATGTGGAGCGTTGGCTCGAGGGCGAGGAGGAGGCTGAGACCGAGGAGGTGGCCGGAACCAGCGGTGCGCCCGACGGAGATACGCCTCTGCCCGACGACAACATTTCCCAGTACGGTGGGGATGACGACTCCTCAGACGCATAAATCGGGCAGGTTTCATATATCCGAGCGGAGCCTTCTGCTGCTGCTCAGTCTGCTTGTGGGCTTGTGCTCGGGGCTGGCGGCAGTGCTTCTAACAGCAGCCATCGACGGCATCAAGCATTTGCTTGACAATACTTTAAGCCTCAGCTACAACATTCAGTACCTGATTCTTCCGGGTGCTGGTATGTTGATCAGCCTGCTGCTTCTCCGATATCTAATCAAAGACAACATCGGCCACGGGGTTACCAAGGTGCTGCTTGCCGTAAGCCGCGGCGAGAGCAAAATCAAGCCTCACAATATGTGGTCCTCTATGCTCACTTCCTCCATCACCATAGGCTTCGGTGGCTCGGTGGGAGCTGAGGCGCCTATAGTTTATACGGGGGCAGCAATCGGCAGCAACCTGGGCCGCTGGTCGGGGCTTTCGTACCGCAATATCACGGTTCTGCTTGGCTGCGGGGCCGCAGGGGCCATAGCGGGCATTTTCAAGGCCCCTCTGGCCGGGGTGCTGTTTACGATGGAGATTCTGCTTTTCAACATCTCCCTGTCGTCGATGCTGCCGCTGTTGATTTCCACCATATCGGCTACGGTGGTGGCTTATATCTTCCGCGGGCAGACTCCTATGTTCGCCTGCACCCTCACGCCCTTCTCGATGGGCAATATTCCCTTCTATTTGATTATGGGAGTGGTACTTGGCTTCGGGTCGCTGTATTTTACCGGCACCACCCTGTGGCTGGAGGACAAGATGGCCAAGATAGGCAATGTATACGTTAAGTGGATTCTGTGCGCCGTGGCGCTCGGCCTGACCATTTTCCTGTTCCCCCAGCTTTACGGCGAGGGATACGGTGTGCTGTCCGACCTGCTTAACGGGCGGGAGATCGAAGTGGAGGGTAATTCAATTCTCTCTTTTATGATGCGGAGCGGGTGGGGGATAGTGCTGTTCTTTGCCCTGGTGTTCTTTATTAAGGTCTTTGCCATGACTGCCACCAACGTGGGCGGAGGCAACGGCGGAACCTTCGGTCCTACGCTGTTCTGCGGAGCCATTGCGGGCTTCGTGCTGGCGCGCTGCTTCAACCAGCTGGGCGCTGATGTGCCCGAGCAGAACTTTGTGCTGGTGGGCATGGCTGCCTTGATGGCCGGCGTGATGCAGGCGCCTATGACGGCTATCTTCCTTATTGCCGAGATTTCCGGAGGCTACGAGTTGCTGATCCCTTTGATCCTTACCTCTACGGTGTCGTACGGAACGGTTCGGCTGTTCGAGAAATACTCCATCTACACAAAACGTATCGCCCAGAGCGGCGACCTTCTCACGCACGATAACGACCAGGCGGTGCTGACGCTCCTTCGCACGCGCGACCTCATACGCGACAAGTATCCCCGCTTAAGCATGAATGATAAGTTGAGGGATGTTGTGGCGGCAGTGAAGGACAGCACTGCGGCGGTGATAGCAGTGCTCGACGAGGACGGGCGTTTCCAGGGGCTGATAGATATCGGCAATGTACGTAAGTATTTGCTGCGTACCGATTTGTACGACAAGCTCAAGGTTACCGGCATTATGGAGAACGCTCCCGCGCTGCTGCATCAGGGCGAGAAGATGGACAGCGTTATGCAGAAGTTCGATTCGACCGGGGCGTGGAGGCTGCCGGTGGTTGACGAAGACGGAAAGTATCTTGGGTTCATCTCCCGCTCCCGCCTTCTTATGGCTTACCGTAGCGAACTCGTCGAAATTTCCAATTCAGATTAACTGCCGGAAGGCTCCGGATACAGACGGCAGACCGTGCCACCCTCGGCACCGGAAGAGGGAGGGGCCCTTTGGGAAGGGTCGCGAAGCGACGTCTGCCGTCTGTATCCGGAGCCTTCCCAAGGGGGATTATATCATTCCGAGGCTGATGCGGCGGCGGTCAAGATCGACGTCCAGGACGCGTACATTGATATGCTGATGAAGCTTCACAACCTTTGACGGGTCGGTCCCGCGTGGCCCCATCTGCGACACGTGCAGAAGCCCGTTGTCGTGGAGGCCTATATCGACGAATGCGCCGAAAGCAGTAATGTTGGTAACGATTCCCGGCAGCTCCATCCCTACTTTCAGATCCTCCAGCTCGTGAATATCGTCCGCAAAAGCAAACTCCGACGCTTGCTCGCGCGGATCGAGCCCAGGCTTGGCAAGCTCCTTGACAATATCGGTAACGGTAGGAAGACCGGCGTCGCCGCTTACAAAATCTTCCGGCTTGATACGGGAGCACAGCTCCTCATTGCCCACCAGTTCGCTGGCTTTCACTCCCAGCGAGGCCGCCATCGAATCGACTATATGATACGACTCCGGATGTACCGCAGAGCCGTCCAAAGGATTGGCGGCGCCGCGAATCCTTAAGAATCCGGCGCATTGCTGGAATGCCTTCGGCCCCAGGCGCGGTACCTTTAGCAGTTGTGAGCGGCTCTCGAAAGGGCCGTTCTGCGCGCGCCATGCTACGATGTTCGACGCAAGCACGGGGCCTATGCCCGACACGTACGAGAGCAGGTATGGCGAAGCAGTATTGAGATTCACTCCCACGCTGTTGACGCAAGACTCCACTGTATTGTCGAGCGTCTCTTTGAGCAGGGCCTGGTCCACATCGTGCTGGTACTGGCCGATGCCGAGGTTCTTTGGGTCTATCTTCACAAGCTCCGAAAGAGGGTCCATCAGGCGGCGGCCTATGCTTACCGCGCCGCGCACTGTCACATCTTCGTCGGGGAATTCTTCGCGGGCGATTTCGGAGGCGCTGTAGATGGACGCTCCGTCTTCGCTGACAGTCCAGAGTTTGCAGCCCTCGGGAAGCTGGACCTTGCGGAAGAACTCTTCAGTCTCGCGGGATGCAGTCCCGTTGCCTATTGCGACTGCCTGTATATCATACTTCTGCAGCATGTTCTGCACCGCCATCAGGGCCTTCACCTTGTCGTTTTGCGGCGGGTGTGGGAAGATGATGGTGTGGTATAGCAAGCCGCCTTGCTCGTCGAGGCAGGCTATTTTGCATCCGTTACGGAAACCGGGGTCCACGGCCATAGTGCGCTTTTCGCCCACAGGGGCCTGGAGCAACAGCTGCCGGAGGTTCTCGCCGAACACGCGTATCGATTCGATATCAGCCTTCTCTTTGGCCTCGCGTATAACTTCGGAACTTATTGATGGCTCGAGCAGGCGTTTGAATGCGTCGGCTACGGCCTCTTTTATCTGCTCCGAAAGCGCCCCTCCCGGGTAACCCTGGGCCTGGCAGAAATCGTAATAAATCTTGTTGCCGCACTTCTCGGCGTCGGTGTCAAGGCCGACCGACAGGAAGCCTTCGTTCTCGGCCCGCAGTATGGCGAGCAGATTGTGCGAGGGCATTCGGTCAAGCGGCATGGTAAAGTCGAAATAGCTGCGGTATTTGCCGCTCTCGGGATTCTCTTTGGCGGCCTTGGTGGCCTTCGAGTGGAGCCTGCGGGTGCGGAAGAGGGAGCGAAGGTCCTGGCGGATGAGCGCAGTCTCGCTGAGCCTTTCGGCAATAATGTCACGGGCGCCGGCAAGAGCCTCCTCGGGGGTCTCTGCGCCTGGCTTTCCGCCAAGTGCGGGCGAGCCTTTGACATAGGCGCGGGCGCTTTGGTGCGGATCTCTGGTCCGCAAGTTCCACATAATGTCGGCAAGCGGTTCGAGGCCCAGTTCCTTGGCAGCAGTGGCCTTGGTGCGGCGTTTGGGACGCCAGGGAAGATAGATGTCTTCCAGTTCTGTGGAGTTTACGCACTCTTCGATGCGCGCCTTAAGCTCGGGGGTAAGGGCCCCTGCCTGCTCGATGGTGGCAAGGATGGTTCCCTTGCGCTTTTCCATCTCGTCGTACACATCTATCCAGTGCTTGACTTCCGCCACGGTGGCGTCGTCCATCCCGCCGGTCTTCTCTTTGCGGTAGCGGCTGATGAAGGGGATGGTGTCGCCGTCGGCGAACATATCGGCGCAATTCTCTATCTGCCAGACCTTTGCGCCTACCGTCGCGGCTATTTGCGTAAGGTATAGTTCTTTCATTTCTTGAATTTACGGCAGCGGAGCTTGAGAACGCCCCAGAAAGCTTCTCCGAAAATGCCGCCGGACATCTTGGAAGTCCCTTCTTTGCGGTTGACGAAGATAACGGGGACCTCGGCAATGTGGAAACCGAGTTTGTAGGCCGTGTACTTCATCTCAATCTGGAAGCCGTAGCCCTTCATCTGAACGCTGTCAAGGTTGATGGTCTCCAGCACGCGGCGGCTGTAACACACAAAGCCGGCGGTGCTGTCGTAGATCTTGAAACCCAGTATGGTACGCACGTAGACCGATGCGAAGTAAGAAATGAGAATCCGGCCTATGGGCCAGTTGACCACGCTTACTCCGTTGCAGTATCGCGAACCGATGGCCATATCAGCACCGCCCTCGCAGGCCGCCAGAAGACGGGGCAGGTCGGAAGGGGCGTGCGAGAAGTCGGCGTCCATCTCGAAAATATAGTCATATCCGCGCTCGAGCGCCCAGCGGAACCCGGTAAGGTATGCCGTGCCAAGTCCGAGCTTGCCGTTGCGCTCTATGAGGTGCAGCCTTTCTGAGAATTCCTGCTGGAGCCCCTTCACTACCGAGGCGGTACCGTCGGGTGAACCGTCGTCGATAATGAGTATTTCGAACCCTTGCGAGAGGCCAAGTACCGCACGTATAATCTTTTCTGCATTCTCGACCTCGTTGTAGGTCGGTATAATCACCAGATTCTTCATAAGAATACAAATATAGAAAGAATCCGGGATAATACAACCTTAGCCCTCGGTACATTTGCCGGCACCTTTGGCGATGGATTCGGGGGGAATCGGCCCCAAGGGTACATCCGACGGCACCCTTGGCAACGGCAGAAATGCGATTTTTGAAAATAAATGTCTATCTTTGAAAACATCCAACAAAACTAACCATGGCCGACGAAAAGATTATATTCTCGATGAACGGGGTGAGCAAGATTCTCCCTCACAACAACAAAGCAATTCTTAAAGACATTTACCTGGGTTTCTTCTACGGTGCTAAAATCGGCATCATCGGCCTTAACGGGGCCGGTAAGTCCACCGTCCTTAAGATTATAGCCGGAGTAGAAAAACCCACGCGCGGGGAGGTTGTGTGGGCTCCTGGCTACAGCGTCGGCTATTTGGAGCAGGAACCTCAGATGGACCCCGGCAAGACCGTGCTTGAAGTGGTTCAGGAGGGCGTGCAGGAGGTGATGGACATGCTCGCCGAGTACAATGAGATCGGCATGAAGTTCTGCGAGCCTCTTACCGACGACCAGATGAACGCTCTTATCGAGCGTCAGGGAGAGCTGACCGAACTCATTGAGCATCACGACGGCTGGGAGATAGATGCCAAGCTGGAGCGTGCTATGGACGCCCTCCAGTGCCCTCCGCCGGACGCCAGTATAGCCACCCTGTCGGGAGGCGAGAGGCGCCGGGTGGCACTTTGCCGTCTGCTGCTTCGCGAGCCCGATGTGCTACTGCTCGATGAGCCCACCAACCATCTCGACACCGAGAGTATCCAGTGGCTGGAAGCCCACCTCCAGAAGTACAAGGGCACCGTTATTGCGGTCACCCACGACCGCTATTTCCTCGACAACGTGGCAGGATGGATCCTTGAGCTCGACCGCGGCGAGGGCATCCCCTGGAAGGGCAATTACTCCGGCTGGCTGGAGCAGAAGAGCAAGCGCCTGGCCCAGGAAGAGAAGCAGGAAAGCAAGCGCCGCAAGACTCTGGAGCGCGAGCTCGAGTGGGTGCGAATGGCGCCCCGCGCCCGTCAGGCCAAGCAGAAAGCGCGTCTTGGCGCATACGAAAAGCTGGCTTCGGCCGACACCAAGGAGAAGGAGGCCAATCTGGAGATTTACATCCCCAACGGTCCGCACCTCGGAAACAAAGTCATCGAGTTTCACGACGTCAGCAAGGGCTATGGCGACAAGTTGCTGTTCGAGCATCTGAGCTTTGTGCTCCCTCCTGCCGGCATAGTGGGCGTGATTGGCCCCAACGGCGCCGGCAAGACAACGCTCTTCCGCCTCATCATGGGTATCGAGAAGCCCGACAGCGGCACTATCGAGATAGGCGACACGGTTAAACTGGCCTACGTGGACCAGCAGCACAAGAGCATTGATCCCGACCTTACGGTGTATGAGACCATAGCAGGCAATTCTGAGTGGATACGCCTTGGCAGCCGCGAGATCAACGCCCGCAGCTGGGTGAGCCGCTTCAACTTCTCGGGCGCCGACCAGGAAAAACTCTGCGGCGTGCTGTCGGGTGGCGAGCGCAACCGCCTGCATCTTGCCCTGACGCTGAAGGACGAAGGCAACGTGCTACTGCTTGACGAACCTACCAACGACGTGGATGTCAATACTATACGTGCGCTCGAGGAGGGTCTTGACGGATTTGCGGGGTGTGCCGTCGTGGTCAGCCACGACCGTTGGTTCCTCGACCGTATCGCCACTCATATCCTGGCATTCGAAGGGGATTCGCAGGTGTATTTCTTCGAGGGTAGCTATTCGGAGTACGAGGAGAATAAGAAAATGCGCCTGGGCTCCGAAGAACCCAAGCGCTTCAAGTACAAGAAACTGATGGAATAAAAGACAGGCGTTTATTCGCCTGTCTTATTATGCTGCAGTTTGTGCGTCAGACTTATCAAGGCTGCGCCGAGCAGTCCGGCGCATACCGAGCCCATAAGCACGGCTATCTTGCCGGCACTTCTTAAATGCTCCATCACCTCTGGTGCCTGGTCGGCAAACGAAAGTGTATCTACGAATATGCTCATGGTGAAGCCTATGCCTCCGAGGCAGGCCACGGCCATGAACATCTTCCAGTTCGCTCCCTGAGGCATCTCGCCTGCCTTGAGTTTGATGGCGAGCCAGCTGAACAGGGTGATTCCCAGAGGCTTTCCGAGTAGCAGCCCGAGGAAGATACCCATAGATACGCTGCCCAGCGCGGGATCTGTAGCGAACACGTTGAACATCGCGGGATTCTCAATTACTACACCTGCATTGGCCAGTGCGAATATCGGCATGATGAGGAAGCTGACCCAGGGGCTCAGGGCGTGCTCGACCCTGTAACTCATATCCATGGTGCCGTGTGCGATGTTCTCGAGCTTGCGGAGGCAATGCTTCTGCGGTCCGTTGGGGAAGGGCTCATCGTCTATGCCGTCGTACTGTTCGAGTTTGGCGAGGTAGCGGTTGCGCTTGTGTATGTACTGCGCCTTGTTGTAGCGCGACTGTGCCGGTATTAAGAATGCCATCACCACTCCCGACATTGTGGCGTGGATGCCACTGTAGTAGAACAGCGCCCACACTACTACCGAGAAGAAAACATAGGGGAAGAGATGCTTCTCACCCAGTTTGCGGAGCAGCAGGGTGAATGCTATGACGCCCAGGGCAATAAGAAGCAACGGCAGCTTGATGGCGCCTCCGTAGAACAGGGCCACGACAAGGATGGCTATGAGGTCGTCGGCAATTGCGAGGGCAGTCAGGAACACCTTGAGAGAGGTGGGAACCTTGTCTGACAGAACCGACAGTATGCACACCGCGAAGGCAATGTCGGTGGCGGTAGGGATGCCCCAGCCGCTCGCGGCCGCAGTGCCGTGATTGATAAGGGTATAGATGACTGCGGGAGCGATGACGCCGCCGAAAGCCGCTATCACGGGAAGCAGTGCTTTCTTGACCGATGAAAGCTCGCCGTGCGCTACTTCGCGCCTGATTTCGAGGCCCACCGAGAAGAAGAATATCACCATTAGGATATCGTTGATGAAGCCTTCTACGGTGAGGTCACGCGGGAACAGGACGTTTACGGCCCCGTCGGGACTGGCCAGGCGCAACTGAATGTCAGTGTCCAGGATGGAATGGTATAAGTCTTTTGTAAAGGGTAAGTTGGCAAGAAGCATAGCCACCACCACGCAGGCAAGCAGCAGTGCTCCTTGGAACCAGGGCTTCCTGGACAGCTTGTTGCTGCGCTTGTTGAAAGCAAGGAGGCCTTTGTTCCAGGTGTATATTGGAATAAGTTTAGCCATTATCTACGGTTGAATTTCTGCTGCAGCTTCTCCAGTCGGAATTGTTCTTCCAGTTTTTCGAATTGCCTTTTGGTATCCAGAGTGAAGCTGCCCTGCTGGATCCAGGCAAAATAGGACGGCTCGGTCATGTACACCAGTTTTGCCGTCTTGCCTTTGTGCTTGCCGAAGTTTATGACCGCCTCGCCTTTGTCGTTGTACACCAGGTGAGAAGAGAAATCTACAGCCTTGCGGCTCACGAAGCTCGAAAGCTGCTCCACGTCGTTCTTGAGTTGGTCGGGGTAGCGGTCCAGCTGTGCCTTGAGCACCTCGAGGGTGGCCAGGGTGTCGGCCTCGGCGGAGTGGGCGTTTTCGAAGTCTTTTCCCCCGCAGTAAAAACGGTAGGCCGCCTTGAGGTTGCGGGGCTCCATTACGTGGAAGATGTTCTGCACGTCCACCATTCGCGGCGCGTGCAGATCTACGCCCAGTTTCTTGCCGGCGAGGGCGGCTCTCTCAAACTCCTCGGCCAGCATGGGCAGGTCGAATTTGAACGAGTTGAAGCCTGCCAGGTCGCTGCCCTCCAGCCATCCGGCTATCTCTTCTGCGAGCTCGTAGAAGGTGGGGCAGTCGGTGAGCATGTCGTCGGTGAACCCGTTTACCGCAGATGCACCGGGCTCAATCGGGCGCTGGCATTTGCCGATGTAGTCCCAAGGCTTTATCTTCCAGGTTTTTATGCGCTGTTCGCCACCCGGGAAGACCTTGACGAAGCTAAGTTCTATGATGGAATTTACAGGAATATCCAAGCCCGTACTCTCAATGTCGAAGAAGAGGAGGGGCTTCTGAAGGTTCAGCTCCATTGTGTCAGGATATCATTATAGGCATCAGGATGCCGCAGATCTTTTCGCTTGATTCTTCTTCCTCGGAGGGGATGATGAGGGCTGCCCTGCGGGCGTCCATGAATTTGATTACCAGATTCTCGCAGCTCATGTTGCTGAGAATGTCCACCAGGAACGAAGACTTGAATCCTATGGCCAGGTCTTCTCCTGCGTAGTCGCACTCGAGCTTTTCGTATGCTGCCAGGGCGAAGCCGAGATCCTGCGCGGTGATTTCAAGCGAACCGGGCGAGAGGGTGAATTTGACGTGGTTGGACGCCTTGTTGGCGCATACCGATACGCGGCGCACGGTGTTGAGGAGCTGTGCGCGGTCGATCCTCAGGATGTTGGAGTTGTTCTGGGGGATGACGTCACGGTATTTGGGGTACTTGCCCACAATGAGGCGGCACACCATGGTGGTGGGGCCGTATGTGAACAGCACGTTGGCGGCGTCGAACTTGATTTCTACGTCTTCCTCGCCTTTCTCAAGCAGCGAGCGGAGCACTGCCGCGGGCTTCTTGTGCAGGATGAACGATGATTTCTGCACCGCTTTGACGTCTGCCGTGGTGTAGCAAATAAGTTTGTGGGAGTCCGAAGCCACGAGGGTGGTGCTCTCGGTGTCGATATCGAAGTAGATACCGTTCATGGCGGGCCTCATTTCGTCGTCGGCAGTGGCGTAGATGGTGCCGCTGATGCCGTCGGCGAGTGATTTGGCGGGGAATATTACTGTTTCTGCGTCTTCTCCTACGCCTTTGATTTCGGGATAGTCCGATGCGGGGAAGAAGGGCAGGGTGGAGTTACCGTTGTTCCAGATGCACTCGAAGGAACCCTCGGATTTGACTTTGATGGTGAGGGGCTGGTCGGGGAGTGCCTTGAGCAGGTCCGTGAGCTGGCGGGCGGGGACGGCCATGCGGCCGGGGGCCTTGACTTCTACGGGCACCGAGGTGCGCAGGGTGAGCTCTTGGTCGGATGCGGTGAGGTCGAGGCGGCCGTCGCCGAGGACGAAGAGGAAGTTTTCCAGTATGGGGAGGGATGTCTTGGCGGGGATGGCCTTGGAGACATTGAGGACTCCCTTGAGTAGTTCTGCGCTTGATACTATGAATTCCATATTCTTTGTTTTATAGTTATTTGTGCAAAAATAGTAAATATTCGTGACATTTGGCACAGGTTTTGACTTTTTATAGAAGGCTTCGGCTGGCACTGTGCTGACGGGGCCCATAAAATTTGGGAAAAGGGCCCCGGCAGTACAGTGCCGGCCGAAGTAGAAGAACGTAAAAACTTGGAAATGAATGGTTATGGCAGCACAGTAGTAACAGGAACTGCTGAACCGGAACCAATGGAAAAGCGCTCCGGTAGTAAAGTGCCAAACGAAGTTGCTGAACCATAAACATTAAGAAGGGCTCGGGCAGTATGGTGCCAGCCGAGGCTGACAGCCGGGGCGTTTGAAATTGAAAACAGTTTAGATTATATATGGCAAAAGGATTTTTTACAGTTGTAGCGTCGGTCTTGCTTAGCGGACTGACTGCTTTTGGTATTGTCAAGGCTGCTACTCCGCAGCAGAATGGCATTGTTTATTCGAAAGAAGATGGCGAGTCACCTCGTACTGTCAATTTGTCAGTGTCGGATTATCCCGATTTTACATATGCTGCCGAGCACGCCGTTGAGGCCGTGGTTTACGTCAAGGTTACCATCAAGTATCAGCAGCAGTATCAGATGATCGATCCGTTCTTCCGTTTCTTCTTCGGCGACGAGGGACAGCCCCAGACACGTGAGCAGGAGAGGCAGGGAAGCGGCAGCGGCGTTATCATCCGTCCCGACGGTTATATTGTCACCAACAATCACGTGGTGCAGAACGCTACCAGTATCGAGGTCACTCTGAATAACAATAAAACCTATCCCGCAACGGTCATAGGCACCGATCCCGCCACCGACGTGGCTCTTATCAAGATCGACGCCGCCGGCCTTCCGACCCTCAAGTTCGCCGACTCCGACAAGCTGCGTCTGGGCGAGTGGGTGCTGGCCATAGGTTCGCCTCTGGGCGAGGAGCTCCGTTCCACCATTACCGCCGGAATCGTGAGCGCCAAGGGCCGTTCGATGCCTAATTACAACGGCGAGTTCAAGATTGAGTCTTTCATCCAGACCGATGCTGCCGTCAATCCCGGCAACTCGGGCGGCGCTCTTGTGAACAAGGCAGGTGAGCTGGTGGGTATCAACACCGCCATCATCTCCACCACCGGATCTTACACCGGATACTCGTTCGCGGTGCCTTCCAATATCGTGAGCAAGATTGTCAGCGACCTTATCGATTTCGGTTCCGTCAAGAGGGCCCGCCTGGGTGTGACGATGTCGCCCGTTACCGACAAGATCGCCAAGGATATGAATCTCCCTTCACTCGACGGCGTGTATGTCAACGAAGTCGCCCAGGGCAGTGCCGCCGACCAGGCTGGCATCAAGAAGGAAGATGTGATTGTCAAGGTCGATTCTACCCTCATCAAGAGTCCTTCCGACCTTCAGGTGGTAGTCAACAACTTCCATCCCGGCGACAAAGCTCTGGTGACTGTCATCCGTGACGGCAAAGCCAAGCAGGTCGAAGTCCAGTTCCAGGGTACTTCCGAGATCACCGGTACCGTGGGCGCCGACGGAAGCGTAGCATTCTACGGAGCACGTATCGGCATGGGCGACAAGGGCGTGACCATCCTCTCCGCCGGCAGCGGTAAGCTTGCACAGGCGGGCGGCGAAGACGGATTCGTGATCCAGTTCGTCAACGACCAGAGGGTGAACAAGCCCCAGGATGTTATCGACATTGCCAAGAAGGCACGCCGCAGCATCGTCATCGAGGGTGTGACCGCTACAGGACGCCAGGGCTATTTCGCCTTCGGCAAGGAGGAGTAGTGAGTCAAAAAAAATGTGAAACTTTCCCCGGCAAGCGTGAAACTTACCGGGGATTTTTCCGTATATATGGTACAATAACTTTTGTATGAGACAATTAAAGATTACTAAATCCATTACCAACCGCGAAAGCGCTTCCCTCGATAAATATCTTCAGGAGATAGGCCGCGAGGAACTCGTGAGCCCCGAGGAGGAAGTAGAACTCGCCCAGCGCATACGCAAAGGCGACCAGGCGGCGCTCGAAAAGCTTACCCGCGCCAACCTCCGCTTCGTGGTATCGGTAGCCAAACAGTACCAAAACCAGGGCCTCAGCCTTCCCGACCTTATCAACGAAGGCAATCTCGGACTCATCAAGGCAGCCGAGAAATTCGACGAAACCCGTGGTTTCAAGTTCATCTCTTATGCAGTGTGGTGGATACGCCAGAGCATTCTCCAGGCTCTCGCCGAGCAAAGCCGTATAGTCCGCCTCCCGCTCAACCAGGTGGGTTCCTTGAACAAGATCAACAAGGCCCTCGGTAAGTTCGAGCAGGAGAACGAGCGCCAGCCCTCGGCCGAGGAACTCTCCGAGATGATAGACGTTCCCAAAGACAAAATCGCCGATACTCTCCGTGTGTCGGGCCGCCACGTCAGTGTGGACGATCCGTTTGTGGAAGGAGAAGACAACTCCCTGCTGGACGTTCTCCCCAACGACGATTCGCCCAGCGCCGACAAGGGCCTTACCAACGAGAGCCTCAGCACCGAAATAGAGCGTGCCCTTCAGATCCTTACTCCCCGCGAGAGGGAAATCATCAAGAGCTTCTTCGGCATCGGTTGCCAGGAAATGACTCTCGAAGAGATAGGCGAGAGGCTTGACCTCACCCGTGAGCGTGTGCGCCAGATCAAGGAGAAGGCCATACGCAAACTCAAGAAACCCTCGGCCAGCAAACTTCTCAAATCATATCTGGGCTGATGAGTACGGAACAATTCATTGCATCCAGGGCGGTACAGGCGGTAAAGGCTCTTTACGGGGCTGACGTGGAGCAGGGCGTGATGCAGATTGGCCCCACTCGCAAAGATTTTGAAGGGGACTACACCCTTGTGGTGTTCCCCCTGCTGCGTATTTCGCGCAAGGCTCCCGCTGCAACTGCGCAGGAAATAGGGGAGTGGCTCACTGCCAACTGCCCCGAGATCAGTTCGTTCAATGCGGTGCAGGGCTTCCTGAACCTGTGCCTGAGCAATATCTACTGGCGTGAAGTCCTCGAAGAAGTGACCGCCGATCCCGGCTTCGGCACCCTGCCCTCCACGGGCCGCAGGGTGATGGTAGAGTTCTCTTCGCCCAATACCAACAAGCCCCTCCACCTTGGGCACATCCGTAACAACCTTCTGGGCGCCGGCGTGTCCGAGCTGCTCAAGGCTGCCGGCGATGATGTGATAAAAGCAACCCTTGTCAACGACCGCGGCGTGCACATCTGCAAGAGCATGTACGCTTGGGAGAAGCTCTTCGACGGAGCTACTCCCGAGAGCACCGGCATCAAGGGCGACCACCTTGTGGGAGACTGCTACGTTGCCTATGCCAAGCTGGAGAAGGAGCACCCCGAGGTGATTGACGACGTCCATCAGATGCTCATCAAGTGGGAGGAAGGGGACCCGCAGGTCCGCGCTCTCTGGGAGAAGATGAACGGCTGGGTGTTCGACGGCTTCGAGCAGACCTACAAAGCCCTGGGCATCAGCTTCGACCGTACTTATTATGAGCACGACACTTATCTGCTCGGCAAGGAACTGGTGCAGAAGGGCCTGGATATGGGCGTCTTCGTGCGCGACCCCGACGGAAGCGTATGGTGCGACCTTACCTCCGACGGCCTCGACCGCAAGCTCCTGCTCCGTTCCGACGGTACTTCGGTGTATATGACCCAGGACTTGGGCACCGCGGAGCGCCGTTTCTCGGAGTACAAGCTCGACTCGCACGTGTATGTAGTGGGTGACGAGCAGAACTACCACTTCCAGGTGCTCAAGCTCGTGCTCCGCAAGCTCGGCTTCGAGTGGGCGGACCAGATATTCCACCTCAGCTACGGCATGGTGGAGCTCCCCGAGGGCAAGATGAAGAGCCGCGAGGGCACTGTTGTCGATGCCGACGACCTTATCGAAAAGATGTACCAGGAGGCAAAAGCTACCAGCGAGGAGTCCGGAAAGCTCGAGGGCATAGCCGACGAGGAGAAAGAACGCCTCTATCGCATGATAGGTTTGGGAGCTCTCAAGTACTTCATACTCAAGGTGGATCCTAAGAAGAAGATGCTCTTCAACCCCAAGGAATCCATCGACTTCAACGGCAATACCGGTCCGTTTATCCAGTACACTCACGCGCGCATATGCAGCATACTCCGCAAGGCGTCCGAGTCGGGGATACAAGCGGGCATCGCTCCCGACGCCGTGCTTAGCCCCAAGGAAATCAGGCTGGTGAAGCTCATAGCTACCTATCCGCAGAAAGTCGGGGAGGCAGCCGCTGCATACTCGCCGGCGCTTATCGCCAACTTCGCATATGACCTTGCCAAGGAGTTCAACCAGTACTACCACGAGACTCCTGTCCTCAAGGAACCGGACAGCGTACTGCTCTCAATGAGGCTGGCGCTGATAGGCACCCTCGCCTCCACGCTCCGCAAGGCAATGGGTATTCTCGGAATTCAGCTCCCCGAACGGATGTGATTGACCAGCAGGCATATATGTTCCCTACCTCCGTCAAGGAGGTGCAGAAACTCGGGTGGGACTACATCGATGTGATCTTCTTTACCGGAGACGCCTTTGTAGACCATCCGAGTTTCGGTACAGCCTGCATATCCCGCTGGCTCCAGAAAGCCGGCTATCGAGTGGCGGTAGTGCCCCAGCCCAATTGGAGAGACGACTTGAGGGACTTCCGCAAACTGGGTGCTCCAAGGCTCTATTTTGCCGTAAACTCCGGGGCAATGGATTCGATGGTCAACCACTATACGGCTGCCAAGCGCCTTCGGCACGACGATGCCTATACCCCTGACGGCCGTGCCGGAGCAAGGCCCGACCGGGCCGTAACCGTTTACTGCAAGATACTTAAGCAGCTTTGGCCCGATGTGCCGATAGTTATAGGTGGCGTCGAGGCATCGCTCCGCCGCTTGACGCACTACGACTACTGGGACGACCGCCTGATGCCATCCATCCTTGTAGACAGCGGTGCCGACTGGCTCTGCTATGGCATGGGCGAAAAGCCAATGCTCTCCCTTACCCGCGCTATCGAAAAAGGCTGGTCCCGCCGCCAGATCGAAAAGCTCCCGCAGCTGGCCTTTTACCTGGCCGGTAAAAGGCCGGCTACTATCCCCCTGCGCCCCCAGGGGACGGGGGAAGGCTCCCCCGAGACCCCCTCTGTCGGCCTGTCGGCCTCCGATCCTTCAATACACGGCGCAGCTTCGGAGACACTCCCTTCAACAGCAGAGCCGGGACAGCCGTTCGTGCTGCATTCGTACGAAGAGTGCTGCAAGAGCAAACAAGCATTCGCCGAGAACTTCCATCACATCGAAATATACGCCAACATGCTCCATCCCCCGGTGCTCATCGAGCCGGTAGGGGACGGATACGTGCAGGTCAACCCCACCTGCGAGCCTTCCACCACCGAGGAGATGGACTCCTTCTGGGACCTGCCGTTCACCAAACTCCCGCATCCCCGCTACCAAGGCAAACGCATCCCCGCCTACGACATGATCAAAGACAGCATCATCACTCACCGGGGCTGCTTCGGAGGATGCAATTTCTGCACGATCGCCGCTCACCAAGGCAAATTCATCCAGAGCCGCAGCGAGGAGAGCATACTCAAGGAGGTCCGCAAACTGGCTGCCATGCCCGAATTCCACGGCAATATTTCCGACGTTGGCGCTCCCACCGCCAATATGTACGGCATGCGGGGAATGGACCCGTCGCGCTGCGAGAAGTGCCGCCGCAAATCGTGCCTCTATCCCGCTCCGTGCGTCAATCTCGACCGCTCTCACGAAAGGCTCCTGCGCCTCTACGAGCGCATCGACTCTGTAAAGGGAGTGCGCCATTCATACATCGGCAGCGGCATACGCTACGACCTGTTCCTGAGCGAGAATGGATTCGTTGACAAGAGTTCCTGCCCTTACCTTGAGACCGTAATGCTCAAGCATACTTCGGGACGAATGAAAGTGGCTCCCGAGCACACCTCCGACAAAGTGCTGGGATATATGGCGAAACCCAGTTTCCGTCTCTTCGAGCGTCTGCGCAAGGAATTCGACACCATCAACAGGCGGGCGGGAACACATGTAGAACTTGTGCCGTATTTCATTTCTTCACACCCCGGGTGCACGCTCAAGGATATGCAAGACCTCTCGCATCACCCGGCCCTCAAAGGAATCTGGATGGACCAGGTGCAGGATTTCATGCCCACACCCATGACAACATCCGGCGTCATGTTCTATTCGGGCATCGACCCGCGCACCATGAAACCCGTCTTCGTGGAGCGTGATCCCGAGCGCAAGAAAGCGCAGAAGTCGCAGTTTTTCAGGAAGAAAGGCTGAGGCCTGAGGTGAATGTTCTGAGTTTCCGTTTTTTTTTGCTATCTTGCAGGCAAAGAAAAAACTAGTAGCCATATGAAGAAAAACATCCTCAGCCGTCTTAACGATTTGACTAACATCTCCCGCCGGGCAGCATTTTCCGACATGGAGCAGCAAATCAAAAAGTACAAATACGGCTCTGATGCGTTCATGCAGATTCTGGAGAGCCGTTATTCCTGCCACGCTTTTACCAATCATCCCGTATCCGAAGCCAAGCTGGATATGATTCTCGACGCCGGCCGCATGGCCCCTTCGGCATCGAACAACCAGCCGACCCGCATCTGGGTTGTCAAGAGCGAGGAAGCGCTTGCCAAGCTGCGCACCGTGCACCCTTGCTACAACGCTCCGGTGGTGCTCATTGTCGGCTGCCGTAACGAGGAGGCCTGGGTACGCCCGAGCGACGGGGTGAATTCGGCAAAGACCGACGCCGCCATAGTGCTTACCCACCTTATGCTCACCGCCACCGACGTGGGCCTGGCTAATATGTGGATCTGGGATTTCGATCCCAGCAAGATACGCGAGGTGCTTCCCCAGACCCGTGAGCATGGAGTTTATGCACTGCTGGCCATCGGCCATGCCGCCGTTGGCGAAGGAAAGCCGCTCGACCTGCACGGAAGGCGCAAGTCTATCGAAGAGCTGGTAAGCGAGCTGTAGGTCGGGGCGGAAGCTATTTGCTCAGTGAGTGTGAGTGAATCTCTTTCCCTTCCTGGTTAATGATTTTAATGTTGATGCTCTTGGCTGTAACGCTGCAGTCAAGGCGGTCAACATTGCTGTTGACCAGAATCGGGAAAGCGTTCTTGTTGCCTTCGGCGCCGGGCGTCACGTAAATGTATTTATGGTGGTGGCCGCTTAGCATAAGGTCCACACCTGCCTCGTTAAGTACGGGCAGCACATTGTCGCACAGCCACTGCTGGGTGTACCAGGGAGTGATATGGGAGATAGTGGGTATGTGGATGAGTACAATGCGCCAAGGAGCGTTTACAAACTCGGGATTCTTGACCGCAGTCTTAAGCCATTCCAGCTCAGCCTGACGGTAGGTATCAAAGTCGGCGGTGTCGGAGTACTCACCGCTGGAGTCGGGCTTGTCTTCGCCGCCGTCGAGCACCAGGAAGGCGCAAGGACCCTGGCGGAACTGGAAGTAGAATTCGCCGGTGGGGGAGTCGAAGATGCGGGGCACCATGTCAAACTGCCGCCCACGGCTCTCGTGATTGCCCCTTACGTAAATAGACGGCACGCTTTGAATCAGTTCCTTGGCAGGGCCGAAGGTGTATTTCATCATGGTGTCGAGGCTGTTGACGTAAGACGCCATGTCGCCGTTCATTACCAGGAAGTCCATATCCTCGGGCTTCAGTCCCTTTACGAGGGCCTTGTAGCGGTCGGAATGGGCATGTATGTCGTTGATCATGCTGAAGCGGCACTCCGTGGCTTTGGCGTCAAGGGTGCGTATGCCGCTTATCTGTTCTACCATATGAAGTTGGGGGCCCCAGACAGTACCGTACGCGTAGCTGTCGTCGAGCGCGACTTTGCCGGTGACCCTGTACCTGTAGGCGGTACCCGGCTCCAGGCCGGTAACGCGAATCTTGTGAAGGGTGCCGCTGGTGCGCCTTCCTGCAACGGTCTCGTAGAACCGGTGCAGCTCAGAGTTGTACATCGACGATCCGTCCTCCGGAGCTACTTCTACAAAGGCCAGGGTGGGCTCGGGAGTTTTGAAAACCACGGTGAAGCCCGTTTCCGTTACATTCTGAATCCAGGGACCGTACTGAAAAGATGCCTTTTTGGGCTGGGCTGAGCACAGAGCGGTTGTCAAGAATAGCGCCGCAATTATAGTAAGGTATTTATTCATAGCCATAAATATAGCATTTTAATTCCGAAAATTCTATATTTGTTAGCATAAACCTACCGATATGAAGTCCAATATACTCATCTGCCTTCTGGTCGTATCTGCTTGGAGCATAGCAGCTCCCGCCCAGAATTCCCGTAGCGGAGAAATACGTCAAGCTGTAATCGCCGACCCCAATATGGCCGCCGGCCTCGATGGCCTTTACGACTTTTCGCCCAAAGCTTCCACTCCTGCCCCCAAGGGATACGAAGCCGTATATATCAGCCATTACGGGCGCCACGGTTCGCGTTATGCCTATACTGAGAAGACTTACACTACTGTCCTCAATCTTCTTTCGGAAGGGCGCAGGTGCGCTAACCTGACTCCATTCGGCGAGAAACTTCTGAACGAATTGCAGCCCTTCTGGGACAATGCACGCTACAGGGTGGGTGACCTTACTCCCGCGGGATGGGACCAGCACCGGAAGATTGCCGGCATTATGGTCAAGAGTTTCCCTTCGGCTTTCGGCAAGGGGAGCAAGGTGGATGCGTGCTCTTCGGCATCGGTAAGGAGCATTATAAGCATGTCGTCGTTCTGTAATGCCGTCTCGCTTGCTGCCCCCAAGGCGGAAGTTTATGAGCATCAGGGTATTATGGACGTTCAGGCGACGCGGCCCAATATGGGCGGCAACCCTTTCCGTTACCAGGGCCCTGCAATTCCTTTCCCTTACCCCGAAGACTCCGAGGCGTTCTTCCTCAGGCATATGCTGGGCTACGCCAACGTGCTTGCGCGCCTGTTCAAAGACCCCGAAAAGGGCATGTGCGGAATGAATGCCCACGATATCTTTTTCTATCTCTATATGTTTGTGGCAGGCATGAACAGTCTGCCTGAGGATGAAAAGCTGGACCTCACCGGCCTCCTGACCCCGGAGGAGTTTGCAACCCTTTGGGAAACAGACAACTACGAGCGCTTCCGCGAGTATCTGCCGTATTGCACGTCTTGCTTTTCCATCATCGACGATATGATCTCCAAGGCAGATGCCGCTCTTTCGGAGGGCAGCAGGGGCGCGCACCTCCGTTTCGGACACGACCACGTGCTGATGTCTCTTATGATGGATATGGACTTGGAAGGCTCGGGCAGTTTCGCTCCCGATGCCGACGACCTCATTCAGAGCTTCAGGACGTTCCTGTCTCCTATGGCCACCAATATCCAGATGGTGTTTTTCTGTCCCAAAAAGAAAAACGGCGGTCCCGTACTGGTGAAGTTCCTGCTGAACGGCGGCGAAGCCTCTCTGGGCGACCTTAGCCCGGTAAGCGGGCCATACTATAGCTGGGAAGCGGTCAAGTCGTTCCTGCTAGCCCGCAAGAGCCTGTTTGTAACCCACACCCTCGACGAGGGATGGAGCAGCACCGAGATAGGTCCCGGATTGGTGTACCGGCATTTCAGCGGCATCGATCCCGTATCCGGAAGCGCCCAGCAAGTGTACGTGGCAGACTGGGATATGAACGTCCCCGGTTATGCGCTCAAATTCACCAGTTCCTTCCCCACCAGCATTACTTCCGATGTGATGAAGGAGTACGGCGCCACGATAGCAATGAACGCCTGCTACGAGACGCCTTCGGTGGTGGTCAAGGTTGACGGCGAGCTGCTGTCCAATATGCCCAACCATACAATCATGACTACCGGAGTGCCCAACTGGAAAAGCGATGGGGCGGTCTATACCGACGGTCAGAGAGGCGTAAGGATATCGTGGGACGGCAAGGACCGGACTCCATCCGAGCTCCGCGCCTTCTATGCTTCCAGCACGGCTCCCAACATATTTACCAGCGCACCTATGCTGATTGACGATTTTGAACCCGTCGGGGAGACCTTTGCGGGATTCTATTCCGCCGACGCCATAAAGAACTTCAACTACGAGGATTACCGCCGCCACCAGGGCGTGAGGCATCCCCGTACCGCAGTTGCCATAACCTCTGATAATCACTTCCTTATGGTGGTCGTGGACGGGCGCCGGACGGGAGTGTGCGAGGGTATGACCGCTCGGGAGCTGACCCGCTACCTGAGGGCAAACTTCAATCCCCGCTACGCGCTCAATATGGACGGAGGCGGCTCTTCGACGCTATGCGTCGAGGGCCATGGCGATCCTAAAACCCACGTGGTGAATTATCCTACCGACAATAAGCGCTACGACCACGCAGGGGAACGCTCAATCCCCACTCACTTCTGCATCGTGCGTCAATAGCTCTACTGCGTTTCTATCCCGTAAAGCTGCTCGGAAGTCTCCTGGCGGCCGTCGAGGAAGAAGCTGTCGTGCTTAATCATGCCGTAGCCGAGGGCATACCAGGTGTAGGTAATACGTTCGCGCTTGTAGAGTGGCGCGCTTTCCTTCTTGTGCTCTTTTATCACGATGCACTCGAAAGTGCCTCCGGGTACGGTGATTGTCTCTTTCTTTACTACTGAACGTTCGGTATAGTCGATGTTGTACTTTATGCCGCTCCACGCTACCTCGGCGTGGATTTCTTCCAGTTTGTCACCCGGCTTTGCGGTGGCTTTCATTATCGACGTGCCGCCGCTGGAAGTGAAGTTGAAGGCCGAGAAACGCTTCTTGGCCGCGATTGCTGCAGCCTCGGAGATGTTTACCTCTATTGTGCCGTCGGCGTGTAGATACGACTTTGTCTTAACAGAGCCTTTGACCGGGGGAGTGGCATTGCGGGGCACGATGTTGGCGCTGACGGTAATCTCCAGCGACCCGTCTGCGGCTTTCTGGACATCGTTGATTGTAACGGTGTTAGTCCACCAGTGCTTGGAGTTGTCGGGGGAGTATCTTTCGTAGCGGAGCGACATTCCCTTGGTTGAACAAAAGTATCCTTTAGGCTGAGCCGTCGAGCCCAGTGCGGCCAAGATGGCCAGGGAGCATATGAGAAGGCGTTTTAGCATTACTTGATGACCGAGCTTAAATCGCTCTTTAATGATGTGTTGTAACCTTTTGAAATATAGAAGATCCGCCCGAAACTGTCGCACAGGGCAACAATCGGGAGTTCGTCTCCGCCCGTGCCCGTGCCGGATAGTCCCTTTCGGACAGCTCCGCCTTTATCGCTTCCGTAAACGGCGCGGTTAAGGCCTTTTAAGTGGCAGCTTCCCAGCACCACGACCGGTTTCCCCCAGGCGTTGAGGGCTTCTGCCGATGCTTCCAGCTCATGAATTGCATGGTTCGTGGGTTCATGCCCTTCGCGGCCGGGAATGAAAAGCAAATAATCGCCTCTCCCGCTTAGCTCCAGCAGGGGATCGGCGTTGAATGTGCCGATAACCGACAGCTTGCCTTCTTGCTTTCGAAGTACCAGAGGGACGTTGTAAGGCCCTTCGTCTCCAAGGTCGAAAAACTCCAGGTGTGCAAGTACACTGCCGTCCTGCAGGCGGGTGCCTGAAGTGAGCAGGTAGTATCCTTTCTCCAAAACGTAGTCGAGGCGGAAGGGACCGTTCTCATCGTATTCCATAAGGCGGGAGCCGCTTTGGCCTATGCGGGTAAAGGTGTATTGCCTGTAATACTCCGGCTTCGAAGAGAGGGGAGTGGAAAGCTTCACGATTGCCACGGGAGCAGCATTTCCGGGTACTTCGCTTTCAAATGCCGCGTCAATCCACAGGTCTCTTTGGAAATACTGCACCTTCCCGGTCACCTGGTCGATGCGGGCGGGTATGCCGAGGGTGCGGCACAGGGCCACAAAGAAGATGTCCCTCCCGCGGGCGTCGGCTTTGCGGGCTCGCCATACATCCACCGGCGAGGTGCGCAGGCCCTGCGGGTTCCGTCCCTCCACCAGGGAAATGCTGTCGCGCACCCATTGAACCACTTCCCGGGCGGAATGCAGCCGCCCGGCTATTCCGGAGCCCCGGACTTCTTTCCTGAAAGGCCTGAGGTGCTCCAGCTCCACACGGGGCGAGACAACATCAGGATTGTCGCTCGTAATGGGGAGGACGTCTTCAAGGACATCCAGGGTAACATCACTCCGGTCTTTGTCGGAGAGGGACTGAAGCACTGTTGTGCCCTCCTCGCCGTGGGCTTCAAAAAATGAGTCGGAATCAGGGTTGCGGTGGGGATGGGAATTGCGTATGGCATCTTCGGCGGCAAGGCGCTGCCTGTTGGCCTCTTCCTGCTCCGGGGTGGCTCCGGAAGGAATGGGGTTCTCGGGCGGCGGCACTATGTCGATATCGGCGCTGAAACGCTCCCCGATGTTATGCTCAAGGCGTACTGTCACGCTCTCGGAACTTGCTTTTGCAAATCCGAACTTCCCGTCTTTTTGCGCCCATACCAGCAGGTCTCCCAGACCGGTGTCGAGGGCTGCAGTGCCGTCGGCTCCCGTGGTGTAAGCGGCAACGGTATAGAACTCGGCATAATTGTAAATCTTGAATTCCACCTTTGCTCCTTGGACGGGAGATCCGCCGTCGAGCACGGTCACAACGGTGCGCCGTGCAGGTACGTAGCCTCGGATTACATTGATTTCGGTATAGCATGGGGTGCGCCGGATAACATCCTCGGGTCCGTCGTAATTGCCGTACACCTTGGTGTGCAGGAGCATTGCCCGTGACACAGGGGCGTTGAACCAGGCATTGTCAAGTGTGGGCGCAGGCTCACAGGCGCCCATGAAATGCCACTTTCCGTCTTCGGTGTAAACTTCTACCCAGGCATGGTTGTCGTCGGTGTGTGCCCAGCGGGGAGTGTAAACCTGCCGCGCCGGTATGCCTGCTGCCCTTAGAGCGGCTACGGTAAGTACCGATTCCTCGCCGCAGCGCCCTACACCCCGTCGGACGGTAGCCATAGGAGCGCTGGTGCGGCCGTCGGAAGGTTCGTAACAAGCCTGCTCGTGGCACCAGTGATTGATTTCCAGTGCAGCTTGGCTCAGGCTCATTCCCTTGATCCGGGCGCAAAGAGTATCGGCATATGTGGTGCGGAAGTCGTCAAGTGTTTCGTTGTTCACCCTTAGGGGCAGCACAAAGTGGAGAAACTCCCGCTCCGGAACATTCCACTTCATGTCCTTGCGGACCTGGAGTGTTTTGGCCACGTTTGCCTCCCAGTAGCTGCGCGGGTACATCAGGCTGTCCGGCAGAGGCATAGCCTCATACAGCCAGTCGACGTATTTTTCCGATCCCGTGCAGGAAGAGAGCAGCAGTAAAAGAAAGCAAAAAAAAGCGGCACGTTTCATCATGCCGCTAATTTAGTAAAAAAAACTTTGCCGTTACTTAAGAATCTTTTTGAACAAGCCTTTGGCAAGACCCTCGAGTCCGCCTTGACTGGATGCCTTGGGAGATTCCTGGCGAGGAGGAGTATCAACGTAGAAATAGGTGCAGATCTGCCCGTCCATGCAGGCGTCGGTGCGGTTCCAACTCCAGCACACTCCGTCGATAATCTTGTAGTATGTGTCGGCGTTGAGGTCCTGGGGATTTGAACAGCCGCGGGCGATAAAGCCGGCGCTGCGCAGTTTGGCGGCGTAGGCCTCTACAAGGAAGGGACGACCGTCCAGGATAAGCCTGAATGAAGGATAGCCGTTGCGGGGAGTTTCTTCTTCAAGAATGAAATTGCTCCCGCCTACATCCCATTTTGGGAAAGCCGGAAGATTCTGCTCCCAGTCGGTGAAAATGGCCGCCTCTGCAGCTGCCTTACGGGCCTTTTCTTCCTCTTCCTCCCTCTTTGCCTGGGCAATGGCGCCGGAGAACATCATTCCGAATCCTCTAAGTGCGGCAGCGGCGCTTGCCGCCTGGGCCTTTTCTTCTTCGGTCATAGGACGCTGTGCGGCAGCCTGTGCGGGCGCTTCTGAGGGTGAGCCTTCAGCAGGGGCACCCTCGGCCGGAGCTTCCGCTGCCGGAGCCTGCCCTGCGGCTGCTGCGTCAAGGTCTTTCTGCGCCTGATCCATGGCAGAGTCATACTTCTCCATGGCGTCTGCCGTGCGCTGGGTGGCATTGTCGATCGCTTCCGCCTGTTTGTTTGCGAACTTTTCAGCAGCAGGTTTTACGGCTTTCTCGACAGCTTTACTCAATGCGTTGCCGATACCATCGCTGATGGCACCGCCAACAAGGTTTTTAAGGAATCCCATATCAGTTATTTTTTAACGAATTCTACGCGGCGGTTCTTGGCCCGGCCCTCGTCGGTGCCGTTGTCGGCGACGGGGGAGCGGGAGCCTTTGCCAACGGCGCTAAGGCGCTCAGCGGCAACGCCTTGGGAGACGAGTGCCGCGACCACGGCCTCGGCTCTCTTCTGGCTCAGGGGATCGTTGACGGCGTCGGAACCTGTATTGTCGCAGTGGCCCTGGACCTCGAAATTGAGTTCGGGGTGCTCTGCCATGAGTTTGGCGATACGGGCGATTTCGGTCATCGATTCGGGCTTGAGGTCGGCCTTGCCGGTGGCGAAGGTTATGCCGTAGGAGGTAATCTTGCCGTCGCTCAGCAGACGGTCGTACAGAGGCACTGCGCCCTTGGCGATGCGGACGTTGCTGATGCCGCTGTATTTGTAGAAGGTGCTGCTGCCAATGAAGAAATAACCCGGAGCTTTCATCGCCGGCACGTTTATTACGCGGACGCCGTTGATGTAGCCCTTGAAGGCCCTCTTGTTGAAGGAGAAGGCGAAGTGGTTCCATTCTCCGGCCTTAAGCGGATTGTCTTTTTCGTTGTAACCGCCGAAGTCCGGATTGAGTCCCAGTTCTTTCTCTCCGGCTGCCTGGTCGTCGGAATTCGGCTTGAGCAGACTCCACTCCATGTGCGAATATCCGTCTTCCCTATAATCAATGATTACGATGCTGGGAGCGTTATAGTAGTCTGACGCTCCGCGGTCGCCGAACAGTACTTCCATCCGCATAGAGGTTTCGCCATCTTCGGTGATAGGGGACAGGAACAGGTCGAATTCCAGTGTGAAGATTTCCGGCAACCAGTTCCACTGGTCTTTCATCAGGGGCATCACCTGTCCGATGCCGTTGTCTGTGAAGGCCAAAACCTTGCGGCCTTGGACCGAAGCGGTCTCCACGTAACCGTCAAGAAGGTCCCAATGGGAAGGGAACTCCCCGAGCTGTTCAGATGCAAAGTCATCTTCGAAGAAGATTTCGTCTCCGGGAACGAAATCCGATTTGGCATAGGCGTTTCCGGCCTCCTGGGCCAGCGCCCCTGAGAATGCTGTCACAAGGGCTGCAAGGGATAATATAAGTCGTTTCATAACAAACAATTGGTATTTGCAAAAATCGTGTCAATATTATGGCAGTTGAGGCAGCCCAAGGTCTTTGAACGTGCGGTCGGCGGGGACCGGAGGCAGGGGCTTGCGGTCTTTGAGCTGTCCGAGGGCCACTTCTACTGCTTTTATGAGCTGCTCGTCTGTGCCTGCATATTCCTTGAGAGGATCGTTGTCAAGCAGGATGTCAGGGTCAACTCCGTGGTTCTCCACGATCCACTCGCCGGTGGCTCTGTCGTAATTGGTAAAGAAAGGTACGCGTACGTCGGTGCCGTCCATATAGGGCAAGGGGCCGCTGATGCCGACAATTCCTCCCCAGGTGCGGGTGCCAACCACCGTGCCCAGCTTGTTGGCCTTGAAGCTCCAGGGGAACAAGTCTCCGTCGGAGGCGGAGTATTTGTTGATAAGCAGCACCTTGGGGCCGGTGTGCGTGCCGTCGGGCACCGTGCCGGTCATGGTGGAGTTGCGGCTCATGGTAAGGCGGTACACCTCTCTCTTGAGGCGTTCGATAATCATCGGCGAGATGTTGCCGCCGCCGTTGGCGCGGTCGTCTATGATAAGGGCTTCTTTGTCCAGCTGAGGATAGTAGTAGCGTGCGAATTCGCTCAGTCCTTCGGGCCCCATGTCGGGAATGTAGATGTATCCCACCTTGCCTCCCGAAAGCTCGTCCACGGTGCGGATGCACTTCTGCACCCATTCATAGTGACGGATGGGATACTCGTCGGCTATGGGCTTGACTATCACCTTCTTGCCTCCGGCTGCGGGCTTGTCGTTGACGGTGAGCTCGGTGAGAACTCCAGCTTTGCCTATCAGCTGCTTGTAGATGTTGTCAACGTCTTTAAGGCTCACGCCGTCTATAGCGGTTATGTACTGTCCTGCTTTTACTCCCAGCCCTGGCTCGCCCAGAGGGCACCGGAGCTTCTCGCTGTAAGGTGCACCTTCCAGGATGCGGTCTATCTTGAAGAATCCGCTCTTGTCGCGGGAAATCTCCGCGCCGAGCAGACCCATCTGTATGCGTTCGGGTTTGGGGTATTCGCCGGGGCTGACGTAGGCGTGACCGGATGCAAGCTCAGAAATCATTTCGCCTATTACGTAATTAAGGTCAAGGCGTGTACGGACATAGGGGAGAAGCACGGAATACTTGTCTTTGATAGCTTTCCAGTCCCTTCCGTGCATGTTCTGGACGTAGTAGCCGTCGCGGAAGGCACGCCATACCTCATCGAAAATCTGTGCCCACTCCTGGGGGTAGTCGATGAATGCAACCGCATCTGAAGTGTTGATTGTTTCGCCGTGCATCTTTGCCCCGAACTTGGCGGCGCTCCAGCCACCCCTCTCGCGGATGAGGGCCATCTTGTCGCCGGCACGATAGGAGATACGCCCCTTGGCGCACTCTTCGTCGCTGCCCGTGGCCAGGTCGTACACCTTGGTGCCACCAAAGTCACTGTGCCATATTTTCTTGCCGTCGGAATAGAAGCCCATGCCGCCGAAGGGGAGTTTGACTATGCGGGACCATATGCCGTCAGGGTCGATTTTGACCGTCCCGGAATCTTCCTTCGCGGCTTTGTCGGGCTTGTCGGCTTTTTCGGCCTTTGGCGATTCGTCCTTGGGAATCAGCGGGTTAGGCGTGTCGACGGAGAGCATGGCCAGGTATGCCGACCCCATGTTGCCCAGGGTGAAGTTCCACTCTATGCGGCTGTACTGCGGGTTGATGTCTCGGTCGGAGCTGAAAATCAGGTACTTGCCGTCGGTCGAAAATACGGGGCCGCTGCTATTGTACCAGCGTTCGGTCACCGGGTATTCCTTGCCGCTTTCGATATTGTACACATACACTATGTTCATCTCGTTCTTGGCGGGACGCGTGTAGGTGAGCCATTTGCTGTCGGGCGAGAAAGATACGCCCCTGAATTCGGCCTCGGGATTCTGCATTATGGTGCGTTTGGCTCCTGAGGGCACGCTCACCTCCACAAGGCGGTTCTTCCGGTCGGTATAGAGCAGGGTTTTGCTGTCGGGGGCCCACTGGAGGCCGCGGATATAAGTGTCGGTCCCGCTTGTCAGCTGGCGCGGCTCCCCGCCCTCGGAGGCATCGTAGATGTATATTTCGGTCTCGCCGGTACCGTCGCCTATCCACACTATGTATTTGCCGTCGGGGCTCCAGTCGGCGCTGCGGTCGTTGGATGCGGGGGAGCGGCTCAGGTTGCGTGTAACTCCCTTGCCCACAGGTATGTCAAACACCTCGCCGCGGGCGGTGGCCACCATCCTGCTGCCGTCAGGCGAGAGAGCGGCGCTGCTGATGCGCTTGCCCACGGGTCGCCTTTCAATCCTGGCCTGGGTGTTGTCGGAGTTAAGGGTTACGGGCACTTTGACGCAGCTCCGTCCCTTGGGGTCGAACCGGTATATCCAGCCGCCGTTTTCGAACACTATGGTATGTCCGTCGGTGCTCGGAAACTTGATGTCGTACTCTTTGAAATCGGTTACCTTTTCAGTCTTGCCGTTTTTTACATTGTAGCAGAACAGGTTCATGATCATGTCCCTGTCGGAGGCGAAGAATATCTCGTCGCCTATCCACATGGGGAAGATGTCCTGGGCGTCGTTCTGCGTAATGTTGGTGACTTTCTTTGCCTTGGGATCCCAGATCCAGATGTCGTCGGCCATGCCGCCGCGGTAGTATTTCCAGGTGCGGAATTCGCGCATCACACGGTTGTAGGCGAGCTTCTTGCCGTCCGGGCTCCAGCAGCAGAATCCTCCCTCGGGTAGGGGAATCTCGGCGGGCATTCCGCCCTTGGGCGATACGGTCCATAGCTTGCCGGCAAAACCGTCGCTTATGCGGTTGCGGTAGATGATCTGCTTGCCGTCGGGACTCCATCCCATTACTATGTTGTTGGGCCCCATACGGTCGCCGAAATCGTCGCGGGCATTGGTGGACGTCCAGGTAAGACGCTCGGGCTCACCTCCTTGGGCGGGGATGAGATAAACCTCGCGGTTGCCGTCGTACTCGCCTGTGAATGCTATGCTCTTACCGTCAGGAGAGTAGCGGGCGAACGCTTCGAACCCAAGGTGCGAGGTAAGGCGCCTTGCCTCTCCGCCCTCTGCGGGAACGGTCCAGAGGTCACCGGCATAAGTAAATGCTATTTCACTTCCGTTTGTTGCAGGAAAACGCAGAAGTCGGGCGTCGTCCTGCGCAACTGCCGCAGATGATGCAGCTGCGATGGCCAGTGCGGCCAGTATAATGTGTGCTCTCATAATTGATGCTAAATATAATAATTTTTGCTATTTTTGATGCGCTAAAACAATAATAATCCGCGATGTCCGAGATTTGGGAGAAAGATAGAAGATACAGTTTTTTGCGGCATTGGGCCGATTGGTGTACACGCCGCAGTTTCAGGAAATTGGAAGTTTCAGGGAGCCTGCCCTCCGACGGACGGGCCATAATCATAGCTCCTAATCATTGCAATACTCTGATGGATGCCCTTGTGGTTCTTCAGGCCCGCAAGGAGGCTACAGTGTTCGGCGCGCGGGCGGACATCTTCAACAAGAGCGCTGCGGCACGTGCCCTGCGTTTCTTAAAAATATTGCCCATTGCCCGGCAGAGGGACGGCTTCCACGCCGTTGCCAAGAATCTCGAGGTGATACCGCAGATTTACGATGTACTGCACCATGATGTGCCTTTCTGCATATTCCCCGAGGGCCGTCACCGTACCATGCACTCATTGCTCCCGATACGCAAGGGCGTAGTGCGTCTTGCTGTCGGCAATGCCGAAACACAGCCCACGGCACTGGTGCCCGTCGGGCTTGATTATACCGACTTTCTGCTCTATCGCGGCGAGTGCCGTATGCGCTTCGGGGAGCCTATAGATGTGAATGCCTATGTCGAGGCGCACCGGGGAGCGGGCAAGACGGAATTGTACGAGGGCTTGAGCGCGGAGTTAAGCAAGCGCATCTCCGAGCTGATAGTTTATTTGCCAGATGATGAGCATTACGAGGAACGCCTCGATGCCGTTATGCCTTTGAAGAAACCCGGTTGGTGGAAGTATCTTCTGGCGGTGCTTACGGCTCCTTTCTTCGTGCTGTCGGCATTGCTTACTTTACCCATGTGGGGCGTAGCGGAATGGATTTGCCGCTTCAAGCTGGGTGACAAGTCTTTCAGCAACTCGGTCCGCTATCTTTTGAAATTTGCCGGAACGCCGCTGATGCTTTTGATCTGGGCGGTACTTGGGTTCGTTTTCCTGCCCTGGTGGGCGGCTGCCGGGCTGCTGGTCTATTTCCTGTGTTCCTACAGCATCTTCTACGACTGGCTTAACCTCCTCCTCCCTCACAGGACCTTTCCCCGACCCTGAATTACGTGGTGGTACTCAACGAATTATGGCGCCCCGCAAGGCGCCATAATTCGTTGAGGTACCAGGATTCGAACCTGGGCAGACAGAACCAAAATCTGTAGTGCTACCATTACACCATACCTCAATTCCGGAGGCAAAGATACGATATTTTTGTAGAAAACGAGAATAATTACTAATTTTAAGGTTTGGAAAAAACAACCAAGCCTTAAATATGGACACACAAAAAGTTATCAAACAAGCCCTTGAAGTATCCGTGGCCACCAAGGCCCTGGAATTCGGCGAGGACATTCTGGACAGGGTTCCGGGCCTGTTCAACAAATTCTTCCCCGGAAAGAAGGCAATCGTCTTCGCAGATAAAATCACTTGGAAGGTAGCAGGCGAAAGAGTTTTCTACGAACTGGCCAAGGCAGGCGTGCCGGCTACCACTTTCCTCATCACCGACGACCGTTTCCACCCCGACTGGAAGTATGTCGAGCAGGTTGACAAGGTCATGGAGTCTGAACCTGACGGTATTTTCGTGGCAGTCGGCGCGGGAGTCATCAACGACCTCGCCAAACTCGGTTCTTTCCGCCACGACCGCCAGTACATCTGTGTGGCCACCACCGCATCCGTTGACGGATATACATCATCTTCCGCCATCGTCAACGACGAGCGCGGAGCAAAGATAAACATCAAATCAAACGCCCCTCTGGTGATAGTAGCCGACTCCAAGGTGCTCGCATCGGCCCCCTGGTTCCTCACGGCCGCCGGTTATGCCGACCTTGCCGCCAAGGTCACTTCCGGCGCAGAGTGGATGATCGCCGACCTGTTCGGCACCGAGCCCATCGACCCGCCCAGCTGGCACGTCACCCAGGATTCCCTCAAGGAAATGCTGGACGACCCCGACGGCATCAAGACCGGCAAGCCCGAATCGGTAGAGAAACTCTTCCTCGGCCTTACTCTCGCCGGCATAGGTATGGAAGTTGCCGGCTCCAGCCGCCCCGCTTCCTGCGCCGAGCATCTGTACGGGCACTACTGGGACATGACCCATCATACCAATAACGGCCGCCCTGTGAGCCACGGCTTCCAGGTGGCGATTGGCGAACTTACGCTTTGCGCCTTCTTCGACGCCCTGTTCGAGATGGATCTGAGCAAGATTGATGTCGATAAGTGTGTGGCCGCCTGGCCGAGCCTCGAAGAGGAGCAGGAAAGGGCCAAACGCATCTATGCCGACTTCCCGGTGCCCACTCTAGGTTACGAAGAAATAACCAAGAAATGGCAGCCCAAGGAAGAAGTAAGGGCTCAGCTCCAGAAAGTTAAAGACACTTGGCCCGAGTTCAAGAAAAAGCTCCAGGCTCAGGTTTGGCCGTTCGAGAAGATGCGCGATATGTTCCGCAGGGCCGGCGCCCCTACCACTCCGGAAGAGATTGGCGTTACCCGTGCCGAACTGCGCAAGATTACCGATTACGTGCAGCTTATGCGCTGGCGTATCAATCTTCTTGACCTTGCCAAGAGGGCATGTTTCTATGATGAATTAATGGACAAAGTATTCGGAAAAGGCGGAGTATGGGAAATACAGTAATCAACCCTATGATGTCTATTATCAGGCATCGTCAGGAGGGACTCAAAGCAGGTATCCCTTCGTATTGTACTGCAAATGAAATAGTAATCGAGGCCGTGCTCGAGCAGGCGAAGCGCTTTGGCGACAGTGTGCTTATAGAGGCCACCAGCAACCAGGTCAACCAGTTCGGCGGATACACCGGAATGAAGCCTGCTGACTACCGCGACTACGTGTGGGGTATCGCCGACCGCATCGGATTCGACCGCAGCAAGATCATCCTTGCAGGCGACCACCTCGGCCCCCAGCCCTTCCAGAACCAGCCCGAGGCAGAGGCTCTCGAGAATGCCAAGGAGATGGTAAGGCAGTATGCCGCAGCAGGTTACACCAAGATCCATCTGGATACCAGCATGCGCGTGGCCGACGACGACCGCAGCCAGCCCCTGAGCGACTTTACCATCGCCCGCCGCGGGGCCGAACTGCTCAAGGTGGCGGAAGCTGCCTGGCAGGAACTGCACAAGCAGGACCCTTCGGCAGTCCACCCCGTGTTCATCATCGGCAGCGAGGTCCCCATTCCCGGCGGAGCCCAGGAAAAGGAGGAGATGCAGGTTACCGATCCCGAGGCTTTCGCCGCCACGGTGCGCGCTTACAAGCAGGTGTTTGCCGAATACGGCCTGTCGGATCTTTGGAAGTACATAATTGCCGTCGTTGTTCAGCCCGGAGTGGAGTTCGGCGATGCCGACGTGCACATGTACAACCGCTCTGACGCCGCCGCCCTGTGCGCCAAGCTCAAAGATTTCCCCGAGATAATGTTCGAAGGCCATTCTACCGATTATCAGAGCCCTCAGGCCCTCAAGCAGATGGTGGAGGACGGAGTGGGTATTCTCAAAGTCGGTCCCGCTCTGACCTTTGCCGCCCGCGAGGCCCTGTTCGCCCTTAGCCACATCGAGGACGAACTTATCGACGAGCCCGAAAAGCGCTCGAACTACATTGCCGTTGTGGAGCAGGCCATGCTGGAGAATCCCAAGAATTGGCAGAAGTACTATCATGGCACTCCCAAGGAGCAGGCCCTCAAGCGCGCCTACAGCTATTCCGACCGCAGCCGCTACTACATGCCCGATCCCCGCATCGAGGCTGCTATGGACAAGCTGTTCGCGAATCTGCGCGGCGCCGATATCCCCATGGGATTGCTGCATCAGTACATGCCGCTGCAGTACATAGGTGTGCGTAACGGAAGTCTTCCGATGGAGCCGCGTGCACTGGTAAAAGATGCCGTGCGCATTGTCTGCGACGACTACAACTACGCCACCCGCCCCAATTTCGTAGCGGGAAGCCTGTTTATCTAGCGCTTATCTTTAAAGAATTCCAGCATCAGGTTGCTGCACTCCTCGGAGAGCACGCCTGATGCTGTTTCTGTTTTGGGATGCAGCAGGGAAGGGGAGTAAAGGCTGTATCCCCGTTTGGGGTCGAGAGCTCCGAACACTATGCGGCTCACCTGTGCCCAGCATAGTGCGGCGGCGCACATGGGGCAAGGCTCTACCGTTACATATAAAGTACAGTCGGTCAGGTATTTGCCTCCCAACGACTCGGTAGCTGCGGTAAGGGCTATCATCTCGGCGTGTGCGGTAGGGTCGTGCAGGCGCTCTGTCATATTGTGTCCGCGGCCTATGATGCGGCCTCGGGCCACCACCACGGCGCCGATGGGTACTTCGCCCTCGCTCCGCGCCGCCTGCGCCTCCCTCAGCGCCTCCCTCATGAATCTTTCATCTTGCAGTTCCATTGATTATCAGTAACTTATGAATATTGACCTGGTGAAAAGCAACCAGGTCAAGATGTGTAAGTGGGTTATAATCAATAGATGACGTTGAGCCAGGGGGCATTCTTTTCGAGCCACGGCTTCATGGTGAAGGGGATGTCGGTGCACATGGCATCGGAGCCAAGATATGCGGCCAGCATAAAGTCTTCAATCTTGTGCGTAGGCCACAGGCTCACTATCATTCCTTCTTTGTGCGCCTTTGCTACCATGGAGCGTGTGGTGCCGTCGGTCTTGCATCCCATCACCCAAATGTCTTCACGCTTGCAAGTCTCTATAGTCTCATCGGTTACGCCGCTGTTGAAGATAATCAGAAGCTCCGACTCGGGCCCTTTCGATTTCATTTCCGGATGCGCCTTCTTGAGGTAGCGCAGGCCGCGGATGTCTGAGGAAGTGAAGCGCAGCACCGAATTGTGCGTCCTGATGCTTTTGGCTGCTTGATATACTCTTTCGGCTACTTCTTCTACCAGTTCCTGTGAATACAGCGAATCGGGTTTGGTCTTGAGCTCGAACTCTACGTACAGATTGTCTTTGTCCTGCAGGAAGGCGATGAAGTCGTCGAAACGCATCATTGTGTTGCCCTTCTTGGTGCGCAGTTGCTCTATCTCGGCCGATGTTTTGCGCTCGAAGATTCCACTGCCGTTGGTGGTGCGCTCCAGTGTGCAGTCGTGGGTGAGGTAAAGGACACCGTCCGCGGTGCGGCGGATGTCGGTTTCGAAGCCGGTATAACCTGCGTCCCAGCTGTCCTGGAAGGCCCCGGCTGTGTTTTCATCCCTCTCGAGGCGGCCGCCGCGGTGCGAGAAGGCGCGTATAGTCTGGGTTTGTGCATATGCGCCAGCCGCAAGGCATAGGGCGCAAAGTATTAAGAATGCTTTTTTCATGTTAACAAATATACGCAAGATATTTGAAACTTTCGTAAATAATCATATTTTTGTGTTTCAATATGAAACTTTTTCTCATAGACGGCCACGCGCTCGTTTTCAAAATGTATTATGCCTTCCTGGGGCGTCCCATGGTCAATTCCAAGGGTCAGGATACATCCATTCTGTTCGGCTTTACAAAGTATCTCCTGGAACTTATCGACAGGGAGAACCCCACTCACATCGCCGTGAGTTTCGACCCTCCCGGAGGCACTTTCCGTAATCAATTGTACCCTGAGTACAAGGCCAATCGCAGTGAAACTCCGCAGCTGGTAATCGACGCGCTTGAGCCCCTGACATCCATCGTAAAGGCCCTCGATATTCCGGTGTTGATGATAAAGGGTTTCGAGGCTGACGATGTGATAGGCTCGATGGCCGTGCGCAGCGCCGCCGAGGGCTTCGACGTGTACATGGTCACTCCAGACAAAGACTACGGCCAGCTGGTAGCGCCGCACGTCTGGCAGTACAAGCCCGGTAAATCCGGCTCGGACAACGAAATCCTGGGTCCCGAAGATATTTGCAGCAAGTGGGGGATAGACAGCCCCTCGCAGGTTATCGATATCCTCACCCTCTGCGGAGACTCCTCCGACAATGTGCCGGGGGTGCAGGGAGTGGGCCCCGTTGGAGCGTCAAAACTGCTTACAAAATACGGCTCCGTGGATGAGATTTACGCCCATCTGGACGAACTCACCCCGCGCCAGAAGGGGCTCTTCGAGGCCGCTGCCGGCCATATAAGCCTCTCGCGCGAGCTTGTAACCATCAAGACCGACGTGCCCCTTGACGCCACGGCAGAAGATATGGTGCTCGACCTTGCGTGGACGCCCGAGGTGGAGGCTCTTTTTAAACAATTCGAATTCCCTTCGCTCATCCGCCTGGTCAGAAAGATATCGGCCCGTGTAGCCGAAGAGCACGGCAGCGGCTTTGGCCCTAACGGACAGGAGCGGGCGGGCGCTTCGGCTGACGGAGCCGGCAGCGTCTTTGGGCCGGTTAAAACCGTTTCCGCTTCAGACATAACCGACAAAAGAATCGCCATCCACTACTGCGACGGAACCCTCTACGTTGCCGACTCGCACGGCGTCGCTTCCGGATCGCCGTCTGACTTCAAAAGCGTACTTGAGTCCCCGTCAGTGGCCAAGGCAGGCATAGCCCTCAAGCCGCAGATAAGAGAACTGCAGTATGCGGGCATAGAGATAAAAGGCCGTCTGGAAGACATAGAGCTGCTGCACTACCTGCTCAATCCCGAGAGCAGCCACAAGCTTGACATACTGGCATTTACCTACCTTGGTGCAGAAATCGGCAACCCTCCTTCGGAAGGCCAGGGATCCCTTTTTGACGAGGCTCCCGCCGGGCCGGACCACAGCAAGGAAGCCTCTTTGCTGCTGCCTCTTTCCGACGCCCTCCTTGCGGAAATGGACCGTACTGACGCGCGCCTCAGAGAGCTTTACGACAAAATTGAAGAGCCCATGCTTAAGGTGCTCTGCCGCATGGAAACGGCGGGCGTGAAAGTTGACCTTGATGCCCTCCGCACTTATGCCGACGGCCTCCGTGAGCAAGCAGCGGCCCGCGAGGCGGAGGTGAGGAGCCTCTCCGGCGAACCTACCCTTAACATCAACTCTCCCAAGCAGATAGGAGAAGTGCTCTTTGAGAAACTCAAGCTGGATCCTAAGGCCCGCAAGCCCCGCAAGGGCAACTGGCCTACCGACGAAAAGACTCTCCAGGAACTCTCGGACCGCAGCCCCATCATAGAGGCCATACTCGACTACCGCGGTCTGCGCAAGCTTCTGGGGACCTACATCGAGCCGTTCCCCTCGTACGTGAGCCCGCGTGACGGACGCGTGCATACCACTTTCAACCAGGCCCTTACGGCCACGGGACGCCTATCCAGTTCAAATCCTAACCTGCAGAATATCCCCATTCGTACCGAGCAGGGGCGCGAAATCCGCAAGGCCTTCATCCCAGGCGCACCCGGCTCAGTGATTATGAGTGCCGACTACTCGCAGATAGAGCTCCGCATCATGGCGCACCTGAGCGGCGACGAGCACCTTTGCGCCGCATTCCGTCAGGGCGTGGACGTTCACGCAGCTACGGCCGCCAAAATCTTCCATGTGCCTGTCGGGGAAGTGTCTTCCGACCAGCGCCGCATTGCCAAAACGGCCAATTTCGGCATAATGTACGGCATATCGGCGTTCGGCCTGAGCCAGAACCTCGGATGCTCCCGCAGCGAGGCCGCCCGCCTTATCGACGACTACTTCCGTTCGTTCCCCAGCATACGCGCCTGGATTGACGCCACGCTTGCTTCCGCCCGTGCCAACGGCTACGTGGAGACTCTCCTTGGGCGCCGCCGCTACGTGCCCGACGTGAACAGCGGCAATGCAACCGTCCGTTCCTTTGCGGAGCGCAACGCAGTCAACGCTCCCATCCAGGGCACCAGCGCCGACATCATCAAGCTGGCCATGGTGGCGGTGGACCAAAAGTTGCAGGAGTTGGGCCTGGGCACCCGCATGGTGCTGCAGATCCACGACGAATTGCTGCTGGAGGTGCCTGAAGCTGAAATAGATACCGTTCGTGCCCTGCTGACCGGCATCATGCAGGGAGTAATTAAATTGAATGTTCCACTTACAGTAGAATGTAATTATGGCTCAAACTGGCTCGAAGCACATTGACGAACTGGTGCGGCGTGCAATCATAGGAGACGGCACCGCTTTCACCGCCCTGTGGGACGCCAACATAGCGTCCGTGCGGGCATACCTGCGCAAGACCATGACGCAGCTGGATCATTTTTATATCGAAGACGTGTGCTCCAAGACCTTCGAGAAGGCCTTCCGCCAGATTCACAGCTTCGACCCGTCGCTGGGCAGCTTCGAGGCCTGGCTCGGGCGCATAGCGCACAATACTGCCCTGGATGTCATCGACCAGGAAAAGAGGCGCCAGAGGGGCTACATTTCGTTCGACGACGACCCCCGCACCCTGAACGTCGTAGATTCGATGGGCGGCGTGGAGGAAGACGCCCTGGACGAAATCATCAAGACCGAGGCCCGGGAAGAAACGGAATCGATGGTGGACGGACTGCCTGAGATTTACCGCGAGATAGCCCGCAAGCGCCTCATCGAAGGAATGCAATATAAAGAAATAGCGGAAGAGACGGGACTGGAACTGAATACCGTGCGTACCCGGATCCGCCGCGCTAAACAAATGCTAGACAAAATGAAGAACCTTGTAATTATCATTCTTGCCATTCTGGGCATCTCGCTCCAGGGCTTGGCAGCCGATTATGACTACATCTCCGTGTCAACGCGCAACACCTCCCTGATTATGGCCGGCAAGGCCGGAGGAGCGCTGAACTACCGCCATTACGGCCCGTCGGTGAGCAATGCATCCGATTTTGCGGCCTACAATGCCTACACCGATTCGCATTCGGTAGGGGATATACAGATGTACCCGACTGCCGGCGGACGCTTCGTGTTCGAACCGGCGCTTGCAGTAAACTATCCCGACGGAGGCCTCAATACCGAGCTGCTCTACGAATCGTTCAGGCAGGAGCAGGCCGGAGATGATGTGATACGTACAGTAGTCCAGCTGCGCGACTCCAAGCAGCCTCTCTGCGTCAAACTGGTATTCGATGCTTATCAGGCCGAGGATGTGATACTTGCCCATGCCGAGATTACAAACGCCGGCAAGAAGGCCGTGCTGCTGCGCGATTACTATTCTTCCTGCATTCCCATCTATTCCGATAAATACACCCTTACCCATTTCAACGGAAGCTGGGCTCACGAAAACTACATCGAGACCGAGCGCCTGACTCACGGTATCAAGACCATCGAATGCCGCGACGGAGTCCGCACCACCCAGCGGTCCAATCCTTCTTTCCTGCTGAGCCTCGACTCCGACACCCTCGACGAGACCCACGGTGAAGTGATTGCCGGCGCGCTGTGCTGGAGCGGCAATTACAAGATCAACTTCCAGGTGGACGAGGCCGGACGGCTTTACATCCTTTCCGGAATCCATCCTTCGGGCGCCGAGTATTCACTTGGCGGCGGTGCGACCTTCGTAACTCCCGATATGGTATGGACTTACAGCACTTGCGGCGCCGGACAGGCCAGCCGTAACCTGCACGACTGGGCACGCGGATACGGGATGTACGACGCATCGATGCACTGCCCGACCCTGCTGAACAGCTGGGAGGGAGCATATTTCTCGTTCAACACCAAGACCCTTACCGACATGATGGACGACGCTGCGTCCATGGGCCTTGAGATGTTCGTGCTTGACGACGGCTGGTTCGGAGAGGGCGAGTTTGCGCGCGACAACGACGATGCCGGCCTGGGTGACTGGGAGCTCAACAAGGCCAAGATTCCCGAAGGAATCGGCTATCTTGCCGACTACGCCCACTCCAAAGGCCTTAAGTTCGGCATCTGGATCGAGCCCGAGATGGTGAATCCCAAGTCACGTCTCTATCAGAAGCACCCCGAGTGGGTGGTGGTCGAAAAAGGCCGCGAAGCCTATACGGCACGCAACCAGCTGCTCCTTGACCTGAGCAACCCCAAGGTGCAGGACTTCGTGTTCGGTGTGTTCGACCGCACTATGCAGCTGGGCGATGTGGACTATATCAAATGGGACTGCAACCGCCACGTGTTCAACGTGGGCTCCAGCTACGAGGCCAGCCAGGCCAACTTCTGGGTTGACTATATCCAGGGCTACTACAAAGTGCTCGATCGCATCAGGGCCAAGTATCCCAAGGTGCTCCTGCAGTCCTGCTCGTCCGGCGGCGGAAGGATGGACTACGGCGTGCTCCGCTGGGCCAACGAAGTGTGGACCAGCGACAATACCGATGCTTACTGCCGTGCATATATGCAGTACGGAGCGAGCCTCATTTATCCCGTACAGATCCTTGGCTCGCACATTTCGGCGACGCCCAACCATCAGACCGGACGCATCCTCCCGCTTAAGTTCCGCTGCGACATGGCCGCCACGGCGCGTCTGGGCATGGAAATCCAGCCCAAGCTTCTGAACGATGCGGAAAAAGACTATGTGCGTAAGTATCTTGCGGCCTACAAACAGTACCGCGACATCGTCTTCGACGGCGACCTTTACCGCCTCTGCTCGCCTTATAGCGGCAGCCACTATGCCGTGATGTACGTAAGCAAAGACAAGAGCCGCGCCGTGCTCTTCGCATTCTGCCTGCAATACGAGGGCAGGGGACTGACTCCCGCTTTCCGCGCCGGAGGCCTTGATGCAGGCGCCAGCTACAAAGTGACCGAAATTGCTCCTGTCGGTAAATCTTTCTGGGGTGACGGAAAGGTGTTCGGGGGCGATTACCTCATGAATTACGGAGTCAATATGAACCTCAAACAGCCTCTTACCAGCGCTGTGCTGCTGCTTGAACGCCAATGAGAACGAGTGAAAGCGATTTTGCCCGAGCCGTCGAGCTCTACCGCGAATGGAACGAGCGCATCAACGTGGTGTCGCGTAAAGACATAGACCATCTTTACGAGCATCACATACTGCACTCCCTTGCCATAGCCCGGTATCTCGAACTGCATTACTCAAGTACGGTGCTCGACGGCGCATCGGTGCTGGACCTGGGGACCGGAGGAGGGTTTCCCGGTATCCCGCTTGCGCTTGAGTATCCCGGAGCTTCTTTTACGCTCTGCGACTCGATAGGCAAAAAGATAAAGGTGGCTCAGGCGGTAGCCGACGGGCTTGGACTTACCAACGTCCGCTGCGTCAATGCGCGCGCCGAAAGCCTCGGACAAGATTTCGACTGGGTGGTGACCAGGGCGGTGGCGTCGCTTGAAGATCTGTATCCTTGGGTAAAGGGGCGTTTCCGCCGCAGCATTCTGTGTCTCAAGGGGGGAGACGTGGCCTCCGAGATAGCAGTTTTGTGCCGTCGTTTTGCCATCGGAGAGGGCCGAGTGAGAGTTTGGAGCTTAGAAGATTGGCTGAATGATGATTATTTCAAAGAAAAATTTGTAATTGAAATTGGAAAATCTTACCTTTGCCCTCCCAAATCTGATTAATTAAAAATATTTAGATATGAAACGTACATACCAACCCTCCAACCGCAAGAGAGTCAACAAGCACGGCTTCCGTGAGCGCATGAGCACTCCTAACGGCCGTCGCGTACTTGCGGCTCGCCGTCGTCACGGCAGGAAGAAACTCAGCGTCTCTTCCGAAGACAGGTACTAGTCCCTTACCGACTAGTTTCCGGAAGGCTGGCCTTTTGGCCGGCCTTCCGGCTTTTTTGTGTGATTTATCGATAAAAAAGCTTATCTTTATAGCGTAAAAGAACAATAACAACCCCTATGAATACCAAAGAGCAATTTGTTATCACCATCAGCCGCGAGATCGGAACCGGCGGCCGTACCGTTGGACGTCTTCTTGCCGAGAAGCTCGGCGTGCGTTTCTGCGACAAAGATCTGGTCAATGCGCTGCGTGAGCGTTTCGGCCTCACCACCTATGAGATCGAGAAACTCAAAGGCGAAAAGAAAAACTGGCTGACGGATTTGTTTGCCAAGCTGAACCCCTCTCCCGTGGCAGTGATGAACGGTGACCCCGGCGGGGTATATTTTGACAATAGCGAAAAAGAAGTAACCACCGATGAGATTTTTAAGGCCGAATGCGAGATTCTGCGTGCTATCGCCGAGGAGTCTTCGTGCGTAATTGCCGGCCGTTCGGGTTTCTTCGTGCTCGACAATCATCCCAACAAATTCGATATCTTCCTCACCTCTCCGCATCAGAATCGCATTGAGCGCGTTATGCGCAAGCAGGACCTTAACGAGAATACGGCCCGCATCATAGTTGACGAGATAGACAAGATGCGTGAGAATTATGTCAAGCGCTATACCGATAAAAGCCGTTATGACCTTCGCAACTACGACCTTTGCCTCAATATGGAAGGGCTGACCGAAGAACAGGCGGTGGATATCATCCTCAAGGCCCTGGGCAAGTGATAAAAAACAAAAAACTGGCTTGCGCCAGTTCTTGTGGGAGATAACGGACTCGAACCATTGACCCCCTGCTTGTAAGGCAGGTGCTCTAAACCAGCTGAGCTAATCTCCCAGGTTTGAGGACTGCAAAGATAGTCAAGTTTTGTTGAATTCCAAAATAAACTTTCACACAAAGCGGCAAATTTGGAAATTGTCGCTTTTAGTCGTATCTTTGAAAGATATTTAACACGGGAATGATTGCAGCGCTGACAATGGTCAGAAACGATGATTTTTTCCTGGGCAAGTGGATTGAGTATTACGGCAACTTGCTCGGAAAGGAGAATCTTTTTATTTATGTCGATGGAGAAGACCAAAAAGTCCCCTCTTGCGCAGACGCTTGCAACGTTACCATAATTCCCCGTGTGGCGGGCAATGTGCGTATCTCCGACAAGCAGCGTATAGATATTCTGTCGGCCCGCGCCGCCCAGCTCCTGAGGCGTTACGATATGATAGTAGGCACCGATGTGGACGAGTTCCTGGTGGTGGATCCTGCTCTCAAAATGACTCTTCCCGAGTTCCTCTACGCCCAGAATACCACCGGCCGCAATTCGCTCTCCGGCCTTGGCTGCGACGTTATCTACAATTCGGAGTACGGCTCACTTGACCGCAGCAAACCGCTGCTCGGACAGCGCCGTGCGGCATTGCTCTCGACCCGTTACACCAAGACATCGGTGCTTTGCGCCCCGGTGCAGTGGGGGAGCGGCTTCCACCGTACGCGCAAAGGTGATTTCCATATCTGCAAGGGCTTGTATCTGTTCCATTTCGGCTGCGCCGATCCGTCCATTATCGGCCAGAAACTCAACGACAAAGATCTGGTGACGCGTGGCTGGGAGAGGCATCTTCGCAAGCGCCGCCGTATCATCGAGACCCTTCCGTCGATAGAATGGCGTGACTGGGAAGAGTGGACCCGCAAGGCCCGTTTTATCCAGAGCATCGTTCGTCTTCCTTACACGTGGAACAAGCCGGCGATGTTCAATCTTCGCATCAAAGTGCGTGTGCCCGAGCGCTTTTCCGGCATAGTTTAGTACACCTTACTTTCAAATTGCTCCGGACCGTCTACGCTGATATCGACCAGCGTGGTGCTGTTACGGCATATCGCAGGCAGGTTGATCTTGAACTGCCTGGTAACGCCGCTTATCTCACATTCCAGTACGAATACCGTGGCGGGAGTGCCTATCGTAGCTTCCGGCGAGTCGTTGGGGTAGCAATACAATTCGGTGCCGGGACTTTGAGCAAATACGCCTATATCGTACGGGAGTGCCGTTTTAGGGGTCTCCTGGAGCACTTCCGAGGGCCTGAATCCGCCCTCGCGCAAGATTTCGGCGCCGGCGTTCGCGTTCTCGAGGAAAATGCGTGGATCTTCAAGACGCACGTATTTTTTCATGTTATTGCTGATTACTCCCAGTTTTACCCTCGCCATGAGGGGTGTCAGGGTTACTGTCCCCGAGGCTCCCGCTTCTATTACGGCAGTGCCGCTCATCAGGGGCAGCCGGGGCGAGTCGGCTTCGAACCTGCAGCTGAGCTGCTCGGCTCCGTCATAGCGTGAGGGGGGACTTTGGAACAGCTGCTCCGGGAAGTTGGCCACGGCTACCGCAAGCAGTTCTTCGTGGGGGCAGTAAATTACTGCGCTGTCAGGCAAGAAGCTATATACGCGTTTGGCTTTCAGCTCTTTGATGCCGTCAGCCCCGTATAGGAGCACGTCAAGGCGCTTTACAGCATGTACAGAGTCCGCGAGGTAGTCGTCTATCTTGAAACGCAGGCAAATATGGCAGCTGTCCACAGGCACTTCTATTAGTTGGACATCCCCGTCTGCGGACAGTCTGCCACAAGAGGATAACAAACAGGCCGGCCACAGGGTAAGCAAGCTGAACAAGAGTATTAGTTGGAGCAGAGCGCTCCCCGGCGGCTGCCGGAAGATGAAGAAGGAGGTGCGCCGGCCTGTTTGATTCCATTTCGCTTTCATAGTGCTGCAAAGCTATTGCGGCATCTGCTAAACGCCAAGGAATCAAAAAAAACGTAAACCGGATTTTGCTGATTATTTAAGAAATGCCCTTGCTACCCCCGCGCGGACCACTCAGGAGCTCTGAATAGCGCTGTATAAACTGCTCTTTGCCGAAAGCTTTTTCGGCTGTCCGGCGGCTCTCTTGCCCTGCTTCCCGCAGAGCGCCTTCGCTGAGCGAAGCCATATTCTGGATGGCGGAGGCTATGCTTCGTGGATCTTTGGGGTCGAACAGGGCGCCGTTCTTGCCTTCATGGACGTAGAGGGAGTTGTCGCTGACTGCGCTCACTGCGGCGGGAAGACCGCAGGCAAGTGCTTCGGCAAGTGCGTTGGGAGTGCCCTCGTAAAAACTGGGGAGGCAGAATAGCTGCCCCTTGCGGTAGAGCTTTTCGGGGCTGGTGCTGGGCTGATAGATAAAGAAGCGGTCCTGGAGATCCAGAGCGTCGATCAGGGCCCTGCAGCGGGCTGAATAGGCGCTCCCTGGGCTTTCTCCATACCATTCGAAGCGTATTCCGGGGCACAGGGCGGCGGCCTTGATGAGTCCGATGGCATTCTTCCGCCTGTCGAGGCGTGCGGCTGTAATGACGGTGAAGGGGCTCTCTTTTACTACGCTCGGAGAGGGACGGAACTTTTCGAGGTCGGTGAAATTGGGTATGGTGTAAAGTCTGCCTTTGAGGGAGGGGGCGTGGGCGCGTATGAATTCGCTCTGGGCGTAGCTGTTGCATACCACCCGCCATGCGTGACGGCGGTACTGGGCAAAGCGGAGACGGTCGTGAAGTCTGATGGAAGTGTTGCAGTTGCGCTCGGATACTATCAGTTTAAGGTCCGGGCAGAGGGCTTTTACCATGCAGGCTTTGATGTTGGTACCGGCAAGGAAGGAAATGAGCACTTCACATCCGCTCTGTTTGAGGTGGGAGGCGATGTCGCGTACCAGGGTGAGCTCGCCGCGGCGTTGCTTGATGAAGATGTGGGGAACTCCCGCCCGGGAGAGTTCGCCTTCGTAGAATGAGCCGTCCCTGTATGTGAGTACTTCCACTTCGTGCCCCTCGGCTCGGAGAAGCACGGCGAGCCCTGTGAGCTGCCTTTCGGCGCCGCCCAGCCTTAAAGAAGCTATCATACAGCAGATTTTCATCTCATTCCGGATTTGTATTATTGCCTTTGATGCCACTGACTGCGGACCGTCTGCGCCCACGCAGCCGTGAGTGGGAGGGGCCCATCGCTTGCGATGGGAGGGATAGGCCGAAGGCCGTAGTCCGCAGTCAGTGGCAGCAAAGGCAAAAGAAAAGATGCACCAGTATGGAGCCCTGATGCATCTTCTTTGTAAATATTAAGCACCAAAGTTGTCGTAGAGGATGTTCTCCGGAGCAACTCCAAGTGAGTCAAGCAGTTCGTTCACGCACTTGGTCATCATAGGAGGACCGCACATGAAGTACTTGATATCCTCGGGAGCCTCGTGGTCCTTAAGATATGTCTCGTACATCACGTTGTGCACGAAGCCCGCGGTGTAAGGCACTCCCGCCGCATCTGCAGCCGGGTCGGGCCTGTCGAGAGCCAGGTGGAACTTGAAGTTCGGGAACTCCTTCTCAATCTCGGCGAAATCTTCAAGGTAGAAGGCTTCCACAAGGGCGCGTGCTCCGTAGAAGAAATGAACCTTGCGGCCGGTCCTGAGAGTCTTGAACAGCTGCATGATATGGCTGCGAAGAGGAGCCATCCCGGCGCCGCCGCCCACGAAGATGTATTCCATATCTTCGGGATCGTTCTCGGGCAGGAGGAACTCGCCGTAAGGGCCGCTGATCCACACTTTGTCGCCGGGTTTACGTGAGAACACGTAAGTTGATGCGATTCCCGGAGGAACGCCGGGGACGAACTTGAACACGCCCTTGGGCTGTGTCTTGTCGAAAGGAGGAGTGGCAATACGGACGTTGAGCTTGATGATGTTCTTCTCGCCGGGATAGGAAGCCATGGAGTAAGCACGGATGGTGGGCTCGGTATTCTTGTACTTGAGGGAAGTAATACCGTATTTCTCCCAGTCGCCCATGTACTCGGAATCCACGCCCATATCGGCGAAGTCGGCCTCGTATGCGGGAATATCGATCTGGATGTACTCACCGGACTTGAAGTCGATATGCTCGCCCTCGGGCAGCTTGACGGTGAACTCCTTGATGAACGTAGCTACGTTCTTGTTGGAGATAACCTCGCATTCCAGCTTCTTGACGCTCAGGGCGCTGTCGGCAACCTGGATCTTGAGGTTGTCCTTCACCTTGACCTGGCAGCCGAGTCTCCAGCCTTCCTTGATTTGCTTGCGGTTGAAGAAACCGGTCTCGGTGGGCAGGATTTCTCCGCCTCCCTCCAGCACCTGTACCTTGCACTGGCCGCAGTTGGCCTTGCCGCCGCAAGCGGAAGGGAGGAATATCTTCTCGCCGGCAAGGGTGGCCATAAGGTTGCCGCCGGGAGCTACGTCAAGCTCTTTCTTGCCGTTGTTGATGTTGATCTTGACAGTCCCCTTGGGAGTGATCTTGGCCTTCACGAAGAGCAGGAGGGCCACAAGGATCAGCGTCACTATGACGATGATCGCAATGGATGCAATAATAGTCTGTGTCATAGCCGCTTAAAGTTGAATGCCCATAAAGATCATGAATGCCATACCCATGAGGCCCACCGTGATGAAGGTGATGCCTATGCCCTTGAGGGGCTTGGGAACGTTGCTGTAGCTCATCTTCTCGCGGATTGCGGCGAGCGCCACGATGGCCAGGTACCAGCCGATGCCGGAGCCGAGCGCATACACAAGGGGCTCACCGATTCCGGTGAAATCTCTCTGCTGCATGAAGAGCGAACCGCCGAGAATGGCGCAGTTCACAGCGATAAGCGGCAGATAGATACCGAGCGATGAATAGAGCGAGGGGAGGAACTTCTCAACGATCATTTCTACAAGCTGTACGAATGCAGCGATGACCGCGATGAAGAGAATGAAGCTCAGGAAGCTCAGGTCGACCTCGGCGAACTGGGGACCGAGCCACTTGAGGGCGCCGGGCTGAAGCACATAGGTGTTCAGGAGCCAGTTGAGAGGAAGCGTGCAGAGGAGCACGAAGATAACTGCCAGGCCGAGGCCGTTGGCGGTTTTAACATTCTTCGATACTGCCAGGTATGAGCACATACCCAGGAAGTAAGCGAAGATCATATTGTCAACGAATATTGACTTTACGAATAAGCTGATGTATTCCATAAGGCTGTGCTGTTATTTTTCCTGAAGATCTTTGTCAAAAGCCCTGTGTACCCAGATAATGCAACCCAGGAGTATGAGGGCGAAAGGAGGAAGGATTACCAGGTTGTTGGGAATGTATCCTGCAGGCAGGACCTGGAATCCGAACAGTGTACCGCTGCCGAGAAGCTCGCGGAAGAATGCGACCACCACCAGGATGAGGCCGTAGCCGAGTCCGTTGGCAATACCGTCGAGCAGCGAGGGGATGGGCTTGTTGCCGAGTGCGAAAGCCTCGATACGGCCCATGACGATACAGTTGGTAATGATGAGGCCGATGTACACCGACAACTGCTTGTCGATGGCGTATGTGGCCTCGCCGGCCTTGAGTATCTGGTCGACCAGGATCACCATCATGGCTACCACCACAAGCTGCACGATGATACGTACGCGGTTAGGAATAGTGTTGCGCAGCAGCGAGCAGATGAGGCTCGATATGCCGGTAACCACGATGACCGACAGAGCCATCACCAGCGCGCCTTTGAGCTGGACGGTGACGGCCAGTGCCGAACAAATACCGAGCACAAGGACGGTAATCGGATTGCCCTTGAGTATCGGATTGAGGATGGTTTCTTTAAGTTTCTTATCCATAACTTATTCCTCCTCTGCGTTAGTAGTTGTTTCAATGGCATGCTCCTCGAGGGCGTTGAAGAAAGCGCCGGGCCCGAAGTGGTTCTCGTAGGCCTTGAACCATACGTTGAGCGCCTCGTTGAGGCCCTTGGAAGTCATGGTGGCGCCGGTTATGGCGTCAACTGCGTTGGCGGCTCCGCTTGCTTCGGCATTCTTTTCGAGCCTGAAGGCGGGGGTGTCTCCCCACTCGACCGTCTTGCCGATGAACTTCTCGCGGAACCAGGCTTCGTCCTTGATCTTGGCACCCAGGCCGGGAGTTTCGCTCTCGTGGTCGAAGAAGGCGCCGGCTATTGTGTGGCAGTCGGGCTCGAAAGCGATATATCCCCAGACCGGGCCCCAGAGGCCGGCTCCGTAGATAGGAATGACGGCCTTGCCGCTCTTGAACCGATAGACGGGCAGGGTGACATCACCTTCGGCAAGGATGGCCTTGTGCTGAGGCTTGAGTTTGCTGACAAGCTCTATCTTGTCTTTGCTCACGGAAAGATCTCCGTTCTTTTCGCCGTCGAGGCCAATAGTGTAGGCTTCCTCGATATTGTCTGCGTAAAGCTGGAGAATCTCGGCGTTTTTGGCCGCATAGAGTTCCTCTGTAGGCTTGACACCTGCGGCTGACATCATCTGGCGCAGGGTCTCGGCCTTGGCGTTGGCATCTTGGGCGGGACCCAGCTTGCCGGACACGAAGGCGAGCAGCGCAGCCACGACGATGACTATGACCGTCGTATAGATGACTGTATAGACGTTACTGTTTGTATTCATGGCTATGCTGCGTTAAGTTTCTTTAACCTGCGTGAGATATGTACGCTCGTGACACAGTGGTCGATGAGCGGTGCGAAGGTGTTCATCAGAAGGATTGCGAGCATCATACCCTCGGCGTATCCGGGGTTGAAGAGGCGCACCGTGATGCAGAGCATGCCGATGAGCACGCCGTAAATCCACTTGCCGCACTCGGTCTGGCAGGATGTCACAGGGTCGGTGGCCATGAACACGGTACCGAATGCAAATCCGCCGTAGAGAAGCTGCATGTAGAAGGGGATGTCGGTGATGCCGGCAATGTTGCCGATCCAGCCCACCAGAAGCGCGCCGGCGATGCTGCCGCACATGATCTTCCAGCTGGCGATGCCGGTCCAGAGGAGCAGGAAAGCGCCGAGCAGGATGGCGATCACTGAAGTTTCACCTACGCTGCCGGGAACGGTTCCGATAAAGAGGTCCCAGAATCCGGTGCCGTACTGTGCGGGGCCGTCAAGGGCAAGGGGAGTGGCGCCGGTGAATGCGTCGGCCACAGCGGTCTCGCCCTTCTTGAAGGCTATCCAGCACTCGGAGCCGGACATGTAGTTAGGATAGGAGAAGAAGAGGAATGCGCGGGTCAGGAGCGCGGGATTCCAGATGTTCATGCCGGTGCCGCCGAATACTTCCTTGCCGAAGATGACTGCGAAGGAAACTGCCAGGGCAAGCATCCACAGGGGGATGTCGACGGGGACGATGAGCGGAATGAAGAATCCGCTGACCAGATAGCCCTCGCTAACTTCCTCGCCGCGTATCTGGCTGGAAGCGAATTCGATGGCCAGACCTACGATGTAAGATACCAGGTACAGGGGAAGGACCTTGAGGAAACCGAACCAGAAGTACTCCAGAATGTGCACTCCGGTCTGGCCCATGGCAAGGCCGTGCTGATAACCCACGTTCCACATGCCGAACAGGGCAGCGGGGGCGGCGGCGATGACCACGAGGATCAGCAGGCGCTTGAGGTCGATGGAGTCGCGCACGTGGGAACCCTTGAGGGTTACGGTGCCGGGGACGTGGAGGAATGTCTCAAAAGCATCGACGGTACTGTGCAGCCAGTATAGCTTGCCGCCTTTTTCAAAAATCTTGTTCATATCTTTTAAGCCATTTCTTTAATCATAAGGTCGATGCCCCGCTCTATCATATCCTGGATGTAGCACTTGCTCGGATCTACGAATTCGCACAGGGCCAGGTCTTCGGGAAGGACCTCGTAGATGCCGAACTTCTCCATCTTTTCAATGTCTCCGGCAAGGCAGGCCTTGGCGAGGAACACAGGATAGATGTCCATGGGGAGAACCTTGGTGTAGTAATTCTCGTTCATAAGGAAGGGACGCGGACCGCCGTGCAGGTTGGTGCTCATGTCGTACTTCTTGCCGGGCAGGAGCCAGCTGAAGTAGCTGCGGTCGGAGCTGAACTGGTTGAAGCGCAGCGGACGGATCCAGCCGAGGAGCTCTTTGTCGTAGCCCTCGTGGATGATGGTCAGCTGGTCGTCGTTCCAGCCAAGGTAACCGTTCAGGCCCACCGAAACGCCGCTGAGAACGTCTCCGCTGATGATGCGGACTTCGTCGGCGGAGTTGCCGTAGAAGGGCGCGAAATCTTTGACGGGAGTGCCGGGCAGGGTCTCGACGTATGAAGGCTGGAGAGCCGCAGGACCGCACACCGCAACCTTGCGGCGGACATCCACGCGGCCACTGCTCATCAGGCGTCCTACTGCGGCCACTCCGTTAAGGGTGATGGTCCAAACAGTATCGCCCTTGATGATGGGGCTGATGTGGCTGATCTGTACGCCTACGTTGCCGGCGGGGTGCTTGCCCTTGAAGCGGTGGACGGTACAGCCCGTGAGGGATGAGAAGGCGCTGTTTTTCAGGGCTCCGTTGATGCTCACGTGCACGGGAGCAATCTCGCCGAGAGCGTCGATACCCTTCTGGATGGCCTGGACCTGGTCTCCCAGGGTGAATTCCAGGTCGGCTGCCAGAGGTGCGGTGTGGAAGGCGGATACAAAAATGGCCTTGGGGGTAATGGCAGGGTCTGCCAGCACGCCGTAAGGCCTTTGTGTAAAGAGAGTCCACAAACCGCTCTGAAGCAGCGCCGTTTTAACATTTGAGGTGTCGATCCGGGCATATTCCTGCGCGGCGTCGGTCTCGATAAGAACTGCGAGAAGCTTGCGTTTCTCGCCTCTTACCACTTCTTTGACCGTGCCGCTTGCCGGGGCGCAGAGCAGGATGTCCGGTTTTTTCTTGTCAGCAATGACGGGAGAGCCGCACAGCACGCGGTCGCCTTCCTTTACCAGCAGCCTTGGGAGCAAACCCTTAATGCCGTCCGGCTGGACGGCAACAAGCGCCGGAATCATCGATTTGCTGACATGAAGGCTTGCACACCCGCTGATGGGGATGTCCAAACCCTTCTTCAAAACGATGTTTTCAGACATTTTATGAATGGTTAAAAATAATTACGAAATCGCCTTGCGAAGATACCACTTTTTTTTGTATTTTCGCATCATTATGGAGAACAATGTGCGTGCTATTCTGGACTCTCTGAATGATGAGCAGGGCAAGGCGGTCCAGTGTACTGAGGGGCCTGTGTTGATTGTGGCGGGAGCCGGTTCCGGCAAGACCCGCGTTCTCACCAGCCGAGTGGCGTATCTGTTGGCCGGGGGGGCCGATCCGGCCCGCATTCTGGCGCTTACTTTCACCAAAAAAGCTGCCGGCGAAATGAAAGAGAGAATCGCCCTCCTGGTGGGTGCTTACAAGGCCCGCCGGGTGGTGATGGGCACCTTCCATTCGGTGTTCGTACGCTTCCTTCGCGAGTGGGCCGAGAGCCTGGGATATCCGCAGCAGTTTACCATATACGACCAGAGCGATTCCACCGCCGCCGTCAAGGCCGCAATCAAGGAGCTTGGTCTGGACGACACTGTTTACAAGCCGCGTGATGTGCTCTCCCGCATTTCGTCGGCAAAGAACAATCTGATTACTGTCAACGCCTACCGCTCCGACAGGGGAGCCATCCAGGCCGACACCTATTCCAAGAAGCCGCGCATCGTGGATGTGTACGAGCGCTACCAGCAGAATCTCAGGAAGTCGGGAGTCATGGACTTTGACGATATCCTTGTAAACATGAACATCCTCCTGCGGGACAATCCTCAGGCACTGCAGAGCATAGCATCGCGCTTCTCCTACATTATGGTAGATGAGTACCAGGACACTAATTATGCCCAGTACCTCATCATCAAGAAGCTCGCCCAGGGGCACCGTAACATCTGCGTCGTAGGAGATGATTCTCAGTCGATATATGCCTTCCGCGGCGCGCAGATCCAGAACATACTTAACTTCAAAAAGGATTATCCGGAATGCCGCCTGTTCCGTCTGGAGCGTAATTACCGCAGCACCCCCAACATAGTGGAGGCCGCCAATTCGGTAATCGAGCACAATGCGGGCCGCATCCCCAAAAAGTGCTATGCCCAAGGGGATCCGGGCGAGAAGCTTAAGCTTATCCAGACTTATACCGAGCAGGACGAGGCGGTAGAGATAGTATCTGCCATACAAAAGCGCATGCGCACGGACGGTGCTGCATATCAGGACTTTGCCATCCTTTACCGCACCAACGCCCAGTCGCGCGCGCTGGAAGAGCAGCTCCGCCGGCGCAATATCCCGTACATAGTCTATTCGGGTAATTCTTTCTTCGAGAGGGCAGAGGTCAAGGACATGCTCTCCTATTTCAAGCTGGTGGTGAACCCGCTTGACGAAGAGTCTTTCAAGCGCGTGGTGAACAAGCCTGCGCGGGCCATAGGGGACACTTCGGTTAAGGCACTCATCGCTGCCGCTCTCGCTCACGGGACCAGCCTTTTCAGAGCGGCGTTCCTTGATGACCTGGAACAGTTCGGGCTCAGGAGCGCAGCGGTGCTGAAAATCAGGGCGTTCTGCGCCATGATCGACGCTCTGCACCAGAAGATCAAGACCACCGGCGCCTTCGACCTGGCGCGCGAGATAGCGGACAAGAGCGGGCTTTATGCCTTCTACAAAGATGATACTTCAATCGAGGGACAGGCTCGTTTTGCCAACGTGGAGGAACTTGTGAATTCGGTAGCGGCTTTTGAGGAGGAGAGGCGTGACGAGGCTGAAGGGGCGGAGGATACCTTTACCCTGGACGATTATCTGGAGAATGTGTCGCTGCTGAGCAACGTCGACCTGGTGGATGAAGACGATACCAACAATAAAGTCGCGCTAATGACGGTGCACTCGGCCAAGGGCCTTGAGTTTCCGTACGTGTTTGTGGCGGGCATGGAGGAGAATCTCTTCCCGAGCCAGAGCATGTTGCTGAGCCAGAAGGATATAGAAGAAGAGCGGAGGCTTTTCTACGTGGCTATTACCCGTGCCGGCAAGGCGGTGTCGCTCAGCTATGCCGGTACGCGCATGCGGAACGGACGGCATGAAAGCAATTCGCCGTCGCGTTTCTTGCGTGAGATTGATTCGCAGTATCTTGACAGGCCATTGGAGGACGACAGTCTCGGCGTCAGCGGCGCTTTCGGCTCCGGAGGAGGGTTTGGACGGAGCGGGTTCGCGCAAAGCTACGCCCGTCCGCCCAAACCCTCCTCCGAAAGCTCGAGGCTCGAACCCGCCAGAAGCCCGATCAGTCCCGTGCCTGCCCAGTCAAAACCGGCATATACTCCCGACCCTGATTTCGTCCCGCTTCCGATGACCGAATTCCGAGTCGGCCAGCGTATCGAGCACAACCGCTTCGGCCCCGGGGAAATACTGGACATTACCGGAACCGCTCCCGAACTCAAGGCCCGGGTACGCTTCGATACTTTGGGAGAAAAACTGCTCCTTCTCAAATACGCTAAAATGCGTCTGGAGAAGAAATAGCTAGGCCATTACAATCTTGCAGATAAAACTCTGCACTCCGTCAACCTGACCCTCTACGTACCAGGCTCCGTCGGGCCCCTGGGCGCGGATCAACTGCACGGCCTGCCCCAGCCTGACCTCGTGGTTGTAATTCAGAATAAAGTCGGTAACTATCTGCCCAGTAGCGACTTCTGCCGGGAGGCAGTCCATCGCCCAATGGGGATACTTACCATTGTTGGCGTGCTTGTTATAGTCCAGGTCGGACCAGGTAACAATGTGGCATCCGGCCTCTTCTTTGAGAGCATCGGCGGGAAAGACAACCTTGGGAGCGTCGGGCTCAAGTGCTCTCTCGGGGCATTGAGGCTCTGGCGAAAGAAGGTCGGAAATACGCTCCGGTTTGGCAATCCTGCGGGTTTCATAATCCATCAGAGCCCACGAACTCGTGGCGTTTATGATAGTCTTGCCGTCGGCGTCCAGCATGCGGTAATCCCTGGTGCTGATCGGGCCTTTGATGCCGCTGTGCCAGGTTTGCAGAGTGACCTTTTCGGCCATTAGCGGCAGCCTGTCAAAGTGGATAGAGTTTCTGAGCAATATCCAGCACATTCCGCGGGCATTCAGTACGGGATCGGGAAGGCCGAGCTGGGTTGAGCCGCGGACAGCCAGTTCCTGGGCGATGTCAAAGAATGATGATGCTTTAAGACGGTGGTTGCAGTCGATGAAATATCCGGGTATGACGTATTCTTCTTGATACTTATCTGGCATCATAGCAAATTGGATTGGTGTTTAGGGAAGTCTTAATAATGTCGGTATCAGGGCATGCCGCGGCGATCAGGTCGCAGAGCAGGTCCACGGTGAACTTTTCGCTCTGATAGTGGCCGAGTTCGGCGAGCAGCATGCCGTCGTTCTCGAAGTAGTCGTGATAGTGGAATTCGCCGGTGATAAAGCAGTCGGCTCCTTTTCGCAGTGCATCTCTCATCAGAAAGGCGCCCGCTCCGCCGCAAAGAGCTACCGTCTTGATTTGCTTGCCGTTACATTCGGAGTGACGTAGGCACTCGACGCCAAAAGACTGCTTTAAGCGACGCAAAAAGTCGGAGTCCCGCTCCGGCTCCGGCAGCGTGCCTATGAGCCCCGAGCCGGCATCCTCGCCGTCTTTTGGCTGCAGCCACTGGAGATTCTCAAGACCTATGAGCTGGGCAATCTTATGATTGACTCCGCCCTTGGCGTTGTCCAGGCTGGTATGGGCAGAGTAAACGGCGATACCTTTGGCCAGAGCCTTTACTACGCAGCGCTGCTGGTAAGTAAAGTCGCTGACCTCCTTAAGCGCCTTGAACAGAAGGGGATGATGCGAGACGATCATCTCGCAGCCTTTCTCTTCGGCCTCGTTGACTATGGCCTCGGTAATATCAAGGCATACAAGGACTTTGCTTACTTCGTTGTTTAAAAAACCTACTTGCAGCCCGGAGTTGTCCCATTCGTCCTGGAACCTTAGAGGGGCCACCTTCTCAACGGCTGCGATTATATGTTTGACTTTCATAATCAATTCAATTATTGCTACCTTGCCGGCCGGCTGTGGATCCTCTTGCCGTCGCGGTCCCAGGTATATATCCAGTTGCCGTGCCTGGAAGTGAATGTGCTTCCGGACACTCCGCTTACATCGCCCACCGAGGAGTAGCTGAGCGATTTATATCTCCTGCCTTCGCTGTCGTACAGGTAAATCCAATTACCGTTGCGGGATACGAAGAAATCGGCGCTGAAGCCCTTGACTTCGCCTACGCTGGCGGCGCTTAGAGACTTGTAGCGGCGGCCTTGATCGTCATACATATATACCCAGTTGCCGCTGTTCTCGACGCTGGAGATTTTGTGCCCTCCGGCAAGCAACGCGAGCCCTATAACGGCAATATTCAGAAACTTAAACATTTTATCTCACTACCTGGGTGAATTCGGGAGCCTGTCCCTCAAGGACGTTGACGTAAACTTTGAACTCGCGTCCCGGCTGCTGGGGCACTCCCTCCCTGGGGAGGTCGACAGCGGTAAACAGATACTCGGTACCGCCGGGAACGGGGCGGGAGCTCACTTCCGACGCCTTGGCATGAATCATCGGGTAATCGCCCACGGCAGCATCGAAAATTGCCGATTCTTCATCGCTCACGGCATGCTGCCCGGAGAATTCTTCCTGGGGCTCGCAGTCTCCTTCGACGAAACCGCCCTCCTTGAGGAAGCGGTCGATCTCCTGAGGAGCGGCCTCAAGCCTTGCTGCACGCACGCCATAGCCCGGCAGAATCTCGGCGTCCGGGAATTTGGCCGCGAGATCCCTCGAGCTGGAAGCAAGCCCGCCGCTGCCGAAGGTGCAGAAAGGAACTACCTTCTTGCCGTTCAGGTCTATGCTGTCCAGGAGAGATGCCACCGGGAGAGCATAGGTTCCGAACCACACCGGGTAGCCGAGGAAGATAATATCGTACGAGGCGATGTCGCTGCTGATTGGATTAACCTCAGGCAGAACTCCAAGCTCGCGCTCCTTGACGCTGCGCTCGATAACCTCCTGATATGAGCCTCCGTAAGGCTCTGCGGGAAGAATCGCCTCTATGTCGGCCCCGAGCCTCGTTGCAAATTCTTCTGCAACAGCCTTGGTGTTTGACGACTGGGAATAATAGAGCACCAATACCTTGGGCGCCTTTGTCTTGCTGCCGCACGAAGCAGCCCCGATGATGATTGCCACAAGCGGCAGAATCCATCTGAAAGCCTTTGCTAATCTGGTCATAATAATCTCTGCTGAATCAAACTGTCCAGCAAAGATAAACAATGCTGACAAATAATCGCACCCCCTGCATCACTTTCCCCGCCGTAGCTCTTCGCGTCGCCTTTTGCAGTAGTTTTTCGCACCGCCTCCTGCCGTAGCTTTTTGTGCGGCCTCCCGCAGTAGCTTTTTGTGCTGCCTCCTGCCGTAGCTCTTCGCGTCACCTCCTGCCGTAGCTTTTCGCGCCGCCTTCTGCAGTAGTTTTTCGCGCCGCCTCCTGCCGTAGCTCTTCGCGTCACCTCCTGCCGTAGCTCTTCGCGTCGCCTTCTGCAGTCGTTTTTCGCACCGCCTCCTGCCTCATTTGCTTTAGCGGTATCCTTTGCGTGCTGTCGCCTACAGAACTCTATCTCCATTGTCTTCCTCCGAACCCTTTCCCTCGGCCATATACCGGCATCCTATCATTGTACAAGCTCTATCGGGCCTCAGAACAGCAAAGTTAGGCCCAAGTTCCGACAAACCAGCCTCTGCCGGCCCGGAACCGTCCGAATCGGGCCCGGCACCGGGCAAACCAGCCTCTGCCGGCCCAGAAACAGCAGAATCAGGCCCGACGCTGGGCAAACCCACCTTCACTGGCCCGAAAACAGCAGAATCAGGCCCGACGCTGGGCAAACCAGCCTCCGCCGGCCCGGAAACGGCAGAATCAGGCCTGGCGCCGGGCAAACCCACCTTCACTGGCCCGGAACCGACCGAATCAGGCCAGACGCCGGGCAAACTCGCCATTGCCGGCCCGGAACCGTCCGAATCAGGCCCGGCACCGGGCAAACCAGCCTCCGACGGCCCAGAAACCGTCCGAATCAGGCCAGACGCTGGGCAAACCCACCTTCACTGGCCCGAAAACAGCAGAATCAGGCCCGACGCTGGGCAAACTCGCCATTGCCGGCCCGGAACCGTCCGAATCAGGCCCGACGCGGGGCAAACCAGCCTCCGCTGGCCCGAAAACAGCAGAATCAGGCCCGACGCTGGGCAAACCCACCTTCACTGGCCCGGAACCGACCGAATCAGGCCAGACGCCGGGCAACCCTGCCTCCTCCGGCCCAGAAACGGCAGAATCGGGCCCGACGCTGGGTGAACCAAGTTCTGTCGGCCCGGAGACGGCAGAATTAGGCCCGGCACTGTGCAAACCCACCTTCACTGGCCCGAAAACAGCAGAATCAGGCCCGGCACTGGGCAAACCCACCTTCACTGGCCCGGAATCGGCAGAATCAGGCCCGACACATGGCAAACTCGTCATCGCCGGCCCGGAAACGGCAGAATAAGGCCAGACGCCGGACAAACTCGCCATTGCCGGCCCGGAACCGTCAGAATTGAACGCTAATATCGTTTTGGAAATAGCGAGTCTACAACTGACGGCTCCAACCTCAGCATCCTCAGAATCTGCTTGTTACTGGCGTGATACTCGTTGTGTAACAGGATTGCCAGATCCTTTTTTGCTGTAGCTGGCAGTAATGATGGTTTAAGCCCCCCGAACTTGTCCTTGCTTATTGCGAGAACAACCCCGAATAGTTCATCGTCTGTATAAAACACTTGCTCCCCAATCTCTTCAGCAATCTCTTTTTGCGTTTCAATGTTTCGGGATAATTCTCTGAAATAGTGCGAGGCGCACCTAAACAATTCCTCTCCAAATTCTATGCAGCAAAACCCCATGGGACAAGCGTATCCGTCGACCTTAACGATAGGATGCGCAAGTTTGTCAGCGTCATGGCTATGAATAAAGGCTCTCCTTTCTGGTTTGGTCAGAGTCGCGTCTGATTCCCGGAACCTCGCCTTGGCTGAATAATTGAAATAATAAGTATTAGCGCCCCACTGGTATGTGAACGGGGTTGTGTCGGGACTTACAATGTATCCATTCCTGTTAATGTAGGTGATAACATTCCTCAGTTCTTGAAGCGAGCTTATCTGCCGGATGTTAGCCTCAAAGGAAGACAAATCTATTGTGTACCCCCTGCTCTTCAAATATCTGCTAAGTGATCTTTTGAAAAGTTTAAAAAGACGTAAAGCCGCCTCTTTGAGCCCCGAAATGGCAAGATGAAGGTGATTACTCATCAGCTCAAAAGTAATAACTTTAGCTTCGGGTACCAGACGAGAGCAGATGGCAAGAATATTCATTCCTGCAATGAATGCATCTTTGTCAGGGAAAATCACTTGATAGTTTTCCGGGGTCCACAGGTGCCAATACGGGCCGGAATTACTGAAAGTCAAAGAGCATTTGCTCTCCATTTCGGAATAAGAAATCATAGTTTAAGTCGCGGGATTAGACCCGGCAGTCAAATGTAGTAAAAAACTATCAAAGTCTCAGGCCTCATAGCAATATTTTGAGGCCAATTGTCAACTTTCTGATTGCTTTAGGCCCGTGTAGCGGTATAATCAGGCCCGATGCCGGGCAAACCAGCCTCCGCTGGCCCGGGACCGTCCGAATTAGGCCCGATGCCGGGCAAACTCGCCTCCGCTGGCCCGGAACCGTCCGAATCAGGCCTGACGCTGGGCAAACCCACCTTCACGGGCCCGGAACCGTCCGAATCAGGCCCGACGCAGGGCAAACTCGCCTCCGCTGGCCCGGAAACAGCAGAATCGGGCCCGACGCAGGGCAAACTCGCCTCTGCCGGCCCGGAACCGTCCGAATCAGGCCCGACGCGGGGTGAACCAAGCTCTGTCGGCCCGGAAACGGCAAGCGGGGCTGACCCGGTAAGAGTCAGCCCCGCTGTCAAAGTGATTAAGTCCGAAGGCTAAAGCTGGGGACCGGCGGCCACAAGTGCCTTGCCGGCTTCGTTGCTCTCGTACTTGTGGAAGTTCTTGATGAAGCGTCCTGCGAGATCCTTGGCCTTCTCTTCCCAAACTGCGGGATCGGCGTAAGTGTCGCGAGGATCGAGGATGCCGGTGTCGACGCCCTCAAGCACGGTAGGAACCTCGAAGTTGAAGAACGGGATCTTCTTGGTAGGAGCCTTGTCGATGGCGCCGGAGAGGATGGCATCGATGATTCCGCGGGTGTCGCGGATGGAGATGCGCTTGCCGGTGCCGTTCCAGCCGGTGTTCACCAGATATGCACGGGCGCCGCTCTTTTCCATCTTCTTGACGAGTTCCTCGGCGTACTTGGTAGGATGAAGCTCGAGGAATGCCTGGCCGAAGCAGGCGGAGAAGGTGGGAGTGGGCTCGGTGATGCCGCGCTCGGTACCTGCCAGCTTGGCGGTGAAGCCGCTAAGGAAGTAGTACTTGGTCTGCTCAGGGGTGAGGATGCTCACGGGAGGCAGAACGCCGAATGCGTCGGCGGAAAGGAAGATGACCTGCTTGGCCGCGGGACCCTGGGAGTAAGGACGTACTATCTTGTTGATGTGATAGATAGGATAGCTCACGCGGGTGTTCTCGGTGACGGACTTGTCGGCGAAGTCGATCTTGCCTTCAGCATCGACGGTAACATTCTCCAGCAGAGCGTCCCTGCGGATGGCGTTGTAGATATCGGGCTCGCTTTCTTTGTCGAGGTTGATGACCTTGGCGTAGCAGCCGCCCTCGAAGTTGAACACGCCCTCGTCGTCCCAGCCGTGCTCGTCGTCGCCGATGAGAAGGCGCTTGGGATCGGTGCTGAGGGTGGTCTTGCCGGTGCCGGACAGACCGAAGAAGATAGCGGTGTTCTGTCCGTTCAAATCGGTGTTGGCGGAGCAGTGCATAGCAGCAATGCCCTTAAGAGGCAGATAGTAGTTCATCATGGAGAAGAGGCCCTTCTTCATCTCGCCGCCGTACCAGGTGTTGAGGATAACCTGCTCTTTGCTGGTCACGTTGAATGCGACGCAGGTGTCGGTGCGGAGGCCGAGCTCCTTATAGTTGTCCACCTTGGCCTTTGCAGCGCAGTAAACAACGAAGTCGGGCTCCTGGTCGAACTCTTCTTCGTTCTTGGGACGGATGAACATATTGGTCACGAAGTGAGCCTGCCATGCGACCTCCATAATGAAACGGACTTTCATGCGGGTATCCTTGTGGGTGCCGCAGAAACCGTCCACCACGAACAGCCTTTTGCCGCTGAGCTGTTTGAGGGCGAGTTTCTTGACCTCTGCCCAAACCTCCTCGGACATCTTGTGGTTGTCGTTGGGGTAGCCCTCGGTTGTCCACCAAACCTCGCCGGGTGCGCCTTCCTTGGAGGTCTCGTCATAAACGATGTACTTATCTTTAGGGGAACGGCCGGTATAAACGCCAGTCATAACATTGATAGCGCCGAGCTCGGTAACCACGCCCTTGTCGTAGCCGGTAAGGCCGGGCTTGGTCTCTTCGTTGTAAAGTACTTCGTAGGTAGGATTGTAGAGCACCTCGGTTACGCCCTCGATGCCATACTTGCCAAGATTGATTTTAGCCATAATTGATCAGAGTTTTTGTTTGAAATTTCCAATCCACAAATATAATCATTTTTAATGATTGGTCAAACAAAACAATGCCACAAATAGTAAAAAACGGCGGTATCTGTTCCGCGGTCGTAAGCACCCTCGCTTGTAGAGGGAGGGGCCCGCTTGCGGGAGGGGGCGAGCGCAGCGAGGACGGAGGAACAGATACCGCTGTTTTTTTTGTATATTTGCCAATGTGAAAGGAAAGTTATATCTGATACCTTCGCCTCTGGGCGAATATGACCCTGCTCTGGTGCTCCCTGCCCCGGTGCTGGAACTTCTACTCACTATTAACTGCTATGTGGTGGAAGAAGTCCGCACAGCGAGGCGCTTTCTCTCGGCGGCCGGTCTCAAAGGGCACATAGAGGGCCTGGAGTTCCATACACTTAACGAACACTCCTCAAAAGAAGATATCGAAGCACTGGGCTCCCTTTTCGACAACGGAGATGTGGGCCTTATTTCCGAAGCCGGCCTTCCCGCCGTGGCCGACCCGGGGGCTGACCTTGTGGCCCTCTGCCACCGCAAGGGAATAGAGGTGGTGCCCCTAGTGGGGCCGTCCTCTCTGATGCTCGCCCTCATGGCCTCGGGGCTGAACGGCCAGAGTTTCGCTTTCAGGGGTTATCTGCCCGCCAAGACGGACGAGCGCCGAAGCGCTCTCAAAGAAGTTGAGCGTTTATCCAAGGCCCTGAACCAGAGCCAGATATTCATAGAAACCCCTTACCGAAACGACGCTCTGCTGGGAGACCTCCTGAAGTTCCTCCAGCCTTCCACCCGCCTTACCGTAGCGGCCGACATAACTCTGCCCACTGCCTTTATCAGAACCCTGACCGTCGCCCAGTGGCGAAAGGCCCCCGTAACCATAGGCAAACGTCCCTGCGTGTTTATTATCCTGGTATGACGGCAGAAGAGGTACTCAAGCGCTGGTGGGGCTACGATTCTTTCCGCCCCATGCAGAAGGAAATCATCATCTCCGCCCTTGAAGGCAGGGATACGCTTGCCATACTGCCCACCGGAGGCGGCAAGTCGATTTGCTTTCAGGTACCTGCCATGCTCCGCGACGGCCTCGCACTTGTGGTCACGCCTCTCATAGCCCTTATGAAAGACCAGGTGCAGAACCTCTCGCAGCGAGGCATCAGGGCCCTTGCCATCCATGCCGGCATGCCACGGCGGGAGGTTGACCTTGCGCTGAACAACGCCGCCTACGGCGACTGCAAGTTCCTTTACGTCTCGCCGGAGAGGCTTTCCACTCCGCTCTTCAGGAGTTATCTTGAAGTGCTGAATATCAATTACATAGTCGTTGACGAGGCGCACTGTATCTCCCAGTGGGGCTACGACTTCAGGCCGGACTACCTGCAGATAGGTGAACTCCGCAAAGAAGTTGACGCTCCCGTAATTGCGCTTACCGCCACTGCCACTCCCAAGGTAGCGGAAGATATAATGAAGCGCCTCTCGCTTAACCCCCTCAAACCGTCTTTCCGCCTGCTCCGCAGCGGCTTCGAGCGGCCGAACCTGAGTTACATCGTACGCGAGTGCCGCGACAAGTCGGGCCAACTGTTGGACATCTGCAACGGGGTGCCTGGCTCTGGCATTGTGTACCTTCGCAACCGCAGCCGGTGCGAGGAAGTGGCGGCCCTGCTAAGCGCCAGGGGCATAAGCGCGTCGTACTATCATGCCGGCCTGGGACCTCTGAGCCGCAGCCAGAGGCAGGAAGACTGGAAGAGCGGACGCATAAGGGTGATGGTTTGCACCAACGCATTCGGTATGGGAATCGATAAGCCCGACGTGCGCTTCGTGGTGCACTGGGAGCCCTCGGACAGCCTGGAATCGTACTTCCAGGAGGCGGGACGAGCTGGACGCGACGGCCTGCGCTCTTATGCCGTGCTCCTGTGGAACTCCGCTAATATCACGCACTTGCGCCAGATGCTGGATGCGTCGTTCCCTCCGCTCGAATACATCGAAGATATCTACCAAAAGCTGCACATCTTCCACAATATCATATACGAAACGGGGGAGGGGCGCTCGCTGCGCTTCGACCTTGATGCTTTCTGCAAACAATGGGGCCTTCAGCGCCCTTCTGTGCACTATGCCATACGCTACCTCGAGCAGTCGGGGCACCTGAGCTACGTCGAAGATGCCGAATTCCCCACAAGGGTGCGTATTTCCGTTCCTCGTAACGCGCTGTACGATACCGACTTGCCCGATCCTCGGATGATTCCTTTGCTGGAACATTTGATGCGCAGCTATCCCGGCATCATGTCTTATTCGCTGCCCGTCGACGAGGATAGTCTTGCCGCAGCATGCGACGCAACCATACCCGACCTTCACCAGTTGCTGTACCGCCTGGCGCTGGAAAGGGTGCTCAGTTATATTCCTGCGGAGCGCAGTTCCATGGTGTACCTGCATCACAACCGTCTCACGCCGGGCAATATCGACCTGCAGCCCGAGCGCTATGCCTTCCTGAGAGGCATGGCCGAGGAAAGGCTGGAGGCTATGGAGTCGTACCTCACTGACGATGAAGAATGCCGCTCAAAGCAACTTCTGCGCTATTTCGGCCAGGAGGATTCCTCCGACTGCGGAACCTGCGACGTGTGCCGCTCACGCGCAGGCGAGGAGCGTACCAGGGCCGCGATCCTGAACTTCCTGCGCACTCATCCCGGTGCGGGGATAAGCGAGGTAAAACAATTCTGCGGCAACCCCGGGAACGGAATGCCGCAGAACGCTATTGAGGTGTACCGTCGTCTGGTTGACGAGGGACTCGCCGGCTAAAGCCAGCCGCTGATAATCTTCTTCGCTTCCTCGGGGTCATCGGGGAAGTGATTGCCCAACACAAAGAAATTCTTGATTTCTTCTTTCTTGTCCGGGAAGAGTTTCTGGAGGTTCTTCTTGTTGATAGGGACCACTTTGTCACGGATGTACATGAACAGCTTTTCAGACACCGTGTAGGGATTGTTGCCCGTTTGGTCGATTCCGTGGGCTTCTCCGTCGGGATATACCGAGCCGTATTCAATTATGGCGTTCGACTTTGCCATGCCGGCCATCGTGGAACCCATGCGTATGTCTTTACGGATGTTTACTTCACGCTTGAGCGCAAAGCCGAAGATGTCGGTTACCGGATACATGCGGAAGTACAATCCGCCGCTGTGGATAAACCAAACATCGTCGATGACCACCTTGAGTACGTTGCTGCCTGCATCGGCAACGATCTCCTGACCCTTGTCCATGTAGCGGAGGGTATTGTCGACGGCGCAGATATTGATCTGCCCCTTGACCGGCGCCTGGCCGGAGAAGTAAACGTAGCCGGTGCCGAACTTAGGCATGAGGTAGTAAACATCGTTGGGAATGCCGTTTACATCCCCTTCCTGGGCGTATGCTCCTGCAGAAGCGAATGTGAGCAGGAACGCAGTCTGAATGAATATCGCTAAACGTTTCATAAATCAAAACAACTATTTGCTGGCAGAGCCTTTTTCAACAAAATTGATGCCTATGATGCCCAGCTTCTCGAGAAGAGCTTCAGGCTTGGGGTCGTGGCCGCGGAAATTGCGGTACAGCACCGCCTCGTCTTCGCTGCTGCCCTTCGAGAGTATCTCGCGGCGGAAAGCGCCGGAAACCTCGGTATTGAAAATGCCTTTCTCCTTGAACAGGCTGAAGGCGTCGGCCTCAAGCACTTCGGCCCACTTGTAAGAATAGTAGCCGGCTGAATAACCTCCGGAGAAAATATGGCTGAAAGAGGTTGAAATGCAAGTGCTCGGAATCTGCGGCATAAGGGCGGAGGGCTTGAGTATCTCTTTCTCGAACGCTTTGGCATCCTGCGCGGGGACTTCTTTGAGGCTGTGCCAGGCCATGTCCAGAATGCCGAAGTCGAGCTGGCGCACCTGAGAGTAAGCTGCAAGATAATTCTTGGCGGCGACTATCTTTTCTATCATCTCCGAGGGGATGACTTCACCGCTCTGGTAATGCCGGGCAAAGGTCCCGAGGTATCCGGGTTCAAAAGCCCAGTTCTCCATTATCTGCGAGGGTAGCTCGACGAAGTCGCGGGCGACGCTGGTGCCGGTGAGCGAGCCGTAGCGTCCTTCGGCCATCATGCCGTGCAGGGAATGTCCGAACTCGTGAAGGAAGGTGGTAAGCTCGTCGTGGGTGAGCAGTGAGGGGGAGTCGGCAGTAGGTTTGCTGAAGTTGGTGACTATGCTTATCAGTGGCCTCTCCTCTACGCCGTTGCGTATGCTCTGGCCGCGGAATTCGGTCATCCAGGCTCCGCCTCTCTTGGAAGCGCGGGGGAAGAAGTCGGCGTAGAACAGTGCCAGGTGCTTTCCGGAGGCGTCGGTGACGTCGTACACCATCACGTCTTTATGGTATCCGGGGAGGTCGGGGCGCGGTGTGAACTGAAGGCCGTAAAGGGTTGTGGCCAGGCCGAACACTGCGTCGATGCAGTTCTCAAGTTTGAAATAAGGCTTGAGGGCGCTCTCGTCCAGGGTATAAGTTGCCTGCTTGTACTTCTCGCTCCAGTAGCTGAAATCCCAGGGCATAAATTCTCCCTCAAAGCCTTGCTCCTTGGCATAGGAGATAATCTGTGCTACTTCATTGCGTGCTGCAGGAAGAGAGGGGGTGAGCAGCTCGTTGAGGAAGGCGTTTACCTCGGCGGGTGTCTTGACCATGCGCTCTTCGAGGGCGTAGTCGGCGAATGTAGGATATCCAAGAATGTTGGCAATCTTTATACGATGGTCAACTATATCTTTGATTACCTGGCTGTTGTCATTCTCGCCAGAGGTGGCCCTGCTGTTATAGGCCATGTACATTTTTTCCCTGAGGTCACGCCTCGCGGAGTACTTCATAAAAGGGGAGTAGCTGGGATAGCTGAGGTCGAAAACCCAGCCTTCCTTGCCCTTCTCCGCGGCGGTCTGCTTGCCGAGGGCTACCAGAAATTCGGGCAGTCCTTCAAGTTCCGCCTCGTCGGTAAGCTCAAGTGTGAACGCGTTGGTGGCGGCGAGTATGTTCTTGCTGAAAGATAGGGTGAGCAGCGAGAGCTCTTCACTGAGTTTGCTGTACACCTGCTTGTCTTCCGGTGAGAGATTGGCTCCGCCGCGGGTAAAACTCTTGTATGTCTTTTCCAGCAGGCGAGCCTGGTCGGCTTCGAGTGCGAGGCTCTCCCGCTGCTCCCACACCGCCTTCACCCTCTCGAAGAGCTTCTCGTTGAGCGACACGTACATAGAGTACTCGGTAAGCATGGGGGACACCTTTTCGGCAATCTCCTGGAGGGTGTCGTTGGTATCGGCCTCCATGAGGTTGAAAAATATGCTGGACACCCGATCGAGGGTCTTTCCGCTGAATTCAAGTGCCTCCACTGTATTCTCGAAAGTGGGGGCGTCGGGATTGGCCACAATGGCGTCTATCTCGGCTTTGGCCTCCTGAATGCCCTGCTCGAAGGCAGGAAGGTAATGTTCGTTCTTGATTTTGTCAAACTGCGGGGCGCGATACTCCAGCGGCGACTCGCACAGAAGGGGATTTTGCATTTTGCAGGATGTGATTGCGACCGTTAGAAGCGCGGCGGCGAGGATGGTTTTTCTCATATATGTTTATTCTATTATCATTCCGTCGAATGCCGGGTGGACTCCTTCGGGAAGGATACGGTCCAGCATGGCGTGAGGGGGCAGCAGGTGGGAAATATGGGTGATGTACGACTGCTCGGCGCCTACTCTCTCGAAGAACTTAAGTGCCTCGTGGAGAGAGAAATGGGCATGGTGCGAATCGAATTTCACGCAGTTGATGGTTACCGCCTTGAGCCCCTTGAGCTTGTCGAATTCCGGCTCCTCTATCAAATTCATATCAGTCAGATAGGCTATGTCTCCGAAGCGGTAGCCAAGCACCGAAAGCTTCTTGACCTTGTGGTGCCAGCCTTGGATAGGGATGACCTCCACTCCCGTACCAGGATCGGAATGGCTCTCGATATGCCTGTATCCGAAGCCCTTCTCCCAGCTGAGTATCTCGTCTCCGGCGTTTGAGTACACCTTGAAGGGGGCGCTGCCGTCAATAGTGTGCATATGCCACTCGGGGGCGCCCTGATAACGAGGCTCGGCAAAAGCGTAGGAGTATGTATGACGCAGCGATTTCTCTACGTATTCCTCGCAGTAAATATTCACCGGATGCCTCTCGCAAAGGTTGAGGGCACGGGTGTCGTCAAGCCCGCCCACGTGGTCCATATGATTGTGAGTCAACAGGATGGCATCGAGGTGATCGATACCGGCACGGAGCGCCTGGATGCGGAAGTCGGGTCCGCAGTCAATAAGTATGGTCAGGCCGCCGTATTCCACCAGGGCTGACGCCCTGAGGCGGGCGTCCCTTGGGTCGGACGACTTGCATACCGGGCAGCGGCAGCCTATCATCGGTACTCCCGACGATGTGCCCGAGCCCAGAATAGTAAGTTTAGCTTTCATATCGTAACATCCACTATCTTGCCGCACAGCGACGCCTCCCAGGGACGCCGTATGCGAATGTAATTACCTGTATATCCTTCCATGAAGCCTTGTCTGTTGCTCGATTCGAAGAGCACCTTCTCTTTGACTCCGCGGTTACTCTCTACGAACTCGGCGTGCAGCCCTGCGCATAGCTCTTCAAGGGCCGCAACCCTCTCTTTCTTAACGCTTTCACTCACCTGCCCGCTCATCGATGCGGCCGGAGTGCCGGGCCGGCGGGAGTAGGGGAAAACGTGAATGAATGCGGGGCGGATCTGCTGCAGGAAGCTGTATGTCTGCCCGAAGAGGGCCTCGCTCTCACCGGGCAATCCCACCATGACATCTATTCCGAAGAACACTTTCGGCCCTCCGGGGCGTTCCATCGCCTTGCGTACATAGTCGAGTTTTCCGGCAAAAAATGCCGTGTCGTAGTGCCTGCCCATCTTGGCGAGCAGCTCGTCGGATCCGGTCTGAAGGGGAATATGGAAATGCGGCTGGAATTTGGTCCCGTAGGCAATCCAGTCGATTATCTCTTCGGTGAGCAAGTTGGGTTCGATGCTGGAAATGCGGTAGCGCTCAATGCCTTCGACCCCGTTAAGCGCCTTCAGAAGGTCAAGGAAAGACTCGCCGGTGCTACGGCCGTAGTCGCCCGTATTGACCCCCGTAAGCACAATTTCTTTCACCCCGAGGGCGGCTATGCTCCGGGCGTTTTCGACGCAGCGCTCCAGCGGCACGTTGCGGCTCTCGCCCCTGGCATAGGGTACCGTGCAGTAAGCGCAGTAGTTGTTGCATCCGTCCTGGACCTTGAGGAAGGAGCGGGTGCGCTCGCCGCTGCTCCAGGCATCGAATACCGGAGGCGGGGGAGTGGTGATAGCGGAGGTAATGCCAAGTGCGGAAAGAGTATCGGGCACGACGGACGATTTTTCGTTGCACCCGAATACCCGGGTAACGCCGGGGATGGCTTCTATCTCTTCGCGCCTGAGCTGGGCGCTGCATCCTGTAACTATCACGGCTGCGCCCGGGTTGAGGCGCTGGACCTTACGTATCAGATTGCGCGATTTGGCATCGGCCATAGCCGTCACCGAACAGGTGTTGACCAGATAAATGTCAGCCGCCTCGCCGCGCGGGGCAGCCTTCAACCCCGCAGCAAGGAAGCCGCGCTCGTAAGTGCTTGTCTCGGCATAATTAAGCTTGCAGCCGAGCGTCAGGAACGCTATAGTTTTATACTTACCCTCGCCCATTCGCATTCTCCTCCTACGGGAGGATTCTTCTTTGATACAGTCAGCTCGAAGTGTTCCAGGGACGGAAACTCCTTTTGGAGGCTCTCCGCAATGCGGCAGCACAAGTGCTCGAGCAGGTTGGACGGTTGCTTCATCTGTGCGGCCACTACTTCATAGACACGGCTGTAGTCCAGGGTGTCGTCCAGGTTGTCGCTCGCAGCGGCTGCGCTGAAGTCACTCGGGCAGCGGAAATCGACCACGAATTCGTTGCCCTCGAGGCGCTCGCTCTCGAGGCAGCCGTGATACGCCCAAAAATGCATTCCGCACAGTTCGATTTGTCCTTCCATTATTCGGTAATCTGTATGGTCTTCATCTGTTTCTTCTTCTCCGATTCGATCAGGGCCTCCTGCGCCTTGCGCTTCTTGCTCATGAACAACTGGCGGAGGAAGGTCCAGGTGTTGTCGAATTCTTTCTGGTAAGTAATACCGGCGCCGTTGCGCTGGGAGTAGTCGAGGCTGCTGGTAAATTCGTCGGCCGAGTGGGAGAAGAGCTTGAGTATCAACTCTCCGCTCTTGATGACCTTGTAACCTATGTCAAGGTCGCCCACCACGTCGCCGGACGCGCTGGTGGACGTGCTGTACTTTCGGTTGCCCACGGAGCCGTTGACCACAATGCGGTTGTTGAACAGCTGGGTCGATACGGCCACGTCAAATATGTCCGTGCCTCCGTTGTCCTGCTGGTAGCCGAAGCCGAAGTCCAAAGGAATCTCCAGTTTCTGAAGTATGTTGTTGAGCTGCCCCGACACTATCTCTCCTACGTTGGCGAAGAGCATGTTGGTGCCGTTCACGACCCCCGCGTTCTCTTCCGGCAGGAAGGTGCCGAACAGCAGCAAGGCCACGAACTGCTTCTGTATCTTGTCGTTGGTGCTGAGCGCGGCATCGACCAGAATCTTGGTGTTGGGCTCCAGGTCGGGGACGTTGATGCCGAACGACACCTCGGGGTTGCGGAGCTTCCCGTCTATCTTGAGCTGGCACTCTACGGTGCGCCGGCTCGAGATTGCGGTGGAGTCAGCCGGCGCCAGCGTGGCGAGGCTGGTCTTGACATTGTGCACCGCCTCGATGTTGAGGGTGCTCTCCATAATGTCGCCGTTAAACTTCAGCGAGCTGCCGTCCTTGATGTCGAATTCCTTGCTCACAATGCCCGGTAGGTTGAAAAGGTATTTGCCCCGGTCGAGGATGTAGTCTCCCTTGAGCTGCAACTTGTCCTTGGATGTATCGAGGTCGAATACTACCGAACCGTTGCCTCCGGTGGTAAGCACGTGGCCCGATTCTTTGTCGATCTCAACATTGGCTGTCACCTCCGGGGAGATGCCCATCTTGGCGTGGATAGTTATCTTGCCCGAAGGCTTGACGTAGTCGCTCTTAGGCGCCGGTGACGAATCGTCTTGCCCGTTGTCCCTCTCGACAAAGGTCAGCAGGTTGCTTCCCGCAGCAGCCGACGAAGAAGGTATGGGAACGTTTACGTTGCCGACCCCGGCCGTTACAATGTCGGCGTCGATACGCAGGGCCTCGAAGGGCCCCTTGACGCTGGCCTTGCCGCTCACGGCCAGGTCGCCGTACAAGGCGGAAGATCCCTTGACCGGAATGTCTATAGCCTTGAGCTTGTGCATTTCAAGGTCGGTGTTGAGACGGAAGTCCTTGAAATTGCGGAATCCCAGCGAGCCGTTCACAACGCCCAGTCCGCCGTAATCGTCCTTGACGCCTATGCCGTTGAACTTGACTCCGCTGTTGTCCAGTCCCACCGTGCCGTTAAGGGTATAAGCTACGTTGGTGTATGCCACCCGGGTGCGGAGGTCGACCAGTCTGATGCCCTCGCTCTCAAGCGAAAGCTTGTTTATGGGGCCGCTGGCCTTTACCGAACCGTACAGTTTTCCGTCAAGCTCGGAGAGTGCGCTCTTGACTAGAGGGGCGATGAGGCCGGCGTCGAACCCGTCCATGCCCACCGTGGCCACAAGCTTCTTGTTGTTGAGTGCGTAGTTGCCAAGGACGCGCAGCATCTGATCCTCTCCTTTGGTGTTCATGAGCCTGAAGTTGATGAGCTTCTCGTCGTCGTCCCATTCGCTCAGCAGCCGTATGTTGCCAGCCTGGCGCCCCCACAGCTGCAGGTCGTCGAGTGAAAGGTTGGCGCTGATACCCAACTCCGAAGGGAGAGGGGAGATAACCGTGGCGTATCCGTCCAGGATACCCTGGATGTTGAGGCCGCCTTCGGGCATAAAGTCGTTGATGATGCTAAGGTCGAGCTTGTCCAGTACCATCTGCATCTGCTCGTGGCTGTCGGGACTGATCTTTCCGTTGATAGAAATGCTCTGGGAGTCGCTGAACAGCTTGAATCCCACGGCGTCTATGCCTCCGTCGTGCAGCAGCAGCGACGAGCGGGCAAGCTCCCACACGTCATCTTTCACTCTCAGGTAAGAGGGCAAGGTCTGGATGTCTATCTCCGGCTTGCCGCTCTCGCCCTTGTGCAGCCCGGCCTCCAGGTTGAGCTCGCTTCCTTTTTCGAGCACGTCTGCGCCCTCGTACAGCAGGGTAAGAGAGGCGCGGTCGTCTGCGGCCTGCGCACTGAGCTGGGCCTTGTCGAAGGTCATTCCGTTGAACTTGAGGCTCCCGGCGTTCAGGCTCAGGTCGAGATTGTCAAACTGGTTGTCTATGGCGAGGTTAAGATCGGACACTCCTATGCCTCCGAGTGCAATTTGGGGAGAATCGACGTATCCTAGCAAGCGTCCGTCGGAGTCAAGGTCGACGTTGGCGGTGGTGCCGTTGGCTATGGTGAGCCCAGGCATTATGAACGTCAGCAGCGGGTCGGCGTCGTGGAACACGGCACTGACCGTTGCCTGCAGCCCTCCGCTTTCGGCTCCGGTGGCAAAATAGTCAGGGAAAGATCTCTCGACGGTGGCCAGTTTGACGTCCCGCACAAGGCCCTTCAGGTCGGTGGTGCCGGTGTATTTGACGTCCAGGCAGTTGGAATTAAGGATCAGGGTAAGGAGGGAGTCGCCGGTGCGGGCTTCGGCATCGATGTCGCCGATATAGTGGTCGCCGTCGTTGTTGGAGAGAATCAAGTCCCCGATTTGTATGTGCATGGGAGCGTTGGCCTCCACGCCCTGGTCGGCATACACCGAGCAGGACACTTTGGACGCTCCTCCGCGGGTGTCGATATTGAGCGCCGCCAGATCGACGTTCGTGAGTGTGCCGATGATGCGCCCGCTCTGGTTCTTGGTGTCCAGCGAGGCGTCGAGGTTGAGCAATGCGTTGGGGTCGTCGCTGCTCAGCGACGCTACGATGTTCCGGCCGTCGAAGGTGGCGTCAAGGCCGAGGCCGCTGTAGTCGTAGCCCATGAAATTGAGCCTGGAGATGTTGATTCCTTCCACATCGGCCTTAATGCCTTTCTTCCCCATGGAGGCATTAAGTTTGGCGTCAAGGTCGCAGGGCCCAAGGGAACTGTTCCCCAGGAGCTTGCCCAAATCCAGCGACGAGGTGTTTACAACTGCCGCCACCGTGCCGTCTTTCGAAGGATCAATGAGGTTGCGTGCAGAGGCCGAAGCGTTAACCTTGCCAAGGGAAGAATTGATGTCGAAGTTCCCTTTAAAGTCGTTAAGGAGGCCCGATATACTGCCGTTGAGCGTAAACTCGGCGCCTTTGGCCATATTGGCAGGAAGCTTGGCCTTGACCCCCAGTTTGTTCAGCGCCGCTTCAAGGCCCTTCGTGCTGAAGCGCACGTCGTCAAGAGTGGCGTCGATACGCATGTTCTGGGTGTCGGGAATGCCCTTGCAGGTACCGTTGATGGTGCCGGACGCCCCTTTGTCGGGGGTAGTGAATACAAAGTCGCTGATGCGGAAATTGCTCACCGGCCCCTTGAAACGTCCGCTGCTTATGTCGGCGGTAAATTCGTTGCCGTAGAACACTCCGTTGCCGTAGCCGCTGATCGAACTCAGCACCAGGCGCGAAGGGGCGATATCTACATCAAGTTCGACTTTGTTCAAGAAGTCGCTCCAGGCGTAGGTGTCGTCGTAGCTGAATATGACGTGGCGGAGATTCATGTCCGAGCCGCCGTTGTCGCGGAGCTTGAAGGAGTTGATGATAGTCTTGCCCTGGCCCACCAGGCAGCTGCCCGATGCTTCATAAATCTCGAATCCGCTCTTTTCTTTGGCATCCAGATGGTCCACCACGGCCCTGCAGCGCCCTCCGCTGAAGCCCACGTCGTGTGCCTCTACGTTGCACACTATGTCCATGTCGGCATAGTTCATGCCGTGCTGCTGGACGGTGGTAGAAGTGGCTGGCAGGTGCATGGTATAGCGTGCATTCTTGACCGAGAGCTTGTGTATGGTGAAGAGGCTGTCGAGGGTCATCTGGGCGTCGGGGTTCGACTTAAGGCGGAACACTCTGGTTATGTTCACGTCCCCTCCCTCCGGAGGGCTGACCAGCTGGAACAGGACATCTTTGATCTCCACCCTGTTGAGGTCGAATCCGCTCTTGCGGAAGAGGCTCTTGAGGGAGAACGTGGCCGACAGGTGCCCTATCCTTCCGAGTGTATCGGTCCCGGGGATGGAGGGCGAACTGTCGATTATCGACACGTCTTTGACGATAAGGGTGTTGAACGGGAGGATGCGGACCGAACCGATGCTTACCTCCCCGTCCATCGACTCGGAGAGCTTGGCTGCCGCTATCTTGGCTATGCGGGTTTGCACGGCGGGAACTTGCAGCGCAACGACGCCGCAGAGCAGGAGCAAGATCAACAGACCTACTATCCTGGCCGCTATGTATCTTTTCTTTGAGATAGCCAAATACGTATTTAACCTACAAATTTAGTAAATAATTGTTAAATTTGCGGTCATTCAAAGCTTGTTTTAGATGTCAGATATAATACTGGGCATAGAATCATCCTGTGACGACACTTCGGCGGCCGTCATCCGCGACGGCTGGCTGCTTTCCAACGTCATTGCTTCGCAAGATGTGCACAAAGCGTATGGCGGCGTGGTGCCGGAACTGGCGTCGCGCGCCCACGAGCTCAACATAGTGCCGGTTGTGAGCGAGGCCCTGTCCAGGGCAGGAGTGGCTCCGGGAGATATTACCGCCGTGGCTTTTACCCGCGGCCCGGGCCTTCTGGGCTCTCTGCTGGTGGGAACCTCTTTCGCCAAGGCCCTCGGCCTGTCGCTGGGTGTCCCGATCGTTATGGTAAACCATCTCCAGGGCCATCTGCTGGCCGATTTCATACGCCAGGAGGGAGTCCCGGTGCGCGAGCCAGCATTCCCTTACCTGTGCCTGCTTGTGAGCGGAGGCAACTCGCAGATAGTCCGGGTTGACAGCCCCCTGTCGTACACCATCCTGGGCCAGACCATCGACGATGCGGTGGGTGAGGCCTTCGACAAATGCTCCAAGATGATGGGCTTGGGCTATCCCGGAGGCCCCGTTATCGACCGCCTTGCCGCCAAGGGCGATCCGCTGCGCTTCAAGTTCGCCAAGCCCCACATACCCGGGCTCGACTATTCGTTCAGCGGCGTCAAAACCTCGTTGCTGTATTTTGTCCGCGACCAGCTCGCCCTCGACCCCGACTTCATGGAGAAGAACAAAGAAGATATTTGCGCTTCTTTCCAGAAGACCCTAATCGACATACTCCTGGACAAACTCATCAAGGCTGCGCGCCAGACCGGCATCAAAGACATTACCATCGGCGGCGGCGTGAGCGCCAACAGCGGCCTGCGCAGCCGCATCGAGGCCGAAGGGCGCAAGAGGGGCTGGCGCACGTTTCTCCCGGAGTTCAAATTCACCACCGACAACGCCGCCATGATAGCCATTGCCGGCTACTATCATTATCTGGCAGGGGAGCGCGCCCCGCTTGACACGGCTCCCGTATCGAGAATGTCGGATTTCTGATTTTTTTGCTAACTTGCACCATTGGTTAGAAAGTTACAATATGGATAAGATCAAAGTTGCAATAGTGGGATACGGCAATATTGGCCGCTTCTCGCTCGAGGCCGTAGATGCGGCCTCCGATATGGAATGCGTGGGAGTTGTCCGCCGCAACGCCGCATCCGCTCCCGGCCTTGAAGGCCGCAAGGTAGTATCCGACATAAGCGAACTCGGCAAGGTGGATGTGGCCATCCTCTCGGTGCCCTCGCGCAAGGTGGAGGAAAATGCATTGAAGTATCTGTCGATGGGCATCAGTACCGTTGACAGTTTCGATATCCACACCGACATTTGCGCCCTGCGCTCCACCCTGGGACCCGTGGCGGCTGAGCATGGTGCCGTGAGCGTCATTTCCGCAGGGTGGGACCCGGGCAGCGACTCGGTGGTGCGCGCCCTTATGCAGGGCCTGGCTCCCAAGGGCATCAGCTACACCAATTTCGGCCCCGGCCGTTCAATGGGCCATTCCGTTGCAGCCAAGGCGGTTGAGGGAGTAAAGGAGGCGCTCAGCGTGACCATCCCCATAGGCACCGGGCTTCACAGGCGTATGGTCTATGTCGAGCTGGAGAACGGAGCGGACTTCGAAAAGGTGCGGAGCGCCATTCTGGCCGACCCTTATTTTTGCCACGACGAGACCCACGTGATTGCCGTCGATAACGTCGATGCCCTGAACGACATGGGCCACGGAGTTAACCTGGTGCGCAAAGGCGTGTCGGGTGCCTCCCACAACCAGCTGCTGGAGTTCAATATGCGCATCAACAATCCGGCCCTCACCGGCCAGGTGCTGGTGATGGCGGCCCGTGCCGCCGTGCGCCAGGCTCCGGGTTGCTACACCATGATCGAGATTCCTGTAATAGATATGCTTGAAGGTGAGCGGGAGGCTCTCATCCGCTCGCTGGTCTAAGTTTTTTTATGGCAGAGGGGGCAATCGGAGGCGAACTGATCGATTCTGCAGGGCAGATCGTAGAGCGTCTGCGCGAGGGTGGAGTAATGCTTCTTACGGCTCCTCCCGGTGCCGGTAAATCCACCGTACTTCCTCTCCATCTGCTTAACTCCTACAAGGGCAAGATCCTGATGCTGGAGCCGAGACGCATAGCCGCAAGGCAGATTGCGTCCCGTTTGGCTTCGCAGCTCGACGAGCCGGCAGGCCGCACCGTGGGCTACCAGATCCGCTTCGAAAAGCGGGTGTCACCCTTTACCCGCCTGGAGATTCTGACCGAAGGCATACTTACACGCCGCCTGGTTGAGGATCCTGCCCTGGATGGCGTGGAACTGGTGATATTCGACGAGTTCCACGAGCGTGGGCTCAATTCCGACCTTGCCCTTGCCCTCTGCCGCTCTGTAAGGGAAATCCTGAGGCCCGACCTCAATATCCTCATAATGTCGGCGACCATGGACGTGGATGCTCTCGGGAAGGCCCTGGGCGCCGTTACTTTCTGCTGCGGTGGCCGGCAGTTTCCTGTGAGCGCGGAGTATTCCACTTCAGAAGCTACTCCCGAAAACGTCGTGGAAAGAGTTGCCGCGGCCGTCCGCAAGGCACATTCCGAGCAGAGCGGCGACATACTGGCGTTCTTGCCCGGAGAGGGCGAGATACGCCGCTGCGCCGAGGCGCTGGGCTCTCAGACCGGTGATACTCAGGTGTATCCTCTTTACGGAATGCTGCCCGACAATCTTCAAAAAGCTGCTATTGCCCCGTCCGCTCCAGGCACCCGAAAGATAGTTCTCGCTACTCCCGTGGCTGAGACTTCTCTTACCATAGAGGGAGTACGCACCGTGGTGGATTCAGGGCTTTGCCGGAGGAGCGTTTTTGATGCCCGCACTGGCCTGGGCCGCCTCGAGACCGTACGCATCAGCCTTGATATGGCCACCCAGCGTGAAGGCCGTGCAGGGCGGGTGGCTCCGGGCGTTTGCTATAAACTCTGGAGCCGCGCCCTCGAGGCCCGTATGGAGGCGATGCGCGAGCCGGAAATACTCTCGGCCGACCTTTCCTCCACGGTGCTCCAGATAGCCGCCTGGGGCGGACGGACCGAAGACCTTCCGTGGCTTACTCCGCCTCCTTCGCACTCCCTTTCTTATGGCCGCGACCTGCTGCAAAGCCTGGGGGCAATTGACCCTGATGGGCGTATAACTTCACACGGAAGGGCGCTTGCAGTATTCCCTTGCCATCCCCGTATAGCCCAGATGCTGCTTCGTGCAGATACGCCTGAACTTAAGGCACTTGCATGCGATATTGCTGCCGTGGTCGAAGAAAAAGACCCGCTGCCGGAGAGCTGCGGATGCGGAATCGACCTGCGCGTTGACGCCCTGCGCCGGGCGCGCCGTAACAAGGCTCTTGGGGCCTTCGGGAGGATAGAGAGAGCGGCGGCCCAGTACCGCGGAATGGTAAGAGTGCAAGAAGACAATTCGGCCATCGATCCTTATCAGGCAGGGGCTCTGCTCTCTGCCGCATGGCCTCTCCGCATAGCCAAGGCGGGCGATGCCTACGGGCGCTTTTTCCTTACCGACGGCTCTATCGTATCGCTTGACCAAACCGATGCGTTAAGCAGCGCCGGATGGCTTGCCGTGGCTTCGCTGAATGTGCGTCCTGGGGGCGTGGGACGCGTTTTCCTCGCCGCTCCCCTCGACGAGTCGGACCTTGAAGCATTTGTGCGCGAGAGGGATATTATTTGCTGGGACAGCAGGGAAGAGGGCGTAACTGCGCGAAGGGAACGGAGGATAGGAAACTTGCTCCTTTCGTCCAGGCCCCTCTCGGGCTGCGACGAGTCTGCCGTACTCGGCGTTCTGTGCGATGCGGCGCGCACCCAGGGAAGGTCGATGTTTACTTTCGACGACGACTTCTACAATCTTTCCCGCCGCGTGGGGAGCGCTGCCGCCTGGCATCCAGAGCTGGGCTTACCTGTGCTTGGCGCCGATGAGCTCCTGTCCCGTGCTTCGGAGTGGCTGCCGCTTTATTACGGAGGCGCCCTTACCGCCGCCAGGCTGCGTAAGATAGATATGAGCGCGGTGCTGTGGGGCATGCTGGATTACTCCGCGCAGCAGGCCGTAGAACGCATCGCTCCTTCACATATAACAGTTCCTACCGGGAGCCGTATACGTCTCCAGTACCGGCAAGGTGCGGAGGTTCCGGTGGCAAGAGTGAGGCTTCAGGAGTGCTTCGGGATGAAAACCACGCCCACCGTTGACGGAGGCAGGAGGCCGGTTCTGATGGAGTTGCTCTCGCCCGGTTTTAAGCCCGTGCAACTTACCACCGACCTTGAAAGCTTTTGGCGGGGAACTTATTTTGAAGTGCGCTCCGAACTGCGCCGCCGCTATCCCAAGCATTCCTGGCCCGACGACCCGCTGACTGCGCCGCCCGTCCGCGGCACGCGGCGTTAAGACGCTTCTTCCTGCCCGGCGGCTGCCGGACCGATCTGCGGCAAAATGTGGCCTGCAGGCTGCTTGATGCCGTGGTTGACGGCCTTCCAGGCGGCTCCGACTATACTCTGCGGGCTGGTGTTCAGGCGGGCCGAATTGTCTTTGAACTTTTTGAGCGCGACCTCCAGAGTATGCTCGACCTCGGCGTTTTTTTCACAGAAAAGGGCCACCCTGTCGACCATGTTCTGGGCGGCGTCCACGATCTCCGAGATGTTTTCCATCTGCTCCTTCTGCACCCATGCGGTGCGGATCAGACGCAGGAATGGGATAAGGGTTTCTTCGGTGGTGATGAGCACGTTCTGGGAGAATGCCTTGGCAAAGATTTCCGGATCTTCTTGCTTGGCGAGCTGGTAGGCGCCGTAGTTGGGGATGAACATTATTACGTATTCGAGGGTCTTGCGCCCTACTACGTATTTTTGGTATTCCTTGCCGGTGAGCTCCTTGATATGGTTCATTACCGACTCCAGGTTGCGGCGCGACGCATCGGCCCGCTGCTCGTCGGTTTCAGCCTCGAAGTAGTCGGAAAGGGCGCTCAGCGACACCTTTGAGTCGATGAGGATGTCCGTGTCGTCGGGGAAGTGGAGGGCGAAGTCGGGGCGCATCTTACGGCCTGTCTCTTCGTTCTGGATGATATTGCCCTTTTTGTCGCGGAGCCAGATTTCGGCCTCGTAGTCGTGCCCTTCACGCAGGCCCTCGGCTTTGAGTATGTTCTCAAGTATGGTCTCGCCGAAGATGCCCTGCATCTTGTTCTTGCCCTTGAGGGCGCTGGCCAGGTTCTCGGCCTTGTTGCCTATGGTGTCGGTCTGCTCCTTGAGGTGGCGGACCGTCTCGGCGAACTGGGTCTTAATGGATGAACTCTCTTCGGCGTGGGTCTTTTTCTGCGCCTCGAAGGCCTCTTTCATGTCTTTTATGTTCTGGTCCAGGCCTCCGGTTATGGCTTTCATGGTTTCGGCGGCCTCTTCTTTGAGGGCTTGCTCGCGTGCTTTCAGTATCTTTTCGCTTTCAAGGACGAGCGCGTTCTTGGCCGCCTCTATGGCCTTCTCCTGCCCCGCCTTGAGCTCGGCAAGGGTCTTTTCGTACTGCTCTTTGTCGCTTGCGCGCAGCGCCTCGGCCGTGCGGGCCTGGGCATCTTTGCGTATAAGCTCTTCGTCCTTCTGGCTCAGTTGTTTAAGGAACGATACCCTCGAGCGGTTTGCGCTGATTATCCAGGCAAGCACCAGGGCTACAATTATGACGGCCGCCGCTATGGCGATGATTACAATATTCTGCATACAAGCACAAATGTACTGATTTTTTTACTTATTTTTACTCCCGGATGAAAGCAGTTTGTGAACAATTGTCCATACGGCAAGCAGTCGGCGCCGACCTGCCGCAAATCATGGACGTCCTTGAGGCGGCCAAAGGCATTATGCGCGCCTCCGGCAATACCGGCCAGTGGATCAACGGCTATCCTTCCACGGAGGTGGTAACCCGCGATATCCGGATGGGCTGGGGCTATGTGGTGGAGTACGAAGGGGGAGTCGCTGGCTATTTTGCTTTCATTCAATCACCTGAGCCTACCTACTCCAAGATTTACGGAGGCTCTTGGACCGACGATACCCTGCCTTATCACGTGGTGCATCGCATAGGCAGTTATCCGGAGGTTCACGGCGTGTTCAGGGCGATAATGGACTGGTGCTTCGGGCAGGACGGGAACATCCGTATCGACACGCACCGCGACAACCATATTATGCAGCACAACATACTCAAATACGGATTTGAGTACTGCGGCATTATCTATCTTGAATCGGGCGACGAACGCCTTGCCTATCAGTTGCTCTTGCCGGCAAAACGGCCCGCGAAGAGTACCGCGCTCGAACTTGATTCGCTGATCAGGTAAAGGAAAGGATGGTCGGCGTGCAGCACCACGCGGTCGCCCGGCATATACGCTGTTTCTTTCATCATCCCGGCGCTCGAAACCGCTGCGGCTTCGGTGCCTTCTTCATCGACTTTGATGACGGCGTCCTGCTGGACGAAGCTCAGGCACAGGGCGAAATCTGACATTGCCTTGAAATCGGCAAGGGCCTCGTCGAAAGCGCGCGGCATGCCCATGTCGGAGAGGATATCGTTGAGCTTGATGTGGTACTTGGTTTCGAACTTGGGCAGCCACAAATCTACCTCGCACTGGTCCATCTTGCGGCGGAGCCCATCCCAGGAAGTCTTTTTAAGAAAAGCACAGATATCGGCCACTTTGTGGGAGCCTACCGGCAGCAGCACGGTCATCGAATAAACCCCGTTGCCGTAAGGAATGGTGACAGCCTTGAAAACGTCGTTCTCGGTATAGTTGTAGCTCTTTTCCTGCTTCATCATTTTTACCTTGCTCTTGGTTCCTGACTCGTCGGTGAAAAGCTCTTCGGCTGTTAAAGCTTTACTGAACTTCTCGCTCCATTGACTCTTGAAATACAGTGCGTTAAGAAGATAAGCAAGTATGTCGGGGCTGACCTCGTCCAGGATCTTCGGGACCAGGCCCTCCGTGTGTTTGGAGCACCATCCGTTTATGACCTTGAGCGAGGCGGGGCCGTTGCTGAAAACCAGGTTCGACACCTCTGCCCGGTAGTATTTGCCCACGTCACTTTTGTAGCTGCCAAGCAGCGGCCAGCCCTCATCTACGAAGATGGCGTTAGCGATGTTGAGCTTGGTCTTCTTGTCCATTTTGGGCAGCTGCTCAAGCATTGAGAGGCAGTATTCGTTGACCGCGTCCACTTCGCCTTTGCCGTAGCCCAGTACGGAGCAAATCTCGTCGGCTGTAGCGCCCTGCGCTCCATCGAGGATCATTCCGAGGAGGAACTGCATGCTGAGAGGGGAGATTATGTAATCGCCCTTGGACTCGGAGTTGATGCGGTCGATGTACTCAAAGGTGAAGGATGAGCCCTTCTGTACGAACTCGGCGCCCTTGGTGCTGAGTTCCAGCGCCTTGTACGGATTGTTGCCGCCCTCGGGACCAACTTGGGAACAGGCCGCCGTGCAGAGCAGCAGGGACGAGGCTGCGAGAATGTATATGCTCTTCATTGCTTTAGATACTAAAAAGTCCAGCCCAGGCCAGCTTGGAACAGCGTGGCGACCGAGCCGAGTGTTGTTTCAAAAAATCCGAAAAAATGCTCTCCGCCCAAGCGGACACCAACAGGGGTAATAGACGGAAGCGGAACTATTTTGGTGCCTTCGGTGAGTATGCCCGCACCGGCGGCGGAATAGATTGCACAACTCTCCCCGGGATTCCAGATCCAGCGGACCTGAAATGTCAATGAGCCCACGGGTGTGGAGTTCCTCCATCCGGCAGGGTGCGGCTTATTGAGGTCAAAGCGAGGATTCCCTTTAGGATCGATACCGAATGCCTCGAATTGCGTTATCCTGTGCAGGTACCAATAGATGCCGCCGGTTAGCGCGAGTTCGCAGCGGGGGCTGACCAGCAAAGCGCCCGTAAGGTTTATCAGCGGATGGAGGGCCCCGCCTTTGTCAATCCGTATGCCCTCCATGGCGAGCTGCTTTTCCAAGTGCCGTGTATTGACATTCAAGGATTGTATAATCGGTAGGCCCGAGCTTAATTCGATAGTGAAACGATTCCGGAATACAGGCGCCTCTCTCTCTTGGGCGTATGCGGCAAGAGAAAGGCAGAGCAAAACTATAGTCAAGCACCGTTTCATCGTCCCTCGTCCATTTTGATAACTATGTCACGTTGGCGAAGGTCGGCAAGGGTGGTGTCTTTAGGGACGTACAGGCCCTCTGGGTCCTCAAAATGGAGGTGGGGACCTATTTGGTTCTTGACATACGGGATACGCACGCTGCAACGGCCGTCGTCGCCGCTGACACCAAGCTCCTGGCTATATCCGTTCTTGTACGCCTCTCCGAATATTCTTATACCGGCAATGGGATCTCCGCTCCGGTGTGAAACTACGGTAAATGACATTGGCGCTTCTCCGCCATCATCGAATGGTGAATAGCGGATGCCATAACAGGCCTGGAAAGCGAACAGAGCTCCTGTGAGCGAAGCTCCTTTAAGAAGGTTGCGAAGCCACTTCATAAAAACGTACTTTACTTCTATAATCCAAAAAGGCCGGAAAACTTGCACGCCTACAGCGGATAAATACCGGCACCCACAAAATCTATCAAGTCTTCGGGCTTGATCTTGAACTGCAGTCCGCGCACGCCGGCACTCACATAGATGTAGTCGTACAGCAAGGCCGACTCGTGGAAAAAGGTGGGGAGGGGCTTTTTCATACCCACCGGGGAGCAGCCTCCGCGGATGTATCCGGTCTCGGGCAGGAGTTCCTTGAGGTGTATCATGGCCGCCGACTTGTTGCCGGATATGCGTGCGGCAACTTTAAGGTCAACCTCCATGTCGCCCGGCATGACGCACACGAAGAGCCCGTTGCGGTCGCCCCGCAGGACAAGGGTCTTGAACACCATTTCGAGCGGCTCATTGAGCTGCTCGGCTATGTGCGAGGCCGCCAGGTCGTTTTCGTCCACCTCGTAGGGGATGAGCTCGAAAGGTATTCCCGCCTGCTCGAGGAGCCGCGCCGCGTTGGTCTTCTGTATGTGCTTGTCGGTGGCCATAAGCTGCACAAAAATAATGAATTTATGACAATTGTGCTACAGATACAGCGGGCGGGCCTTGAACATGCTCAGCATATAAATCAGGTCGTCCTTGATGTCGCGCCTGGCAAAGGAGTGGAGCCCTCCGTCGTCAAGCTCGCGTATCTCGCTGATAAGCTCCGACTCGGGCAGCTCCTCGAGATTCTCGATGCATTTGTCAAGATAGTCGGCCAGAGGCATTTCGGTCCTCGCCTCCACGATTGCCTTGTTGAGGGATGTGCGTTCCTTTAGGTAGAACCAACTGTCAAACACGTGACGGCTCGGAGTGACGCCCGCTCCAAGGAGGGCGCAGAGCTTGTGCGCAAACAAATCTTCCTTCGACATTACGCGCATTTGCAGGCCAAGGTAGTCGTGCATCTCGTAGTGGTTGTTCCACTGCCGCTTGGAAATCTCTATGCGCAGTTTACGCTGCCCCGACACCATAACCAGCCCGTGCGGCATGGGAGTCTCTTCGGGAGAGGAGTCGTATTTTTGTACAATCTTGCGGAGTTTGCCGTACACCTGCTCTTCCTTGCCCTGGTCGAGCAAGTTGAAGTCGAGGTTGTACGAGAAACGTGGCAGGTTGTAAAAGAACATGGCAGCCGAGGCTCCCTTGATGGCCAGCACCGACGAGAGCAGGGTATCGGAGAAGATGTCCTTGAGGAGCTGGAGCATAAAGATTTTTTGTTTGACGGTATCCATTATCCAAGTATTTGTTTAACTCGTTGGTTTAGGGCTTTGCAGTCATACAGGGGGAGAAGCTCAAGCACTTTCCCCTTGCTGAGCGGCGAGGTGTTGTCGAAAAAGTAGTTTTGCTCCAGATAGAGCGTGTCGAGGAATGCTCTTTCGGGAGTAGCTATGTTTACGCCGCCTTCGCGTATGATGCCGCTGGTGTCGAACAGTATTTCCGCCTTGATTTTACGGTAGCGGTAAGTCTCGCCGTCAATCTGCAGGGTGCGGCTCAAATTGCCCACGGCGGTTATGCCGTCGCTGTCTTGAAAAATGATTCCGGAGCGCTGCAGGACGTATTCGAGCGAGATGTATGAAGGTGTGTAGAGCAGGCACGACAATTCCCTGGGGTCGTATCCTTGCTTGGCAAATACACCTTTGCGGGGGTTCAGAATCTGTCCCTTGCGCACGTAGGCTATCATCCGGCTCTTGATTTTTTCTCTCTCCAGCCCGGAGCCGAACGAGAGGGCGATGCCCTGAGAGGTGAAAACGGAGGCCTTGTCTCTGTATATGTCCAGCAATAACTGATTTCGTAAACCCATAGTGGTTCTACAGCACACTTTCAGTTCACAAAACTAAATATTACTATTGATTTTTGCAAGTCTGTTGCCGAAAAAAATAAAATTCTTACCTTTGCTCGGAATAAAGCCACTGAAGATTATGAACTTACAGGAAGAATCGGCACGCTGCCTGCTCTGTCAGGATGCGCCTTGTACCAAAGCTTGCGCCAATGGAGACCCTGCACGGGCCGTTCGCGCCATCCGTTTTGACAACCTTAAAATAGCCGCCCGCTGGCTGGAAGGCTGCACTCAGGAAGATCTTGCGGCAGCAGAAAAAGCTTGCATACATTACGATTTCCCGCTGCGTCTGCGCGAGATTGCGGCCGCACTGCCCGCTCCCGCACCCTCGACAGGCCTCCCGTCCCTTGAGATCGACTTTTGCGGCATTCATTGCGAGAATCCTTTCTTCCTTGCTTCATCGGCCGTCTGCACCAATTACGAAATGGTTGCGCGCGCATTTGACGCCGGTTGGGCCGGTGTGTTCTACAAAACCATCTGCATGCAGGAAATCAAAGAAGTGTCGCCCCGCTTCGACGCTGTGGGGAAGCCCTTCACCGGCTTCCGCAACATGGAGCAGCTGAGCGAGAACCCGGCCGATGTGGACTTCGACATTCTGAAGCGCCTGAAGCAGAACTATCCTTCCAAAGTGGTGATAGCATCCATAATGGGCAATACTGAAGAAGAGTGGATTTCGCTTGCCAAGATGGCCGAGGATGCCGGATGCGATGCGGTGGAACTCAATTTCTCCTGCCCTCAGATGCGTCTTTCGGGCATGGGCAGCGATGTGGGGCAGAACGCCGAGCTGGTGACCTTCTACACCGCGTTCGTAAAGCGCAGCGTAAAGATTCCAGTCATCCCCAAGATGACGCCGAATATAACCCACATATCCCAGCCGGCACTGGGCGCCTACTTTGCCGGAGCTGATGCAATTTCGGCCATCAACACCATAAAGAGCGTCACCCTGGGTGAAGGATCGGATGTCAACGGCTGCCAGACCGGATCGGGCTACTCGGGCAAGGCCGTGAAGCCCATCGCCCTGCGCCATATCCTGGCAATGGCCAAGATTTCCATCATGAAGAATGTGCAGTTCAGCGGTATAGGCGGTATAGAGACTTGGCGCGATGCCCTGGAATTCATACAGTTGGGATGCCGCAACGTGCAGGTATGTACCGCAGTAATGCAGTACGGCTACCGCATCATCGACGATATGATTGACGGCATGCAGCAGTATATGGCGGAGCGCGGGATCGAAAAGCTGGATGCCCTTGTGGGTGAGCTTCTGCCCAAGTTCTACCTGCCTTCCGACCTTGACCGTACCACCATCGTCTATCCCAAGTTCGACAAAGAAAAATGCATCGGCTGCGGCCGCTGCGTCATTTCATGCTCGGACGGCGGTCATCAGGCCCTTAAATTCGACCTTCAGACACGCCGTCCTCAACTGATTGGCTCCAAGTGCGTCGGATGCCACCTGTGCCGCCTCGTATGCCCCGTGGGCGCGATAGGCTTGAGCAACAGGGTAAAAAAGAAAAGCTAGTAATTAACTACCACTTTTCGTAGTGGATATTCTCCGGGTTCCATTTGTCCTTGGGCTTGTCGTTCCCGGCAGGGTGTCCTATGGGCACTATGCAATAAGGACTGATGTTCTCGGGCAGCCCGAGGGCTTCGACGGTGGGGTTCATGCGGTCTTCGTACGGATAGCATGCGGTCCACACGGCGCCAAGGCCGAGGGCCTCGACTGCCAGCAGCAGGTTTTCGGTCGATGCTGCGCAGTCGGCAGTCCAGTTCTTGTTGGGCGCTCCGAGTTTGTTGGTAGTCTTGCCGCAGACGATAATAACCACAGGGGCCTTGGCAATCATCTTGTTGAATCCGACAGCCAGTATGTCCTTGACCTTCTGGTCGGTAACCACCACAAAGCGCCAAGGCTGCATATTCATCCCCGATGGTGCTGCCATAGCCGCTTTCAATATGGTTTCAACTTGCTCGGGCGATACAGGCTCGTCGGTATAACTCCTGACGCTCTTGCGGGCGAAAATGTTGTCCAGGGCGCTCTGCTGCTCCTGGGCGAATCCGGTCATACATACCATAGCTAACAGCGTGGCTAATGCGATTTTGATTGTAAGTTTCATAATACGTGCAAGTTAGTATTTTTTTTGAAAAATCGCGGAAAAACAGTAAAATTGCTCCTGTAAATCGAATCGTATGACAGAAGGTCGCAAAACACAAGTTGCCAAACGCGGTGACTGGAAAACCGAGCCCATGCCTGTGCAGCATGATACTTTTGTGTTTAAAAGAGTTTTCAGCGAGAAGGAAATGGAAGCGCTCCGCTGCGGCAATGTTCCTCAAGCTATGGAGGATAAGTGGTTCTGGTTTATGGAGGGATCGACTCTTTGGGCTCACCGCAGCTGGACGGGATACTGTATTTACCGTATTGATTTTAAAGAAGACAATAATCATGTGGTAACGGTCAACCGCGACCCGGAGCAATACACGTGCACCAGTATCAAAGATGACGTCGAGTCTTTAAACAAGCTTTTAAACTGGTGGGCCGACACTCCTTATGACCACTACGATGAGTGGCTCTCCGAGACCTTCGATGCCCTGAAGAAAGCAGGTAAGCTATAGTGCACTATTGCCCGAATTCTCTTTTGAAGGGCATCAGATTGCCTTCGGGATTGTGGCTCATGCCCGTTTTGTAGCCGTCCAGGATGGCGAAGTCGATGAGCTTGAACCTGTTCTTGAATTCATCTTCCTCCATAACCTGGTGGAATAGTTTGGCGATGTGTGACGGCGGGTTGGCAAAAGCTCCGCAGCCAAAGGCCGATAGTACCAGTGAATCATGGTCGTTGGCCATCCCGATCCGGAAGATCGTACGAATCTTCTCCAAAGTCGTTTCTGCGTCTCTGTTGATCATCATGCCGTCGGGGCCGATGCGGGGGCAGCAAATCGCCGCTACTGAAATCACCGGGATATTGTATGGCTTGTCGTCCAGCTGCGATTCGTCTGATTCCGGGCCGCGGAAGAAGGTGACAATGCCGCTGTAAATGCCGCCGCTCCTCTCATCCATAGGATACTGATCCGTGTGCGTAACCAGCCCAAGGTCCGGATACTGGCGCACTCTGCCGGCAGAGAACTGGTAGAGCGAGAGAATGAGGTTGCTCCGACGGCATAGGTTCTCCTCCTGCGCTCCGGAACCGTATTCTACCAGCCCTCCTGGCGTAATGAGGTCGGCCAGATTAAGCATGGCGGGGTTAAAACCGGCATCAATGAGATCCTTGGCTGCCAGGACGCAGTCTTTGTTTTCCACCCGGACCTCGGTCTGAACGGGCACTGTGGGGGTTATGGTGTCGTGGATTGGTTCTCTGTACATTTTGGCCGCGGCCATAACCTCTTCCGCGCCGGGCAGCCGTACCTTTAAGCCGCTCCGGGAGGCGTACCACCCCTTCTTTAGGATTTCCAATGTCTCGTTAAAAATCCCGATCCTGCTTGCGTGTTTGTCAATCATATTCAAATATAATGATTTTTTTTAATCCTTGCCCTCGCGTACTCGCCTGGCATCTATGAGTAATGTGCCCGTCCCCCCGTATTGTCATTATCAATCACTTACGCCACTTGACCTGGTTGGTTTTTACCAGGTCAAGAGAGGTAACTGCTTGATAATGAGGTGATGTTTGATTCTTGTGTAAAAGGGGAGGGGGAGGTAAAACAATAAAGGCGCTGAAAAATCAGCGCCTTTTGTGGAGCATAGGACTCCATTTTCAAGAACAATAATATTCAAAAATAGTTTTATAAGTAATTGATTAAAGCCACTTTAGCGAAAGAATAGTAAATCGAAGTATATTTGGATTTTCAAAATTTTATGCGTAACTTTATGCGTAGATTTTAAACTTAGACTGATTATGCCAGTTACAGTATACCTCGAAAATCGCGAAAGCAAGCGCACCAAGGAGAAGGCGATTCGCGTCCAGTTGTCGGTGAAGGGTGTTACCCTTCAGTCCACGATTGGCCACTCCATCAATCCTGATAACTGGGATGGAAACAAGGTGAAGCCGAAGAGCTATAAGAATGCCAAGGAAGTCCCCGCCGAGAGGATCAATGCCGACCTGCAGAAGATCAAGTCCCATTTCACGGAGTGGGAGATGGACCTGAAGGAGAAGCCCACAAAAGAAGACATCAAGAAGCACCTGAAGCAGGCGCTGGAGATGAAAACGGAGGAGAATCCGATTCCGGTGAAGGTGAAGCGTGTCGGATTCTTCACGCGCCTGGACGAATTCACCAAGGAAGAGGGGGCGGCCAACGGCTGGGCGTATGCCACGCACCAGTGTTGGAAAACTTTCAAGAATCACGTTGAGAAGTTCAATCCCAAAGTGACCTTCGAATTCTTCAACGAATCCGGCATCAATAAATTTGTCATCTACCTCCGCAACCTGGGCCTGGAGGAGAAGAGCGTTACCAAGCAGTTCAATAATCTGCGCTGGTTCATGTATTGGGCGCTCCGGAAGAATTACACCAAAGAAGACACAATCAAGCGCTACCGGCCCAAGTTCAAGGTGCTGGAGAAGCCGGTCATCTTCCTGACCAAGGAGCAGCTGCTACACCTTTATAATTTCGAAATCCCCAAGAACGGAACCAAGGTGACGCTGACGGACATGAACGGCAACGAATACGAAAAGGTGGTAGAAGACGCCGGCGGACTTGCCAAGACCAGGGACTGTTTCTGCTTCTGCGCTTTCACCAGCCTCCGTTATTCTGACATGGCCAACCTCAAACGGACCGACATTAAAGACGGTGTGATGTATATCACCACGATGAAGACCTACGACCGCTTGCCCATCGAGTTGAACAGTTTCGCCAAGCAGATCCTGAAGAAATATGAGAAGCAGACCTTCCCGGACAACCTGGCGTTGCCGGTCTTGCCCAACCAGCTGATGAACCGCTACCTGAAGCACCTCTGCGAACTGGCTGGGTTCAATGAGCCCGTCACCCGTACCTGCTACCGTGGTGGGGAACGTGTAGAGGAGACCTTCCCGAAGTATGAGATGATAGGCACCCACGCCGGCCGTCGTACCTTCATCTGCTTCGCCCTCTCCAGCGGTATTCCGCCGCAGGTCGTGATGAAATGGACCGGCCACTCCGACTACCAGTCCATGAAACCCTATATTGCCATCGCCGAAAAGACCAAGGCCGATGCCATGAAACTCTTTGATACGGAAATGAAGAAATAAGCGCCCTATGACCCAGAACGAAAGCAATATACTCAGCCTCCAGGTGGATGCAAAGAAAGCGGCCGAAGTAGCCGCCATGCTCCTCAGTAAGGACCTGAAGACAATGGACGTGAAACAATTCCTGGCGTTCACGGTGCCGAAGATAGAGAACTGGTCGAAGCAGCTGGAGCGCCTGAAGGAATACTCCCAGAAGAGGGATTTCTGCAATGCGTCGGAATTCTCCGCATATATGGGTGTCAGCCGGACCACAACAAACACATGGAAGAACCTTGGCTACATCACCTACCAAGGGAATAAGATAGATGTCCAGGGCACCATCCGGCTCTGGGAAAATCTGCACTGGCTTTTCTGATTTTCCGGAAAAATCCGCAGCGGTGGTCTACCGTGCGGAGATTAAGAATGAATTTTGCTGGTACTGGCTCCGGTAGCCGGTAACGATGTCCAGCAGGATGAAGCGGATGTGTACCTGGTACTGCCCGAGTTCGAAACCCCAGATGTCCCGATACCCTGGGATTACTATGAATACGGCGTCATCGCTGCAGTAGCCATCTGCCAGGAAGTTTCGCATAAGTCCCGGGTGGCATCCCTTTCCAGGCTCCGCCAGCTGGACCTTCGTTAGCAGCCGGTACTTCTCCGGGCACAGATTCTTGTGGATGCTCACAACTGCCGGTATAATCAAGCTGCCATTCTCCTTCCTGGCATCTTGCAGGGCAGCAGCAAAAGGCGGGAACTTCGCAAATCGCTGAGGGCTGGGTATGTGCTCATCGCCCAGGGTGTAGAATCCGTGGTAGGCAGATACGAAGAGATTCTGGCCGGAGATGTATGCCAGGTGATCAAATGGCGGCTTGTGCGGTTCAACCTCCATCGCATAATGATTCCACATCTTCTGGATGCCATGGGGAACTGTCCTCCAGGCGGCCAATGCCCGGCGATGCGCGTCCAGGGCTGATGTCTGGGCGGCTGTCCCGGGGTATGCGCTATGGGAACGCTTCCGGTAGAAGCATTTCCCATAGCGGTGGAAGAAGGTGATGTCTCCGATGGAGCCATAGGCATCATCAAAGAGGACTGATGGTTTAAAGGCAGGCATACGGCGCTACAAGTTTTGGGCAAAGCAATAGCTTATAGGGAGTTCAGAGTAGGTTCATATATCAGACCTGGCGGAAGTCAAACCAGCCATAAGCAAACTCCTCGATGGCGTCCACGTTGGGCTCCTTCCGGCCATCCTCGCCGGTAGTAATGAGTTCTTCCACTGGCTTCGGTTCACCCGGGTAGGTCTTGCCGTCCTCTCCCAGGATCACTGACGCTTGCTCCGCGTCAACCCACAGGGTGGTGCGGTCATCCCACATATCAAGTTCATCGATGTACTCCCACACCTTGTCGATGATGTGGTCTACCAAAATTCTCCAATTATGTAACTGTGTTCTCATAACAATATGTCTTTAAAACTATATACAAGATAGTGATAATTAATGACATTAACAAATTTATTTTCAATAAGTTAAATAGTGCTATAGGCACTCGAACCGCACTGTATTTCAGCACCCGCAGCGGCGCAAGCCGCTGCCTCCCGTTGTATATATTTATACCCTTTTCTCCCTCGTCGGGCGGGTGATGTCGGTGGATTACGCACTGAGGATGGGGCGTAAGTTTCCTGGTTGGCCTTGGTTGCTGGGAGTCTCTAAGGCGGGTCGGTGATGCGTGTGATGTCGTTCCCGTTCTTGATACCGTCCGGGCGGCAGCCCGGCTTAGAGTCTCCCAGTAACCAAGGGCGCGGAACGAAGTGGAGCGTGGCCCCGGAGGGTGTCTGGCAGCGTGAGGGGCGGCGGGCTCTGGAGCGCCGTGGAAGGGAGACGCAAGGCTCCCTGGAACAGCGGAAGAGACCGACGTTGTGGGTGGGCAGACTCCCTCCGGGGCCCCCCGGCGCAGTCTGTGGCGGGTGCAGCGTAGCGGAATCCCGACACTGTCTGCGCCAACAGCCGGGAGCGGATGCGGACGGCTGTGTCCTGCCTGCCCGGAACACTTCTGGCGGGATTCTTCCCGGCAGAGGTGTGGAGGAATAGCAGGCAGGTATTAACACGGCGAAGCCGTACCGCGGAGTGGAGGGGCGGGACTCTTCTTCCGGAGCCTGCGGAGGAAGAGGAGTCACGGCCTGGAACGACCCAGCACCGGAGGTGCGTAAGGCGGAGGACTGCTCGCACTGCACTGAGGCTCCCAGCGGGCTTCTTACCCTCGCACTGCACTGACGGTATGCGTGGTTGCACTTTGCGCCCACGAACACCTCCTTTATCCTGATACGAGCCACCAAGCGGAAGTCGCGGGCGGTTTATCCGACCGCGGGTGGAGCGCTGCCGGAACTGGCACTGACGTTCCCACGAAGGACGCGCAAAGTGCGCAGCCCCCCGACGGGCCTGGAGGCCGGAGGTCCTTGAGGGGGGCTGCTTGTCCTCCGCCGCCTCACCCGGGAATTCGAAGGTAGGACCTCAGCACCGCACTGACGGAGCGTCCTTAACATAATCCGAATTGTGTAATCAGACGCCCTGCAGGCCGTTTTTGCGGGCTTCTGACCCCTTGATACTTCCTCCCTTGATGCGGGGCACTGCCGGTGACGGCGGCTGTTACACAATTCCGATGGGATTATGTTATGGAAAGCGGGATACGGGCACTGCCAGTCGCGCTGGCACTACGGCTCCCGGGTGATTATCTTCCCCTCCGGGGACTGAGGGGCATAAACCAGCACGGTGAGCTGGCGGTTGTGGAGCAAGCGCAGCGAGCGGAACAACCGACTGCTGACCGTGACCGCTTTCCCTTTAAAGTGCGGGAGCCTTGCCGCGAGGGCCAATGGAGCGGAGGGCGTCCGTGAGTCTGTGGCCGGCTTGTCCGGTCACAGTCTCACAGCGAAGGGTGGCAATAGAGGTTGCTGGTCTGGCTGTTTGGGCGGAGGCTCTGCCGGAGACCAAACTGACAGACGAGCAAGTACCTTTTCCCTTATCTACGTCGGCATCGGCAGGACGCTGGATCAGGGCACCATCGGCCCTTATATTCCCATCGGCCTGCATCCATTTCCTGACGCTTATACGCATCTGTCCACTTTGTCCACCGGTGGACGGAGTGGACACGGTGGACAGTGGTGGACAGCGGTGGGCAGGATTTGCCCGTCTGCCCGAAAATGGCTAAATTCGCGATTAATCTGTTTGGACTGAATTGAATATGACCATTGACCTTCATAAGTGGACCTCTGCTGACCGGGAAGCGCTGATGGCGCTCTGCAATGCCGTTGACAGGACATTTCTGTCGGACAGACTGCCGTATCCTTACACCGAAGCGGATGCCGACTGGTGGCTTGGGATAGTGGCCGGGAATGATGGCAAGGAGGGTGTCTGGCGGGCCATCGTGGTGGACGGGCAGATTGTCGGCAGCATTTCCGTGGAGAGAATGGCCGATGAGAATCGCGCCGTCGGATCGATTGGCTATATGATTCTGACGCCGTTCTGGTCCCAGGGCATCGGCACGGAAGCGGTGAGGCAGATCTGCGGGATTGCTTTCCGCGAGTTGGCGCTGGAGCGCATCATCGGAGAGGTGTTCCCGGAGAACCTGGCATCGGCCCGGGTGCTGGAGAAGAATGGCTTCCGGCTGGAGGAGACTAAGGCCGGGGCCGTGGTGAAGGGCGGGAAGGCGATGGATGTGAAGGTGTATGTGAAGGCTTGATTTTTGAAATCAGTATAGGCCGTTATAGAATCTCGTTTCCGCGTGAAAGTATTACGTGTCATCCTCATAGTTCTATTACTTTTCCCTCAAGTCTTGAGAGCTCAGACTTCTTTCGATCCAGGAGAAGGATGCCTCAATGTGGTTGAAGTTACTGCAGGGCCCGAATTGGGAACTTTGGGCGACAGGCTTATAGGGGCCAATTATCTTCACGAGAGGTTTATCAACGAGCAGTTCAGCGTTGGAGCGGGTGCCGGATACAGCTACCACCAGCAGTACCAGTTCTCAGCCCTTCCAGTATATTTCAGCACACATTATTTCTTCACGGACAGTAGGTTCTCTCCGTTTGTCAATCTCAAGGCGGGCATTTATTGGATGCTGGGAGCAAAGAATATCAATACAAATCAGAAGTATTCCATTGCCGGGAATCAGCCCGGTCTCAGCTTGTTTGTTTCACCAGGCGCCGGTGTCAAGGTCCATCTCACTTCGCACATCGGCCTGATGGCATCAGTGAGTTATGACGGCTACCTGGCTAATGCGTTTGATAGCGCCAAGAACAATTATCACACAACGATGGTCCCCAATCTGGGGATTAACTTCGGTCTGTGCTTTCAGATTCCGGGGTGGTAGGTAAAAAAGTCGTAAATTTTACTTGACTTTTTGCGGTTTTTGCGTCTATGTCTGTGAAGTATGGATAAAACGCTTGAAATAGAACTCACAGAGATAAGGCCCAAGGTACTGGCGACGGCACTGAAGTTCTTCCGTGCATCCCGGCTGGACGGTGATCCGGAGGATGTGGTGCAGGATGTGCTGCTGCGGCTTTGGGTTGCAAGACGTGACGGTGTGCAGATTCGCAGTGCCGAGGCCTGGGCTGTTTCTACTACCAAGAACAGTTGTATTTCACTTTGGCGCAAGAAAGGCCCCGTGAGAAGCGGGGTGTATCCGGAATGGTTGTCGGACGGTAATGACGCTTCTACGCTGATAGAACAATCGGAGGCCGAAAAGATGGCTGACAAGGCGTTGGAGCGACTTCCTGCAGGTACAAGGCGATTGCTCCAATTGAGAGCCACCGGACTTTCCCTGGATGAGATTGCCGCCATAACCGGAAGGACGAAGGGCGGAGTGAAGAGTTCCATATCGGCCGCGCGACAAGAATTGATGAAAACCTTTAACACGAAGTAATACAATGGACCGGAAAGACTTGATTAGATTGTATCTGGA